>JAJWJX010000045.1:0-32114 GCA_021623045.1 Segatella copri | reverse complement strand
TTATTGAAACCATTATATAATCATGAAATCACTCATCACATCATCCGATATGTAAAGACCTTCCCGAGTGAGGGAGAGCCTGCCGTTCTTTATTTTCATCAGCCCCCGGCTGATATGCGACTGGGCTTCCTGGAGCAGTCTGTCTGCCAGTTCTTTTCCGAATTCCTGTTCCATCTTCATGAGGCTTATTCCGTCGCTTGTTCGCAAGGCGGTTGTTATCAGATCGTTGTATCGGGTGGAAATATCTAGCTGTTCACTCTCAGAAGGCAGAATGCCATCGCCGATGCTTCGAATATAAGTCTGGATATTTTCGATATTCCAGCTGCGCTGCTTCCTATTGTAGGAGTGGGCGGCTGCTCCTATTCCGATATATGGTACCTCGTGCCAGTAACTGCTGTTGTGGCGTGATCGGAAGCCCGGACGGGCAAAATTGCTGATTTCATAATGTTCGTAGCCTGCTCTAGTAAGCTGGTCTATCAGGGTTTCATACATCTTGCGACTGGTTTCTTCATCTATTTCGCTAATCTTTCCCTGTTTCAGCATATGGTAGAGGGGAGTTCCCTCTTCGTACATCAGACTGTAGGCAGATATGTGTTCCACATCCAGCTGTATGGCGTGCCTGATATCGCTCATCCATTGGGAAAGAGATTCTTCGGGGAATCCGAACATCAGGTCGATACTGATATTGCGGATGCCGATGTTGCGGAGCCGGTCGACGGCTTCTTCTACCTCTCTGGCGTTATGACGGCGATGCAGAAAGTGTAAGCGCTCATTGCTGAAGGTCTGCGCTCCCATGCTGATTCTGTTGACGGGGAGTTGCTTCAGCGTCTCACAGAAATCACCGGTTACATCGTCCGGATTGCATTCCATCGTGATCTCCATATTCTCTGCTAGCGTATAGTTTTTTCTGATAGCAGAGAAAATCTGGTTGAGTTGGGAGCCGTTGAGCTGACTCGGGGTTCCACCGCCCAGATAGATGGTTTCGATAGTTTCATTGCTTCCGAGAGCGGCTTTTGCCGGGCGCATCTGCATCTCCCGGCAGAGAGCATCAGTGTAATCATCCCTTAACTTGAGGGAGGTGGTACTGTAAAAACCGCAGTAGATGCACCGGCTTTCACAAAAGGGGATATGTATGTATAGTCCTGCCATATTTCTGAACTTCTTTTTCTATATATAATAAGGTGTAAAGACAAAAACATGTCTAAACAAAGTGCAAAAGTACTAATATGTTTTAAAAAACAGAAGTTTTTTGCCCAAAACTTTTGGCAATGTGCGATTTTTTTTGTACTTTAGTAGCATGAAACAGAAAAACCGGTGGTTTGACTGTGGATTGCAACTAGCAAATTTAAGTATAACCCTTAAAAATCTATAAGCGTCATGAGAGTTTATCAGACAAATGAGATTAAAAACATTGCGCTGTTGGGCAGTGCGGGTAGCGGCAAGACTACACTTGCCGAGAGTATGTTATTTGAAGCAGGCGTTATCAAGCGTAAAGGCTCTGTAGAAGCGAAAAATACGGTGAGCGACTACTTCCCAGTTGAGTTGGAATACGGCTACTCTGTGTTCCCTACAGTTTTTCATGTAGAGTGGAACAACAAGAAGCTTAACATTATAGATTGCCCAGGTAGCGATGATTTCGTGGGAGGTGCCATTACATCTCTCAATGTTACCGATCAGGCAGTTATCCTTATTAATGGTCAGTATGGTCCAGAAGTAGGTACACAGAACAACTTCCGTTATACAGAGAAGTTGGGCAAACCTGTCATCTTCCTGGTAAACCAGCTCGACTCAGACAAGTGCGACTTTGATAATATCATAGCCACCATGAAGGACATTTACGGTTCTAAGTGTGTGCAGATACAATATCCTATCGAGACCGGTTCAGGCTTCAATGCTCTCATTGACGTCTTATTGATGAAAAAATATTCCTGGAAGCCTGAGGGCGGTGCTCCTATTATTGAAGATATTCCAGAAGAAGAAATGGAGAAAGCCATGGAACTTCATACGGCTCTTGTTGAGGCTGCAGCCGAGAACGATGAGGGACTGATGGAGAAGTTCTTCGAGAGCGAGAGTCTGACAGAAGATGAACTTCGCGAGGGCATCCGCAAGGGATTGGTTAGCCGTAGCATCTTCCCTGTGTTCTGCGTTTGTGCAGGTAAGTCGATGGGCGTTCACCGCCTGATGGAGTTTCTGGGCAATGTGGTTCCTTTCGTAAGCGAGATGCCGAAACTGCATAATACACGTGGTGAGGAAATTACGCCAGACAGCAATGGTCCTGAGAGTGTTTACTTCTTCAAGACTGGTATGGAACCTCATATCGGTGAGGTAAGCTACTTCAAGGTGATGAGCGGCTCTATCAAGAATGGTGACGACCTGACTAATGCTGATCGTGGCTCCAAGGAGCGTATCGGACAGATTTATGCCTGTGCGGGTGCCAACCGTGTGCCTGTAGAGCAGTTGAATGCCGGTGATATTGGCTGTACCGTGAAGATGAAGGACGTGAAGACTGGCAATACCCTTAATGGTAAGGGGGCTGAGTGGCGTTTCGACTTCATTAAATATCCTAATCCTAAGTATTCACGTGCTATCAAGGCTGCCAATGTTCAGGATACAGAGAAACTGATGGCTGCACTCCTGAAGATGCGCCAGGAAGACCCTACTTGGATTGTTGATCAGAGCAAGGAATTGCGTCAGGTAATCGTAAGAGGACAGGGTGAGTTCCATCTCCGCACGCTGAAGTGGCGTCTGGAAAACAACGAAAAACTCAATGTGACTTTCGAAGAGCCACGTATTCCTTATCGTGAGACTATTACCAAGAAGGCTCGTGCTGACTACCGCCATAAGAAACAGAGTGGTGGCTCTGGTCAGTTTGGTGAGGTGCATCTCATTGTTGAACCATACGCAGAAGGTATGCCTGATCCTACGTCATTTACCTTCAACGGTCAGGAGTTCAAGATGAATATCAAGAGCCGTGAAGAGGTTAGTTTGCCATGGGGTGGTAAACTGGTATTCCTCAACTCTGTGGTTGGTGGTGCCATTGATGCCCGCTTTATGCCAGCTATTCTGAAGGGTGTTATGGACTGTATGGAACATGGTCCGTTGACGGGCAGTTATGCACGTGATGTACGTGTCATCGTTTATGATGGTAAGATGCACCCAGTAGATAGTAATGAACTTTCGTTCATGCTTGCTGCCCGCCATGCGTTCAGCGATGCCTTCAAACAGGCTGGTCCGAAGATTCTGGAGCCTATCTATGATCTTGAGGTTTATGTGCCTGCTGATTTCATGGGTGATGTGATGAGTGATCTTCAGGGACGTCGTGCTCTCATTATGGGTATGGACAGCGAGGCTGGTTATCAGAAGCTGAGTGCCAAGATTCCTCTGAAGGAACTTGCCAGCTATTCCATCTCTCTGAGTTCATTGACAGGTGGACGTGCTTCATTCACTACCAAGTTTGCCAGCTACGAGTTGGTTCCTTCCGACATTCAGAGTAAGCTGATTGCGGATCATGAGGCAGAATTGGAGAAGGATGCTGAATAGCAATTGTTAGGTTAGAGAAAAATCTCTCTTATATAAATTAAAATTTTATGTTGATATGACCAATATGGGGAAGTGTGCATGTGATATGTATACTTCCTCTCTTTTTTTTTATGGAAAATGAAAATATAGTTTTATATACGAAACTAAAAATACCGAAAAATGTTAAAAACTAGAAAGAGTAAATAATTAATTAACGATTTTAAGTTAACTGATTAAGAAATTTCTTATCTTTGCCCCCATGAAGAAGAAAACGATTTGGACCATAGCCATTATCATGGGCTTTTCGTTCCTTACGCTGCTTTACTTGCAGCTCAGTTACATCCAGGAGATGGTAAACATGAAGAAGGAACAGTTTGACGAGTCGGTCAACAGAGCCCTGTATCAAGCTTCAAGAAATTTGGAGCTTAATGAAACTCTGCGCTATCTCGAAAAGAATGTCAACGAGACAGAACGTAAGGCCAATAAAGATAAGAACAAGGGAACGGCAGTTTATTCAACTTTCGAGTTGAAGACAAATGCCACACATCCTGGCAATATGCCGAAGGCGATGATACTGCGTAGCGATAAGAATTCGCTGACAGAAACACAGAAGTCGCTTCAGGAAATCGTGAAGAACCGCTATGTCTATCAGAAAGCGTTGCTGGATGAGGTGGTATATTCTATCCTTTATTCGGCATCAGACAAGCCGCTGAAGGAGAGAATCAACTTCAAGCAGCTCGATCAGGATCTCAAGGCTGAGATGATGAATAATGGTATCAACATACCTTATCATTTCACCGTGACTACCCAGGATGGACGAGAGGTTTACCGCTGTCCTGACTATACGGACGAGGGTGAGGAATACAGCTACTCACAGGTGCTCTTCCGCAACGACCCACAGTCTAAGATGGGTGTAGTAAGGGTGCATTTCCCGGATATGAACAGCTATATCTTCTCCAGTGTGCGCTTCATGATTCCTAGTGTCATCTTCACGCTGGTACTGCTGATTACCTTCATCTTTACCATTGTGGTTATCTTCAGACAAAAGAGATATACTGAGATAAAGAACGACTTCATTAATAATATGACCCACGAACTGAAGACGCCGATTGCCAGTATCAGTCTGGCAGCGCAGATGCTCAATGATACCTCGGTAGCAAAGAGTGAACAGATGCAGAAACATCTGGGTAACGTGATCAACGATGAATCGAAGCGTCTTCGTTTCCTGGTAGAAAAGGTATTGCAGATGAGTATGTTCGACCGCAAGAAGGCGGTGTTCAAGAAGAAAGAACTCGATCTGAACGAGATGGTTGAGAATATTGCTAATTCCTTCTCGCTCCGCGTTGAGCATACAGGTGGTAAGGTCTATACCGATATCGAAGCCATCGATTCGGGACTCTATGTTGACGAGGTGCATTTCCAGAATGTCATCTTCAATCTGATGGACAATGCTGTGAAATACCGTAAGCCGGACGAACCGCTTAACATCACGATGAAGACCTGGAATGATGAAGAGCATCTGTATCTCTCGATTACGGATACCGGCTTGGGTATGAAGAAGGAAAACCTGAAGAAGATATTCGACAAGTTCTATCGTGTACATACAGGCAATGTCCATGATGTGAAGGGATTCGGACTGGGATTGGCTTATGTCAAGAAGATAGTAGATCTTCATGATGGTGAAATCAAGGTAGACAGCGAATTGGGCAAGGGTACAACCTTTACCATCAAGTTGCCGGTGATTCACAGTTAAAAATTGCAGAAATAGAATATAAGGAATATTAATAATTTAAAAAGATAAAGATATGGAAGAGAAAATTAAAATCTTGCTTTGCGAGGACGATGAAAATTTGGGTATGTTGCTTCGCGAATATTTGCAGGCAAAGGGATTTACTACAGTTCTGTGCCCTGATGGCGAGGTAGGTTATAAGGAATTTAATAAGAACAAGTTTGATATTGCAGTACTCGACGTGATGATGCCAAAGAAGGACGGCTTCACCCTGGCACAGGAAATTCGTCAGACCAATGCCGACCTCCCAATCATCTTCCTTACTGCCAAGACATTGAAGGAAGATATCCTTGAAGGTTTCAAGATTGGTGCTGATGATTATATCACCAAGCCATTCTCTATGGAAGAATTGGTATTCCGTGTAGAGGCTATTCTCCGCCGCGTACGTGGCAAGAAGAGCAAGGAGTCTACCATGTATCACATTGGTGACTTTACCTTCGATACACAGAAGCAGCTTCTTACCATTGGTGAAAAGCAGACCAAGCTTACCACCAAGGAGAATGAACTTCTTGCTTTGCTCTGTGCTCACTCTAATGAGATTCTGCAGCGCGATTTTGCTCTGAAGACCATCTGGATTGATGACAATTACTTCAATGCACGCTCAATGGATGTTTATATCACCAAACTCCGTAAGCATTTGAAGGACGATCCTCAGATTGAAATCATCAATATCCATGGTAAGGGATACAAACTGATAGTTCCTAACGAAGATTAAATGATTCTGTAATTGGGAAAAGATTCTCAAAGATTTAAAAAGGATAAGTCGGTGACCGGCTTATCCTTTTTTTAATGAATATACAAATCCTGCTATTCCTGCCAGGATGAAAAAGAGACCTGCGAAGAGTGCGCTGTTTCCCTTGATAGAAAACGCAAAACTGGCAACCATCAGCAGGACGCCTAAAACAATGAAAGCCATGCCCATAGATGGTAGGGTATGGAGCAAACTAATCAGTTTCTTATTCATTTTTGCCATATTCTTTACAGTTTAGAGGTTGTTTTTATACTATTAACAATTATTTTGTGCAAAAGTACGAAAAATATTTGGTTAATTCAAGAAAAAGTCGTAATTTTGCACCGCAATTCGTGAAAAGGCAGTGTTTTCGCACACATTTTCCGGTTTGCACGAGAATTTTTATATTAATATTTAATCATTTAAAGTAGTATGAATCAATACGAAACCGTTTTCATTTTGACTCCCGTTTTGTCTGATGAACAGATGAAGGAAACGGTCGCTAAGTTCGAGAAGGTACTCACCGATAATGGTGCTGAGATTCTGAACAAAGAGGCTTGGGGTTTGAAGAAGTTGGCTTACAACATCGAGAAGAAGACATCAGGCTTCTACAGCTTGGTTGAGTTCAAGGCTGAGCCAACTGTTATCGCTAAGCTCGAAACAGCTTATCGCCGCGACGAGAAAGTAATTCGTTACATGACTGTTAAACTTGACAAGTATGCTGCCGCTTACGCAGAGAAGCGTCGTGCAAAGCTTGGTAAAAAAGAGGAGGCTTAATCATGGCAGATCAGAAATCAGAAATCCGTTATTTGACTGCTCCTTCTATCGACACAAAGAAGAAGAAGTATTGCCGTTTCAAGAAGAGCGGTATTAAGTACATCGACTACAAGGATCCAGAGTTCTTGAAGAAGTTCTTGAACGAGCAGGGTAAAATCCTTCCACGTCGTATCACAGGTACATCTTTGAAGTATCAGCGCCGTGTAGCACAGGCTGTAAAGCGTGCTCGCCAGATCGCTTTGCTTCCTTACGTAACCGATTTGATGAAGTAATTTAAGGAGGATAAAGAAGAATGGAAATTATTTTGAAGCAAGATATTATCGGTCTTGGATATAAGAACGATATCGTAAATGTAAAGAGTGGTTATGGTCGTAACTTCCTTATTCCTACAGGTAAGGCTGTTATCGCATCTCCATCTGCTAAGAAGCAGTTGGCTGAGGATTTGAAGCAGCAGGCTCATAAGCTTGAGGCTATCAAGGCTGAGGCTGTTAAGAAGGGCGAGGCTCTCGAGGGCATTGTTCTTACTATTGCTGCTAAGGTGAGCGCTACTGGTCAGCTCTATGGCTCAGTTAACGCTGCAACTGTTGCTGAGGAACTCGCTAAGAAGGGCATCGAGGTTGATCGCAAGATCATCACTATGAAGGATGCTAAGAAGGTTGGTGAGTACGAGGCTACTGTACACTACCACAAGGAGGTTGAGGTTAAGGTTCCAGTTAACGTTGTTGCTGAGAACGCTCCTGTTGCAGCTCCTGCTGCTGAGGAGGCTCCAGTTGAGGCACCTGCTGAGGCTGCAGCTGAGGAAGAGGCTCCAGCAGCTGAATAATCCTAGCTCAATCAATTTGTATGAAGTACGATATTTTTCGCACTGTAAAGCAAATTAATATAAAGATCCCTTTTGCCGAAAGGCATTAGGGATTTTTTTTATGCCTGTTCCGCATTCAGAATGGAAAGTTTTTACCATTCTTGTAGTAATTTAGAATATATAACTTTATTTTTTAATATTCTCTGCTGATTCTCAGAATTTTATTGTACCTTTGCAGTCGAATTCAGAGAATTCATATTTATTACAGAATATTATTTATAAACTAAAAAATATAAGGATAAAATGAAAGCATTTGTTTTCCCTGGACAGGGTTCTCAGTTCGTAGGTATGGGTAAGGATCTCTACGATAACAACGCATTGGCAAAAGAACTTTTTGATAAGGCCGACGAGATTCTCGGCTTTAAGATTACTGATATCATGTTCGCCGGTACCGACGATCAGTTGAAGGAAACCAAGGTTACCCAGCCTGCTGTATTCCTCCATTCTGTTATCTCTGCTCTTTGCCTGGGTGAGGAATTCAAGCCAGCTATGGTTGCTGGTCACTCTCTCGGTGAGTTCTCTGCATTGGTTGCTGCCGGTGCTATGGCTTTCGAGGATGGTTTGAAACTCGTTGCTGCCCGTGCCAACGCTATGCAGAAGGCTTGCGAGGCTAACCCTGGTACCATGGCTGCCATCATCGGTTTGCCAGATGAGAAGGTTGAGGAAGTCTGCGCTGAGGTGAGCACAGAAGGCAACGTGGTAGTTGCTGCTAACTACAACTGCCCTGGTCAGCTCGTTATCTCAGGTAACGTAGATGCTATCAATGCTGCTTGCGAGAAGCTGAAGGCTGCTGGTGCTAAGCGTGCATTGCCTTTGAAGGTTGGTGGTGCTTTCCACTCTCCATTAATGCAGCCAGCTAAGGATGAACTTCAGGCTGCTATCGAGAAGACTACATTCTCTGCTCCTAAGTGCCCGGTTTACCAGAATGTAGATGGTAAGCCTCATACTGATCCAGCTGAGATTCAGCAGAACCTCATCGCACAGCTTACAAGCTCTGTACGTTGGACTTCATCTGTACAGGCTATGATTGCTGATGGTGCTGATGACTTCACAGAGTGTGGTCCTGGCAAGGCATTGCAGGGTATGATTGGCCGCATCGACAAGAATGTTGCCGCTCATGGTATTGCTTAATCAACAATAACACTATTCAACGTTTTATCTTTTCAGCAAAGGCGTTGTTGGAAAGGTAAAACGTTTCATTTTTTTTAGTAAAGCCGCTAAATGAAGGAAAAAGTTATTATATACCAGGTTCTCCCACGACTCTTCGGAAACCAGAATACAACCTGTAAGGAAAATGGTACCATCGAAGAAAATGGTTGCGGAAAGCTGAATAATTTCTCAGATGAAGTTCTGGCTCGCATCCACGATATGGGATTTACACATATTTGGTATACGGGTGTGATTCGTCATGCCACTCAGACAAACTACTCTTCTTATGGAATTCCTACTCAGCATGCAGAGGTAGTGAAGGGAAAAGCAGGTTCGCCATATGCTATTACCGACTACTATGATATCGATCCAGACTTGGCTGTGAATGTCAGTATGAGAATGAAAGAGTGGGAGCAGCTGATAGAGCGTACTCACAAGGCAGGTATGAAAGTAATCATGGATTTCGTTCCGAACCATGTAGCCCGAGAGTATCATTCCATTTGCAAACCAACAGGTGTACGGGATTTGGGAGAAGATGATGATCCGAACATGCACTTCTCTACCAGGAATAATTTCTATTATGCATGGGGCGATTTGGATTTGAATGAAATCCGTCAATCCAAACCAGAGTTCAAGGCTTTTTCTGCGAAAGATGCCAAGATTTATGAACCTTATACCGAGAGCCCAGCCAAAGCTACAGGAAACGACCGGTTTGATAACCATCCTGGCTGTAACGACTGGTATGAGACCGTGAAACTCAATTACGGTGTAGATTACTGTGATGCAGGGGGCAGAAGCTATCATTATGAACCAGTGCCAAACACATGGGGCAAGATGACAGATATCCTCTTCTTCTGGGCAAGCAAGGGTGTAGATGGCTTCCGCTGTGATATGGCAGAAATGGTGCCAACGGCATTCTGGTCATACGCTACAGGAATATTGAAGGCGAAGTATCCTCACATCGTGGTTATCGGTGAGGTTTACGATCCTAACCAGTACCGCAACTATGTGAAGGCTGGCTTCGATTATCTTTATGACAAAGTAGGAATGTATGATTGCCTGCGTGGTGTGGTTCGTGGTGAGCGTCCGGCAGCCAGTATCACTCACGAGTGGCAGGTAGTGGATGATATCCGCGATCACATGCTCTATTTCCTTGAGAATCATGATGAGCAGCGCATCGCCAGCGATTTCTTCTGTGGCTCAGCCATGAAGGCGATTCCTGCTGCAGCCATGAGTCTCTTCTTCCAGAAGAATCCTTTCATGCTTTACTGCGGTCAGGAATTCGGCGAGAAGGGAATGGATAAGGAAGGATTCAGCGGCACGGATGGCCGTACCACGATATTCGACTATTGGAGTCCGGAAACTCTGGCGCATGCCTATCAGGATTCATCTGACTCGGCATTGAGTCAGGAGCAGAAGTATCTGGCAGCCACTTATCGTCAGCTTCTTCGCTTCGCCAATGAAGAAAAAGCCATCCGCGAGGGTGAGACCTTCGATTTGATGTATGTGAATCCGGGTTCTGAGAATTTCGATCCCCGTACCAATTTCGCCTTCCTTCGCAAGAAGGATGATGAAGCCATGCTCATCGTACTTAACTTTGCTCAGGAGGCGCGCCAGTTGCAGGTTTGCATCCCTGGTCATGCTTTCGATTTCTTCCATATTGCTGAAGAGGAGGTGCTGGTAACAGAACTGTTCTCGGGTGGCAAGAAGAAGGTTGAGTTGAAGAAGGATGGCGTATTCCCGATATCAATGGATGCTAACGGAGTAAGAATCTATAAATTCAATGTCAAGATGGAGGAAAGTGATATCATATTGAATGAGCATCATAAGGAGGAGTTCCCTCCTGCTCATACGGCAGAGCATCTGCTCAATCAGTTGATGGTTCGCCTGTTTGGCTGTGAGCGCAGCCGCAATGCACATATAGAGCGCAAGAAGAGTAAGATGACCTTCGTAGTCGATCACAAGCCTACCCGCCAGGAGGAGAAGGAGATTGAGACGGAGATGAATCGCCTGATAGAGCTTGATATGCCTGTTACTTACGAGTTTGTGGATCGTGACCACATTCCGGCTAATGTCAAGTTAGACCGTCTGCCGGATGATGCGAGCGAGACCTTGCGTCTGGTTCGTATCGGTGATTATGATGTTTGTCCATGTATCGGCAAGCATGTCCGTTCTACCGCCCAGATTGGCAAGTTCGTATTGCTTGGTACCAATTGGGATGAACATGCGCATTCTTTGCGTATCCGTTTCAAGATTGTTCAGTAAAATATAAAAAAAGCAGCAATGGAGTAGTAGCCATTGCTGCTTTTTTCTTTTATAATTACTGCTTTCTTCTTTCCTTTTCTTTCGTGCACATAAAAGTTTTTTTTTCTCGAAAAAAGTCTCAAAGTCTCATTATTTGTGGCTAAAACCGATGTATATGATTGATATGTAATGGTTTATAAAAATGAGACTTTTCTGTTTATTTTACAAAGAAGTATCATAGAAGTATCATAAATTCAATAGAAGTATCATAAAATTCAGGTAAGTTGCTTGCAAAGAACGCCTTTTTTTTGAGGATTTATGTCTAGAAATACAGGCATAAAAACTAAGAAATGTCTAGTATTTCCGTTTTATAAAACTGATAGTGTGTCTACCTTTCTAGTTTATAAAGTATGCCAATATTAACCAGGAATAAGATGGAAAACAGATAACTGTAGTTAGGAATAAGCACATAGGTTGGTCTCTTAGTGCCCGTCACACGGTCACTAAGGGATCAAGTGACGGGCATTGATAGACCAAGTGTTGGGCACTCATTGCCCGTATTGTGGGCATTAAATGCCCGTTTCGTGGGGCGGTTTTTGGGCACTATTTTGAGCAAGCAAATTGTAGTTTTTCTATATTTAGTTGACTATAATTTCGTGTTTTCTTTTGATGCATCATGGTGATTTAATGATACTTCTATTGAAATCATGATACTTCTATGATACTTCTTTGTAAATATATTTGGAAGTATCATTTCGTAATTCGTTATGTATCAGTGATATACCAGCAAATAATGATACTTTGAGACTTTTTTCGAGAAAAATATTTATGCGCGAGGGGTGAAGGGAGGGGTGAATCTGAGGAAAAAAATAGTTGCAATTAGCTTGATACCATTTTTTCGTTAAATGCTCATTTATGATATGGAAAAAAGTGTTGTATAGCTGAATTTAATTATTTTTTGATTTTTAAGTGTTAATTTTAGAGAATAATCGAACACAAATGCTCGAATACCAAGAAAATTCATTATCTTTGCGTTGAACATCATAAAATATAGAATAAGATGAAAGATATTAATCGCATCAAAGTAGTACTTGTTGAAAAGAAGAGAACGAGTAAATGGCTTGCAGGAGAATTGGGAAAAGACCCTGCTACCATCTCAAAATGGTGTACCAATTCTTCCCAACCTGATTTGCAAACGCTAACGAAGGTTGCGCAGCTGCTTGACGTAGATATAAGTGAACTTCTTAATAAAACAGAAAAACTACAATGATAGAAAAGAATAAGAGCCCATATACTTCCGTTACGGGATGTACGTTCCTCTATTATGAGTTTGGACGCATACTCCCTTTGTTGATGGATGCCAATTCAGAAGCGCTGCTGAAGGATGAGATAAGGATGATCTCTTGATGGAATTTCAATGATTTGGCAGATGAGTTGTCGCCTATGGGTATCGAGTTTACATTTGATTTCAAGGCAGACCATGATCGCTTCATCCAAACAGATACAGGTTGGACAATAGCTCTTGGTCGAGGATTGGACATCTATGAGAAGTTTGGTCGTTTCTCATTGAGTCGCTGTAATCAGAGAAATCGCCGTTGTAAGGCATTTAATGTGTCGATTAACAAAACAGAAAAGTGAAGGAAATATGGGAAAAGTACAAGATATAATGAGTAGATGGCAAGCTTTACAGCCTTTGTCAGATAGAGACCGTGAACTATTGAGCCGTAGATTTACCATTGATTTTAACTACAATAGCAACCATATAGAGGGTAATACCTTGACCTATGGGCAAACAGAGATATTGTTATTGTTTGGTAAAATTGTAGGTGAGGCAGAAGTGAAGGATGTGCAGGAGATGACAGCTAGTAATGTAGGACTAAAGATGATGAGAGAGGAAGCAATGCTGAAAGACATTCCTCTAACTCAGAACTTCATCCGTCAGTTACATCAAACACTATTGCGAGAGGACTATACTGTGTATCGTAATTTGCCTGGTGGTGAATCTACAAGTTATGTTATTCATGCAGGACGATACAAAACACGTCCAAATAGTGTGATTACTCGTTATGGTGATAGATTCGAATATGCTTCTCCTGAGGAAACTCCAGCTTTGATGACAGATCTTGTAAACTGGTATAATCAAGCTGAACAATCCCAGAAGTTTACTCCTGTAGAATTAGCGGCGATATTCCATTATCGATATATCCGAATCCATCCTTTTGAAGATGGAAATGGACGCATTGCGAGAATGATGGCTAACTATATACTTTGTAGGCATGGTTTTCCTATGATTGTAGTAAGAAGTAGAAAGAAAAATGAATATTTGGAAGCTTTGCATAAGACTGACCTTACGGTGGGAGCGACTCCGTCTTTGGGTGCTCATGCTTCAAAGCGAGATATACAACAGTTTTTGACCTATTTCACCAATTTATTTGTGGAAGAAGTGTCATACAATATTCGCTTCCTAACAGAACGTGGGGATAAAGTATGGTGGTTTGATGGAGAACGAGTTGTGTTTAGAGCTGAGTCAACGAGTAAGATTCTAAATTTGATGTATTCTACCCCAGAGATAACCATAGCAAAGTTGTCGGAGCTGGTTGGTATAAATATGGCAGCAGTCAATAAACAAATAAAGCAACTTGTTACAAAAGGGTATGTTCAACGTTCAGAGAAAGATGGCTCTTGGCGATTAATTATAACTCCATCAATATGAAAAAATGCAAGAAAACTCATTTAAAGGTAGATAATATATACCTTTGAAAGTGTTTTCTTGCAAATTATAAATGTATGTTATGAAAACTTTATTAGTTTTAGGAAATGGATTTGATTTGGATTTAGGATGGAAGACTTCGTTCAATGATTTTTATGTAGCTAAAAGGCAAAAGTTTGACCTATATCAATAATTATTCGTATCTTTGCAGCGTCAGTTCCCACCAAGCCTCTCAATGATGCTCAAATGCGTGGGGCTTTTTTCTTTTATAATTCGAGCATGTTGAAGTACATGGCTCAGGTGTGTTTAAAGAGTGCTATTTTTGATATTGGTATCACATTTTACACCGCAAAGATAATGTTTTTATATAAGCCATAATCCCTTTGCTTTAAGATGTTCTATCATTTCCTCTTCGTCAATCAGTCCATTTTTCTCTATGTCGGCTTCTATAGCCTCGATGCGAGTTATGGCTTCTTCGTCGTTGGCTGGTCCCCAGCCAACAAGTGTAGCTTTCTTCTCTTTCATACCTTTTTCTGTTTTAATTTGAGGTAAAGATAAAAAGAATAATTTGAATATCCAAGATACTTTTGAAAAAAAATAATTGTAAGATAGAAAATAATCTCCAGAAAGCTTGCCAGTCTCATTCCTTTTTATTATATTTGCACCATAAATATCAGTATATTGAAGATAAAGGCTGATATAAGGGATAAATATCATTATAATGATAGATAAATAAATGAAAGATTATGGCAGATTTATATGAATATTCTACTCCAGAGTTGGTACGCTTGCTGGGAGTAAGATTCAAGGAATATAGAATGAGATGCAATCTCACCCAGAAAGAGGTAGCCGAGCTTACGGGGCTTGGTTTGACCACCATCCATAAGTTTGAGAATGGAACAGCAGGCAATCTTTCGCTTGCCACTTTTCTCCTCTTGCTGAAGGTGGTAGGGCAGATTGATGCCATCAATGATGTGCTTCCAGAACTTCCTCCATCGCCTTATTTGATGAGAAAGGATGAGAAGAAGGCGCAGAGAATTCGTCATACTAAATAATAACTGGCTATGGTAAATAGGTTGAGAATAACAGCCGTCTCTTTGATGATAGCTTTACCATGAGCTTTATTTATTATGGGAATAAAATCATCCATTGTGCAATGTACTTGTTATATATCAGCTATATCAACGAGGCAACCAACTTCGCTGAAAGCCAAGGTGGCGGCGGTAGCGACATCAAAGACTGGGGACGTGAGAAGGACGAAGATGAGATAGAATGGATAAGACGATGCTTGCGGCAAGCGGTTCGGATGGTAAAACCAAGAAAAGGCAAAGGGTTAAGTCGATTATTAGGGAGAGGCGAGTTGTGAATACGCCTCCCACTAAAATTGACATTCGAACCCACTAGGAATCCCTTGAATATGAGGACTTTTTGTCAACTCTAAGAACTTTTTCCCCTAATTCTTTACCACAAATATATCTTTCGAGTTGCGTTCCCAACCTTAATGATATAAATACCTTTGGGGAGAGAAATGCTTTCTGTGTTAACAACATTTAAAGAAGCAATTTTCCTGCCATCAACTCCAAATATCATGACTTTTTTACGATTTCCATCGCTCTTGATTTTTATGTTTTGTCCATCAATATCAATCTTGATATTTCCAGAATGTTCATCATCGGCTATTTGTTTTATGGCAGTTGGAACAGGAATATATTCTTTAAAATATTGCAAGTAAGGGAAGCTTTTTCCATCTTGTATTGCCCAATAATCATTAAAGTCCCAAGACATAGAATGATATGTATCGTAGGACATGGCGTTTGTAATGGTGATAGACCCTCCATCTTCTCTTTTTGTATCAATTGGATAATATCCATTTTCTGACTCTATTGTCATGTCATAAAGACCATAACAGGATTTACATTGTCCTTTAATTCTGCAACGATACGGCCATAATGTTGTGGGTATGCAGTTGGAGCACCACCCGTAAGTATATTCCACCCAACTGTTATACGAGGGTTAAGTGCAAAACATCTCTCAATACGCGAATCATAGGTTCCAGTAAAACGTCCGACAATTCCACCTCCAACATTAAATGCAGTTACTTCGCCAGAGGCATAGCTGTAACGGATAGAACCAACAGGACAATCACCAACAAGACCGCCGGCATAACTCGTTCCCTTTACATTTGCCAAACTATAACAGTTCTCTATATAGTTGAAAGCAGAATAATCATAATCATAGGAATCATTATTATTTCTTTCAGCACATTGCCCTACAAGACCGCCTGCAGTGTTGTTGACAGCCATGACATTTCCGCTTGAAAAAGATTCGCTCAACTGAATATCTTTAGCATAGCCTATAATTCCGCCGGCATAACCATCTTCACAAGTAACATTGCCCAATGCCCCTACACGTTTGATAACGACATTTTCGCCTTTAGCTATTAATATGCCTACAAACTTCGATGCCTTTAATGTCATATCGCTTGGAACTTCTATTATCATATTTTTAACGGTCACATTCCTTGCGAATCCAAATAGGCCTGCATACGTTTCTGTGGTCTCGGTTTGAAGACCAGTTATCTTATGTCCATTCCCATCCAATGTTAATTGATTAGTTGATAAATGTTGTATAGCCTGCCAACAATTATTATTTTGCTTAATATAATCAGTAAGGTCTATATCATTTGCCAATTGATAATATCCATCAGAAATGTTAGCAAGAGCTTGAGGCGTAGGAATGAGGTATGGAGATTCTTCCGTTCCTTCTCCCCTATAAATTACATGGAAATATATGCTGTTGGAGCGCATCTTCCCATTCGCTTGGGCATAAATAACAACTTGGTCACCTTCTTGCAATGCAGGAATCTCAATGCTCCATGCTTTGTCAGCAATGGTTGAAGAATATTCTTTCCCTGCAATATTCACAAAGATTGTACCATCCTCTTCGCTTTTGCCTTTAATAATGGTGACACCCTCTTTTACTTCACTTGACACTGTCGGTTCTGCTGTTTGCCATTTGAAGTGGGGATATCCGATTTTTTCATTAATTGACCAAACAGATTCAAAGTCCCATTTCGCTTTAGAATATACCTCTTGGCGTTTTGCTTCATAATCATCCAATTGTAAGCCATAATAATCTCCATCTTTGTCATAATAATCTTTGTATTCTTTGCTTTTACCATTTTCTATGATTTCCAAATCCTTAGTGGTTCTATTCTCCATCGAGTCAATATCTCTCCAAGTTGTTGATTTGGGTCTTGGATAAACGTAGAAAGCTTGAACATTACCATTTATACAACGATTCAGAGAAAAATTTCGTGTTAATTTGCTTATATTTGACCCTACAATACCATAGGCATAATCAGCTTCAACCTTTCCGCTTGCATAACAGTAGCTAATTTCTTCGTTGAATTTGTGATTGCGAATGTCACCACAAGCAGATTCTTTCCCCTGTGCCCATTCCATAGGGTATAAACTGCCGACCACTCCAGCAGCTATGTTTGCACTGGTCACATCTACAGTACTATAACAGTTGCGAACAACACATCTTTCGTCAATTCTTCCAACTAAACCTCCCACATAAGTTTCTGAGTTACTCAGAGCTTTACCAGCTGCACAACATTCCTCTATCAGTACGTCACGAGCCTCGCCAATTATTCCACCTACAGATAGTTTGTTTCTACGACCAAAGTCATCACGAGTGTCAGAGTTTTTTATACGCACGCACCCACTTGTGGTAACTTTGGTTATCTTTGCATGGCTGCATTTACCTACTAACACACCAGCACTTTCTGTTCCTGTCAACCATGCTTCTGGGGACATCTCTACAGAAAGGTTTCTTATTTCAATATTATAAGCTGAGCCAAATAGTCCTGCGTACTGTTCTGTTGCATTTGTACTTAACCCTGTTATTCTATGCCCATCTCCATCTAAGACTAATTTCTCGGCAGATTCATGTTGTATCGGAGTCCAACTATCATTGTGGCTCTTAATGTAATCGGTCAAATCGATATCGTTTCCTAATTGACAATAACCATCTTTTAGGTTTGCTAATTCTTCTGCAGTTGTAATTATGTAAGGATTTTCCTCAGAGCCTTTGCCTTGTATATGGCAGATTATGGCATTAGAGTAAATCGAACCTTCCTTTTTTGCATATATCAAAACTTCATCATTAGCACGTAGAGGGTCTGTCGCTATCGTCCATTCTTCATTCGTTACGGGTGTAGAATACACTTTTCTGCCAATCTTTGCATACACAGAATCAGCATCTTGACACGTTCCTTTTATAGTAGTAGACATTGAAAACGTCCCACTTTTTACTGTGGGGTGTGGTGTTTGACAACACAAATAACAGTAAGGATAAGTATCTGCTTTTTTTAAATAGCTATTGTCACTGCCATTTATCTTTATTGTCTCTGCATTGTAAAAAACAGAATCATTATCGCTGTCAAGAAAATATGTATAATGACTGCAAGCATTTTCTCCAGAAGCACCGACTTCTGTACCTAAGAAATACTTATTGCCAGATATTATTCCGTATCCAACGCCTATGGCTCTGCCTACATTATCATTACCTAAGATCCTTTTATTTATAATTTTGTTGTTGCGTGTATAGACATTAGAGGATGGTCTCCCAATAATACCACCAACGTTGTCATACCCTATAATTTCAGCATTACTACAATTGTTCGAGAAAGAACTGGATGTTGCGTAACCGCAGATTCCACCAAAATCTTCACCTGAACTATTTTTTGTAGCTTTGACAACACCATTTGCCATGCTATACTTGACATAGGCATTATGGGCATTTCCTATAAATCCTCCAACAGATTCTTCTCCTAAAACATTTCCGTTATTACAACTTTCGATTATGCCCAATCCTAATTTTTCTCCTGTTGGAGGAGCTGTGTAACCATCTGAAGCCCCGGCAAATCCTCCGACATACCTTGTCCCACTAACATCACCCAAATTGACACTTTGGGTAATTTGGCTAAAAGAGCGATTGCAATGCCCAACAAAACCACCGACATATTCTTTTCCAGCAACAGTAGCTTCGTTCACACTATTCTCAGTTGTACCTCCATGGTAATCACATTCTTTACCAATAAAACCTCCGACATAATTATTGCCTATAACTTCCCCCTTAAAAGTACAATTAGTAATCTGTAAATCTTTGGAACATCCTGCAAATCCGCCTACGGAATCCTGGCCTACAACTTGTCCTACAACCGTTAAGTTATTCACGCTACAACAAGCACGAGAAAACAGACCTACCTTATTTTCATTTGGTCGGTTGATGTTTAATCCATAGATAGTTTTGTTATTTCCATCAAGTTGTAATCCGTAGCTGAAAACCAATGGCTTCCATCCTTCTTTTTCTTGACACTCTCCTGCTAAATCTATATCATTAACAAGCCTAAAATAAATATAAGTGTATTCGTCACCTTCAAAATTCTCGATTTCTTTGAATTCCTTTACATTGGTGATTAAATAAGGATCGGATTTACTTCCTGTACCTTTTCCGCTAAACTGAGCATAGACTTGTATATTGTGAAGTATCAGCGATAACAAAATCCATATAAAAGAATACTTTCTCATAACTCAATGATATTTAAATGTTCTTGGATTATACTTTTTATAATATTTTCTATGGCTTCTGCATTTTTATGATAGGAATGCTCATAAAAAGCATCGCTTTCAGTCTCTATATGAGCTGCATGAATGCGAATAAACTTATACCCACCCTCTTTTGCTAAAGTTTGAGCTGTTCTTAAGGTGTCTTTAGAAGTACGTGATGCACACACAATAATTTCGCAGCCAGCCTTAATAAGTTTTTCTATTGGTTCTCTATTTCCCCAAGAGTCACCCACAGATGATATACCGATACCATGCTCGACATTCTTATCTTGTACAATGGACAAGAAATCTCCATCTCTTTCTGGGTAATGTCCTGTTAGGCGGAAAAACAACTCTCTAATTGATGTCGTTTTTCCAGAATTAGCTCGTGCGCTAAGACAGATGATAGTTTTGTCAATCATACCGTTCCATTTTTTTTGCCAACGGCTACCATATTGGCATGATTAACAAATGTTTGGTATATATACATGAAAGCGTGGAGCCAGTCCTGTCACTCGTTCCACTTGTTAAGGCCTTCGCATTGCCCTGTTCGTCCGAAACGAGCAACGCCAATACTACGTCAAATCTCATGCAACATTCAAAATGACAAGAAATTGTGCGTAACTGCTAATATATGCAGCATATAGCAGGTGTTTGGTATGATGTGTATTTTGTTATTTGTTTGTTACTCTACTATTTAATTTCATAATTTATTATAGTTAATGGTTCGTAATTGGTTCTTGTTTTGGGTAACAAATTCAATTATTTTTCGTATCTTTGCACCGTGAGTAACAAATCTCGCAAAATGACAATAAGTAGAATAAATAACAAAGTAACATGAGAAGTAACAATGAACCTGTGCGCATACGCTACAAGGATTTGGCGAATGGCACAAAGTCGATTTATCTCGACACTTACAAAAGTGGAAAGAGGTCGTATGAGTTCTTGAAGCTTTATCTGCTTCCTGAGGACGATGATAAGGCTAAGGCTGTCAATGCCGAGACCTTGCAGAAGGCAGAAGCTATCAAGAACCAGCGAGTGCAAGAAATCCTGTCTGGAAAGTTGGAAACAGTGAAGGCTTCCTTGGAGCTCCTGCTTCTACAACAACTACAAGCAAGAAGACTGCACGAGTAAATAAGAAGGAAAAAGTCGGCAGTGCTAAAAACGGCAAAGGTGCCAAGGGAAAGGAAAGTGAGGCAAACGAAGTTGTCGGAGCTGTTTCGGGCAGAGAAGGACACCAATGGAAGTTCATTGATGATGACGGTGAGGACAGAGCCATAGATGGAACTATCAAAAAGCATAGAGGCAGACCCAACAAGCGTGAAGCTGTCACTCTTCGTTTCAAGAACCTTGCCAACGGCAGCAAGTCGCTCTACTTCGACATATATTATAATGGTGAGCGTAAGTACGAGTTTCTGAAGCTCTATATCAATCCAGAGATTACCGAAGCAGACAAGCAGAATAATGCCTTGGTCATGGAGACGGCAGAGCGTCTGAAAGAACGCAAGATGCGAGAGGTCGTCAATGGAGAGACTTTCACAGATCCTTCTGACGAGCTGAACCAAGTGGAGAAAGTTGAGGAATACACCAGTTCTGTGATAGTTCGTAGTCGCAAGATGCGCAATGGAGACCGTTCCCTCTTCCTTGATATATATTATGGTAAGGGGCAACGTGCCTATGAGTCGGTCGGTCTTTATCTGCGTAAGGATGACAGCGAGGAGAAACACAAGGAAATCTGGAAAGAAGCTGAGAAAAAGGCCAAGGAACGCATGAAGGCATTGAAGGACGGAACCTTTGAGAAGCGTGTCGGCAGAAGAGGCTACAAGCCGCATGGAGAAGATCCCGATGCCAACGTGGACAAATACAAGGAGTATCTTGCCACCAAGAAAGTGAAAACAGAGATTGCCGTTGCCGAGACTGAGCGCAAGAGAAATTCCAAGACCAAGGAACCTGTGAGAATCCGCTTCAAGGAACTTGCCAACGGCAACAAGTCGGTCTATCTATCCATCAATGTCAACGGTCGCCGCACCTACGACTATCTGCGCCTTTATCTCATTCCAGAGGTTGACGCAGCTGCCAGGGAGCAGAACAAGCAGACGATGCAAGCAGTGTATGCCATCAAGGCACAACGTATCATGAGCATCACCAACGGCATCGCAGGGCTCAAAGACAAGTCGAGAATCAAAATGCGACTTGTGGATTGGTTGGAGATATTCCGTGACGCACAAGTGGAGCGAGGAAGGCAATCTGCCCGAAACTGGGTGAACAGCGTGCTGAATGCAGTGAGAGAACACTCGCCAAACGTGACACTCGCAGAGATGACCAAGGAATACTGCAATGGTTTCATGGTGTTCTTGTTGAACGACTATATCACCTACAAGCACACCCATCCGTCCAAGTCCACGGTGATGAACTATCTCAAATGCCTCAAAGCAGCCTTCAATATGGCTATTGAGGAAGAGATAATGGACGACAATCCCGTATTGCGTCTTCGCATGGATGTTCTGAAAGGCGGCGGTACCAAGCGAGAGTATCTGACCGTTGACGAGGTGAAAAGACTGATTGACACCCCTTGCAAGCGTGAGGATATCAAGGCTGCGTTTCTGTTTTCCTGCTTCTGCGGACTCCGTATCAGTGACGTGAAGAGTTTGAAGTGGAAGAACATCATCACCGAGGGTGACAAGACACGAGTTGAGATATTGCAGTACAAGACCAAGCAGCCTCTCTATCTTCCTCTCAACAAGCAAGCCCTTCGTTGGATGCCTGAGCGTGGATCTGCAAGTGACGAGGACAAGGTGTTTCCAACACTGCCAAGCAAGAACTACGACTGCATCCCGGAATGGAGCCGTGCGGCAGGTATCAGCAAGCATGTGACCTACCATGTCTCAAGACACACGTTCGCCACGATGGAGCTGACCATGGGCGCAGACCTATACACTACAAGCAAACTTCTCGGTCATACGGAGGTGCGCACGACACAAATTTACGCAAAAATCATCAACAAGAAAAAGGACGAGGCTGTCTCTCTGTTGGACAGTGCGTTCGAAGAATAAAAATGGAACATAACAATACATCAAAAAAACAAGGACGAGACGACTCCTCGTTCTCTCTTTTTACCCCAATGCAATGAATGCACCTTCGCTAACGGTGCAAGTGGCATTTGCGCCACCAACAAACTGTGGCTGTTCTTCAAGGAAGCCCACGAGTGCTATCAGACGGAAGTCATAGGATGCGGTAAACTGTATCACCGCTACAAAAAGGACTTTCTCAACAGCCATTCCTATACGGACTGCCAGTATGCGGCAGGCAAGAACGAGCACAAGAAGAACTTCTACATCATGGAGGAGTTTCTTGAAGAACGTGAGGACTTGGTAGTCATATTCTTTACCAAAGTGGATTTCGAGTATCATGACTACAAGGCTCTTCATCACAAGTTCAACACCACGGAGCCACCTCCAAACGGTCAGTATCTCCATGGTAAACCACCATCAATATTACAAACAGCACAAGACACCAAACCGAAACAGGACTTTCAATGTTACTTTGATTCTACTCAGTTGAACCTCATTGCGCGCCATGCCAATGAGGTTCATTTGTTCTCAGCCGATGTGTCGGAAGAGGATATGCGAAAACTCTTCTCGTGTCAAGTGTGCAAGCAGCTAAAGGCGAGAAGTAACAGACGTGTGGCATTCTTCTTTGACATGCTCTGCAGCAAGAACTTGATCTGCAAGCAATGGCAATCGGTCATTGCTAAGCATAAACTCATTCAGTCTTCATCAACAGACAAGCCACTTACGACAACCAAGCTGTCCTCAGCAACCAGTGATGCCAAAAGTACCAACGCCAGCATCTATGAGGCTATCCGCAAGAAAGTGCAAGAAATAGCAGATTGCGGTAAAAATGACAGCAAGGACACCATCTGACAGATGATAACCTTGACAGTTGGCTTGATAGTCGGTTGACTGTCAAGCGCACTTCCATCCGATTGGCTATAAATGCCCTTACCTTTGCCCTCCGTAATCAGAAACCTGGTTATGGAGGGCGACCTCGTTATGTGTAACGATAAATAAAAAACGACAATGATTGGACAGACAACAAATCAGACAAACAATCCGCCAAAGGATGGTGCTATCCTACCGCCAACGATAGACGTGGATAAACACGAGTTGACAGAACAAGAACTGGCAGACATGACACCAATGAGACTTGCCGAGCGCATTCAACAGATGGAAGAAGCATTCAAGTTGCTTGGACCTGTGGAGGATGTGTTGAACCGCATCAAGTGTTTGGAGAAATGGCTCTTTGCAGGAAAAGACGTGCTCACCCTTGACGAGGCAAGCGTATTCCTTGACGCTTCAAAGAGTCAGCTTTACAAGCTGACACGCACATTTGCCATTCCCCATTACAAGCCAAACGGCAAGACCATCTATTTCAGCAAGGAAGAACTGGTGGAATGGATCAAGAAGCATCCAGTGAAGACAAAGGAAGTGTATGAGCAGGATGCCATACGCTATGTGATGAACAAACCCTTGAAGAGCAGATGACGATGGAAGAAATGAACGACATGAGCCTCTTTGAGGGTGCAGCGGACAATACTGACTTGCTGGAAAAGCTGCTGAAAGCATCGCTTATCCATGCGGACGAGACCTACCAGACACCGCCACAGATAATATGGGTGGACAACTCGACCATAGCCACGCTTGGCAACTTCAGTGCCTCCACAGGCAAGGCAAAGAGCCGAAAGACATTCAATGTGTCCGCTTTGGTAGCTGCCTCGCTTGCTAACGGAAAGGTGCTGCAATATACGGCAAAACTACCCGATGACAAGCGTAAGATACTCTACGTTGATACGGAGCAGAGCCGTTTTCACTGCCACAGCGTGATGCAGCGCATCCTGCGACTTGCAGGACTACCCGACAACATGAACAGCGAGAACCTTGTGTTCTTCGGACTGCGAGAGTACAGTCCCAACCTCAGACTGCGGTTGATAGAATATGCCTTGCAGACACAAAAGGGTTTTGGCTTGGTCATCATTGACGGCATAAGGGACTTGATGCTCGACATAAACAATCCGAGCGAGTCTGTCCATATCATCAACAAACTGATGCAGTGGTCAAGCCGTTATGACCTGCACATCCATTGCGTCCTGCACTTGAACAAGGGTGATGACAATGTAAGAGGTCACATTGGCACGGAACTCAGTAACAAGGCAGAGACGGTACTGGTGATTAGCAAGAGCAATTCGATGGCGAATGTGAGTGAAGTGAAACCGCTCAATATCCGAGACAAGGACTTTGTCCCTTTTGCGTTCCAAATAAATAAGGAGGGATTGCCAGAGATTGCCAAGGACTATGTGGTTGACTCCACCACAGCCAAACAGCCGAAGATGACAATAGCCGATATTACCGATGAGCAGCATGACAAGGCACTTGGAATGGCTTTCGGCAAGAAAGTGGTGTCAGGCTATGAGAATGTGATAAACGCATTAACGAAAGGATATACAGCTATTGGTTTTGCCAGAGGCAGAACAGTGATGTCAAAGTTGCTGACCTTCCTATTGAAGAGCAAACTGGTGGTGAAGTGTGGCAACAACGAGTATTGCAGGGTGAAGGATTATCCTTCGCTTCCGCTGCTTGAAGAGCAGGAGATGAAGAAGTGAGGATGAAGTGAAAATCACTTCAAAACCACTTCATTCACCTCGGTGTATATATAATAATAGAACGGACGGATTTTGTGAAGTGGCATCATATATAACTACATAGACATACGACAAAATGACTTCACAAAACCGTTCATTCACTCTGGTGTATATATAATAAGCGCACGAATGAACAAAAAATGAATGAAAGATGAACATACAACAAGCAAAGGAAATCAAACTCACGGACTATCTGAGCGCATTGGGACATCAGCCCAAACGATGCAGCAAGTCCACTTCTTATTATCTGTCGCCATTGCATGCGGAGACAAAGCCATCGTTCAAGGTGAACTTCAGCCGAAACCAATGGTATGACTTTGCTCTTGGTAAAGGTGGTAATATCATTGCTCTTGCTCAACTTCTCTACAATACGGATGATGTGGGTACAGCATTGCTGCATATAGCAGCGGACATGAACAATCCAAAGCCCACAATGGCAAAACCTCCCATACTGACACAAGTAGAAACGGGCAAGATGGACAAGGTACATATCCAAGACTTGTCCTACCCTGTGCTTATGTCCTATCTGCGTTCACGCCATGTGGATGCGGAAATAGGTAAATGCTATTGCAAGGAGATTTGGTACACGTTCAAGGGCAAGCGGTATTTTGGCATAGCCTTTCCGAACAGTAGGGATGGTTATGAGTTGCGTAACCCATATTATAAAGGTTGTTTGGGTGAGAAAGACATATCCTTGATACATTCACAGCAAGTTGGAGTGCAGGACAGATGCTGCATCTTCGAGGGGTTTATGGACTTTCTGTCGTACAAGACTTTGGAGAAGCGAGGAGACAATGTGATTTGCATACAAGAGCCATGTGATTATATTGTACTGAACTCCATCAGTAACCTTGGAAAATGTATGGAACGATTGGCGTGTTACACTGCTATCCATTGTTATCTTGATAATGACGAGGCAGGACAGATGGCTGCCCATACAATCATGGAGCGTTATCAAAACAAGGCAATCAACGAATCCATGAGATATGCAGAATACAAGGATGTCAATGATTATCTTATCGGCAGAAAATCCATTATTCCGCATAAAGAGGATGTATAAAGCGATAATTTTCTACGGAGAAAGTCAATATTCTCCGTAGAAAACTATCGTTTGCGTGATTTTTGCGTAGATTTCCGTACAAACATACTACACTTTTGAAAATATGTAGTAACTTTGTACAGAATTAAAGATGCAAATCATGGAAAAGTGTATGACAAATCCAAAATCTGAAGGCTATATCTCTGCAAAAGATATGGCAGGAAGAGCTGCATACTATAAAGTATTGCAAGCAGCCAAGAATGGCGAACTCACCAGAATAAAAAGAGGTGTGTATGCGACCGATGACCATTTGGCAAGTCAAATGCTTGATGTGGAAAAGGTTGTTCCTGGTGGTGTGTTGTGTCTGTATTCCGCTTGGTCACATTATCAGATGACTACACAAGTACCACAAGAATATTGTCTTGCAATAAAAAGAGGCCGAAAAATCACCCTTCCAGATTATCCCCCAATCACACTATACCATTGGAGTGATACCGCCTTTAACCTTGGAATTACGAATACAGAGATTGAGGGGTTCAAGGTGAGGATATATGATGTTGAGAAATGTGTCTGTGATGCTGTAAAGTATAGAAACAAAATTGGCATAGATGTCTGTACGGAGATTATAAAGGAATATCTTAAACGCAGAGACCGCAATGTCAGCAAACTGATGAAATATGCCTCACAACTGAGAGTTGCCAAAACATTGGGAACATATCTACAAATGGAACTATAAAACAAGAAATATGACAACGAAGAATTATGCTCGCTCAGTAAGAGCGAAACTGCTTAATATATCGAAAGAAGAGAATGTCTTCTACCAATCGATATTGACACGATACTTTCAGGAGCGTCTGTTATACCGTCTGTCGGTAAGTCCATACAAAGAACGCTTCATATTGAAAGGTGGTGCATTACTGTATGCCCATGAGCATTTGAAAGCAAGACCAACATTGGACATAGACTTCCTTGGTCAACAGATTAGCCGTGAGTTGGACAATATCAAGGAGACATTCCGAAATTTATGCGACATAGAATGTCTGGAAGACGGAGTTGTCTTTGACAAGGACAGCATTAGTGTAGAAGAAATCACGCTCAAAAAAGAATATAATGGTGTGCGAGTGCATGTCAAGGTAGGACTTGACACGGCAAGCCAAGTCATTTCCATGGATGTAGGCTTTGGCGACATCATAACACCTGCGCCTGTTGATCTTTCTTATCCGGTGTTACTGGACACATTGCCAGAAGTTGACATCTTGGCTTACTCTTTAGAGACCGTGGTGGCTGAAAAGTATCAGGCAATGATAGACCATGCGACAGAAAACAGCCGCATGAAAGATTTCTTTGATGTGTACAGAATACTCAAAGCAGGAAATATTGACTTGAACACATTGCAAGAAGCCATCACAGCCACGTTTGAGAACAGAGGCACCGCCATCTCTACGGACTATAGCTTTTTCGAGGGTTCTTTTGCGACAGATGCCAAACGAAATATTATGTGGAATAGTTATTTGAAGAAAATCAAATTCAAGGAGCAACTAACCTTCCAAGAAGTTTGGACATATATCACACAGGAACTGAAACAATACATGGAAAAATAAAGGTATTACGATATACCTTATCAAGCTCTCCCATTCGGAGGGCTTTTTTTATGCCCTTTTCCCAAACATGCGAAAACTAACAGAAAAAACTGATTAAAGTATGATTGAGAGTATGATATATAGTTATAATTTGAATATATCTTAAACTTTGATGGCCATACTTTACAAAATTCTTTTATGTCGGATTTTACTCTTTACTTTGCACTCGCAACTGGCACTTTTGCCACTGCATAGAGTATAAATCATCAATAAAACAAAGTATTATATGAGTCCATTTTTGATATTCGCCATCAGCCTTACCATTGCATACGCTATCTACTATGCGGTGATGATAACCAGAGACCTGTATGGTAAGAAGGAAGAAGCCAAGAGCAACGAGGAAGTGTTTGACATCAGCAACATAACGGAAGAGGAAGCCGCGGTAGCCGTCAATGAAAGCGATGGCGGCTTTAGCGTTGCCGACAAGCAATACGACACAAGTTTCCAAGACGGCACATCATACGATGAGGGCTATGGTATGGGAACAGAGAACAACGGAATGAGTGATTATTCTCCAGAAACGGATTCTTCTGGCAGAGAAGATGATGTTGATGAAGACGAAGGAAATGAAGTCAACCAACAGAAGCCGAAGAACACAGCCGAGTCGTTGCAGGAAAAGATGGATGGGCAGATGGAGTCCACTTCTCCCATATGGATAGACGGACTATGGCAGGACGACTTCACGGAGAGCCTATTGAAACAAGGCGAAACAAAGCCAGGACAACCAAACATCAAAACAATACCAGTCAAGGATGAAATTTAGCCATATCATAAAGAATGTAGTAAGTTCCTTTGTCTTTGCGCTGCTCCCCCTGTCAGCATCAGCCAAATGCGGTAATGTGGACTATAGCTGGGGAGCAGACGCACTGGCAGGGATGCACGACTATGTGGTGACGATGATGCTGTATGTGCTGTATCTGACATACGCTGTCGCTGCTGTGATGGTGATTATATCCGCTTTGCAGATATACATCAAGATGAACACAGGGGAAGATGGAGTTACCAAGTCCATACTGACGCTGATAGGAGCCTGTCTGTTTATGATAGGCGCATCCATCCTGTTCCCAGCATTCTTTGGCTACCAGATTTAAGACTCAACTGCAGAAGAGTATATCATGTGAAAGCGACAACACCTTTCTATATAATTATAATAAGGTGTTTCCAAACGAATCATTAACAAGTAAAACAAGAAAGAATGTTTAAGAAAACAACGAACTATTTGAAGAAGACCGCCAAGAGCGTTCTCTCTTCAGGACGCTTGAAGACATTGGCATTTATGCTCCTTGTGGGCGGTGGCATTGCCATGGCGCAAAACTCGGCAGGTGACTACACAGCAGGAACCACTGCCTTGACAACTGTGACAGAGGAAATAGCCAAATACGTGCCTATTGTGGTCAAGCTCTGTTATGCCATTGCAGGTGTTGTTGCCGTAGTGGGTGCCATCAGCGTTTACATCGCTATGAACAATGAGGAGCAGGATGTCAAGAAAAAGATCATGATGATTGTAGGAGCATGTATCTTCCTCGTGGCAGCAGCACAGGCATTGCCATTGTTCTTCGGTGTGACCAACTAACGAGTGAGAGTTATTCCGTGCATATTCAGTAAGTGAGAAACGACGTGAAGAATGGCAAGAGAAGAGCAGGAAATCCGCTACCCCGATTACCCACTGTTCAAGGGACTCCAGAAGCCCCTTGAATTCATGGGAATACAAGGGCGGTATATCTATTGGGCAGCAGCCACGGCAGGAGGAGCCATCATCGGCTTCATTGCCGCCTACTGTCTGATGGGTATTATTGCAGGACTGATAGTGTTGGTCGTGTCAATCACTACGGGTGCAGGTCTCATCATGTTCAAGCAACGGAAAGGACTGCATACCAAGAAGAACGACCAAGGAGTGTTTATCTATGCCTACAGCAAGCGCATATAAAAATGTGAAACAAAAAAGTATCGACATGACCAAGATGTGGATGACAAGTAGAAAGTGAACGACTGGTAGGCTCATTCTCCCCCAAGGGTGTGGGTCTACCTTTATTTGTTTCAGCGAAAGTATCGCATCTTTGACATAAAAGAATGGTTATGAGCATGAAAGCAAAGAACATTATCATTATGGCATTGGCTGGCATATTGCTGACCGCATGCAAGGACAAGACCTACAAGCCACCCACATTGGATGCCATGAGGAGTGCAGATAAAGCAAGAGCAGCTTGGGCGAGAGAGACAGAAGAACATCCTGCAACTGTGGAAACACCAATAAGCAGGATGGATTCCACTGCAAAGGATAGTGCATCAACCCTTTATAGCGAAGAAAGCTACAATACCTCTTATCAAGAGAATGACAACAAATCATCCAGTATGAGGGGAAATCATCAATCATCCGAAGAAACAGAAGAATAAACGAATATGGTACTATATGTAATCTTATTTTTCGTGGCAATCTGCATCGGCATGGCCATATCGGTCTATGCCTTTGGTACTGGTGGCAAGCGGAAGAAAATCTTTCAGGACATCTACTTCTCCGTGGAAGACACGGACGGTATCGGTGTGCTCTATACAAAGACTGGAGAGTATTCTGCCATCCTGAGAATGGAGAACCCAGTGCAGAAGTATTCTGCCAATATAGACAACTATTATGAGTTCACCAATCTGTTTGCTGCCATCGCACAGACTCTGGGTGAAGGCTATGCCCTGCACAAGCAGGACATCTTTACCAGAAAGCAGTTCAAGGATGAGAGTGGCAAGGGACATGAGTTCCTGTCAGAATCCTACTTTCGCTATTTCAACGGAAGAGAATATACAGACAGCATGACCTATCTGACCATTACGCAGGAGAACAAGAAGAGTCGTCTGATGTCTTTCGACAACAAGAAATGGCGAGATTTCTTAGTGAAAATCAGAAAGGTGCAAGACCAGCTGAAGGATGCCGGTATCAAATCAGAGTTCTTAAACAAACAAGAGGCTAGTCTGTATGTTGACCGTTTCTTTGCCATGAACTTCCGTGACAAGATGGTGAGCATGACAGGATTCAAGGTGGATGACGAGATGATAGGTATGGGTGACAGACGCTGTAAGGTATATAGTCTTGTGGATGTGGATTGCGCCAACTTGCCGACACAAATCCGTCCGTTTACCAACATCGAGGTGAACAACACAAGTATGCCAGTGGATCTGGTAGCATTGGTGGACAGCATTCCTGGTGTGGAGAGTGTGGTGTATAACCAAATCATCTTTGTGCCGAATCAGAAGCGTGAGCTTGCCATGCTCGACAAAAAGAAGAACCGCCATGCCAGCATGCCGAACCCAAGCAATCTGATAGCCGTAGAGGACATCAAGCGAGTGCAGGAGGTGATAGCGAGGGAAAACAAGCAGCTGGTATATACCCACTATAATATGATAGTGACGGTGAAGCCAGAGACGGACATACAGAAATGTACCAACCATCTGGAGAATGCCTTTGGCAGAATGGGCATCCATATCTCGAAGCGAGCCTACAACCAGTTGGAACTGTTTGTCAACTCTTTCCCCGGCAACTGCTATGGGATGAATGCCGACTACGACCGATTCTTGACCTTGGGCGATGCCGCCACCTGCCTGATGTACAAGGAAAAGATTGTGCATAGCGAGGACACGCCATTCAAGGTCTATTATACCGACCGCCAAGGAGTGCCCGTAGCCATTGACATATCGGGAAAAGAGGGACGAAACAAGCTGACCGACAACAGCAACTTTTTCGTTCTCGGTCCTTCGGGAAGCGGCAAGAGTTTTTATGTAAACTCCATGGTGCGCCAAGCCCATGAGCAGGACACCGACATCGTGTTGGTTGACACAGGAAACTCGTATGAGGGACTGTGTGAATACTTCGGCGGAAAATACATTTCCTATACCGAGGAGCATCCTATCACGATGAACCCTTTCAAAATCAAGCGAGAGGAATGGAACATCGAGAAGTTGGGATTCCTGAAAAACCTCGTGATGCTGATATGGAAAGGAAGTCAAGGCACGGTGAGCAAGACCGAGGACAGGTTGATAGAGCAAGTCATCAACGAGTATTACGATGCCTATTTCACCACCAAGCGAGTGAGCAACCTCTGTTTCAATACTTTCTATGAGTTCAGTACTGAACGACTGCCGAAGATATGCGAGGAGAACGGTCTGCATGGCATAGACCTGTCATCCTACAACTATCTGTTGAAAGACTTCTATAAAGGAGGCAGCCACGATGTGACGCTGAATGAGAATATGGACAGCAGTCTGTTTGATGAGACCTTCATCGTCTTCGAAATCGACAGTATCAAGGGTGCGCCCGTCAAGGCTGCATAAATAACTATTCCATTAGCAAGGAATT
>JAJWJX010000005.1:0-94620 GCA_021623045.1 Segatella copri | reverse complement strand
ATGTAGCAGAGTGACCATGTAGGTATCGCTTCAATGCTTCTGTTCATATCGCTTGTACTTTAAAGTGTTAATAACCAAATGAATGTTCCAATCAGTACCACCATAGAAAGAATGGAAATGATGATGCCGAAGATGAACTTCACAATTCCCAATATGACTTCACCGACCATGCAGAGAGCCATATATCCCAACCAAGCCACCAAAGTGATGAGGGTTGAGCCGACTGCGGAGAGTAATCTCCACCAAGTCTGTGTTATGTTGATGTTTGTTGTCATATAGCTTTGAATTAAATTTATTTGCGGTTCCAGGAACTGAAGGGAAGTTCTCGTTTCTTCACCTTTTTGTCGCTCCCTTTTCCGACATTTTTTTTGCGTCTTCCTGTCGCATCGGTCGTTTCGTTTCAGGTGCCTTTCAAGGGCGGCGAGGCTGGAAATACAAGGTTTTTCGGAAAAATACTACCCAACGGTGTGGAGATTTTTTCGAAAACCGAAGGCTTGACCTTTTATTTCCAAAGCCCGCTGCCATACCTTTGCACCTGCACGATAACGGTTGATGCCCAAAGGAAAGACCATGTGGAGGAAAGAAAATCAGAGCGGCAAATGAAAATAGAAACTTCACGGAAGTTTTTGGACTGCACGATTATCGCATACTCATTTCTGAGAAATGGATACAACTTCGTCTTACAAACGTCTTGAAAAATGGAAATCGCATACAAAAATGGCACATCCATCAGAGAAATTCCGATGAAAGAAGAGTATGGCTTGTCCATGCTTCTTGCATCGGGTTTTCTCCAAGGCTGTGCAGCCAAGCATGAAAGTGGTCGTTGAGGTTTACATCAATGACTTCTTTCTTGCGGTGGAGTATGCAAACAAAATGGTACGGCAAATCAAGGAATGGTGTTTCTTTTGATCGGTTAGCCTGCAACCGACAAAAAGAAGCACTTTTCCTCATGCCGTACTACTGAGACATGAAAGGGTGGCGTGCCACTGTTTCATGTCGTTTGGATTGTGCGATAAAAATGGAACTGCGAGTTGTGGCTATAAAAGTCAGCCGTTGTCAGCACGGCAAACAAAGAAAAGTCCTTGGCAGTATAGTCTTGAAGTATTTCAAGGCATACCGCCAAGGATTTTTCTTGCCGTGCCATAGTCGGAGGAAGTTAGTCTGAGGTACGAGGACTGTCTTTCTTCGACGACGGCTGACTTTTATACAAAACACACGAAAGGATGAGAATATACAAACGAAATAGACCATTCAAAAAACAGGAACCATTGCCACATAAGTTTGAATGGATTGAAATGGGAATAGCAAAGAATAGGGTTTAATAAAAACAGATTTACCCAAGCAAAAAATCGAGGATAAAAAATCTTAAAACATTCTTTATCCCCGATTAAATATCGTACCTTTGCAACCGAAAGAGTTCTTTGGATGGTTATGCAAATCACAGCAGGATGCTACATTCTGTTTATTTCTAATTCGTAACCTCTTCTTTTTATGAGATAAAAACTTATCTCATTCTCAATTACTTATAAAAAATATGTACTTTCCAACCTAAAAACAAATGAAAAAGAGATTTTTGGCGATATTGGCGGCTGTGTTGCTACCGTCATGTCTGTTCGCCCAGTTTGGAGTGGTTTCGCCGCTTCATGTGAATGGCAATCAGTTGAATGATGCCTATGGCAACAAAGTGGTTTTGCATGGTGTGATGGATACACCGAGTCCTTACTTCAACAAATATCGTTGGGGGTATAGCTGTACCGACAATAACATCTCGGCATGCATAAGCTATTATGACAAGATTTTTGGAGCACTCCAGAATCCTGCCAAAGGTACCTATTGTAATATCTTCCGTCTTCATCTCGAACCAGGCTGGACCAATGATCCCAACAAGAAGTCAACGGGTTCTGATACTGGAGAGGCTAATATATCGCGTTTCAGTGCTACCCGTTTGCAGAAGTATCTTGATGCCCTTTATCTGCCTATTGCGCAGAAGGCCATCAATCATGGCTTGTATGTGGTGATTCGTCCTCCAGGCGTATGTCCTAAGGATTTGAAGGTAGGAGATGCTTATCAGAATTATCTTAAAACGGTGTGGAACATTGTTTCCAGCAACAGTTGGGTGAAGAATAATTCAGGCATCGTATCCCTGGAACTTGCCAACGAGCCTGTTCATATATATAATAGGTATGGTCAGAGTTCTGCCACAGCCATGCGAGATTATTTCCAACCTGTGGTTGATGTGATTCGCAAGAATGGATTCAAGGGTATTATCTGGATTCCTGGCACGGGCTATCAGAGCCAGTATGAGAATTATGCCTCTTATCCTGTTTCCGACAGCAATTTCGGCTATGCCGTGCATGTGTATCCGGGATGGTATGGGGCAAGTGATACCAACTATGATTCCAATGCTTTCATCTATAATTTCCAGAAGCAGGTGCCTGTGGTAAAAAATAAACCGATTCTTGTTTCTGAGATAGACTGGAGTCCGGAGAAACCTGGTGCAGGTAAGTATAATGAGTTTGGACAGTGGGTGGCCAGCAACCTGGGTTCATGGGGAACTGCTACCACAAGCAAATGGGGTAATGCCTGGAAAAAGGTGATGGATCATTTCGGAAACATCAGCATGACGCTGACCAGTACTGATGATTATCTTGATATCGACAACTTCCTGAAAACTGGTCAAATCAAGGCTGGATTGGAGGCTAATCCTGAGGCTTGCGGTCAGACCTGCTTCTACTGGTATTACGAGTATTCCAAGAAAGACTATGCTCATAAGTCTGCTGGTACGTCTTCTTCTAACCCGAATACTCAGCCTTCTACCGGTTCTTCTACTTCTGGCAATACCCAGGGCGAGAACATCATCAAGTCGTGGGGCAATGGCAGCGGATTTGTTCCTTCGGGATGGACGGTGGCAGATAATGGCAGTCAGGTTTATGCCGGCAATAAGTCGAGCGGTCCACGCATCATGAACTTCTCTGGTGATTTCAAGAATGCTTTCTATGTGAGAACTGTTTCTGCCGATAAGGCTGGCTATATAGAATATGGTAATACCAATGGTTATACCCTGCCTCTGGTATATGGCGAGTATGAGCTGAGCTGCAATGTGGCAGCATGGAAGGGTGCTCCATATATGAAGGTGGAGGTGTTCGACCCTCAGAATGCTGTTCTTGCTTCTACCATCGTCAAGGCAAATGGCAATGCGAATGGCAAGGCGGGTGCTTATCTCTCGGGTACCAACAAGGTATTTCTCTCTTTCTATTCCATGATCAAGGGCAACTACCGTGTACGTTTCACCCCTGTGGCAGATGCCAAGGGCACAGGTGGTGCCTGGGTTGAGGCTCTGGTAGGCAATGTGGCTCTTTACTTCAAGGGAAATCCGCTGGCACTGAATGCCGTGGGACAGGTTCCTGCCGGATGGAAGATTGTTGATGCCGGAGAGCAGAAGGCTGCTGGTGCTGCTGGCATAGGTCCACGCATCTTCAAGTTTGCCGGTGGTGATTTTTCTACGGGTCTTTACATCCGTCAGAGCGATGCCGGCAAGGCAGGCTACGCTGAGTTTGGTTCTACTTGGGGCTATGGCTTCTCGTTGAAGCAGGGCAGCTATGTATTCTCTTATAATGCCGTGGCGTGGTCGGGGTCTCCTTATCTGAAGTGTGAGGTTCTCGACGAGAGCAACAACGTGCTGGGGTCTCAGATTATCCAGTGTACCAAGAATGTGAACAAGAACACCGGTGCAAATACTTATGGCAGCAATAGTGGTCAGGTACGATTCACCGCTTCCCGCACGGGTTACTATCACTTCCGCTTCACTCCTGTAGCAAACAGCTGGGGTGGCAGTGGTTCATGGCTTGAGGTAGTGGTAGGTCATCTGAAGATTTCCATGACCAGTGCTTTCCGTTCAAGAAGCATCGATGGCGGTTGGAACGATGGCACTACGGGCATCGAGCAGGTTGAGAGTGCTGAGAATGTCAGCGGGCAGGAGACCAGACGGAACTCTGGCTGGTACACGCTTCAGGGTAAGCGAGTAGAACACCCAACCAAGGGTATCTATATCCATAATGGCAAGAAGGTGGTTTTGAGATAAAATATGTGTGATAGATTGTTAAATGTGAAAGATGGCCTCGCAAAACGTGAGGTCATCTTTTTATTTTGGGGTCTTTTTCTTTATCATGTGTTATTATGAAAATCTTTTGGAACGTCTACCAAACATGATTTTTCTTTTTTGTTGTAATTTTGTAGTATATATAATAATAAGATATTTATTTTTAGATTTATGCTTTTATAAAAAGAAAACAGTTCATATTGATGAACTGCAAGACTGTTGTGAAACAGGTTAAATTGTTTACGAGAATGGTGCATAGTGATATGCGCCATTTTTTGTGTTATAACATGTTTCTTTTTTTTAGTTTATCATAAAATGCAGAAAATGTGTTAGTTACGGTGTGCTGTAACAAGAGATGAAACAATTGGAACATCAAGAAAACACGTTCTCTTGACAGTTTTCTACCTTTGCAGCCGTGTTCTTTAACCAAGAAGTAATAACACCTAGAAACAAACTTAATTAAAATGATACAACATGATTGAACAAGTGTTTACATTTAAACGGACAGCAGCTCTATGCCTCGTGGGAGCCTTCTGCAGCTTGAACGCACAAGCCCAGAAGATTACCGTGAAGGGTAGTATTGTTGACGGCACAGGAGAGCCACTGATTGGTGCTACTGTGAAAGTGAAGGGTGATGCCACTTCGGGTGTCATTTCGGATATGGATGGAAATTTCCAGATTTCTGTGCCTTCAGAAAATTCATCCCTTGTCATTACCTACATCGGTATGGATTCGCAAACTATTAAAGTAGGTAAGAAAAGACAGTTTAAGATTACCTTGGCCGATGACAATACCTTGGGCGAGGTAGTAGTGGTTGGTTATGGTCAGCAGAAGAAAGCCTCTGTAGTCGGCTCTATTTCCCAGACTGATTCAAAGACTTTGAATCGTCATGCCGGAGTTTCATCTTTGGGTCAGGCATTGACAGGTAATCTTCCTGGTGTCGTTACCTTCTCTTCTACAGGTATGCCGGGTGAGGAAGATCCTAAGATCGTAATCCGTACCCAGACTTCTATCAACGGTTCCAACGACCCTCTCGTTCTCGTGGATGGTGTGGAGCGTGCCATGAACACCGTTGACCTTTCTTCTGTAGAGAGCATCTCCGTATTGAAGGATGCTTCTGCTACTGCCGTTTATGGTGTGAAGGGTGGTAATGGTGTTATCCTTATTACTACCAAGCGTGGTAAGGAAGGCAAGGCTGCCGTACACGTGAAGGCGAATGCTACCATGAAGGTGGTTTCCAAGTTGCCTGAGAAATATGATGCTTACGATACTTTCCGTCTTCTGAATAGAGTGGTAGAGCGCGAGCTGAACATCAACAACGAAAAAGCATGGGGTTCCTACAAGCCGATGGCTATCATCGACAAGTATCGTAACCCTGCTAATGCTGAGGAATGGGACCGCTATCCTAACGTGGACTGGCAGAAGGAGCTGTTCAACAACACAGCCATGTCTTACAATGCCAGTGTGGATGTTTCGGGAGGTACCAAACTCGTGAAGTATTTCGCAGCTGTAGATTTTGCTCACGAAGGTGACCTGTTCAAGGACTTCACCAGCGGTCGTGGATACAAATCCGGTTTCGGTTATAACCGTATTAATATGCGTGCCAACCTGGACTTCAATCTGACCAAGACCACTCAGTTCTCTACCAACCTTTTCGGTAGTAACGGTGTCCGCCATTTCCCTTGGGACAAGGCGAGTGATTCCAGTGCCTATTGGGCTTCTGTTTATCATGCAGCTCCAGATGCCATGCGTCCTATTTATTCTGACGGAACTTATGGATACTATGGTCCACGTAAGGCCGACTGTCCTAACTCTGTGATGAGTCTTGCCCGAAGCGGTGTGGAGAACCGTACCAATACACAGATTACCACCGACTTTATTCTTACCCAGAAGCTCGATTTCCTGACCAAGGGTCTGAAGTTTGTTGCCAAGGTTTCTCTTGACAATACGATGGTAGAGGAGAAGCGTGGTATCAGCGACCAGTATATGGATCCGCAGCTGAAGTGGATTAACCCTGATGATGGCTCAGTTTCCTATGACCAGAGCGTGGATTACCATGAGTCTGTGGCATGGACCATCAATGGCGGTAAGGTAAAAACGGATGCAACTTATCGCCGTCTCTATTATCTGGCTCAGCTCGACTGGAACCGCAAGTTCGGCAATCATGAAGTGGGTGCTATGGGTGTATTCAACCGCAACGAATATGCCAACGGTTCTTCTTTTAGGCATTACCGTGAAGACTGGGTATTCCGTGCCACCTACAACTATGCGATGCGTTACATGCTCGAGTTGAACGGCTGTTACAACGGTTCTGAGAAGTTTGGTCCTGACTATCGCTTCAAGTTCTTCCCATCAGCCTCTCTCGGTTGGACTATCACCGAGGAGCCATTCATGAAGAACATCAAGAAATATGTAGATATGTTTAAGGTACGTGCATCCTGGGGTCGCATCGGTGATGATTCTACCGGAGGTTCTTATCTCTATACCGACCAGTATTCTTATGGTGGTAAGACCTATCTGGGTGGTGATGCCGTTTATGATTCACCTTATACTATATATCGCCTTACCCGTATCGGAAACCCTAATGTGCGTTGGGAGACATCAGAGAAGCGCAACCTGGGTTTCGACTTCGGATTCCTGGGCGGACTGATTACCGGTTCGCTGGATGTATTTAGCGACAAGCGTACCGATGTGCTCTTAACCGACCGTTCCATCCCTTCTTACTATGGTATGAACTACACGGTTGCCAATGTGGGTTCGGTGGATGCCAAGGGTTACGAGTTGAGCCTGAAGGTGAACAAGGCATGGAACAAGAATCTGCGTACATGGGCAAACTTCAATATGACCCATGCTACCAACGAAATTAAGTTTGCCGATGATCCAAAGCTTCAGGCAAGTTATCTGAACAAGGCGGGTTATGCCATCGGTCAGAACCAGAACAATAGTTACATTGATCATGGTTTTATCCGCAACTGGGATGATCTCTATGCCGTACCTACCTGGGGTAGCCATGATTCAGAGAAATATACGGGTGATGCCATTATTTCAGACTTCAATGGTGACGGTCAGATTACAAAAGATGACAAGGCGCCTTATCAGTATACCCCTATTCCTGAGAATACCTTCAGTACTACATTGGGAGCAGAGTGGAAGGGCTTGAGTGTAACGGTACAGTTCTATGGTGTAACCAATGTTACCCGCAAGGTGAACTTCCCAACCTTTGAGCGTGAAACCCACATTGCCTTTAAGGAGGGTTCTTACTTCACGCCATCCAATCCGGGTGGAGAGTTGTCTTTGCCACGCTGGACCACAGTGGCAGACGAGGGAAATGCCGGTACCCGTTACTTCTATGACGGAGCTTTCCTGCGCCTGAAGAATGCCGAGATAGCTTATACCTTCAGGGGTGCTTGGGTGAAGCGAATGCATTTGAATTCACTCCGTGTATATCTGAATGGTGACAACCTGCTGCTCTGGACCAATATGCCGGATGACCGTGAGAATAACTTCAGCGGCGACTCGGCAAATGGTGCTTATCCAACCGTACGCAGATTTAACTTAGGTTTCGACCTGACATTTTAAATGAATCGTAAATATGAAAAAGTTTAATATAATATATACATTGCTGTTTGCGGCAGCCCTGTCTCTCTCTTCAGTATCATGTACTGATTATCTTGACAAGGCACCGGGCAGTGATATTGCCCCAACGGAGCCATATAAGAATTATACCAACTTTCAGGGTTTCTTGGAGCAGTGCTACAACGACATCCCGGGTCTCGCATCTACATCCTGGTATCATGGCTGCTGGAACTATGGCGAGGATGAATATTGGCAGCCATCAGAGACCCGTATGCTCACTAATGCCATCGACCAGGGAAACTATTGGGCATGGGACGAGGTGCAGTATTCTCCATTCCATTCGGGTATCGACCTGGACGGCAATCATGATGTGAACCGCGATTTCAAGGGGCGCCTCTGGGGTATGTGCTGGCAGGGAATCTATGCCACCAACCTGGGCTTGGAAAATCTGGGTAATCTGGTAGATGCTACCCAGGAAGAGAAGAACCTGATTGCAGGTCAGCTCTATTTCTTCCGTGCATTCTTCCACTTCCAGATTATGCAGTATTGGGGCGGTATTCCATACATCGACTTCCTGATTCCATCAGTTGCCGTGTTCAACTATCCACGCCTCACCTATCAGGCATGTGCCGACAAGGCAGCCGAAGACTTCAAGAAGGCTGTTGAACTGCTGCCTGTAGATTGGGATAAGACCACTGTGGGTAAGCAGAACGTGGGCAAGAACAAGTTCCGTCCTAACAAGATAGCAGCTCTCTGCTTCCTGGGCAAGAACTACTTGTGGGCAGGTTCGCCGCTGATGAATGAAGTAAGCAAGGAGAATCCTGACTTCAAGAATGTTAACGGATATAATAAGGAGTATTGCCAGAAGGCTGCTGAGGCATTCGGCGAGGCCTTGAAGATTAACAAGGAAGCAGGACTTTACCAGCTGTCTTCTTATGAAAATTACATGAACATCTTCTATACCTATGATCAGGGGCAAAAGATTCCAGGTGAGAAAGAGGCTATCTTCTACGAGAATTCAAGTAATACCAACTGGGTCTGGAATCAGGTGACAGACTATCGTCCTACCTGCCTTATTCAGGGTGGTATCAAGGTTTATCCTACTGCCAACTATGTGGATTACTTCGGTATGGCAAACGGTAAGCCTATCAAGGACATCACGAAGAAGGATCCCGACAGCGGCTATGATCCGGAATATCCGTTCAAGAACCGTGACCCTCGCTTCTACGATCTCTTCATCTACGATGGTGTGAAGTGTGTGAAGAGTGCTGGAAAGGATGCAGATGTGCAGTATGCTTCTCTTTATACGGGAGGAAAGTATCGTACGGCAACATCAGCCAAGGACTGCTTTACGGGATATTGCCTGAAGAAGTTCTGTGATCCATATCGTAATCAATTTGATGATGGTGGTGAACGTGGTAAGTTTATGCGCGTACTCTTGAGTATGATTCGTCTGGCTGATGTTTATCTGATGTATGCCGAGTCGGTGGCTCAGGGTTATGGCTACAAGGAATCAAGCCAGGCATTCAATCTGAGTGCCGTGGATGCCGTGAACATCGTCCGCAACCGTGCGCATGTGGATAATATTGCTGATGAGTATCTTACCAATCTGGATGGCTTTATGAGCGAGCTTCGCCGTGAGCGTGCCGTAGAGTTGGCTTTCGAGGGACACCGTTTTACCGACCTTCGCCGCTGGCTCCTGATAGACAAGGCTCCTTACACCCAGAAGATGGCTGTTTACTTCGACCGTGCAGCCGACCAGAAGGATGTTGACCGCTACGACGATCCAAAGAAAAATCACGTGCTCAACCTGAAGGAGGAGCCATTGATTACCCGTAAGTTTACTTCAAAGCATTACTGGTTCCCATTCCTGAGAAAGGATGTAAAGATGTATCCTGAGTTCTCTCAGAACCCTGGTTGGGAATAATTAAACAATTCGAGAATTTATTATGAAACATAATATATTTAATAAGAGAATGTCATTGGCGCTAGCTTCCATGCTAGTCGCCAGTGGTGTGGCAAGCGCCCAGGAAATGGCTGACACTACCAAGGTAAACGTGGCTTTCGGTCAGGTTTCCAAGGCCGACCTGATGGGCGGTGTCAGCGAGGTGAATGTCGAAGAGCTGTTGAAAAAGGACTACAGCGCCAATGCACTCAATGATCTTCAGTCGCTCATCAGTGGTTATAACGGAAATGTTTGGGGACAGGGTGCACTTGTTCTCGTAGATGGAGCTCCCCGTGAGGCCAGCACCGTCAATGCCACCGAGGTGGAGAAGGTTACCGTGCTCAAGGGCGCTTCTGCCGTAGTACTCTATGGTGCCAAGGCTGCCAAGGGCGTAATCCTCATCACTACCAAGCGTGGTAAGGTGCAGCCATTGAGCATCGCAGCCACCGTCAATACGGGCATCTATACACCTAAGGCTTATCCTGAATATCTGGGTGCGGCTGAGTATATGTCGCTCTATAACGAGGCGATGACCAATGATGACCCTACACAGCCGCTGAAATACTCTAAGGAGCAGATTTACAACACGGCTATAGGTACGAATCCTTACCGCTATCCGGATATGGACTTCTACAGCAGTGACTACCTGCGCAAGTTCAACAACCGTACGGATGCAACGATGGAGGTGAAGGGCGGTAGCCAATTTGCCAGATACTATGCCAACCTGGGCATGACCTACAACAACAGCCTGGTGAAGTTTGGCGAGCACAAGAAAGACAAGGATTACTCCTTCCGCGTGCGTTCTAACATTGATGCTACCATCACCGACTGGCTGGGGGCTTATGTAAATGTAGGCATCAACATCTCGGACAACTATCGTGGACGTCCTGAGGACTACTGGTCAACAGCTACCAGCGTTCGTCCAAACTGGTATTCCGGTCTGCTGCCAATCTCCATGATGGATGCTAACAATTCAGCCTTGCAGCAGATGATAGCTGGCTCAAAATTCCACGTGCTCGATGGTCAGTATCTGCTGGGTGGAAACAACGATAACCAGTCTACTTTCTTTGGTGATGCGCTTGCTGCCGGCTACGTGAAGAATCACTCCCGTACCTTCAACTTTGATGTGGGTGTGAAGGCCGACTTCGACCAGTGGGTCAAGGGATTGAGCTTCGAGACAGCTTTCAGCATCGACTACTGGAACAACTACTCTGAGGCTTACAAGCTCGACTATGCCGTTTACGAGCCTACCTGGGCAAATGTGAACGGACAGGACATGATTATCGACCTGAAGAAATATGGTAAGGAATCAAGCAGTACGACCGAATATATCGGTGCAGCCAAATATTACCAGAACACCACCTTCCGTGCTCAGTTTGACTATAAGAACACCTTTGGCGGTGTGCACAACGTAAATGCTACTTTGGCTGGCTGGGGTTACTCCAAGTCGAATTCCGTGGACGAGAATCATGAGAGCTCATCTGGTGTAAAGGGTTCTTCTTACCACCGCACCACCAATGCCAACCTTGCCCTTCGAGCAGCCTACAATTATGCTCAGAAGTACTACGCAGAGTTTGGCGGCGCCCTGGTTCATTCATCAAAGTTGGCAGAGGGTCATCGCAACGCTCTTTCTCCATCAGGAACACTGGGTTGGAGAATCGGTCAGGAGAAATGGTTCAAGAATGCACTTCCTTGCTTCGACGATTTAAAGCTGAACGCTTCTTATTCTGTGCTCAACCAGGATATCGATATCTCTGATTATTATCTCTACCAGGGATACTATGAAGTGAAGGGAGGTTACTACACCTGGAACGAAGGCGGTGGCAACGGAACTCACACCACACTCTCCAAGCGTGGTAGCAACTACGGTCTTGATTTCGTGAAGCGTAAGGAATGGAGAGTAGGTCTGGAGGGTTCACTCCTCAACGGAACCGTAAGTTTCGACATGAACTATTTCCATCAGCTTACTTCGGGCTTGCTTACTGCGGGAACTGCTACCATCTATCCTTCATGGATGAATCATGACGGTTCTTTCATCACCTCCCTGAACTACAACGAGGATATGCGACAGGGTTTCGACTTCGCCGTAAACTTCAAGAAGAACATCGGCAAGGTGAAGGCACAGCTCGGACTCACAGGTATGGTGTTCGACTCAAAGGTTAACAAGCGTGAGGAGAAAAACGAATATAGCTACATGAACGCACAGGGTCAGGCTCTCGACGTGATGCGCGGATATGTTTGCGAAGGCTTCTTCACACAGGAAGACGTAGACCACATGAAGGCAAACCTCGACAAGGACGATCCTAACTTCGTGCCAAACCATACCTTCGGTGAAATCAAGGCTGGTGACCTGAAGTACAAGGACATCAACGGCGACGGCAAGATTGACAGCAACGACCAGCAGGTGATGGGTAAGTATGGATGGAGTGCAACTCCTTTCTTCTATGGTGTAAACATCACCTTGAACTGGAAGCAGTTTACCCTCTTCATCGCCGGTACCGGTCAGATGGGTGCCAAGGCCTTCAAGAGCAACGACTGGATTTACAACCAGAAGAAATATACCTCTGTGGTTCGTGGACGCTGGACACCTGAGACAGCCGCTACCGCTACTTATCCACGTTTGACAGCCAAGGACAATACCAACAACTTCCGCAACTCAAACTTCTGGCTTTACAGCACAGACTGCTTCAACCTCAACAAGGTGCAGCTGACCTACGATATGCCAAAAGAGTGGTTTGAGAACAAGGTAGTGAAGGGTATGAGTGTTTACGTATTGGGCGAGAGCCTTCTCACCATCAGCAAGCATCGCAAGTATATGGAGACCAGCTATGGTGCACCACAGTGCCGTTTCTACAACCTGGGCTTGAAGATGATGTTCTAAAGGCTGATGAAATCATATCTTAGATATTGAAAAATTAGACAATAAAGAATTATGAAATTAAGAAATATATTCATGATATTGGCTTCTGCGGCATTGTTGACAGCATGTGATGATGTCTTTACTCCTGCTGCAGAAAACATGAAGGACATCAACGAGATGGAGAATGATCCTACCATGGCCAGGGGCTTCGTGCTCACCGCTTACCGTAACTTGCCAAATTACGAGGTGGGCACAGGAACGGATGTAGCGACGGATGATGCCGTGACGAATGAGAAGGGAGCCAACTGGTCTAAGTATGCCACAGGCTCATGGACCGTTCAGAGTTGGGACCCTACGGGCCGCTGGAACAACGACCTGTCTTCCATGCAGTATTTGTATATCTTCCTGAACTCAAACGTTTCGAACATCGGGTTCCTGAAGAATGCCAATGAGAACAAACTGATGCAGCGACGCCTGACTGGTGAGGCATACGGTCTTCTGGCTACCCATGCCTATTATCTGCTTCGTGCCCATGCCGGATTTGACAATGAAGGAAAGTTGCTCGGCACACAGCTCTTTGACGGATATGTAGGTACGGATGCTGATTTCAACCAGCCTCGCAAGACATTCCAGGAGCATGTGGATTTCATCCTGGCGAACATCGAGAAGGCTGACAAGCTGCTGCCTATGGATTATGAGCCGGTGACAAGCGACGACAAGGTGCCAGCCAAGTATGATGATATCCTGAATGTGCCTGAGGTGACATCTGTCAAGGATGGCAAGATGGGTATATATAATAAGGTGATGGGCGAGAATGCACGCCAGCTGATCAACGGACTGATTCTGCGTGCCATCAAGGCTCGTACCCTGCTGCTTGCTGCAAGCCCTGCTTTCCAGGATCCTGCCCAGAACAATGTAAGCTGGGCACAGGCTGCCGATGCTGCTGCCGAGGTGGTTGACTATGTAGGCGGTCCAGCAGGTTTGCCTAAAACAGGTCTTACCTACTACGACAACGATGCAGAGATGAATGCCTTGCAGAATGGTTCCAATCCTCCTGAAATCATCTGGCGCAGTACCAAGAATGCAAAGGAGATTGATGACGAGAAGAACAATTTCCCTCCATCACTCTACGGATTCGGCAGAACCAATCCTACCCAGAATCTGGTAGATGCCTTCCCTGATGCCAAGGGTTATCCTATCACCGATGCACGCAGCGAATATGATGAGAGTAATCCATACGCCAACCGTGACCCTCGTCTGGCTAAATACATTATCTATAATGGAGCCACAGCGGGCGTTGATAACAAGGTCATCAAGACGGGTAGTTCTTCGGGCGATGACGGTATCGGCCGCCGTGATGCTTCTACCCGCACCGGTTACTATATGAAGAAGATGTTGCGCATGACTGCCAACTGTAATCCTAGCAGCACATCTCAGGTAACCAAGTATAGCTGCAAGGCACGTTTCACCGAGTTCTTCCTCGATTATGCTGAGGCTGCCAATGAGGCTTGGGGTCCTAAGAACCCTGGCACACATGCTTACTCAGCATACGATGTAATCAAGGCAATCCGCCACCGTGCAGGTTTGACAGACGATACTTATCTCGACGAGTGTGCCGGCGACCAGGCTAAGATGCGTGAGCTGATCCGCAACGAGCGCCGCCTGGAGCTTTGCTTCGAGGGATTCCGCTTCTGGGATTTGCGCCGCTGGAACCAGTTGGACAAGTTGACAGCTGTTCAGGGCATCGATTGGAACAACGATACGTTTACCATCTTGCCAAATGTAGAAGAGCGCCATTTCGATAGCTATATGAACTATGGTTATGTTCCATATTCAGAAGCATTGAAGTACTCTAATCTCCATCAGAACAAGGGATGGAAATAAACCAGTTAAAAATGATAATGAAAATGAAAAGTTTTAAGTTATTGAATACAATAGGCATTGCTGCCATGACTTTGTTGATGACTGCTTCCTGCGAGAGCGGTGACAAGGAATTTGGATATGACGGAGAAACTACTGTCTATTTTGCCAATGCTGGTTATGTGCGCACCGTGGAGCTGGGTGAGGATCAGGAAGCTGACCTTACCGACGATAACAACCACATCATCAACATCAAGGCATATTGTGCCGGTGGTTATGGCAACAATAATAACGTTACCGTGGACTATATATCTGATGCCAGTCTTTGTGATGGCTATAAAATCAATGGCGCAGCCATCCAGGTGATGCCATCCAATTACTATCAGATAGAGAACCCTAACCAGTTTGTCATTGCCAAGGGACAGCAGATGGGAGGCGTAAGAGTGAAGCTTACCGATGCGTTCTTCAACGATGACAAGAGTTATGAGCAGGGCTATGTGATTCCGGTGAAGCTGACAGGTGCCCAGGGTGTTGACAAGGTGCTGGAGTCGAAGAATACTACATTCTGCCTTGTGAAGTTCGTCAATCCTTGGACTGCCACTTATCTTCGCAAGGGTAAGGATGTGAGCAACGGTAAGGAATCTCACCGTGCTTATCCATATATTGAGAAGGCTGAGGTAATCAAGGTGGTGACCAAAGGCTTGTACAAGGCACAGATGACTGTGGATGTGAAGGATGCAAGTGGTAAAGACCATCAGGTGAACGTGCTGATGACCTTCAACGGTGATGACTGCACCATCTCTTCCGGTAGTGACGGAGTTCAGGTTTCGGGTAGTGGTAAGTTTGTCAAGAACGACCAACTTTTGGGCGAGTTTAAGCGCAACACGCTCTATTTGAACTACAACATCAAGAGCGATGCCTTGGGTACGGTTGAAACCACAGATACCATGGTGGTCCGCAATCGTGGTATTGGATTCCAGACTTTCACTCCTGAAAAGTAAGAACATTTTTAATTTGATATCAGAATTATGAAAAAAATACATAATATCCTCTTGGCCAGTGCAGCAGCAACCTTGCTGCTCACTGGTTGTGTGGAGGACTTCGATACAAGCTACCCTGCCGGCGAAAAGCCTGAGAACGTAGCGATGGACGACCTTACCAGAGGTTATGAAGTTCTGAAGAACTATACAGGCATGAAGTTGGGAGCAAACTTGACCATTGCAGATTTGAAAGCTGCCAATACTAGCTTTAGTACCGTTTTGGCCAACTTCAATGAAGTGAATGTCACAGATGGCTTCTCCCATGCTGCTGTTGTTGCTGATGATGGTACGGTCAGTGCCGATGCATCAAAAGATGCAGTTGATGCTGCTATTGCCGCAGGACTCGTTCCTACAGCTTCCCTTTTTGCACCTAACGCATGGAACATGACTGTGATGAAAGAGGCTACCAAGGATACTTGGGTAGAAGGTGAGAATGTGGATCTCCATCAGAAGTATGATTTCGAAAGCAGTGCCATCGGTGATGTCTTCGGAACTGACAAGGATTCCAAAGTGGCAAAGGATCCGACAGGAAAGAACGGAAAGTCGCTATGCATCAAGAAGGCAGCCAAGTTCATCGAGTTTCCTGTGAATCTGCCTGAGGGTGCTTCGCTGTCAACAATCAAGACCATCTCCTTTGATTATTATTCTTCAAATGTCAAGAAGGATGTGGTTATCAGAGTAAAGGTGGGTGACAAAGCCCTGCAGTTGAGAAACTTCGGTATTCCTACCAAGGCAAAGACTTGGGAAACATTCAAGGTGGATTTGTCAAAGGTTAACCTCACAGAAACATTTGATGCAGATGCTCTGAAATCTTCCAACATTACTTTGGTAATTGGTCAGGCAGCTGTTCCTCAGCAGGTGTATGTTGACAATATTGATATTTACGCTCCATATCAGAAGCCGGGTTATTATAAACCTCGTCCTGTAGAAGAGAAGGCTGCTGATGTAAAGAAGGCTATGTTTGCTTACGTTGATTCTGTTATGCAGAACTATGGAGACAAGGTGCAGGCATGGAATGTGGCTTCCAACCTGATAGAGGATCTCTTCTACTCTCTGAAGTCTTCAGAGAACATGGGAGCTACTGATGAGTTCTATCCTAACGACTATCTGGATGAGAACTGGGTGGCTGATGTATGCAAGGAAATCCATTCAAAGAAGGCTGATGCCAAGCTGTTCTACAGTGAAGAAAATATGCTGACGGATGCCGCGAAGACCGAGGCTGCCATTAACTATATCAATCAGTGGAATGTAGCAGGTGCACAGATTGAAGGCATCGATGCGAAGCTCGACGTGCCATACAACAGCAGTTCTTTGGCAGAAACTAAGGCGAATATCGACAATCTTCTTGCTACGTTGAAAGCTTCAGGCTTGCAGGTACGTCTTTCAGATATGAATGTATATCTGGCTGATGCTAGTGGAACTATTGCCGATCAGAGCAAGGCTACATTCGAGGATTACAAGGGAATGGCTGAACTCTATGCCTATATTCTGAACAAGGCACAGGATGTGTTGGGCGACAAACTCTATGGGGTATCTTTCTCTACTATCAATCAGGGCACTACGGGTGTAGGATTGTGGAATCATTTCAATCGCCTACCTACTTACGTGGGTGTGGTTAATGGACTTCAGAAAACAGAAATAAAATGGTAAGAAGATTATTTATATTTATTTTTGGGATACTGACATTCGCAGTGGCGCAGGCTCATGACGGGCCTGCCCTGCGAAGAGTTATCTCGCCATCCCAGCCGGTATGGATTATCCACATCGACACCTGGAATTCTCCGAATCCGCAGGCCATCATCAATATGGTACCTGAAGACATCAAGCCTTACGTGGTGTTTAACCTCTCGCTCTCTGCTACGGAGAGTATCTGTGCTGATGGTAAGAAGGTGGTGGATTCATGGATGAAGGTATGTGCAGAGAACCGCGTCTGGACCATGATCCAGCCTGCCAGTGGCGGATGCAGCGCTTTTGATGACGATGACCTGGAACTCTATGAGAGCTACTACAAGAACTATCCTAACTTTCTGGGATGGAACTATGCCGAGCAGTTCTGGGGATTTGATGAGGATCGTAAGCGCGAGAACGGAACCATTCATACGCCATCTTTCCTGAAGCGACTGGAGCTCTTCACGCATCTCATGAAGTTTGCTCATCAGTATGGTGGCTATCTTTGCGTGAGTTTTACTCAGGCATGCTATTCTGCCAATATGATGCCAGTGGCATACATGAAGCGTAATGCCGAGATGAACCGTCTGCTTTCTACCGATAAGGAACATTTCATCTGCTGCGAGAAGTACACCATGAAGAATGGTTTCTATGATATCGAGAGCAACTGTCTGGGTGCTTACTTGGGTGGATATGCCGGCCAGTATGGTATTCGTTTCGATATCTGCGGCTGGATGGAAGAACAAGATAAACTGGATGAGAATGGCAATGCCATCAAGGACCCTTCGGATGCTTCAAAATTTCTGAAGGAGTATTACAATGATTTCCCTAAGGCTTGTGGAGCCATCCCTATCTTGGAGCATGTGGCATTGACAGGTGAGACGGTGATTGACGGTCCTGAGTTGGTGACGACTGATAACTTGCGTGAGATCGCAACTTCCAGGACAGCCGATGGCTATACCCATCGCAACTGGGCTTGGTTCAATCACTTTAAGAATATCAACATCGATATGTTCCGCAAGATTCTGGATGGTACAATCCGTATTCCTTCCCGTGAGGAGGTCATTGCACGTACTAAGATTTGTGTGAAGAATGACATCAAGCCAAAGAATATCTATTCCAGCCAGAACGAGATGGAACCATACGTTTCGCCAGGCGGACTGTATGATGGTCTCTATCGCAGTGAGCAGGATGACAATGGTACACAGTGGCCTAACTCCACCTTGAACAACAAATGGTGGTTGAAGGTTTCAGGACGTTATCCTACCATCCCTGTGGTGTATGATCTCATTGACGAAGAGGCCAAGAAACTGCAGGTGGCTATCAAGAGCAGCGAGTATGCTAATAATGCTACTTGGAGTAATGTGACCAGCAAGAAGGCTTATATGAATAAGCTCTTCAAACAGGAATATACGGGTGATATCTATGCTTCGCGTCTGGAGAATACTTGGGTTTGCTACAACCCTTATCAGTATAATGAGGAGCATGTTCCGTTGGCTGCCACAAACCATGGTATGAAATTTATCCGTAAGTACTGGGTAAACAATGGACGCAGTGCCAAGGGTACATTGAAACCTGCCTACAATACCTGTAGACAGATTAAGATGAATCTCGCTCCATATTCTTTGGTTCACATGCGTGAGTATTCTGACAAGTTGAGTCTCTACATGCAGAACTACCGTATCAAGGATGGACTTCGTTATGGTGTGGGTGATGGCAGATTGCAGGATGACAAGAATCTCCCTGAGTATGCCCAGCAGACTGATACCATCATTGTGGTGGGAGCCAGTGCTCGGCCTACTATCTCTTGGAAGGATAATTCAGAGCATTCGGCAAGTACTGTTACCAGCGATTGGAAAAATGGTCAGTTCACGGTATATGTGAAGCATAATGGTCCATTGGAGTTGACCATCGGTAACTGTAAGGGCACCATGACTACAGGAAAGTTGAAGGATTCTGATGTGACTGCTGCTGTCATTGAAACTCCTGCCATGCCTGAGGCGTATGAGGGAGAGATGCAGTATGAGTTTGAGAACTTCGATTACAAGAATGTGGGTGGTTGCTATGGCAACGCTTGGAACAACGGTTTCCGTGGATACTATGGTCAGGGCTGCTTGAACTTGGGTACCCAGAAGGGTGCTTCCGTTCGTGGCTACATTCCTGTTACCAAGCCAGGTAATTACAAGGTGGCTATCCGTTATCAGGCTTCTGCAGGTGATGCCGTTGTCAAGGTTATCTGCGGCAATCAGGCCAAGCAGGTTACACTGCCAAAGAATGCTTCTTCCAACAAGGAATGGTCGGAAGTGGAGTTTGACATGGACATCGCTGATGTCAAGGGAAATATGACGGTTAACTATGTGAGCGGAAAGAGAGCTGTGCTCGATTGCGTCCGCTTGAACTACAAGGGTGCCTTGACGGGTATCGCCGGTGTAACCACTGATGCCGACCAGGTAGACCATGTAGAGTATTACGACTTGCAGGGCATGCGCTTATCTGCTGCCAAGCAAGGTATCAGTATCAAGAAAGTTTATCTTCGTAGCGGTAAGACCTATACGGAGAAGATTTATAAATAACTAGTTATTAATAACAATTTTAATTTTTACAATTATGAACAAAACAATTAAGAGTTTAGCAATGGTTGCCATTGCATTGTTTGCTGGTTTCGGTTCAGCTTCTGCACAGGAAGATGAGGGCGTTGAATTGAATAAGGACATGTTCCACGTATGGGATGGTCTCACAAAGGACGCAATGCCAACTGATGAGCATGTTTATATGGAATGGAATGTGGGTGCAGAGAATCCAAGTGCTCCAGGTTCTGTTATCCTAGGTACATCTACAGTGGCTGAGAAAATCTATGCCGACTTGTCAGACTATCATTACATGGTAGTTTATGGTGAAGGTTCCATAAATGATAAGGGTGAAGTTGCCAAACCTCGTTTTATGTTCAACCGTACCGTTGCAGAAGGTCAGCAGGCTAATGGAGGTATGATTGAAATCAATAACAAAGCTTTTGATGCAAATACAGGTGCTATTGTTATTGATTTGAAGAAAGATTTGGTTCGCACTGTACCTGGTGAAGAACCTGCAGCTGATGATTTTGCCCACTTGGTTACTATCAAGGCTTCATGGGGCGGTACTATCCTTATTTCTTCTATCATGCTTTACAATACCCTTCCTGAGGATCTCGGAGGTGGAGCAACTGGTATCAAGAACGTTAATGTAGCAAATGATGCAGTGGTTGCAACATTCAACGCTGCTGGTGCTAAGGTAGCAGCCAATGCCAAGGGCCTTGTTATCAAGAAGTTCCAGAATGGTAAGGTTGTAAAGGTAATGAATAAGTAATGGCAGAAATTTTACTCCTTTTGTGTAACTAGGGATTAGTCCCTAGTTCTGATGTTCGGCAAGGTATTTGTTGAATCCAGCAGATACTTTGCCGATTTTTTTATGTGTCATAACAACTGATATTTATAACAACAGATAATCGTATAACTGATAATTTTAACTGAAAATGAAAAGAACAATTTTCTTGCTTTGCTTGCTTTGTGTCTTCTGCTTGCAGGTACTGGCTGCTTCAGAGCATAGCTATAAGCAGCAACCACAGAAACAGACCATCAAGGTGGGTACTGCTACCCGAGAGATGCTGGTGTATGTTCCTGCCGATTTGCCTGAGAAGGCTCCGATGGTTATCTCTTTGCATGGATTCAGCCAAAATCCTGATTATCAGATGGGGCAGACCCATTGGAACGAGGTGGCGGACACGGCTAAGATCTTGGTGGTTTATCCTCAGGGAAAAAATAATTCCTGGGACATCTCAGGCTCTGGCGATGTCAAGTTTATCGAAACCATCATGAAGACGATGCAGAAGAAATATAAGGTAGACAAGAATCGCATCTATATCTCTGGCTTCTCCATGGGCGGAATGATGACTTATCATTGTATGACCAAATTGGGAACTGTAGTTGCAGCCTTTGGTCCTGTGAGTGGTATTCCTGTCGATTATCGTGAGCCTGTGGCTCCACGCCACGTGCCTATCATGCACATCCATGGCACGGGTGATGATGTCGTGAAATGGGGCGGCGATCCAAACCATGCTGCTGGAGGCTATGGCAGAATAGATGATTATGTGAAGAAGTGGGCTACTTATGAAGGTTGTGATGTGGATAATCCGGAGGTGATTCGTCCTTATCCTGCATCCATGAGTTATGCTGCCGCCACTCGTACTCGCTATATCAATAAGATGGATGGTACGGAGGTTACTCTCATCGCCATTGATGGTAAGGGACATTGGCATTCGGATGATCCTAATGCAGTCTATTCTACCCGCGAGCTTTGGAACTTCTTCAAGCAGTATAAGCTCGATCTTCCTGATAATGAAGATTCTAGCGAGGCTAAGGGTGAGGTGTTGTTCTCTGACAATTGGGAAGACGAGGTCATCAACGTAGGTGAAGGCGTGCCTGCTGGGTGGAAGCGCATCAATAGCATGAATGATGGGAGCCGCAGCGATGAGAAAGCGAACGGCGCTGCCAATACGGGTGGTGCTCGTATCAAGGATTTCGTGGCTGGTGGTGATTTCAATACAGGATTCTATCTCAGTGCTCGTGACTTCGACCAGTGCAAACTCTCTTATGGCTTGTATGATGGGCATCGCTTGCATTTGGTCCCAGGCAAATACCAGCTTTCTTTCAATTCTTCTTATTGGAATGATGGTTCCGAGAATGGTGCTGTCGCTTACGATGCAGGCATCGTCGGCATTGGCGACAATAAATCAGTCTTGTTGGAACAGAATCTGGATTCGGAAGGCAACTTGAAGGAAAATTCTAACCAGGTGGTGAAAGGCTCTCTGGCTCACTTCTTGAACTTCACAATAGAGAAAGAAGGTGACTATGAACTTTATTTCACCATGTCTTCTGGTTGGGCTGCGGTTATTCTTGGCAATGTGAAGATTAAAAAGGCAGATACCAGTACGGGTATCACTGATTGTACAACCGATGCCTTCGGAAAAGGTGTTGTCACAACTTATAATCTGGCGGGTCAGCGCATCAGCGCTCAGACTAAGGGCTTGGTTATAGAGCAGATTCAGTTTGCCAATGGTAAGAAGGTTTCCAGAAAGGTTATCAAAAAATAGTAAACTGGATAATAGTTGGTGCATAACAGTTGACTACCGCACGCACAACAGCTGTTGTGCATGCGCATATCAGCTGTTATGCAAGCGCACAACAGCTGTTGTGCGACCGACGATACAGACTGTCTCAACAACTTCAGCTATCTCTTCTAACAACTTCAGCTATCTCTTCCAACGACATATCCTGTCTCTTCCAACGACAAGAAGAGGGTGAATCATAAACTTATGACGCATCCTCTTTTTGAGTATATCGTATAATAAACTTTATCTCTTGTAACTTTTTGAGTAAAAAAACAGGTAAAGAATGCAAATTCTTGGGCTTTCTTTCTTTTTTCTAGCAAAAATTATATAATTTTGCATCATTCATCATGTAAACAACAATTTTGTATATTTCATTCATAAGCCTATGAAGCGTCTTTTACTTTTTGGAGTTCTTTGTCTCGTGCAAATGTTGGCAACCTTTTCTTATGCCAACTCTGGACGACTTTATACATCCAACGACCTGTCGAGTAGCCTGATTCGATGTATCATACAGGATAAGTATGGTTTCATTTGGGTGGGTACGAATTATGGACTGAATCGTTTTGACGGCTATAAATTCAGTACCTATCTTTGCAATCCTGCTGATATCACCACCATCCAGGATAATGAAATCGTAAAGCTCTATCCTTACAGCAAAGAGTTCCTCTTTGTGGCAACAAATCGTGGACTCTATAAATATTCCTATCTTACCAATAGTTTCCAGCATATCGTATTGGAAAAGAAAGATGAGAAGATAAGAGTAAGTTCTCTTATTGAGGATGGAAAGCATAATCTCCTGATAGGTACAGCCGGGTATGGTGCCTATAGGTTGGATATGACTACAGGTAAAGTTACTCGCCTTTCAAGGAAATCTGCAAATTCAGTGGATAATTTCTTTACTATGCTGTTCTTCGATGCTGAGGGATATCTGTGGCAGGCTAATCATACAAAGGTGTTGAGAAAATATAAATACGATGGCAAGTCTATCAAACTGGTAAGTGTATATGAACCTAAAGAACTGTTTGGCATCCGTAAATTATATGCCACAGACAAGAAGGGGTTCTTTGTGGCGCATACGGGCGGCATTATACGCTATGATTATGCCTCGCATAGCTTCTCACGCTACGATTTCGATTTTTCAGCTCATCAGGGGGGGCAGGATACATCAGTACTGTTACCTTGGATAAGTATGGCAATTTATGGTTGGGTACTTCGGGAGATGGAACTTTCAAGATACCGCATGGAAGCAGAAAGGCTTATCGGGTGGAGTTGAATAATCAATCGTTTATCTTTGATAATGCGCATATCAGCGATTTGCTGATAGATAGAGATGGTAATCAGTGGTATGGATGCTATATGAAAGGACTTTTCTTGTCGAATAATGATAAGAATGTGTTCCATCCGGTTTCTTTGGATGAATTGGGGGCTGGTATGGAAACCATTTCGTCTGTAGTGGGAGTTGCTGACGGATTGATGCTTTTTGTGGTCAAAAATCATGGGTTGTATCTCTTGGATGAGAAGACGGGCAATACCAAGCTACTACAAAGTCCTGCAGGACCAATCAAAGTGTACTCGGATTTTCGGAAGAATGTTTATGTATATGCCAATGGTGGAATTTATGAATATGATTGGAAGCATCAGACTTACCAGTTGTTGTTGCCTGCCAGTGGACTTTCTCTGGATGGTATGCTGGTAGATGCTGCTGGCAATATGTTTCTCACAAGTCAGGGAAACGGGCTTTATGTATGGAATAGGAAGAGTGGCAAGATGACGCAATATCTGATGGATGATAGGCGTCCGCACAAAACCATCTGCAATAACTGGATTACGGATATCAGGTTAGATTCCCGGGGAAGGCTCTGGTGTGCAACAACCAATGGTGTGTCGTGCATGGATACCAAAACCGGATATTTTGACATCATTCTTTCTCGGCCTCTGTTAGAGGGTAAAACGTGCTATTCTACGTTGGAACTGTCGGATAGTAAGATTGCTATTGCCACAGAGATGGGGCTTTATCTCTATGACAGTAAAAAACGGCAGACAACCCCTTGGCCTCATTCCGAGAGTATTAGCGGATTGAGAATTTATTCGCTGAAGAAGGATGCCAGGGGAAACCTATGGATGAGTACTGCACAGGGTATCTGGTGTTATGATAGTAAAGCTAAGTCGTTTTTCTCTTTTGAAAAGGGTAACGGACTCTTGACCAAGGAATATCAGGCTGGAGTAGTAGGTTCTACATCGGATGGGGTTATCTGTTATGGAAACTCCGAAGGATTGACTTATTTTAGGCCTTCTCAGGTAAAGGATTATAATGAGAAAATGTCGGCTATTTATCTGTCGGGTGTGTTGCTTGATGGAAAGATGGCTCCGTTTATCGGAGATGATCTGAGTGTTCCGTCTGATTTCAAGTCGATAGTGCTCAGTTTCTCTCTGCTTGATTATCAGAGCGTGGGCAACATCGTGTTTCAGTATCGCATCAACGGCGGCAAATGGATCAGCAATGCGGCTGGCGACAATAGCTTCAACTTCACAGGTTTGTCGTATGGACATTATCGTATAGAGGTGCGTACCTATTGCAACGGTAAGTACTCTATATACAATAAGGTGATAAAACTGAACGTGTTGGCACCTTGGTATCTCACAGTTTGGGCTAAGCTTATCTATCTGATCCTGGTTCTCGGCTTTATGGCTGCTGTCATCTTTATCTATCTGCACAAGAAAAAAAGAGATCTTGAAGAGGCTAAGATGCAGTTCCTCATCAATGCCACCCACGATATCCGTTCGCCGCTTACTCTGATTATGGAGCCTCTGAAGAAACTGAAGGAGCGATTGGGAAATGCTGAGGAGTATCATGAAGATATTGATACCATGGACAGAAACGCACAGCGTCTGCTTACCCTGGTGAATCAGATTCTCGACAAGCGACGCCTGGACAAGCATCAGATGAAACTTTCGTGCAGGGAAACCAACCTGGTGGAGTTTTCGAGGGGATTGGTTTCACTCTTCACTTACAATGCCAATCTGCGTGGTATTCAGATAAAGCTGGAGATGCCAGAGACGCCTGTGAATGCATGGATAGATCGTAATAAACTGGATAAGGCGATAGCTAATCTGCTGTCTAATGCCTTTAAATATACGCCTAATGGCGGCGAAATCATCTTCCGCATTGAGAAGCAGGATAAGAAGGTGCTCCTGTATGTGATTGATAGCGGCAAGGGATTGGGAAAGAACGATGATGCCAAAACCCTGTTTGAACGCTTCTATCAGGGAAAGAATTCTGCTGATATGCATCTGGGAGGTTCGGGCATCGGCTTGAATCTATGCCGATCCATTGTAAGGCTTCATGGAGGTGATGTATATGCACATAATCGTGAAGACGGGAAGAGCGGTGCCTGTTTCATCATAGAATTGCCTTTGGGTAAAGAGCATCTCAAGAATAATCAGATTTATTCGGACAACAGGGATACCAAAAAGAAACAGCAGCGAGGTGCGGCTAGCAGAAACAGTAAAATCCTGCTAGTGGATGATGATATCGAAATCTGCCGTTATCTCAAGTCGGAACTGAGTGACTGGTATCGCTTTGTAATCTGCAACAATGGCAAGGAGGCGCTGAAGCAGCTGCTTTCTGGTGATTTCGACTTGGTGGTAAGCGATGTGGTGATGCCGGAGATGGATGGTATCACGCTGCTTAGAAATATCAAGGGCAATGCCAATATCAGCCACGTGCCAGTAATCATGCTTACTTCCAAATCGGAAATCAGCGATAGGCTAGAGGGTATTAAGCTAGGAGCTGATGCTTATCTGGCAAAACCATTCAGTCTGGAGGAACTTCATCTCACGATAGACAATCTCATCGACAATGTACGTCGCCTGAAGGGTAAGTTCACTGGAGCTCTGAAGCAGGATGACAAGGTGGAGAAGGTAGAGGTGAAAGGCTACGATGAGGAGCTGATGGAGCGTATCATGAAGGTAGTGAACGAGAACTTGAGCGATTCTGACTTCAATGTAGAGAAGATGTGTGATGAGGTGGGCGTAAGCCGTACTCAGCTGCATCGTAAGTTGAAGGAAATGACCGGTGTTCCTACTAGCGAGTTCTTGAGAAACATCCGTCTCAATGAGGCTGCCCGATTGATAAGAGAGCATAAAATCAACATTACGCAGGTTTCATATATGGTGGGATTTGCCAATAACAGTCATTTCTCCACTGCATTTAAGAAATATTTCGGTATGTCGCCTACGGAATATGCGGCAAGATACTCTGAGTAAAGTTTTTGAAACACTAAAATAAGTCATTATGATTGTTTATTCGTAATTTTGCAGCGTTAAACGAATAAATAATCATAATGATGAATACAACGAAAATCTTGGCTTTCAGAAAGCCGTTACTGTTGATTGTATGGCTGCTTGCCATGCAGGGCGCAGTTTTTGCGCAGAATCTGCGGGAAACTTTCTCTTCTCCCAATGGAAAGATAGAATGGAAGGCTGAGGGTGAGGAAAATAAGGTGAAGGCTTTTGATGTAGCTTATCGCGATGCCTGTAAAGGAAATAAGGAAAGCCAGGTGCTTCATATTACCGGTTATGGTTTGAATACCAGTGATGGTGGAGGAAGAAATCTAATCTTGAAAAACATTTCCAACCCCAAGTATATTTTGGAGCATTATCAGATGCTCTTGGGAAAGAAGAGTGAATGCAAGAACGAGGCGAATGAAATAGTTTATACCTTTGAGGATGATCTGCAGCGCCCGTTGCGCATGGTGGTTCGACTTTATAACGATGGCGTAGCCTTCCGTTATGAGTTGGAGGGTTTGCAGCATACGTCAATCAAGCAGGATTTGACTACCTATCATATCTGTGAAGGCACGCGCCGGTGGTTTCAGGAATGGACGGAGTCTTATGAGAATTTCTTCCCTTTATCTGTCACAGGTAAAGGTGGAAAACAACATTGGGGCTATCCTTGTCTGCTTGAGCAGAATGGTGTGTACTCTCTTATTACTGAAGCTGGTATAGAACGAATCAACAGTGCCTCTTCCTTGAAGAACGGGCAGAATCCGGAGGACTATCATGTGTTCCTGGATGAAAACACACAGCATTATTCGGGTAATTGGAAATCTCCCTGGCGAGTGGTTGTCATTGGAAAGAAGCAGGATCTGATAGCTTCGACCCTGGTAACTGATGTTAGTGCCCCTTGTCGCCTGAAAGATACTTCATGGATTAAACCGGGAAGTGTAAGCTGGATTTATTGGGCTTACAACCATGGCTCTAACGACTTGAATATCATTAAAAAGTATGTAGATATGGCGAAGACCTTGCATCTGCCATACGTATTGATTGATGCAGAATGGGATGAGATGAAGAATGGAGCCACTATCGAGGAGGCTTTGAAATATGCTAAGGATAGGGGTGTGAAGCCTTTGCTCTGGTATAATTCTTCTACTGCATGGATTAAGGCTTGGGGTGCACCAGGACCTCACAATAGGCTGAATGCTCCGGAAAACAGGGAGAAGGAGTTTGCCTGGTTAGAGAAAATGGGCGTAGCTGGAGTGAAGATTGACTTCTTTGCTGGCGATAAACAGGAAACGATGGAGTATTGCATCGACCTCTTGGAGTGTGCGGCACGCCATCATCTTACGGTTAATTTTCATGGTGCTACTGTTCCCCGAGGCTGGCAGCGCACTTATCCCAACCTGCTCTCTACCGAGGGTGTGTATGGAGCGGAATGGTATAATAATGAATCTGTGCTGACAAAAAAGGCTGCTTGCCATAATGCCACCTTGCCATTTACCCGCGGCATAGTGGGCTCGATGGATTATACGCCTTGCACCTTTTCTGATTCTCAGCATCCGCATATCACTACCCATGCTCATGAGTTAGCATTGCCAATCTTGTTCGAGTCGGCTTTGATGCATTGGGCTGATAAGCCGGAGAGTTATCTTGCCCAGCCAAAGGAAGTGCAGGATTTTATTTCGAACATGCCGACTGCATGGGATGAGACGCGATTGCTCAGTGGTTATCCAGGTGAAAGTGTCGTGATGGCTCGCAGAAAGGGAAGCACATGGTATGTGGCTGGCATTAATGGCAAGGATGAATCCCAGAAACTGGCCCTGAATTTATCTTCTCTGACAAAGCAAAACTCACGTGTTGTTTTGTTCGAGGATAGCGGAACGGCAAAAAATCCTTGGAAAATTTCATACGGTAAGGTTAGGGGTATGAAAGATTATATCAATGCACAGCCTCGTGGTGGCTTTGTGATGGTTATCAAATAATTAATGTAATCAGTAAGCAGAAAAATGATGAATTTGATATTTCGTAAAGTTGTTGCCGTAGCAGGTCTCATGCCTTTCTGCATGGTGGCTTCGGCTGGAAATATGAGCGCTGGCGAGGTTCATGCCGTATTCAATGGCTTGGAATGGCAAAAGGGTAATGGCAAGTTGCTGGTGCAGTTTGTCAAGCCGGATGTGGTGAGAGTCAGATTCCAGCCAGAGGGTAAGTTTGCCGGTAATGGAACGGATGTGTGTGTGCCGCGCAAGGATAGGAAAATAAAACTGCGTTATGGTAAGGATTATCTCTCCATGGCATCGGATAGTCTGGTGGTTACGATAGATCAAGCTTCGGGTGCCATCAGTTATTTCGACCATCAGCACCATCTGCTCCTGGCTGAAAACCTGAAGAATCCCCGTTCTTCACAGAAAGTTTATCAGGAGAAGGTGACTTTTAATGAGAAAACCCGCAGGGTGGTGCATACGGCAAATGGTGATGTAGAGGAAATGGACGTGCTGAAGCGGGATACGCTGGGCTCGGCTTATCGCTATCAGATGAACTTCAACTGGAAGAAGGATGAGGCTATCTATGGCTTGGGATCCCATGTAGAGGCCTACATGAACCTGCGTGGCAAGAAGATGTGGCTTTGTCAGCACAACCTGAAGGCGATGGTACCGGTGCTCAACTCTACGGCTGGTTATGGCTTGCTCTTTGATGCAGGCTGTGCCATGATATATAATAATGTGGCAGATAGCAGTTATGTGGAAATGGAAGCTGCGCAGGAAATTGATTATTACATGATGAAGGGACACAACATGGATGCGGTGGTTGCCAATTATCGCCAGCTTACAGGTGAGTGCCCGATGATGCCGCAGTATCTTTTCGGCTATACCCAGTCGAAGGAACGCTATTGCAGTTCCAAGGAACTGGAGAGTATCGTCAGAGAATATCGCCAGCGCAAGATTCCGCTTGATATGATAGTACAGGATTGGAGTTACTGGTCTGCAGGGCATTGGGGAGAGATGAAGATGGACCCGAAGTTTTATCCCGACAAGAAAGCTTTGGCAGATTCGCTTCATGCCATGAACTGCAAGTTGATGATTTCTATCTGGCCTAATGCGCAGTTCTGTCCTCAGTACGATGATTTCAAGAAAAGGGGATGGATATTGCCGGGTGGTTCTGTGTATGACGCTTACAATCCGCAAGCACGTTCGCTCTATTGGGATTATGCCAACAACGAGTTCTTCAAGAATGGGTTTGATGCATGGTGGTGCGATTCTTCAGAGCCTGTTGATGGCGACTGGAACAATCCGATGCGCAAGGGCTATGGCTATCAGAACCATGCCGAGCGATGGAAACTCAACACCCGGGCTTTGAGTGATATGCTGGGGGCAGAGCGCAGCCAGACTTACTCTCTTTATCATGCAATGGGAATCTATGAACATCAGAGAGCAGTGACGGATGAGAAGCGAGTTGTCAATTTAACCCGTTCTTCGTATGCCGGTCAGCAGCGCTTTTCTACCATCACCTGGAATGGAGATACTTATGCCTCATGGAAGAGCTTTGCACAGATGATTCCGGCAGGCTTGAACTTCATGGCTACGGGATGCCCTTATTGGACGATTGATGTGGGTGCTTTCTTCACAGGTCCTGACAAATGGAATAGATGGTTCTATAAAGGCGAGTTCCCTAAGGGATGCAACGACCCTGCCTATCGTGAACTATATACGAGAATGTTCCAGTTTGCCACCTTCCTGCCTATGCTTCGAAGTCATGGCACTGATACTCCCCGAGAGGTATGGCGATTCGGCAATCCGGGCGAACCGTTCTATGAGAGTATGGTCAACCATATCAGGTTGCGCTACGAACTGTTGCCATATACCTATTCGCTGGCTTCGAAAGTAACAAGGGAAGGCTACACCCTGACACGTGCCCTGGCATTTGACTTTGCTTCGGATTCCACCGTTCATGATATCAAGGACGAGTTTATGATGGGACCATCCTTCCTGGTAGCCCCTATGACCCAACCATTGATGCAGTATGGCGAGGCAAGCAGAAAGGTGTATCTTCCAAAAACAGATGCAGGCTGGTATGACTATTGGACCGGTAAGCATGAGGATGGAGGCAGATGGATAGAGGCGGCAGCCCCTATAGAGCATTCTCCTCTCTACGTGAAAGCCGGCAGCATCATTCCGTTTGCAGTCTGCCAGCAATTTACAGGAGAGCAGCCTGATGCACCTTATACTATCAAGATATATCCTGGAGCAGATGCCGACTTTGAAATCTATGAGGATGCCGGTGATGGCTATGCCTACGAGAAGAAAGCCTTTGCCACCTATCGTCTGCATTGGAATGACAAGGCTAAAACCCTGGAAATTTCTGCGAGAAAGGGAAGTTTCAGGAATATGGTGAAGGAAAGACAGCTCAACATCGAACTCCTGGACGGAAGCAAGAATACGATTACATATAAGGGAAAGGCTCTGAAAGTAGTAATGGGTAAAACTAAATAGAAATAATATCAAAATATGAAGAAACAACTAATGATTGCTCTGTTGAGCATTGCGCCTGCCTTGGGTGTTGTGGCGCAAGATAAACTTTATAAGGATGAATTCCCGCTGGGCGACATCACCCTTCTGGACGGACCCTTGAAGCATGCTCGCGACTTGAACGTGCAGGTGCTCCTGAAATATGATTGCGACCGTATGCTGGCCCCTTATCGCAAGGAGGCTGGCTTGCAGCCTCGCAAACCTTCTTATCCCAACTGGGATGGACTGGACGGACATGTAGGCGGACATTATCTGTCGGCTCTTGCCATCAATGCGGCTACAGGCAATGAGGAGTGCCGCAAGCGCATGGAATATATGATATCCGAACTCCAGCTGGTGCTTGATGCCAACAATCAGCGCCATGACGCCTGGTGCCATAACTATATCGGTGGTGTTCCGAATAGTGCCAAGATGTGGACGGCTTTCAGTAAAGGAGATTTCGGACCTTACTTCGGAACATGGGCACCTTTCTATAACATTCATAAGATGTATGCAGGACTTCGTGATGCATGGCTCTATTGTGGAAATGAACAGGCAAAGAATCTGTTTCTGAAGTTCTGCGATTGGGCAGTGGACATAACGCATGATTTGAGCGACGGACAGATGGAGAAAATGTTAGGCAATGAGCATGGAGGCATGAACGAAGTGCTTGCTGATGCATACGCTATTACCGGAGAGCAGAAATATCTGAATTGTGCTCGCCGATTCTCTCACAAGCTGTTGCTGGTGCCAATGGAAGAAGGCAAGGATTGTCTAGACAATATGCATGCCAATACACAGATTCCGAAGGTTATCGGATATCAGCGCATCGCTGAGTTGGCTCATGATGTGCAATATCACAATGCCAGCGAGTATTTCTGGGAAATTGTGACACGTCAGCGTTCGCTGGCTTTGGGAGGAAACAGTCGACGTGAGCATTTTCCTACTAAGGAAACATGCATAGACTATATCAACGACATCGATGGTCCGGAGTCTTGCAATACCTATAATATGTTGAAACTGACAGAGGACTTGAATCGAGTGAAACCTGATGGAATGTATGGTGACTTTTATGAGACTGCGATGTTCAACCATATCCTCTCTGCCCAGCATCCGCAACATGGTGGCTATGTCTATTTCACTTCTGCCCGTCCTCGTCATTACCGCAATTATTCTGCTCCTAATAAGGCAATGTGGTGTTGTGTGGGAACAGGTATGGAAGACCACGGAAAGTATGGACAGTTTGTCTGGACGCACGATAAGGGTGTGAAGGCGGAGGATGATGCGCTCTATGTGAATCTCTTCGTGGCTTCCGAATTGAATTGGAAGGATCGAAAAATGATTCTTCGCCAGCAGACTGCCTTTCCTTATGCAGAAACATCTGTCATAGAAGTAACCAAGGGTAAGGGGACTTTTATCCTGAAAGTTCGCAAGCCATCCTGGTGTGACAACTTCACCGTGACAGGTGTTGGCTTCGATATCAACAGTTATGAGGAGAATGGTTTTGTTTGTATCAAAAGAAAATGGAAGAAAGGAGATAAGTTAAAAATCTCTATGCCTATGCACGCTTCCATCAAACCGATGGTCAATGTGCCTCAGTATGTGGCAATCATGTATGGTCCTATCCTGCTCGGCATGAAGACTGGAACGGAGGATATGCGTTCGCTCATAGCAGATGACAGTCGTTTCGGACAGTATGCCGGTGGAAAAAAGTTGCCTCTAAACAAGGCTCCAATCCTTTTGCCAAAACATCTCAACGATATTGCGAAGGACTTGAAGCCTATTTCTGGCAAGCCATTACACTTTAAACTTGGTACCCATATGGAGAATGCCATCGAAGGTGAATTACAGCCTTTCTTCGAGATTCATGATTCTCGCTACATGATGTATTGGTTGGCTCTGGGTGAGAATGAATATAGGAATTATATGCAGAAGTTGGCTGCAGAGGAGAGGGAAAGTCAGGAATTGGAGGCTCGAACTGTGGATAAGGTAAGTCCGGGAGAGCAGCAGCCTGAGACTGACCATCGCATGGAGGCTGATGCTACTGAGCATGGCAATACAGAAGGTGTCTTCTTCCGCGATGCGAAGGATGGACATTTCTTCAGCTATCTGATGCAGACTAAAGGAGAGAGTAATCTTAGTCTCCAACTTAAGTTCTGGGGGCAGGATGAGTGGCGCACTAGTGAGTTTGATATCTACATTGACAATCAACTTCTGACAAGTGTAAACAACAGTCATCGTTGGCGCACCACCCAGTTTAAGACCGTTGATTATGCCATTCCTTCTGAGTTTGTTAAGGGCAAGGAGGAAGTAAGAGTGAAGTTCGTGGCCCATAAGGGAAAACAGGTTGGTCAGATTTATGGAGTTCGACTTGTGAAGAATTAATTGATAAGGAACGTTTATATCAGAAAAGCTGATTTCGCATGTTACGAGGTCAGCTTTTCTGTTTTAGATATCCAAAAAACGCTTCGCACTTTGTTTGGTGCGAAGCGTTTTTTTTAGAATGTATTGAATGTATTATTTGATGTGGATGGTGTAATTCTTGCTGATGCCCTTGTATGTGCATTTTACATAAGCCTTGTCTTGCAAGGTCTTAGGCTGAAGAATCTCTATCTCCACATTTTTGTTGGTGGATGATGCGGTGATATGAGGAGCGGTCTTTTCACCATCTTGCAATGCGGCGATGACATCATACTCATTGTAACCGAAGTTGCCATTCTCATTGGTCATTCTCGTTGGAATGGTAGGAACATCCAGTTTCCTGCCGTTCATCTTGATTTCGATGGTAGGCGATATTGGGCATTCCATGTTCTCGCCCTTCTTGGTGAATCCGATGCCCTCCAGTTCGCAAAGTTGTTTGCCTTCACCTTCTGTGATGAGATAGATGGCATGTTTCTTGCCGATACCATCGACCTTGTCAGCTACGTCCAGTGTCAACTTTTGGATTCCTTGTGCAGAAGTCTGGGTAGGCACGGTTAGCTCACCAAGCAATTTGCCTTTCCATGTCTTGTTTGCCCATGGACCATCCATCATTACTTTGATTTTGAAGCTCTTTTGCGTTTTTGCCTTCACAAAGATATTAAGATGGGTGCCGTTTCCTTTTTTTGTTCCCTCAAAAGGTTGCAATCCTTTCTGTGCTTTGCTGAGACCGCCGAATCCGAAATACTTGAATCCAACGATGTCGCCAGCGTTCATGTTTACAGGCATGTGGTTGTTCCATACGTCCCAGGCATCCTGCATGGCTTGGTTGTTGCTCAGATAGCTGGCGATACCAGCAGAATAGTAGTGGTATGGATTCAAGCCGTATATCTGGAATCCTTCCGAAGTGACTTCTGCTCCCGTGTATTCTGTGTTGTCGGATGCTTTGGCGGTCCAGATGCCTTTCTTGTTGTATGGATCGTATGCCCTGATAACCACTTTTCCGCCTTCTTCCACAGATTTCTTATCCCATTGGATGGTAACGGGAGCAACGACAGACTGACGGGCAAATCCAAATCCACGTGGTGGGCGATGATAGAACACATACCATTGACCGTTGATTTCTTGTAGGCTTCCATGGGTGTTATGGGCGGCATTGCTGGTGATTAACTTGGTGCCGTCTTCGTTAGGAACCACTCCACGTGAGTCAACCAATACACCACCATTTTTCCATGGACCTAATGGGGTGTCTCCATAGGCATATCGCAAGGTGGAGTTGGTGTTGCCTAATCCGTATTCCTTTCCGGAATAGCCGGAGTAAATCATCACATACTTGTTGCCTACTTTTCGGATGGATGATGCCTCAAAGAAGTTGAAATCTGTAGGCTTCTGTCCCTTGACGATAGGGTAGGTTGTTCCCTTAGGGTCTCTTACGTTGCCTTGTGCGTCGCAAGCTGGCAGCGAGTACTTGATGAGCTCAGTACCTGGTCTGAGCGAGTACATGGTGCTAGGGTCAATTTGTGCGGCTGATGAATGTTGGAATCCCCAGTAGCCGTATGCTCTGAATCCTGTGTCGTAATCTGCATCTTTTGGGTCAGTGATATTCTCGATATATACGGAAGGGTCGAAGTCGAGGATGCTACCAGGCAGCTCCTCCGTTCCATCTGCATTGAGGTTGATGGGGATGAAAGGACCATCAGGTCGCTTGCCTTTGCAGACCATTCTCACACGCTTGTGTCCTCGGGAGTGAGGATAGAGATAGTAATCTTTTGTTCCATCTTTTCGTTTTATCTCTACCAAATCAGGAGCAAACATGGTGTCCCATTGGTTGTTGATGTGATAGGAAAAAATGGCTCCCTCGTCTCTCCACTGGGTGAGGTCTTCTGTTGGGGCAGACCACATGCGTATGTCTGATCCGCAGTAAGACTTGAAAGATGTGTCGTGGGAGCCTATGATGTAAGCTCTGTACTTCCCAGGGTTGTCAGGGTCTTCGAATACTCTAGGTTCTCCGTCTGGCACATGTTCCCAAAGTGGGAGATATGGATTTTGTGCCATGCAAGGAGTGTTGAGCGAAAGCAATGGGATGGCTGTGAGCATGAATCCCATGCACTGATTTTTGATTTTAATCATATTTCTATATATATTGTGTTTGTGCTTGCAAAGTTATAAAAATAATGATATAATTGATGTTTCGTATGTTCCTTAAACATATAGTCTTGTTACAAGTTTAAATTTGCGATGTTTTTGCAACATATAGAAAGGTGATCTATGTTAATGGTAAGATGGCAGGTCATCATGTTGGCGCTTTAGTCTTGGATATTGACAGAATTGGGCAGTATTTATCATATTTTTGTTGATGTGGGAATGTATGCCAAAGTGTTTGGAACATGGAGAAAAGTTGTTCTTGGAGCAAAGTTGTACCTTTGCATAAAAAAGAGAATAGGTTGTGCAATCCCCTTCTTCTCTATTTTTCATATTTTCTCTATTTACAATAAAATTACAGTATGAAATTTCAAATGAAAATCAACTTTCCATGGTCAAGGCCTCTCTTGGCCTGTTGTTTTGTGATGTTTGCCCTCACTGCAATGGCTGATTCCTTTATCAGCTTCCGACAGCAAGGGGGAGCATTTCCTATTTCCACCGCCTCTCAGATGTCTGGTATCTGCATGGATGCTCACGAAAAACAAGGTGTGAAAAGAGCAGCGGAAGACCTGCGTAAGGATATCTATACCGTGTCGGGTCGTTCACCCAGAGTGTGCTGCCAGGGCGAGGATGTGGTGCGTTATCCCATCCTCATTGGCACATACGGAGTGAGTGAAGCTATTACTCGCCTTGCCAAGAAAGGCATCTTGCCAGAGCGTTCGCTCAAGGGCAAGTGGGAGAGCTTTGTCATCAAGACCATTGATCATCCTGCCAAGGGCATGGAGCGTGCCTTGGTGGTGGCAGGTAGCGATATGCGTGGCACCATCTATGGCATTTACGAGATTTCCCGACAGATGGGGGTGTCGCCTTGGTATTGGTGGGCGGATGCACCGATAGCCAAGCATGAGGAGGTCTTTGCCAAGCCATGCTCTGTGGAGAGTGGAGAGCCGAAGGTAAAATATCGTGGTTTCTTCATCAATGATGAGTTCCCTTGTATGACCACCTGGGCTAGAAATAAGTTTGGGGGCATGAACAGCCAGATGTATGCCCATGTCTTCGAACTCCTTCTTCGCCTCAAGGCAAACTGCCTCTGGCCTGCCATGTGGGGCTCGTTCAAGGAATACAAGCCTTTGGTACCTATCCTGAAGGATGAGAACGGACTGTATGAGGGCAACTGCTTCAATGAGGATGATCCGGAGAATGCCCGACTGGCTGATGAGTATGGCATCGTGATGGGTACCTCGCACCATGAGCCGATGCAACGCTCGCAGCAAGAGTGGATTCGACATAAGAAGAACTATGGCAACGGTGAATGGAACTGGTTGGCCAACAAGAATGCCATCAAGCGTTTCTTCCGAGAGGGAATCGAGAATAGCAAGGGTTACGACAAGCTCGTGACCATCGGTATGCGAGGTGACGAAGATCGTCCGATGACCGATGCAGGTAGTAGAGAGGCTAACTTCCGGCTGATGGAACAAATCATTTCGGAACAGCGAAAAATCATAGCTGATGTTACCAGGAAACCTGCCTCCGAGACCCCACAGGTCTGGACACTCTACAGTGAGGTGCTCGATTATTATGACCAGGGGCTCAAGGTGCCCGATGATGTCATCGTGATGCTTTGCGATGACAATTTCGGTCATGTGCGCCGACTTCCTGATAGAAAGAAAAATTTCCACAAGGGCGGCTATGGTATGTATTATCATGTAGGCTATTATGGTGCGCCGAGAGCCAGCAAGTGGCTCACCATGTCGCATATCGCCGAGATGTGGGAGCAACTGCAAGCCACTTATCAACATGGTGTGGATAAACTCTGGATGCTCAATGTCGGTGATATCAAGCCCCATGAGTTTGCCATTGACTTTTTTATGAACATGGCATGGAATCCCGATGCCTTCGATGCCAGCAACCTGGAGCAATATGCACAGGGATTCTGTGCCCAGCAGTTTGGTGATAAAGAAGCGAAAGAGGCTGCTCGTCTCTTGATGAGCTATGGAAGATATGCGTCTAGGGTGCAAGCCGAATTGCTGGATGACAAGACATACAATTTGCAGACGGGAGAGTTTAAGGGCGTACGGGATGAATTCCTGGCCTTGGAGGCACGAGCCCTGCGTCAGTATCTCACCCTGGATGAGACTGCGAAGGATGCCTATCAAGAGTTGGTTCTCTTCCCAATACAGGGCATGGCTAATCTCTATGATATGTATTACTCTTTGGCGATGAACAAGCAACTCTATCGTGAGGGACGTATTGAGGCTAATTCATGGGCAGATAGGGTGGAGGAATGTTACAAGAGAGACTCCTTGCTCTGCGACAATTATAATCACCATATCGCCAATGGCAAGTGGAATCACATGATGGATCAAGTGCATATCGGCTATCAAAACTGGCATGCTCCACAGCATCAAGTTATGCCTATGGTATATCGCATTCAGCAGAGTACCCCTTTTGCAGTTACGCAGCCTAGTACAGGCTACGTGTTCGAGCAAGATGGCGGCATGGTGGTGATGGAGGCAGAGCATCTCTTCTCACTGACACCTGCTGAATCAGAGAAGTCGCAGTGGAGACTCATCCCAGGTTTAGGACGGACGAAGTCGGGTATAGCTCTCTTCCCATATACCCAGCCAACAGCAGGAGCATACCTTACCTATAAAATGAGATTTAAGGCAGATGTGGATTCGGTGGATGTACATCTTATTACTGATGCAGTGATGCCCTTTGTGCTGGGCGGTCATTATGTGGCAGTGTCGCTGGATGGTGGCAAGGAAGAGATTGTGGGGCTGAATCAGAATCTGAACTGGGAGCATAAGTACGACTTGATGTATCCTACAGCCGCATCGCGCATCATAGAGAAGAAGGTGAGGATGGCTGTAGAAAACACGGGGAAGGCTGAACACACCTTGAGGCTTTGTCCTATGCAGCCTGGTATTGTATTTGAGAAAATACTCATCAATCTTGGTGGGTATAAACCTACTCATCTAGGAATGCTAGAGAGTCCTTACGTGAAGTAAGGGCGCTCTTCTACCCCTTTTTTTTGCTACTTTTGCAGCGCAAAACAACAAAATAGACAATAACAAAGAATAAACAATTGATTTTATGAAGAAATATATCTTGTTGGTAGGTATGCTGCTGGGAATAATCTCCACTGTGGATGCAGCCGAACAGTTTGTAAAGTTTGATAAGGCTTCAGCTGAAAATGCCCTTCTTTTGACGGGCACGAAGGATACCATCCGTTATAGTCCTTCCGACTGGATGGGAGTGAAGATGGCTGTCGCTAACTTGCGCCATGACTTGCGTAACGTGACGGGCAGTGAGTATGCTCCCATCGTGGTAGCTACAGTAGGAAAAAGCGAAATCGCCAAGAAATATCCTAAGCAATCCAAGCTGTTGAAGGGCAAATGGGAACAATATCTCATCTTCATAGACAAGGGACAACTGGTGATTCTCGGTTCCGACAAGCGTGGCACCATCTATGGTATCTATGAATTGTCTCGCCAGATAGGTGTGTCGCCTTGGTATTGGATGGCGGATGCGCCTATCGCCCATCATGACCAGCTTTATGTCTTGCCTGGTACTTATACGGATGGAGAACCTAAGGTGAAATACCGTGGCATCTTTATCAATGACGAGTGGCCATCCTTTGGTGGATGGTGCAACAATCTCTTCGGGGGAGTCAACTCCAAGGCTTACAGCCGTATCTTCGAACTGTTGCTCCGCCTGAAAGCCAACTATTTCTGGCCTGCCATGTGGGCTACAGCCTTTAATGAGGATGACCCCAAATCGCCACAGTTGGCAGATGACATGGGCATCGTAATGGGTACCTCCCACCATGAGCCGATGATGAGGGCACATAAGGAGTATGTGCGTCGCAAGGCTGAGGTGGGACCATGGGATTATGCACTGAACCCTGAGCGCATCGAGAAGTTCTTCTCGGATGGCTTGAAGCGCAACAGCAAGTATGAGAACATCATCACCATCGGTATGCGAGGTGATGGAGATGTGGCGATGGGCAACGGCAAGGACGAGGACAACATCAAGACATTAGGAAAAGTGATAGAGGCACAGCGCTGCATCATCAAGGATTGCTATGGCAAGCCGGCAAGCTCTGTGCCTCAGCTCTGGGCTATCTTTACCGAGGTGCAGCGATACTATGATGCGGGATTCACCGTGCCTGATGACGTAACCCTGCTCTTCTGCGACAACAACTGGGGCTATATCCGCCGCAAGGGTACAGCTGAAGAGCGCAAGCGCAAGGGTGGACTGGGCTTGTATTATCACATCGACATGAATGGTGGTCCTTGGAACGACCGCTGGGTGAACACCACAACCATCCCGAAACTCCGTGAGCAGCTGCATGAGGCATACGCCAGTGGTATCGACCGCATCTGGATTATCAATGTGGGCGACTTGAAGCCGAAGGAGGTGCCTATCGACTTCATCATGGATTATGCATGGAACCCAGATGCGGTGAAACCTGGTGACGAACTACCTTGGCTGGAACGCTTCTCGGTAAGCATCTTCGGCGAGGAATATGCCAAGGAAACAGCCGACTTGATAGCCAAATACAGCAAGTATAATCTCTTGAGAAAGCCTGAGGTTCAGGTGCCAGGCTTGTTTAATGAGCATGAGATGCTGGTGATGTCACAGCGTTGGCAGTCGTTGGTGGAAAGGGCTGAGCTGTTGCGCAAGCAGATGCCTAAGGAGAAGCAGGATGCTTTCTACCAGTTGGTTTATTATCCTGTAGTGGCTAGTGCAGGTGTGGCTCAAATATACAATCTTGCCACCATGGGCGACAGTCTCGGTGTGGAGGTATTGATGAAGAAAGACCAGCAGTTGAGCGACTATTATAATAATGTGTTGGCTGGTGGCAAGTGGAAAGGCATGATGATGGATAATCACATCGGCTATACTAAATGGTCAATTCCAGACAAGAATCGCAACCCGATGACCTTGGGCATGAAGATAGAGCATCCGTTAAATGTACCTGTTTCCACCACGGAGATTGGCATTCCTGCCTATCAGTACAGCCGAATCAAGGAAGGCAAGAATGCCAAGTGGATATTCTTGCCAGACTTGGGCAGAGGTAAGGGATGCATGGGCATCGACCATGTGATGGCAGCAAGTGAGCCGGATGGCAAGGGGGCATCGCTGGAATACGATTTCGAGCTTTCTTCCGATATGCAGCAGCTTTCCATCGCCCTCGGCATTCTGCCAACCCAGGATGTCTATCCAGCTCGTGGCCTTCGCATCGGTGTTCAGATAGACGACCAGCCCTTGCAGATTGTGGATGCTCGCGCAGGATTTGTGGATACCTTTGCTGAGTACACTCCTCGGAATCTCGCTGTGTCCAAAGTGTTGAAACCATTGCCTCAGCAGCCTAAGCTGGTTTTGAATGGTTGGTGGAAAGGGAAGAAGCAGTTGCGAAGAAATGAGGTCTTTGACAACCAGCGTTGGTTGGCAGCTACGTCATCATCTGCAGTCAAGGCTGGTAAGCATACGATTCGTGTCGTGATGATAGACCCAGAGATTGTCTTGGAGCAGGTGGTTATCAATCCAGACAACAACAGATACAGCTATTTTGGGCAAAACTTGTAGGTAAAGATGTAAAATCGGTGTGTTTCTTTTGAAATGCACCGTTTTTTTCTTACACCATGGTTGTTTTGCTAAAGTATTTGTAACATACAGCAAAGTAAAATGTTTGTTTTATTGCTACCTTTGCGCTCAAAAATAGAAACTAATAATTTTAGATAAACAATGAACAATAAGTTTTTGATTGCTTCTGCATTGTGTATGAACTTGGGCGCAGCAATGAATGCGCAGAATCCTATCATACAAACCCAGTTGACGGCCGACCCTGCACCGATGGTGGATGGGGATACCCTCTATGTCTATACCGGACACGATGAGGATGGGGCTGATTTCTTCTGGATGAACGAATGGCGTGTCTATTCTACCAAAGATATGGTGAACTGGACCGACCATGGCTCTCCTCTCGACCTCTCTTCCTTCGCCTGGGCGGATGACCGTGCCTGGGCGGCACAAACCATCAAGCGAAATGGCAAATATTACTGGTATATCTGCGCCCACTCCAAGTTGAGTGGTGGTATCGCCATCGGTGTTGCCGTGAGCGATTCGCCTACAGGTCCTTTCAAGGATGCACTCGGCAAACCTCTCTTTGATAATGGTAAGTGGGATAACATCGATCCTACGGTCTGGATAGATAATGATGGGCAGGCATATCTCTATTGGGGCAATCCTCATCTCTATTATGCCAAGTTGAATGACGACATGATTAGCCTGAAGGACGGAGTGGACCCTAAGGAAGCCATTGATGACAAGCGGCAGGTGGGCAGAATCCACATGACCGTGGATGGCTTTGGTGCTCCTGATGTGGAGAACCGTGACTCTACCGTGAAATATAAAGATAATTATACCGAGGGTCCTTGGTTTATGAAGCGTGGAAAAAACTATTATATGCTTTATGCGGCAGGTGGTGTGCCTGAGCATATCGCTTACTCGATGAGCAAGAAACCGCTCGGACCGTGGAAGTATCAAGGCAATATCATGCCATTGGAGAAAACGGGTTCCTTCACTAACCACTGTGGTGTGGTTGACTTCAAGGGAAAGTCTTATTTCTTCTATCATACAGGCAAACTGGGTGGTGGATTCGGACGCAGTGTTGCCGTAGAGGAATTCAAATATAATGCTGATGGCACATTCCCTATCATCCATCATACACAGGAGGGAGTATTTCCTGTCGGTACTCTTAATCCTTTCAAGCGCAATGAGGCTGAGACCATCGCTTACTCCAAGGGTGTGAAGTCCGAACAGACGGATGAAACTGGCGTGTATATTTCGGAGATTCATACCGGTGATTATATAAAGGTGCGCGAGGTGGACTTCGGCAACGAAGCACCGAACCAGTTTGCTATCTCTGCGGCTTGCTCTTCATTGGGCGGATCGCTGGAAGTGCATCTCGACAAGGAGGATGGCGAACTGGTGGCAAAGATTGACGTGACCAGGACTGGTGGCTGGGAAAAGTGGAAGACATTCTCGGCACAGATGCTCAAGAAGGTGACTGGCAAGCATGATGTCTACTTCGTGTTCAAGGGATTGAAGGGAAGCAAACTCTTCAATTTCGACTGGTGGAAGTTTGAGAAGAATTTCGCCAATCCTGTGGTTTGGGCTGATGTGCCTGATGTGGATGTAATCCGTGTGGGTGACAGCTTCTATATGGTAAGCACCACCATGCATCTGATGCCGGGTGCGCCTATCATGAAATCGAAGGATTTGGTGAACTGGGAAACCGTGAACTATATCTTCCCTAAACTTACTGATTCACCTAAGTATGACATGAAGGAGGGTACGGTGTATGGTCGTGGTCAGTGGGCCACTTCGCTGCAGTATCATCGTGGCAAGTTCTATGCGCTCTTTGCGCCGAATGATAATCCCGGTGGAGAGACTTATATCTGCACCGCCGATGATATCGAGGGCAAATGGACTATCCACAGCCGTTTGCAGCATTTCCATGATGCCGCTCTCTTCTTCGATGACGACGATAAGGCATACGTGGTTTATGGAACGGGAGAGATGGTGCAGCTGAATACAGACCTTACGGAAGTGGTGCCGGGCAGCCATCGCAAACTCTTTGAGCGTGATGCTGATGAAACGGGTTTGCTCGAAGGCTCCCGCATGATCAAGCACAACGGCAAGTATTATCTTCTGATGATTTCGTGGCCACAGGGACATCCTCGTCGTGAGGTTTGTTATCGTGCTGATAAGATAACGGGTCCTTACGAAAAGAAGGTGATTCTGGAAACGGAGTTTGCCGGATTCAACGGCGTGGGACAAGGTACGATTGTAGATGATAAGGATGGCAACTGGTATGGCATCGTATTCCAAGACCGTGGTGGTGTGGGCAGAGTGCTCACGCTGGAGCCATGTACCTGGAAGGACGGATGGCCTATGCTGACCGATGAGAAGGGCAATATTCCTGCCAAGATGCAGAAGCCTGTGCTGGGCTACGACGGCAAGGGACTCGTGTATAGCGACGATTTCTCGAAGGATAAACTGGAACTGCAGTGGCAGTGGAACCACAATCCTGTGGATAATGCCTGGTCGCTCACAGAGCGCAAGGGCTGGCTCCGCCTGAAGACATCCCGTATTGTTCCTAACATCTTCCTGGCTCCAAATACCATCAGTACCCGTACCGAAGGACCTGCCTGCGAGGGAATCATCAAGATGGATGTGAGCAAGATGAAAGATGGCGATGTGGCTGGCCTGTCAGCCTTCCAGGGTGATGCAGCCCTGCTTTCTATCGTAAAGGAAGGCAAGAAACTCTTTGTGGTAGGTACCAAGGAGAGTGTAGCTTTGACTGAAAAGGAAAAGGCGGTGACCGGTGTGAAGCGTGAGGTGGTTTATCGCCAGCCTTTGAACTTGAAGGTGGATAAGGCAACCAAGTCAAGCATCATCTATCTGAAGATGAGTTGTGATTTCCGTCTTCATCAGGATCTCGCCACCTTATTATATAGTATAGACGGCAAGACTTGGATTCCTGCCATCAAGGATTTCAAGATGCAATATGATTATCGCCGCTTCTTCATGGGTACCCGTATCGCCATCTACAACTATGCCACAAAGGCTGCTGGCGGATATATAGATGTTGATTCTTTTGAGTATTCTAAAAGAAAATAGGTTTAAAGTTTGAGCTTTTTTTAATTTTAACGGCACAAAGTGAAGGAAAATCAAAAAGTTTCCTTATCTTTGTGCCGTTTTTAATAACTAATCAATGCTGATTTTATGAACAGAAATAAGATGATTTTGGGGGCTTGGGTCTTGGGACTATTGTTTCCGATAGAGATGATGGCTAAGACAAGTTGCACAGATAATAGTACTCGACTTTGGTATAACGCTCCTGCCCAACATTGGCTGGAGGCTTTACCTATAGGAAATTCTCATTTGGGAGGTATGGTGTATGGCGGAACCACGGACGAGAATATCCAGTTGAATGAGGAGACTTTCTGGAGTGGCGGTCCCCATAACAACAATAGCAAGAAATCTCTGGAGAATCTGCCAAAGGTGAGGGAACTCATCTTCAATGGCAGGGAAGAGGAGGCAGCGGCTCTCATCAACCAGACATTCATCCCAGGTCCTCATGGCATGCGCTTCCTGCCGATGGCAAATCTGCATATCACCATGAAGAATCAGGGAAAGGCGGAGCAGTTTGTGCGCAACCTGGATTTGAAGAGGGCGATTGCCACGACTTCTTTCGTGATGGATGGCGTAAGATATACCCGTACTACCTTTGCTTCGCTGGCTGATGGCGTTATCGTTTGCCACATCAAGGCGAGTAGAAAGGGTGCCCTGAATATCGATGTTACCCTGAATTCGCCTTTTGAACATCAGAATCAGAAAACGCCTTCAGGGGTTATGCTGAAGGTGAAGGGACAAGACCAGGAAGGCATCAAGGCGGCTCTCACTGCCGAATGTGTGGCAGATGTAAGGACGGATGGCACCGAGGCAACCATCATCGTGAGTGCTGCCACTAATTTTGTGAACTATCACGATGTGTCGGGCAATGCAGCCCAGTGCAATGCTGACTATATAAATAAGGTGAAACTGATGAGCTATGCACAGTTGGAGAAACGCCATGTGGAGGCTTACCAGAAGCAGTTTGCTACGTCTTCTCTGATTTTGCCAACCGATATCAATGCTTCGTTGCCTACCAACCAGCGCCTGGAGAAATTTGCGGGCAGCAAGGATATGGCGATGGTAGCGCTGATGTATAACTATGGTCGCTATCTGCTCATCTCCTCTTCCCAGCCTGGTGGACAGGCGGCAAACCTGCAGGGCGTTTGGAACGACAGCAGAAATGCACCTTGGGACAGTAAATATACCATCAACATCAATACGGAGATGAACTACTGGCCTGCCGAGGTAACGAATCTCGGCAACACCACGGAACCTCTGTATTCGCTGATTAAGGATTTGAGTGTAACGGGAGCACAGACGGCTAGGGAAATGTATGGTTGTCGTGGCTGGATGGCACATCATAACACCGATATCTGGCGCATAGCTGGTCCGGTGGATGGTGCGCAGTGGGGCATGTTTCCGAATGGCGGAGCCTGGCTCACTACCCATCTCTGGCAGCATTATCTCTATACGGGCGACAAGGCTTTCCTCAAGCAGTGGTATCCGGTAATAAAAGGTGCTGCAGAGTTCTATCTTGACTATATGCAGAAGTTGCCGGGCACCGAATGGAAGGTAACCGTGCCGTCGGTGAGTCCGGAACAGGGACCTATGGGTAAGAGAACTGCCGTAACGGCAGGTTGCACAATGGATAACCAGATAGCCTTCGATGCCCTGACCAGTGCCGTGAAGGCTTCTGAAATATTGAGAGTTGATGAGGCTGAGCGCAAGGCGATGCAGCAGCTGATTTCGCAGATTCCGCCGATGCAGATAGGAAAGTACGGACAGTTGCAGGAGTGGCTTGTGGATGCGGATGATCCGAAGAATGAACATCGCCATATTTCGCATCTCTATGGATTGTATCCATCCAATCAGATTTCTCCTTTCTCTCATCCGGAACTGTTCCATGCCGCAGCCACCACTCTGAAGCATCGTGGCGACCAGGCTACGGGCTGGAGTCTGGGTTGGAAAACGAACTTCTGGGCACGTATGCTCGATGGCAATCATGCTTTCAGAATCATCAGTAATATGCTTCGCCTGTTGCCATCTGATGCGCAGGTAAAGGAGTATCCTGAGGGCAGAACCTATCCGAATCTCTTCGATGCCCATCCGCCATTCCAGATAGACGGCAACTTCGGAGTAACAGCCGGTATCGCCGAAATGCTCCTGCAGAGTCATGATGGAGCTGTGCATCTCTTGCCAGCCTTGCCTGATGCCTGGAAAGAAGGAAGCGTAAAGGGACTTCGTGCCCGTGGTGGCTTTGTGGTGGATATGGACTGGAAGAATGGCAGACTGATGAAGGCGAAGATTCGTTCCACCATCGGAGGCATCCTGCGTCTCCGCTCCTACGTTCCGCTGAAGGCGAAAAAGCTGAAGAAGGCAGAAGGAACATGTCCCAATATCCTTTTTGCATCTGCAGAAGTGAAACCTGTAATGGAACAGCATCGGATAGCAGAAGGAGTGAAGGTTCCTATTCCTGACGTATATGAATATGACTTGGAAACAGAACCAGGAAAGACTTATCTGATTAAATAATGTCCTAAAATTACATTTGTTGCCATAAAAAGTATCATTTTGTCCACCTCAGGTTGGATAATTATTCGTACTTTTGTGGCAATATTTTTTATAATAATCTTTTAGACCTATCAATGAGAATGAAGAAATTATTATTTGCAACCTGTTGCATCGCTTTTTTGAGCGGTTCTTTGGGAGCTGCGGCGCAGAAAAAATCTGCAGCCAAGAATGTTCTGACACAGACTTTGAAAGGGAAGTCTTGGTCGGCTGATAATGGTAATGGTACCTTTACAAATCCTTTGTTTTATGATGAGTTTTCTGACCCTGATATTATCAGAGTAGGGGAGGATTACTATCTGGCGGGTACCACGATGCACAGTGTGCCGGGACTGGTGGTTCTCCATTCCAAGGATCTCGTAAATTGGGAGTTCTCTTCCTATTGCTTCGATCGCTTTGATGATTCTGATGATTTCAATCTCCGCAATGGCAAGGAGGCGTACGGACAGGGTATCTGGGCGCCTGCCATCCGATTTCACAACGGAAAGTTCTATATCTTCTCCAATATCAACGGGCATGGATTGCAGGTGTATATCTCGGACAGTGCCAAGGGTCCTTGGACGCATCATAAAGTTAATGGCGATATCTACGACCTCTCTGTGCTCTTCGATGAGGATGGCAAGATTTATGCCGTGCACAAGTATGGCAACGTGACCATTACGGAGTTGAAACCCGATTTGAGTGGTCCGGTAGAGGGCAGCAGTAAGGTGGTGATTCCTGAAGGCAATGCGATGGGTGAGGGACATCATGTTTATAAAATCAATGGTATGTACTATATCCTCTCTGCAGATTATTCACCGATGGGCCGCATGCAGTGTGCCCGAAGCAAGAGCATTTGGGGACCTTATGAAACTTGCGTAATTAGCGAGCGTGAATCGTATGGTTATGCTGCGGGATGGAGCGTAGGTAACATGGGAATCGGTCGGCCTTTGCCGGAAGATGGTTTCAACTTCCAGAACAACAAGCCTAATGGTCTGAACCTGGGATGTGCTACCATTCATCAGGGCGGCATCGTGCAGGCTCCTGACGGGAAATGGTGGGGTGTTTCGATGCAGGACTTCAATGCCGTGGGAAGAACGGTGTGCCTGTCGCCTATCACTTGGGTTGACGGCTGGCCTTACTTCGGATTGGAGAAGAACCTGGGACGCTCGCCTCGTACCTGGTTCAAACCGAATGATATGGTAAAGACACCACAGGCTCCATACGACAGATGTGATGATTTCTCGGGTAAGACTTTCAAGCCGGTTTGGCAATGGAATCATAATCCGAATGACAAGATGTGGTCGCTGAATAAGGAGCGAAAAGGATGGCTCCGTTTGCATTCCATGCCTGCCAAGCAACTGCTTTGGGCAAAGAATACATTGACGCAGCGTGCCATCGGACCGGTATCTTATACATCTGTTAAGTTGGATGCTTCCCGCTTGAAGGTAGGTGATGAGGCTGGTTTGGGTGCCATCAATACGCCATACGCTTCATTGGGCGTTGTCAAGACGGATAAGGGATTGAACTTGAGATGTTATGACCAGAATACCAACAAGGAAGTGTTGAAGCCGTTGGCTAAAAGTAAGGTAGTATGGTTGCGACTTTGGGGTGATTATGACAAGAGCCAGTTGCAATATTCCTATTCTCTGGATGGTAAGAACTGGGAGAATATCGGTGAGCAGATGCTTTCACCTTATCAGTTGAAGACCTTCCAGGGTGTTCGTGTGGCACTTTATGCTTTCAACAAGAAGGAATTGAATGGCGGTGTGGCTGATTTTGATGATTTCAAGGTGGAGGAGCCGTTGGCAGACAGAACTGCCAATCTGCCTATCGGCAAGACCATAAGATTCTCTAATCTCGCTGATGGAAGTTTAATGGATGCTACCGGACATGGGTTGATGCATAGTTCCGGTAATCGAAACGACATGAGAAATCAGGTGAAGTTTGTTGTGGAGGATAGAGGTAAGGGAAAGATTGCTTTGAAGACAGCTGACGGACGATATGTTTATATTGCTGGTGCTGGTTTATCTGGTGATGTTCGTCTGACTTCCGACTCTTCCAAGGCAGAGGAGTTTGTATGGCAGGATATGCTTTATAACCGCTGCATGCTGCTTTCTCTGAAGACTCAGCGTTATGTGGGTAAGAATCCTGTGGATGGAAGTCCTTATTCTGCAGATTACCAAGGTGCTGATGCCGGCATGAAGAACGGATGTGTTTTTACATGGGAAGTTGTTGAGTAAAGATATCTATTCTTTATAAATTAGAAGAGGCAGACTCTCGCTGTGGGGAGTCTGCCTCTTTTTCTTATGTGATATTGTTCGATTATTCGAAATAGAATGTGAGAGCTATCATCTTGCTATGTGCTGACTTAGCTGATAGTGTATATGGGAGTGTACTCTTGTCTTTTACATTTTTGATGTGATTCTTATCGTATGTATCTGTTATTCCATACATGAATTTCAATTCAGGGCGAAGTTTGAAATAAGGCAGATAGAAATCACACCCCAATCCCAGTTCTAGGAACAGATCTGTTTTCTTCAGTTTGATATAATCTTCGTTCTTGCTGTTCAGATTCATCATCGGGTTGATTCCTGCCATGATGTATGGGCGGTGATTGTTGAATCTCTGTGCTGCAAATATCAGATCGAGGGCGCTTGAAATGTAAGCTGTCTTCATCTCCTGTTTCTGTTGGATCGGATTACCGGCTCCATCTTTTTCCAGCATGTTGTAGAAGGTGAGATGTCGGGTACCGAAATACATGGCTGGTGCTATGCGTAACTGGAAGTGGGTGTTGAGGCGGAATTCTCCTAATACACCTACTGTAAATCCGGGATCCCATCTATCCTGGTCTACTGTTACACAGCTTTGCTGCTCAATGCCGTCAGCATCAAGATAAGTCACCGGTCCTGCATTCTGAAATTCTATGTCCTGGAAATGGGCGCCTACCAATACACCGAAGTGGAATGGGCGCAAATCGGTGTAAGGGCGGTTTTCTACCGTTCTTTCCTGTGCACCTGCCTGAATTGTGATGGCAAGGCTTATGATGATTGTCAATAGTTTCTGTTTCATATATTTATAACGGAATATTCTTCATCATATTGCTTTCAGTTTTATTTCGATTATGTATAAATTAAGTGAAAACGTGAAAATTCTCATACCTAATTGTAGGTATTCCGAAAATAATTATTATCTTTGCACCATAATTATTAGGTAATGTACCTGTAGTTATCAGACAAGACAAATTAAAAGCATATTATACAAAAACATTATAAACATTTAAACATTAATAATTATGGCATACGTAATTGGTGACGATTGTATCGCTTGCGGTACATGTATTGATGAGTGTCCATCAGGTGCAATCTCTGAGGGCGAGAAGTATTCAATCAACCCAGACCTCTGCACAGAGTGTGGTACTTGTGCTGATGTTTGCCCTAACGAGGCAATCAGTCTTCCTTAATCTTTAAGGATAGATACTTTTAGTTACATAAAACATTGAGAGCGGTTCCCTTGGGAATCGCTCTTTTCGTATTCTATTGTTTGAAGATTAGTTCTTCCTTATATCCTTTTATTTGCTTCCAGTATAAATCATTGAAACGAAAAGGGGATTGCATCAATAACTGATGCAATCCCCAATATGTTGTAGTTAATGCTATGCTTATTCACCTGGCTTGAGACCAGCCTTCTCGTAAGCATCGTTAGCCAACTTGTTCTGTGGATCAAGCTTCAGAAGCTTATCCCAGTATGGCTTAGCTGTGTCGAAGTCCTGCTTGTCGTAGGTATAGATGAAGCCCATATACTGGTAAGATGTCTTCAGGTAGCTGAGCTCATCCTCATCACACTGCTTAGCTTCCAATTCATTGATTACTTCTGTATAAGCAGCAATAGCCTTGTCGTCCAACTCGTTCTGGAAAGCAGTGTTACCCTCCTGGAGCTTAGCGAATGGCTTCAATGTAGGATACTTCTCTGCCAACTTAGCGTATACGCCTATAGCCTTGTCGATGTTCTCAACCTTCTTGGCTGGATCTTTCTTAGCCTTGTTTATATAGATTTCAGCAAGCTTCATGAAGTCTGTAGGAGCTGCATTTGGATTCTTATCCATGTACTGCTGGTTGTACTCCAAAGCCTTGTCTTCATCGCCTAACTCCTTGTAAGCCTCAGAGATATACTGCAATGGCTTAGGATCGTCAGCTTTCATCTCCAATGCCTTCTGGTACTGAGCAATAGCCTCATTATACTGCTTGTTTCCAGCCAAAGCCAAACCATAATAAGCAACGATACTAGCATTCTTCTTGATAGAATCGGTATTCATTACGATGTTTGCATGCTGGAGAGCAGATTCAAAGTTCTTTACGTCAACAGCTGCGCGCATGGCCAAAACCTGCATAGCTGCATCCTTAGGGAACTTCTGGATACCAGTTTCGCAAAGGCTCAAACTTTCTTCCTTCTTACCAACGATATAAGCTGTGAATGCATATTCGTACTGAGCATACTCTTCAAGTGTGTTTGGCTTAGCCTTTGAGAAATACTCATAAGCCTTCTCGTAGTTGCCAGCGCTGAAGAAGTTGTGACCTGCTTCTGCCTCGATAGGGTAGTTAGGGTTGATTTCTCTCAGCTTGTTCAAAGCTTCCGCACTAGCCTGTGGGTCAATTTTACGGTAAACGTTAGAATAGCTGATATATCCCTGAGGATTCTTAGGATCCATTGTCATACACTGACCATACCATGTAGCAGCCTCACCACCATTGTCCTGCATTGCATAGATGTCGCCTTTCAGAATGTAAGCGTCACCATAGTTCTTGAACTTAGCGATGACAGCATCAGCAACAGCGTTAGCCTGATCATAGTTCTTGTTCATAGCAAGAAGGTTGCCCAAAGCTACCAATGCCTTAGGATCCTTTTTGAACTCCTTCTGGTATTCCTTGATTTCCTTGGCAAAAGCCTTAGGATCTGCATTACCAGCCTTTAATGTAGTCTCTATAGGTTTCAGCATGTCCTTATAGTTGACATCCTGTGCCATTGCAGGTGCTGCCAAACCCATGACGAGCAAACCTGCTACTAAATATTTAATTGCTTTCATAATTCTACTTTTTTATATGCGTCTCTTTCTTAGCGTTTTACATTAACGGTCTTTATCGTGATGTCACCTCTGTATGGAAGTAAACCGGTTTTGAACAGGATGAGCTGACCTCTTGGTCCTGAAATGTAGTTTGCGAAGCTCCAAGGCAATGCCTTGTGAGGGTCAACTACAATAGCATATAATGTTCTGACGAACGGATATCTTCCATCCAGCAAGTATGCCTGATATGGTTGCCAACTGTTATATGGTTTTGCCACATCTTTGATGGATACTCGCATGACATGAATATTCTTCTTAAATGTAGTGTTGGTTGAATCACGGCGGTCGTTGAGCCAGTTAGATCCAATTACACCGATTGAGCCAGGGTTCTGATCCACATAGTCGATAACCTCTTTGCTGGTTTTTGCGGCCATGATTTTTGCACCCATTTTAGCTCCGTGCAGTACAGAGTCTACTACATAATTGGTTGTTGCAGAGCGGGTATTATCGAAAATAACTTCGATGTCGCCTCTCTTTGAACCTTTCACAATATCACTCCATTTAGTTGCCTCACCCGTAAGGATACGTTTGATATCTTTTACCGTAATACAAGTATCATTGTTTTGCTTGTTTACAATAAATGCCAATCCATCGTAACCGATAGGAAAAACAGAAGGAATTACATTGCTTTTAGACTTCAAGTAGGCTATTTCACTATCTTTCAAATTACGTGTAGTGAATAAAAGCGCTGTTTTGAAATCTTTAATCATCTGAAGTCCGGTGACTTCATCTGTATACTTCGGCTTGAGTTTAGCTTTTGGAAACTCATACTCAAACTGACTTCTTTCTTCGTCAATGATAGGACTCAAACTCTCGTCAGCCACAAATTCAATTGTGCCTGAAGTAGGAGTATCAGTTCTACCATCTTTGGCTTTCTTCTCGCCACATGACGAGAAGAAAGCCATTGATAGTACTGTTAATCCTATACCTAAAAAAATATAAGATGTTCTTTTCATTCTATTACTGCAATCTAAATACAACTGGTACAGTATACTTAACACGTACAGCAGAACCGTTTTGCTTACCAGGTTTCCACCTAGGCATGCTCTTAACGACACGCTGTGCTTCACGGTCAAGTGAAGGGTCTACGGAACGAGCTACCCTAACATCAGAGATTGAACCATCACGTTCTACCACGAATGATACGATAACACGACCCTGTACACCATTCTCCTGTGCAACAACAGGATACTTGATGTTGCTTGCAAGGTAAGACATCAGGGCGCCTTGTCCACCAGGGAATGAAGGCATCTCCTCTACGACGTCGAAGACCTTAGTAGCAACCTCAGGTTTTGGTGCTGGTGGTGGAGGTGGAGCTGCCACTGCAATATCATTTCTTACAGCTTCAACTGTACGGTCCTTCACACCTTCCTTGTTTTCAGTACCGACTGCAACTTTGTCATCCAGTTTATCCATCTGCTTAACCTGGTTTTCCTCTTTTACGAGTTCATCCTTCTTAATGACAGGTGCGGTAAACTTCTGAGTTTCGCGAGCCACAGGAATCTCCTTTTTCATTTCAACCTTAGGCTTCACTGGCTCCTTCTTCTTTTCTTCCTTCTTAGCCTGCTGCTGGAGTTTAGCCAACTCCATAGCTTCCATATATGCTTGCTGCTCTTCAGCCTGTTTCTGTTCAATAACCTTCCAAGCTAAAAAACCACCCACGAGAGCTGCAGCAATGACCAAGATAAGCAGAGCCTTGATGTTTCGGCCAGAAGTACCCTTACGGAGCTGGTATGCACCATACTCCTTGTTCTTTCCGGCGAAAACCATATCGACCCATTTAGGATCGTAAAGATCAATTTTTGCCATTTCTTTCTTGTTTTAATTGTTAGTACACATCTTACATCTTAACGTTTCTAGACTTGAGAAGCTTCTCGTCGTCTCCGTTAATCTTATCGATGACATACGTACCAATGTTCAAAATCTGCATTTCATCGAGTGCATCAACCATATTCTTATATGAAGCATTATCTGTAGGCTTGATGACGATAGTAAGAGTAGGAATCTTTCCGTCCTTCAAGTTACCAGCCTTCAAATCGCTCAACTTCTTCTGATAGATGCTATCAGGATACTGCTTAGGATTCTTCTGACGGTCCATGTTCAACTCCTTGACAGCAAGGGCGATTCTTTCTACAGGGCGTGTGCCATTTTCTGTAGCGTGCTCTCTCAAGACCTTACGGACACCCTGGCTTCCCCATGTAGTTTCCTTAATCCATGTAGGATCATCGTACTTAGGAATACCAGCTCCATAATAAATCTTGTTGTCTGCTGTTACGTAGAGTGTCACAGTTTCAGAAGCCTTAGCTTCGTTCTTCTGATCTTCTTGAGTATTCTCATCATTACTTGGCATAGTCAGCTCCATAGTCTGAGGTTTGCTCAAAGATGTACACAGCATGAAGAACGTGATAAGCAGCATGAGCATATCCACCATAGGCGTAAAGTCTACGCGGACATTCATTTTCTTTTGTTTGCTTTCTTTCTTTGCCATTTATTCGTCCCCCTGTTGTTTTAACTGTGTAATCATATAGTAATGACTCTCGTCCATATCCTGGAGTTCGTTCATCACTCTCTTAACGGTCTTGTAAGGTGTAGAAGCATCTGCCTTGAGGGCAATCTTGATGTCTTCGTTTACGTTACGAGCTGCGTCTACCCACTGCTGGAACTCGCTCATACCGCCCTTAATACTGTCGAGAGGAATACCTTTAGTCTGGAGATACTGTGGACGCTTAGAAGCGTTCATTGTCAGATAAGTACCCAAGTCGCCCATTGGTACGCCGAACATACCTTCGCTCTTGAATGTCTCAATCTGCTTTGGGTTCAATGACACGCCGAATGCACCTGTCATTGTGCTCAGTGTAGCTCCCAACTGATCAGTATTATCAATACTCATAAATACTTGGCCCTCGCCGGTTGGATTACCGGCCTTGTCCTTTTCAGGACTAACCAAGATGGTCAAGACGCCGTTTTCTGGCACCTTAATCTCAGACACAGATCCTGGAGTGTTTACCTTTACAGGCTCATTCTTTACGAAAGTAGAGGTGAGCATGAAGAAGGTAAGCAGCAGGGTCATAACGTCTGACATAGGCGTCATGTCAATCCAGACGTCACTCTTCTTAATTTTTACTTTACCCATAGCGATAAAATTTTAAAGGGTTAGCAAAAATTAAGCCTCTTCTGCGTGGTTAGCTTCGTATGTCTGAGCAATTGAGTAACCTACCTCGTCGAGTGCGTATGTCAACTTATCTACCTTGTTGGTGAATGTGTTGTAAGATACAACGGCACACCATGATGTCAAGATACCGAATGCGGTGTTGATCAACGCCTCAGAAATACCTACAGAAAGTGCTGCTGAGTCAGCGCCACCACCTTCACCCATGGCCTGGAATGACTTGATCATACCGGTTACAGTACCGAGAAGACCTGTCAAAGTACCAAGTGTTACGATTGTAGCGATGATAGGCAAGTTCATTGTCAAAGTTGGCATCTCCAACTGAGTTGCCTCCTCGTGAGCCTGCTGGATCTTAGCTACCTTCTGAGCCTTCTTCAAAGATGCGTTAGCACCAGACTCCATAGACTTGTAAGCGTTCAAAGAAGCCATAACAACGTTAGCTACTGTACCGCGCTGCTTGTTGCAGAGCTGCTCAGCCTTAGCGAAATCGTTAGCGTTCAAAGCTGCCTTGATGTTTGCAACGAACTTAGGAAGAGCACCTGTGCCTGTAGCGGTCTTAAGAGCCAACCAACGCTCGATAGTCATTGCCAACACTGTGAGCAACAATGTGTGGATAACTGGTACGATTACACCACCTTTGTAGATAGTACCCCAAATGTCTGCTGGGTGATCCTGTACACCTGGATCCTGGAAGTGCATGTCATTTCCGAACCATGTGAAGAACAATGTGAATGCGATGATAGCACATACCACGATGATCCAGAATGCGCCTCTTACTCCCTGAAAGCCCTCAGACTTCTTAGCTGGGGCTGCTTGTTTTGTAGTTGCCATAATTTTACTTTTTTTTAAATTATTAGTTAATAAATTATTAATATTTTCTTTTTTTTCTTTCTCGCTTCGTAGACCTTGAATGTGTCGTTTGTCAATAAACACAGTTGGGTTATCTATTTTGCATTGGCAAAGATAATAAATTAAAGTTTACTATCAGCCTAATTAAGAAGTTTTAACGAGATATTGGCTTATTTTATACCAATATCTCGCATTTTTCTTACATTTTGACCCTTGAAAATGGTCTTTACGCCATTTTTTATTTCAACTTGCCCAAAGCTTCCTTGATGCGCTTGATAGCTTCAACGATGTTCTCATCGCTTGTTGCATAGCTCATGCGGAAACAATCTGGATCACCGAATGCGTCACCACCTACGGTGGCTACATGTGCCTCCTCGAGAAGGTACATGGCAAAATCGGTTGAGTTGTTGATGGTCTTCTCGCCGTTGCTCTTGCCAAAATAGCTGTTGCACTTAGGAAAGAGATAGAAGGCACCCTGTGGCATGTTTACCTCAAGGCCTGGAACCTCTTTAGCCAACTTTACAATCAGATTGCGGCGACGCTCGAAAGCTACGCGCATTTCCTCTACTGCACTCTGGTCGAGTGTGTAGGCTGCTTCTGCTGCCTTCTGGCTGACAGAGCATGTACCGCTGGTATATTGACCCTGGAGTTTGTTGCAACCCTTGATGATCCATTCCGGACCAGCCAGGAAGCCGATTCTCCATCCAGTCATGGCATAAGCCTTAGATACACCATTGGCAATGATTACCTGTTCCTTCATGCCTGGTTCCTGGGCGATGCTGTGGTGCTTGCCGATATAGTTGATGTGCTCGTAGATTTCATCAGCCAGCACAAATACTTCAGGATGCTTTCTGAGAACTTCTGCCAGTGCAGCCAACTCTTCTTTAGAGTATACGCTACCGGTAGGGTTGCTTGGAGAGCAGAGAATGAGCATCTTGGTCTTCTCTGTGATGGCATTCTCCAACTGCTCTGCTGTCATCTTGAAGTCCTGGTCGAAACCTGCATTTACAATGACAGGAGTACCGCCTGCCAGCTTCACCATCTGTGGGTAGCTTACCCAATATGGAGCAGGGATGATAACCTCATCGCCTGGATTTACGAGAGCCAATACTGCGTTGCAGACACACTGCTTGCCACCTGTACCAACGATTACTTCATTGGTAGTGTACTCCAAACCATTCTCGTTCTTTAATTTGGCTACAATTGCTTTTCGCAAGTCAGGATAACCTGGTACTGGTGAATAACGGGAATAGTTCTCGTCAATAGCCTTCTTTGCTGCCTGTTTAATATTGTCAGGAGTGTTGAAGTCTGGTTCACCTACGCTCATGTTGATTACATCAATACCTTGAGCTTTCATTTCACTACTCTTCTGTGACATCGCCAGCGTTGCTGAAGGTGCCAATCTGTTTAAACGATCAGATAATTGTGCCATAATTTTATTCTTATATTTGTTTATCGTGTGCAAAAGTAAGCAAATTATTTCTTTTTCGGAAGGAAATTGAGCATTATTTCACGTTTTGTATTGAAATAATAACATAATTTTATTATCCGAGGTGCAAAGTGTGCCCCATGCGGTCTCTCTTGGTCTTGAGATAACGCTCATTGTACTTGTTAGGTACAACTTCGATAGGCACATTTTCTACGATTTCCAAACCATATGCTTCGAGACCTACGCGCTTTACCGGATTGTTGGTGAGCAGACGCATTTTGTGCACACCGAGATGACGGAGCATCTGTGCGCCGCAACCATAGTCGCGCTCATCTGGTTTGAAACCGAGATGGGTGTTGGCGTCAACGGTATCGTAGCCTTCTTCCTGTAGTTTGTAGGCTGCAATCTTGTTCATCAGACCGATGCCGCGTCCTTCCTGCTGCATGTAGACAACAACACCCTTTCCTGCCTCGTCAATCATCTGCATGGCCTTGTGGAGCTGCTGGCCGCAGTCGCAACGCTTGCTGCCCAGGATGTCGCCTGTAGCGCAAGAAGAGTGGACGCGCACCAGGATAGGCTCGTCTTCTTTCCATTCTCCCTTGATGAGTGCCATGTGTTCCAGACCATTGCTTGACTGGCGGAACGGAATGAGGCGGAAGTGTCCGTATTCTGTAGGCATGTCTACCTCTTCGCCCACTTCGATGAGTGATTCTTTCTTGAGGCGGTATTCTATCATGTCTTTAATGGAAATAACCTTGAGGTTCCATTCCTTTGCCATCTTCATCAGCTCTGGCAGACGCGCCATGGTGCCGTCTTCGTTCATGATTTCCATGAGTGCACCAGCAGGGTAGAGACCTGCCATCTTACAGAGGTCGATAGCAGCTTCTGTGTGTCCGCTTCTTCTTAACACGCCGTTATCTTGTGCATAGAGCGGATTGATGTGACCCGGTCTGCCGAATGTCTGTGGGGTAGAGTTCGGGTCGGCAAGTGCTTTGATGGTTTCGGCACGGTCGTGTGCAGAAACACCGGTAGAGCAGCCTTCCAGTTTGTCTACGGTTATGGTGAATGGTGTGCCTAATACTGAGGTGTTCTCTGAAACCTGATGAGGCAAGTCGAGTTCATCGCAGCGGCTCAGTGTGATAGGGGCGCAGAGTACACCTCTTGCGTGTTTCAGCATGAAGTTTACTTTTTCTGCATCTATCTTCTCTGCGGCAATGATGAGGTCGCCTTCGTTTTCGCGGTCTTCATCATCAACAACGATGACGAACTTTCCTTCCTTGAAGTCTTTTACTGCATCTTCGATGCTATTTAATTTGATTTCTGACATGTTTGATACCTTATTATATAGTTACATTTTTCTTTTTCTGTTCTCTAATCCGATGGATGATGTCCGTGTTGGTCTGACTGATGACCTTGAGGTCACGGAACAGGCGCAGTCGGAATCGCCACATTCTCAAATATAGCAGTGTGCCCACTGGGAAAATGATGGCTGCAATGATGTTGAGCCATTTCCGCTCGAATGGGCGTGTATGTGCCTTGACAGAAAGAACCGGATATTGGTTCATGTCGTGCAGGATATACTTGTTGGCGGTGTTGGTCAAATCTTCTATTACCTCTTCCAATTCTGCATTGATTCTTTCTATCTCATGATCAGGCTCGTATTTGAAGAATACATTGATGACGTTTGGAAGATGAACCAGTTTGTGTTCCTTATTATATAAGGTGATGTCTTGGTTTATTCTTTCCAGTTTCTCTGCATCCGCCTGATAGTCCGGGTCGGTGATAATCACTTCCTTACCGAAGTAATGGCGTTTCTGTCGTAAACCGAGCAGTTTCATGAAGAACTCTTTGTAAACATCCATATTGAATACGGAAGAGTCGTTGGTTGCCTTGTAGGTTACGAAGATAGCCAAAGGCGTCAATACTGCCGGTGCAAGACCTTTACCGAACCAGATGGCCCACATGCCACTTCTTGACATTCTGTATCCTGTATTGTCGAGGATGAAGAAGACGATGAACACAAGTACGGAGATGACGACAGGGAAACCCAGTCCTCCCTTTCGGATGATGGCTCCTAATGGTGCTCCGATAAAGAAGAATATGAGACACGAAAGGGCTAGAGTGAACTTGTTGATAGCCTCAATCTTGTGCTGTCTTATCATGTAGTCTGCATCGCTCGTTGACATCGATTTGAAATCAAGGTCAGAAAGCTCCTGTTGTACGGTAGACTGTGCCTGGTTTACCGCCATGAGCTTCTTGTCCTGTGGCAACTTATTATATAAGGTGTCGAAATTGAGCTTTTCGCCCTTCTTGATTTCTTTGAGAGAGTCCTTCTTGTTGATGCGCTGTGCACCTCCATAGAATCTCACGTTGGCTTCATTCAGATAGATTCTTCCGATAGAATCATATAATTGGTTGAGCGAATCGATGTCGTGGTTGATTTTCTCCAGACTTTTACCCTTCGCATTTCCTGAAAGCGAAGCTGCATCGGTCATACTGAAGTCTCCATCAAAGTCGAGAATGATTTTCTTGGAAACGAAAGTCTCTCGTCTGTATGGTACGGCAGCAGTATTGGCAAGTGCACTGCTTTGCATGTTCTCAAACCATTCTCCGCTGTAGAGGCTCAGAACAAGATGCTTCTTTTCTGCAGTACTCTGAAGCATGCCAGAGTCTGCCAATATGATTGCGGCATCTTCATAGCTGTCGGTCATGCGGTAAATCATGATGCCGTAAAGTTTTCCGGTTTTCAAATCCTTCTTCTGCACATAAAGGTTACAGTTTGGAATACCATCATAGAAGATTCCTTCCGGAATTTCCAGTTCTGGGCTTTTCTGTTTCATAGAAATCAGAAGTTGCGCCAGTTTCATGTTCGACTTAGGTCCCACATTGTTCTGGAAATAGAATGAGCCAAACATGATGATGATGGTGATGACAATGAGTGAGCGGAAAGCTTGCATCAGTGAAATGCCGGCAGCCTTGATGGCTGTAAGTTCCGAACTCTCGCCGAGATTACCGAACGTCATGAGTGAAGACAGGAGAATAGCCAATGGCAGAGCCTGCGGTACGAGCATCAGGCCCATGTACCAGAAGAATTGAGCCATCACATCCATCGTGAGTCCCTTACCGATGAGATCATCAATATATCTCCATAAGAACTGCATCATCAGCACAAACTGGCAGATGAAGAAAGTTCCCATGAAAAGGAGACCAAACTGCTTGGCAATAAATATGTCTAATTTCTTAATTCTAAGCATTTCAATATTCTGTTGTTTCAGACCATTTTCTTATTTGAAATATTCGCAGGTCCGTTATTCAGCGTGCAAAGGTAATACAAAAAAATAAGAAAACCTTTATTTTTCGTTTTTTTTATATATATAATTAGGTGAAAGAGCGGCTGAAATGTGAGAAAAATGAGAAAATGAAACTTTTTTTGAAAATTTCTGCCGAAAAATTTGTTCAATCCAAATAAATGTATTACCTTTGCACCCGCAAATGAGAAATCAATTGCTTGGATGGCGGGATAGCTCAGCTGGTTAGAGCGTCGGATTCATAATCCGGAGGTCGAGGGATCGTGGCCCCCTCCCGCTACAAGATGAGAGACATCAACTTTTTAGTTGATGTCTTTTTTATGCTCTAAACTTTTCCACATTTATTCACTTCTCATAGAAAAGTTATCCACACAAGTGTTGATAACTATGTTATTCTGTTGGCTATCAGATACTTTTTCTGTTAGTAACTGATGTGGATAAGATAAAAATGAAAGATTTTCCTGATTTTTTCTTGGTGTTTTCAGAATAAAATTATATTTTTGCACTACAAAAGAGGCATTTTAGAATGTCTCTACCTTATAAACATAGAAATTGTATAAGCCGTATGAAACGTAAATTACACCTTATTATATATATAGCTTTCATCGTGTTGCTGACCGGTTGTGCTCAGCAGCCTAGGAAGTTTGTTATTGGCGTATCCCAGTGTTCTGAAGATATCTGGCGCGATAAACTGAATAATGAACTCAAGATGGGCGAGTATCTCAACGATTCGCTTATCGTGAAACTGGCTTCTTCCAACGATAATAATGTGTTGCAGAATAAGCAGGTTAACCAGTTTATCGATGAGGGGGTAGATTTGCTGATAGTATCGCCTAACCAGTTGAGTGCTATATCCAAGGCTGTAGAGCGTGCTTACGATAAAGGTATTCCTGTGATTCTCTATGACAGGAAGACCAATTCTGATAAGTATACGGCTTTTATCGGATGCGATAACTATACGATAGGTAAGTCGATGGGAACTTTTATCGCCCAGCAGCTTCAGGGTAAGGGGCGCATCGTTGAAATCAGCGGCTTGGAGGGATCTTCGCCTGCTTTGGAGCGCCATCGTGGTTTTATGGATGCTATCAAGCCTTATCCTGGGTTACAGGTTGTAGCCTCGGAGGGAGGAAACTGGAAGGAAGAGGGTGGAATCCAGGCAATGAAACGTATCTTGAAACAGACACAGGACTTTGATTATGTCTTTGCTCACAACGACCGTCTTGCCTGGGGTGCTTATGTGGCTGCCCGACAGATGGGTGTAAAGCGTAATTATAAGTATACCGGAGTAGACGGCATGGCAACCGAAGGTGGTGGTCTGGAACTTGTGCGCGATGGTATTTTCGAAGCCTCTTATCTTTATCCTACCAAGGGTGATGAGGTCATAGCGCTTGCCATGAAGATATTGAAGCATCAGCCTTATGAACGTGATAATTATCTGAGTACATCTATCATTACCAAGGCAAATGCAGATCTTACCTTGATGGAGGCTAGGGATGCCGAGCGCCAGGCGCGCAATCTGAAGACTTTGCATAAGCAGGTAGATCGATATCTGTCTGATTATAATGCTCAGAAAATCATGCTTATTGGTATGTGTCTGTTCCTGCTTGTTTGCCTTGCAGCGGCGGCTTTGATCTTCAGAGGTTATCTGGTAAAGGTAAAACTGAACGAAAAATTGGCTAAAACCAATGACGAACTGAAGCGACTGAATGTAGAATTGGGTGAAAAGAATGAGGAGATGAAACGATTGAATGAGGAGGTTTTGGAACTCACTCATTCCCGTCTGGTGTTCTTTACCAATATCAGTCATGAACTTCGCACGCCTTTAACCCTGATTGCCGACCCGGTAGAGATGCTGCTTGAAGATACCGGCATCAAGGGCAAGAGCCGCGAACTCTTGAAGATGGTGCAGCGTAACGCGCTTGCCCTCCAACAGTTGGTTGGTAACATTCTTGATTTCCGTAAGATTCAGAATGGCAAGATGGAGTTGAAACTCTATCGCTTCGACATTGTGAAGACTCTGATGATGTGGGTGAGCGACTTCCAGCTTACTGCCGAACGCAAGCAGATCAGTCTGCATCTGGATGTTGATGACTTGAAAGGCAGCCATGAAATGATTGCCGATCAGGAGAAGATTTCCCGTATCGTATTCAATCTGTTGAGCAATGCCTTGAAATATACGCCTGCTGGTGGCGAAATCTTTGTATCTTTGAAAGATGAAGGTGCCAATCTCCGTCTTGACGTGAAAGATACGGGCAAGGGTATCTCGCAGGATGAGGCTGATAAGATCTTTGAACGCTTCTTCCAGGCTAAGGGTGCTGCCAGCGGCACGGGTATCGGTCTGGCTCTGGTGAAATCATTTGTTGAGTTGCATCATGGTGAAGCTAGGGTAGAGAGCGAACTGGGTAAGGGCTCTGATTTTATCGTTGTAATTCCTCGTGAACAGGAGTGTGATTCACAAGTTATCCACAATGATGTGAATATTGTGGATAACTCTGTAAGTGCTTCTGCGCCAGATGGTAAGAATGTGGTAGATGAGTCTGTTTTGCAATATATTGATGATGGAGACAGAAGTCGTGGAAAAGTACAGCAGTTGGTAAGCGAGAATACCAATCGCCCTACTGTTCTGGTTATTGATGATAATACCGATATCCGTCAGTATGAGCGTACGCTTTTGCAGGATGAGTATATTGTTCTTGAGGCCGCTGATGGTAAAGAGGGATTATCCGTAGCAATAAAAGAGGTACCCGACCTGGTGATTTGCGATGTGATGATGCCTGTTATGGACGGATTGGAGTTTACCGAACAGTTGAAGACAAATACTGCAACCTCTCATATCCCTGTTATTATGCTCACGGCGAAGAACCTGGAGGAGCATCGCGCAGAGGGTTATGAGCATGGAGCCGATTCTTATATTACCAAACCATTCCATAGCAAGGTGCTTCTCGCCCGTATCGAAAATCTCTTGCGACAGCGTCAGCTTCTGAAGCATCTTTATCAGGGTTCGCAGGAGGCTGAGAAGGAGATTTCTGAGTCTCATCTGGAAGACCGTGACAAGCAGTTCCTCAAGCAGCTTCAAACCATTATCCAGCAGAACCTTTCTGATAGTGAGTTTGGAGTCGAGGATATGGGACAGCAGATTGGCTTAAGCCGTGTGCAGCTTTATCGTAAGGTGAAGGCGATGACAGGCTCTTCTGTTGTCGACTTGCTCCGTAAGGCCCGCCTTGCCAAGGCTAAGCGTTTGCTCGAAACCCGTAGCATGAGTGTATCAGAAGTTGCCTATGAAGTAGGTTTCTCTGCACCATCTTACTTCACAAAATGTTTCAAGGAAGAGTTTGGAATGTTACCTGGTGATGTAGGTAATATAATGAAATAGAGAGAAATACGCTATGCCTGAAGTGTAGAATCTGTGAATATATGGATAAAAATCGTTCATTTCATAACACAAAATGTACATTGTATCATTTTTGTCACTATTTGAACGATAATTGTACCTGGGTTTCGCTGAAACTTACTACCTTTGCACCAGAGTTTAGAAGTTTATAAATGTTTCATGCAGACGTAGTTGCATTTTCATAGGTTTATGTTTTAAGGTTATAGGATTGAGTATTCATTAAGGTAGGTAGTTTTCTTTAAGGTTAAAAGTTTTGTTTTGGGAAATAACAAGTAATGAGAGAAAGCAGCTGTAGACGGGATGTCTGACAGCTGCTTTTCGCGTATTATGCTTTGTTTCTTTTTAAGCGGGCATACTATAGCTTTTTAAAGGGGCTTATTCCCAATCTTCGAATTCCAGTTCCAGTTCTTTGTATTCGGGCTTGAAACTGCTGTTCTCCTTATCTTGCTTCCTGGCTTCTTCTGATGAGGCATTGCTTACGGACAGACCAAGCAGGCGGATGGGATGAGCAGTGGAGTAATCTACCTGTTTCAGCAGCCCTTTGGCAAGAGGTAGAATATCATCCTTCTTTTTCAGAACCTTCTCTTGCGAGATGCTTCGTGTTATCTGTGTGAAATCGGCAAACTTCACCTTCAGCGTCAGGGTTCTTCCTTCGAAACCGCTTTTGGCGATTCGCTCCAGCAGTTCGAGTACGGTATGATACAGTTCGATAATCACAGCCGATTTGGCATAGATATCTTCCAGGAAAGTCTGTTCGCAGCCTACCGATTTCCGTTCCCGGTAGGTGATGACCGGCCGTTCGTCTATCCCCCTTGCAAAATCATAGAAGATGTGTCCGGCTTTTCCGAACACTTCTACCAGATGTTCCTCGGATACTTTCCTCAGGTCAGCTCCGTTGAAGATACCCATGAAATGCATCTTTTGCAGCGTTTTCTTTCCTACGCCCCAGAAATCCTCTACTGGTAGCTGGGCGATGAAATCGAGCGCCTTGTCGGGATGAATGGTGCAGATGCCGTCGGGCTTGCGGTAATCAGAAGCCACTTTGGCGAGAAACTTGCAGTAGCTGATGCCAGCCGAGGCGGTAAGTCCGGTTGCCTCCTTGATACGGGTTTTGATTTCTTTGGCAATATCCACCGCCAGTTCTATCCCTTTCTTATTCTGCGTTACATCAAGAAAGGCTTCATCTATGGAGATGGGTTCGATGAGGTCGGTATATTCCTGGAATATTTGATGTATCTGATGGGATATTTTAGCATAATAATCATGCCGGCAGGGCACGATGATGAGATTAGGGCAGCGCTGCTTGGCTTGAGCGATGGATTGCGCCGAGTGAACGCCATACTTCCTTGCCTCATAGCTGGCTGTAGAAACCACACCACGTGGTCCGTCGAAGCCAACCGCTACCGGTTTGCCCCGAAGTTCCGGATTGTCTCTTTGCTCTACCGCAGCAAAGAAGGCATCCATGTCGATATGTATGATCTTTCGCTCAGTCATTCCTGCCTTATTTTTTCCAAAAGTACAAAAAAGATGCGTTTCCACAAAATCTAAGCTGTTTTTTATTGTTCGTTAACGTTTTTGGGTATTAGCCTACATGGCCCATCGAAACAGGCTGCGTTGAGCATCGCAAGTACTTGCGTTAGCCAACGAAGCTATCTGCGTCTGCTTCCGGAGTCGTCTCCGATAGCTTATTGAGTCGTCTCCGTTAATTTAACGAATCGTCTCCGATAGCTTACGGAACCACTTGAGTAAGCTGAACCAAACACTTGACCTCACTGATTCAAGCACTTGACCTCTTTAACTCAAGTACATCATGACACGCTCTTAATAGTCTGTAGTGATCTATATGACTCCCTTTGTCTGAAATAGAAAAGAGTTAGTTAAGAAGTAGAAAGTAGCAGAAAATTGTGAAATTCCGTTCATGTAATAGCAATTATGTTACAATGAACGGAATTTTTTATTCGATGAAATGATTTTTTAAGCCGCTGTTCAGACCTTTATGTATTTTTGCAGCAGAAATCAAAACATTAACGCTAACAAATTAAACATTTAAAGTATGAACAACTTATTAAATGGAAAGAGCGCAGCTATGATGCTTGCACTTTCATTGGTAAATGTTACAGCAGCTTTTGCACAGGATGATAATTCTAGTGCTAAGGAAGAGGGTAATCGTAATGTGATGCTCAATGCAGCCAGTGCGAATGGTCCTCGTGAGATTCAGATAGGATTGCCTTCTGCCGATGTCAACGTTTTGGAGAATGGTTTGCCTGTTACTTACGCAACCAATCCTCATTCTGTCAATACCATCTGGCGTGGTGATGCAAGTTTGAGCCATCAGGGATTGCTCAAGATTGCAGAGACAGCTATCACTACCGGTAATATCGGTTATGCCGTGAACTCTTTCACTCAGAAGGGTCAGAAAGGATTCAATGGTACGCTGAACTATAAGAGCAATCATTTCGGATTGCAGGAATTCTCTCTGAATATGAATGGTGATTTGGGTAAGGACTGGTACTACAGCTTTAATATGTATCAGGATTTCGATCCGGGAACCTTCAAGATTAAGTCTACTCCTTATCAGGACCGTACTCAGATTTACAAGGCACTCCTCACCAAGAAGTATAACGGCAATCGTGGTGAGTTCACTGCCATGTATAAGTATGCCAATAGCCATAACGTGTATAGCTATGCTACCCAGAGTGCTCCATTTATCTATGTAGGCGATGGAAGCGTGAAGGAGTATGGAGATTTCAAGCTCGGAACTACTTCTTATCTTCCTGTAGATAATGATATGACCTATCGTGATATGCGTACTGGTGAGATGAAGCAGACTTCTCTCTATGATGCCTGTCTGAACAAGACAAGCGAGGTAACCCTGATGAATAACTATCGTTTTGACAACGGTTTGAACTGGAAGGCTACCTTGAAGTACGATCACTCACGTGGTGCGATGGTTTACCAGTCTCCAATGTCTATCATCGATTTGAAGAGCGCTGCCAATCAGGGCGTATATAATTATATGTATCGCGACATCAACGGACAGACCAAGGCTTACAATGGTCAGTATGTTCAGACCCGTATGTCCTGTCTCAATGCCGGTAAGATTGATGAGGCTCTTTTCACCACCGAGCTCAGCAAGAAATTCAGTACTTCCACCTTCCGTCTTGGCGTGAATGAGTGGTTCTACCATATCGATTATTGCTCAAATACAACCATGTATGATCAGAGCGTACCTGCAGATGGAAGCTATGCCTTGCGAGTTTGGGATGCAAAACAGCGCGACAGCTACTTCTACGATTTCAACAAGAACGCCTCTGAGTATTACAAGGGAAGCGAAAACAAGCTGGCTCTCTACTTCACCCACGATTGGGACATCACCAAGAAGTTCAATCTCTACTATGGTGCCCGTCTGGAGTGGCAGAAGCTGAAGGGTGAAAACGCAGCAGTGAAGAATGCGCAGGGGGATTACGTTGGTCGTTTCACTGATTACCATTTCGGTGCTAAGGCAGCAGATGGAACCGTGATTGCTCCGACAGACTTGAGTTACAACTGGCTCAACTACGATTTCTCTGTAGCAGCAACTTATAAGTTGACCGATAACTTCGGCTTCACTGGCGATTTCACTTACATCGTGCAGCATCCTAAGTTCGAGGCATTCGCTCCTGCAACATTGCCAAATGTGGGTAAGATTTCTGTGCCACTCGGTCGTGCAGGTATCTACTACAACAACTCATGGTTGAGCTTGACATCGTTGTTCTCTTACATCTCAAAGACCAACAACAACTCAACTCTCAACCTGCAGCATGGCAGTGAAATCAAGGCAGCTCCAATGGCTTACGATATCCAGACATGGGGATGGACAACCGATGCAGTGGCTCATCCTTTCAAGGGATTCGATTTCCACTTCCTCTTTACTTATCAGAAGCCAACTTACAAGAAATATGAGACATCGGTTACCTTCGATGATGGTACCGTTGGCCGTATCAATGCCACTGGCAATATCGTAGCAGAGATTCCTCAGATTCTCATCGAGTTGGATCCAAGCTACATGATTACCAAGGACATCAAGCTCTGGACCAGCTTCCGTTACTTCAGTAAGACCTACGCCAACATCAATGAGGCATATTACTTCAATGGTCACTGGGAGACTTTCGGAGGTTTGAACTGGCAGGCAACCAAGCGCCTGGCTCTCGGCTGTACCGTAGTCAACTTCCTCAACCAGACAGGTGCCAAGGGTAGTATCGCAGGTGCCGAGCTGATTACCAAGGATGAGGCCAAGGGAATCAAAAATCAGATTATGACGGGTAGCTATCTTCGTCCATTTACTGTAGAATTCACAGCTTCGCTGAAGTTCTAATTAGTTTAAACATAATAAGATAAGGCAGTACTATATAATAATGTATAGTGCTGCCTTTTTCTTGTTTGGGTTTTGAACTTTGGAGAAAACGCTGTTTTCCATAATAAAATAGGTGAAAAGAGTGTTTTTATCAGTCATGATTAATAAAATAGAGGAGTTTTAGTGTTTGTATTCCTAAAAACGTCCGTAAAAGAAAAGTTTTAGGAATCAATTCCTAAAACTTTCTAAATAATCGTACTTTTAGTATGTAGATTCCTAAAAAATATGTATATTTGCAGCGTGACATGTAAAAATACAAAAATGAAGAGAATAGAACGACATAACTATCTGAAAAAGCTGATAGCTTTCAAGGATAAAAAGCTTATCAAGGTGATAACAGGCATTCGCCGTTGTGGTAAATCGACCATTATGGAGATTTATCGTGACTGGCTGATAGCTCATGGAGTAATGCAAGAGCAAATCATCTATCTCAATTTTGAGGACTATGACTATTTTGAATTGCGAGACCCAAGAAAACTGTATTCTTATGTCAAACCTTTGATACAGCAAGATAAGATGACTTACATCTTTTTTGATGAGATACAGCATGTCACGGATTTTCCGGATATCATCAATAGTCTTAATTTGAAGCCAACAGTTGATTTATATGTGACGGGTTCGAATGCCTACATGCTTTCTAGCGAGATAGCTACACTCTTGTCTGGCAGGTATGTAGAGATTGCGATGCTTCCGTTGTCTTTCAAGGAGTATGCGGAAGGTATCGGTGGTACGGACCATCTTTCACAGACATATATAGAATATGTGAGCAAGAGCAGTTTCCCATATACATTGGAGTTGGATACGGCTAATGAGATTAGCGATTACTTGAATGCTGTTTACAATACGATAGTGGTAAAGGACATCATGAGTCGAAATAAACTTTCCGATGTAATGATGTTGGAGAGCGTGATACGTTTCACGGCAGATAATATCGGCAATATTCTCTCGACGAAACGTATTGCAGACTTGATGTCGGCTGATGGGCGAAAGATTGACCAAAAGACAGTGGAGAAATACCTGTCAACCCTTTGCGAGTCTTTCTTCTTGTATGAAGTGAAGCGATATAACATCAAGGGTAAGCAACTCCTCAAAACTTTGGGAAAATACTATCTGGTGGATATTGGTTTGCGACGTATGTTGCTTGGCTCTCGCTCTTTTGATGCAGGGCGTATTTTGGAAAATATCGTTTTTCTGGAACTCTTGCGTCGGCAGAAGAAAGTGTATATAGGCAAGATGGATAACTTGGAGGTTGATTTTGTTGCTATCGACGAGAATGACATCACCTATTATCAGGTAGCTGCAACGGTAAGGGATGAAAAGACCTTGAAGCGTGAACTCGCTTCGCTTCAACAAATCAAGGACCAATATCCCAAGTATATCTTGACGCTCGATGAAGACCCGACGGCAGATTATGATGGTATCAAGCGAATCAATGCGTTGAAATGGCTGATGGGGGAAGTATAGTCTTGTTGTCTCCAAGGAAATGTGAGGAAAAGAATCGTTCATGCACTGCAAAAGATGTTGCATGAACGATTTTTTGTATCGGATGAAACGAAATTTATATGATAATTCCTGCTTTATCCTTACCTTTGCAGCAGATTTAAACAATAACGCTAACAATTTAAAAAAGAAATGATCATGAAATCCAATTCAATGATTACAAAGGCTGCCTGCCTCATGTTGATGGCATCAGCTACAACTTCTGCCTTTGCACAGAAGATGAATATCGAACACAAGGGTGATACTACTATCATCAAGGTGGAGAATCCTACTAAGTATCTTCTTCTCCCTATCCAGGAAGAGAAGGATGAGGCCCAGATTTTGCTCGATACAGGTTCTAAGGATGATACCTGGATGGACGTTCGCCTGGCACAGAATGGTTCTGATTACTTCGTGCCATTTGCCTTGGGCAAGGGTAAGACTGCTACCGTCAAGATTCTCGGTTTGAAGAAAGATGCGTTGGCTCTCAATCTGATGAAGCTCAGCGATACATTCGACACCACCAACACCGATTACTATCGTCCATCTTATCACTTCACTCCGCTCTATGGTTGGATGAACGACCCTAACGGTATGGTATATAAGGATGGAGAGTATCATCTCTATTTCCAGTATAACCCATACGGAAGTAAGTGGGGCAATATGCACTGGGGACATGCCGTAAGCAAGGACCTGGTTCATTGGGAACACCTCGATCCAGCCATCGCTCGCGACCCAGTAGGCCATATCTTCTCAGGTAGTTCTGTGGTAGATAAGAAGAATACGGCAGGTTTCGGCAAGAATGCCATCATCGCCATCTATACCAACAACAGTAGTGTAAACCATGATGAGGTGCAGTGCATCGCTTATAGCAATGACAATGGTCGTACCTTTACCAAGTACGAGGGCAACCCAGTGTTGACTCCATTCGATGGCTTGAAGGACTTCCGTGACCCTAAGGTGTTCTGGTATGAGAAGGGAAAATGCTGGTACATGATAGTTTCTGCCGATAAGGAGACCCGCTTCTACAAGTCAAAGAATCTCAAGAAATGGGATTACGTGAGTGCCTTCGGTAAGGGCTTGGGACAGCAGCCATGTCAGTATGAGTGCCCAGACTTCTTCCAGTTGCCTGTAAATGGTGATAAGAAGAAGATGAAGTGGGTGATGACGATGAATATCAACCCTGGCTGCTGGTTTGGTGGCAGCGCTACCGAGTATTTCGTAGGCGATTTCGATGGCAAGAAGTTTACTTGTCCTGATGCCAACGAAGTAAAGTGGCTCGACTGGGGTAAGGATCACTATGCTACCGTTACCTTCTCCAACACAGGCGACAGAGTTCTGGGTATCACCTGGATGAGCAACTGGCAGTATGCCAACCTTACTCCGTTCAAGCAGAATCGTGGTGCCAATGGTTTGCCTCGAGAGTTGAAGCTTTACGAGAAGAATGGCAAGTATTATGTTTCTGAGAATGTAGCTCCTGAAGTATATGCATTGAGAAAGGAAACCAAGGATTTGGCTGATGCTTCTGTTGCTGATGCCAAGGAACTGAAAGGTGTTGCAGCCAATATGGAGGGTGCCTTCGAGATTGAGGCTGATGTAACTCCAGATGCCAACGGTATTGCCGGTATCGAGCTTTCAAACAACAAGCGTGAGCGCACTATGATTTATTTCGATATGAAGCAGGGCAAGGTGGTAATGGATAGAACAGAGAGCGGTTTGACCGATTTCGGCAAGCAGGCAGTTCCTCACGATATCGAGTTGGCTTGGGACAAACAGCGTGCAGCTGAAGGCAAGGAGCCTGCCCGCATCGCCAACTCCATCAACTACAAGAACGATTTCGCCCTGGCAACCTGGGCTCCATTGAGTCTTTGCGAGGATGGCAAGAAGACCTATCATGTTGATATTTTCGTAGATAAGTCATCTGTAGAACTCTTCGTAGATGGCGGTCGTATCGCCATGACCAACCTCGTCTTCCCTGTAGCTCCATACGAGAATGTGAAGCTCTACACCCAGGATGGCAAGGCTGAATTCAAGAATCTGAAGGTTCATAAGCTTGGTTTGTAAGAATATAATTATTGAATCATAGAATAGTAGAATTGTTACAATGCAACAAAAAAGGTAGTTGATGAACGATAAATTATGCAGTATGATACCGTTTATCGCTACCTTTGTTGCATGAAACAATAACGCTAACAATTATGAATAAATCATCAAAGTTATCAATCATCCCGGTGATGCTCTGTTTCTTCGCCATGGGATTTGTAGATTTGGTAGGTATTGCCTCCAACTACGTAAAGGAAGATCTCAACCTCAATGATGCAACAGCCAATCTGTTCCCATCGCTGGTATTCTTCTGGTTTCTCATCTTCTCGGTTCCTACGGGAATCCTGATGAATAAGATAGGTAGAAAGAAGACAGTACTCCTGTCTTTGCTCGTTACCGTTATCTCCCTCCTTTTGCCCATTTTTGGCGAAAACTTTGAACTGATGCTCGTATCATTCTCATTGCTCGGCATCGGAAATGCCTTGATGCAGACATCTCTGAACCCTCTGGTTTCAGTGGTGACATCAGGTCAGAACCTGGCATCCACATTGACCTTTGGTCAGTTTGTCAAGGCGATAGCTTCCTTCCTGGCTCCATACATCGCTATGTGGGGCGCCATGGCAAGCATTCCAACCTTCGGTTTGGGCTGGAGAATCCTCTTTCCAATCTATATGGTTATCGGAATCGCAGCTACCTTCTTCCTGGCTGGTACACCTATCGAGGAGGAGAAGAACGAGGGTAAGGCTTCCGGCTTTGGCGAGTGCTTCAAGTTACTCGGCAAACCCATCGTGCTGCTTTCCTTCATCGGTATCATGTGTCATGTAGGCATCGATGTGGGTACCAATACCACAGCTCCTAAAATTCTGATGGAGCGTCTGGGATGGACGCTGAACGAGGCTGCCTTCGCTACATCGCTCTACTTCATCTTCCGTACCATCGGATGTTTCACCGGTACCGTTTTCCTCCGCATGATGAAGACCCGCACTTTCTTCGTTATCAGCGTAGTGATGATGGCTCTGAGTATGATAGGCATGTGGGTAGGCGAGAGCAAGATGATGCTTTATATCGCCATCGCCCTCGTGGGATACGGCAACTCAAACGTGTTCTCCATGATTTTCTCTCAGGCACTTCTAGCTATGCCTGATAAGAAGAATGAGGTGAGTGGACTGATGATCATGGGACTCTTCGGTGGTACCGTCTTCCCTTTGATTATGGGCTTTGCCAGCGATGCCTTCGGTCAGGTAGGTGCTGTGGCAGTCATGGCTATAGGAGTTGTTTATCTCTTCACTTATATCCGCAAGTTATAATATAAATCATCCGCAATCGTTTATATCGTATATTATAAGGTGTAATTATGGAAACAAAGAATTTAAATACAAAATATTGTGTAGGTTTGGGCGAAATCCTCTTTGACGTTCTCCCTAGTGGTTCTCAACTCGGCGGTGCTCCTGCCAACTTCGCTTACCACGCAGGTCAGCATGGTTTGCATTCTGTAGCCGTGAGTGCTGTGGGTAAGGATGCCTTGGGCGAAACAGCCCTTCGCATTCTCGATGAGAAGAAGTTGAAGTATGTAATGCCTGAGGTAGATTATCCTACCGGTACTGTTCAGGTGCAGCTCGACAAGGAGGGCGTTCCTACTTACGATATCAAGCAGGGTGTAGCTTGGGATAATATCCCGTTCACCAGTGATATCAGGGAGATTGCTGTCAATGCTGGAGCTGTATGCTGGGGTTCTCTGGCTCAGCGCAGTGAGGTTAGCCGTAAGACCATCTATACGTTCCTCGATCATACTCCAGAGGATTGTCTGAAGATCTTCGACATCAATCTTCGTCAGAACTTCTATACTCCTGAGGTGATTACCGAGAGTCTGAAGCGCTGCAATGTGTTGAAGATCAATGATGAGGAGTTGATTACCATCGGCCGTCTCTTTGGTTATCCAGGTTTGGATATCGAGAACAAGTGCTGGCTGATTCTCGGCAAGTATAATCTCGATATGCTCGTGCTGACCTGCGGTGTAAATGGCAGCTATGTCTTTGCTCCGGGTGTGAAGTCATTCCAGGAGACTCCAAAGGTTGAGGTGGCTGATACAGTAGGTGCAGGCGACAGCTTTACCGGTACATTCTGTGCCAGCATTCTGAAGGGCAAGAGTATTCAGGAGGCTCACGAACTTGCCGTAAAGGTAAGTGCCTACGTTTGTACCCAGAATGGAGCGATGCCTCAGATTCCTGAGGAATACATCCGTTAACCCCGCTTCCCCTATTGGTTATATAGCAATATAAAATGATAGGTTTAAAGAATTGTTGATTTAAAGTTAATGTTAGTTAGTAAGCTGCATCCTGTTCGCGAAGAATGGGTGCAGCTTTTTCATTTTCAGAAATACAATCTCTCAATTACAATAAAAGAACACCCTAAAATGGTAAAATGATGCCCCAAAATGGCAGAAATGAATAAAAAGATAACGTTTTCATTAAAAATATTATAAAAGAGTTGCAGATTAATAGATTATTTTGTACTTTTGCATCTAAAATATTAGTAGAACATTAAAAATATAGATGTTATGAAAGACTTAGATTGGTCTAATTTGTCATTTGGCTATCGCCAGACTGACTACAATGTTCGCTGTTACTATCGCGACGGCAAATGGGGCGAAATAGAAGTTTGCTCTGATGAGTATTTGAAATTGCACATGGCTGCAACCTGTCTGCACTATGGTCAGGAGGCATTCGAGGGCTTGAAGGCTTATCGTTGCCCAGACGGTAAGGTGCGCGTATTCCGTATGGACGAGAACGCTAAGCGCTTGCAGAGCACATGTCGCGGCATTCTGATGCCAGAGGTGCCTACAGAAATGTTCGAGGAAATGGTGAAGAAGGTGGTTCGCCTCAACCAGGAGTGGATTCCTACCTACGAGAGTGGTGCTACGCTCTATATCCGTCCGCTGCTCATCGGTACAAGTGCTCAGGTGGGTGTTCATCCTTCTAAGGAGTATTGCTTCCTTATCTTCGTAACTCCAGTAGGTCCATACTTCAAGGGTGGATTCTCTACCAACCCATACGTCATCATCCGTGATTTCGACCGCTCTGCTCCTCTCGGAACAGGTATCTATAAGGTTGGTGGAAACTATGCTGCTTCTCTCAGAGCCAACAATATCGCTCATGAGAAGGGTTATGCATGCGAGTTCTATCTCGACGCCAAGGAGAAGAAATACATGGATGAGTGTGGTGCTGCCAACTTCTTCGGAATCAAGAATAATACATACGTTACTCCTAAGAGTACATCTATTCTCCCTTCTATCACCAACAAGAGCTTGATGCAGTTGGCTGAGGATCTCGGTTTGAAGGTGGAGCGCCGTCAGATTCCTGAGGATGAGTTGGAGACCTTCGAGGAGGCTGGTGCATGCGGTACTGCTGCCGTAATCAGTCCTATCAGCTACATTGATGACTTGGATACAGGCAAGCGCTACAACTTCGGTGAGAAGCCAGGTCCTATCTCTAAGCACCTCTATGATACGCTCCGCGGAATCCAGTATGGTACTGTAGAGGACAAGCACGGTTGGACAACCGTAGTTATTGAGTAATCAATGACTTCTTTATTGCGTAAAAACCAATATTAGAAATATAATTATGATCAGGGCACTTTGAGGAGTTCACGCTCCTTGGAGTGCTTTTTTTATGTCTTTTTTCTTGGAAGTTTCATAAAAATATCGTAACTTTGCCCGCAGAAATATAACTTCTTAAATAAAGAGGATATGAGTCCTAAATTTAAAGAAATAAATGGCTTTGTGTTCAAGATCTATTCCAATGAGGAAAAGAGAATGCATATTCATGTCGTTAAGGCCGAAAATGAAGCTAAGTATTGGCTTGAACCCAATATTGAACTAGCAGAAAATTTCGGATTCAATACTAAAGAATTAAGTTTTATAGAAAAAATACTTAAAGATTATGGAGACGATTTTAAAATCAAATTCGCAAGACACACAGGTAAGCGTCTTGATGATAAATGATAAAGGCATTATGCTTTCTGTGAAAGGAAACGATTATTTCATATCTTATAATCGGATTCCTTGGATGAAGAATGCATGTATTTCTGATGCTCTTGATGTGCAGATGAGTGGAAGGAATGCCATAGAGTGGCCTAAACTGGATGTAGATTTAGAAATAGAGAGTTTAAAGCATCCTGAGCGTTATCCTCTTATTATGAAGAGAAATGAAATGGAAGTTTTATAGAGTCTCAAATAAAAATACAGAAGCCTCTCAGCATCGTTTTGCTGGGAGGCTTTCTGCCTTTTTATGCCTGGGGGTTAACAGAGTTAACAGTTAACAGCTGTTTTTTCGATACTCCCCCTCGCGCGTACCTTATTATAATATAATATATATATACTTATTTTTATATGTGTGTGGGGGGAACCATGCATTTTTGGGGTGTTAACTGTTAACCTGTTAACCCCTCGCTCTTTTTTCCCCGTCTCTGTGCTTTGCGGGGCATAAGTCATAGAGTTGCAGGGGAAGAAGCTATGAGTTAGGATTCTTAACACATTTCAGTATCATGAAAAGCCTTATGAAAAGCTACGTAAAAACCTCATGACAGCCCTCATTTAAGCCTCTGCCCCGCCATCATTTATGCCACAGCCCGGTCTTCATTTATGCCTCTGCCCGGTCTTCATTTAAGCCTGAAAAACTGAAGAAAAGCCTCTTATTTTGCAACTGGGAATACGTAGTATTCTCTGTCTACATCGTAATCCAGAACCCACTGGTCAATCATCACATTATCGTCTAAAGCCTTGATGGTTACGTTGTGACTGCCGTCAGGCAGCGTAACGTAGAAGCTCTTCAGCGTCTGTCCGCGCCACAGGTCAAACTTCCAGTCCTTTGAGTTGTAAACCTCCTTCAGCTGGCAGATTACCGGTTCGCCACGGTCTATGCTCACACTCACCTTCATATCCTTTACAGCGTTGAGGAAGCAAGGAATAACGGCGATGGTGAAACGCGCATCACCGCTCTTGTCGCAGTAGAAATCATAGCTCAGACTGGCTCCCTTCGGCAATTTCACAGCCTTGCCGCTGTGGCCTAACAGCGGACGGACGGTAATCTTCTCGGCTCCTTTTACGGCAGCCTGGGCAAGCGGCGATTCTGTAGCCTTGCTCCATTCCCAGGCATTCTTAGCAATGATGTCGCCGGTAACTACAGAGAGTGGCTTGAGATCGTTGCTGCGGTCGAAGGCATCAGCTTTCAGCCGCTTGATGTCGGCAGCAGGCAGTGTGCCCGGAATCTGCGGAGCCTGCATCTCTGTACCGTTGGTAAGGATGAAATTCTTCCATTTGCCGTTTCTGATGCGACTGTAGTAGGCATTGAGCTGCTTCAGTTTGTTGTAAGCATCGATGCTCACAGCCGCTGCAGCCTTCGCCTCATCGTCTTTATTAAACAGTCCCGGACGGGCGATGTGTCTTGCTTCCTGTGCCTCCAGCTCCTTTTCGGCTACGAAGGCAGCCAGGAATATCGGATATTTCACTACCTCGAAGAAACCGTCTTTCTGGTTCTGAGGCAGCATGCGTTCGATGGATTCAGTCTTCGCCTTCAACAGGTCGTAGCGGTAGAGGAAACGCTCCAGTTCGTTGCCGAATTCGCCTGAATGAAACTCAGTATCGCCGTAAGGCATCGCCATATAAGCGGAATGGCGGATGCTGGTAAGACGGTAATATTCTTCCATCAGAGGCATGATTTTCTTGCCCGTAATGGCGCCAAAGAATGCGTTGAGAGTGTTCTGGATATACGTCTTGCAACCTGCTTTCAGGGCGTTTTTATTCCACGCCAGGTTCATCATCATGGCTAGCTGGAAGGTTGACTGCTTCGGATTGGTAATGTTGGCTATCCAGGCACAGTCTTCGTCGTTGTGAGCGGCAGAGCGGTGCGATTTGCCGTGCTGGGCATTCTTGCTCTCCAGATAATCCTTGCTGTTGAGCATTTCGAGCAGCAGGCCCGGCGAGAGATTGCTCATCTCCATCTGTGCATCCGAGCATACCAGCTTCACATTCTCGATGGTTTTGCGGTGTTTCTTCTTGTGCTTCTTGCCCACGAACTCCGTCACCTTGTAGTTTTCCGCCACGCAGATGTCGAAACTGTCTACCACAGCCTTGTTGTAAGCAGCCTCGTGCCTGCCGTCTACCTGCCACAGCGTATTGGCTCTCAGGCGCAGCATCAGACGGGCGATGCGGCTGTAGTTCTGCGGTTTCATCCACTGGCTGTTGTTCAGGGCAAGTCCTCTGAATTCTATTCTCGGAACCTCTATCCACTGCTGGTCTACGGGTGTATAGAGGCTCTTGCGCTGTGCAGGCTGCAGGTCGTTCCATGCCGCCAGAGGCGAAACGCCAGCCAGCTCAGAGAGTTTCATGATGGCGTAAGCCGTTCCGCGGGCGTTGCTTCCGATAACGATGAGTTTCCCTTTCCTCGTACCGATGTAGAAAGCATCCTTTGCGGTGATAATAAGATGCAGCGGCGCACCGAGTTTTTCTACTGCCGAAAACTCCTTGTTGGTGAGCTGGTCGAGCTGGTAAATCTGTATCGGCGCACCTGATTTTTCTTTCGCATCGAATCCGGTTACGGCTTTCATATCGCCCGCAAACTCCTTGAGGGCAATCTTCACTACAGGCGAAATGATAGAGTTGGTGGTATAAGATACTCTTCCGTAGCCGTCGGTCCAATAAACGTTGGGTGCTGCGGTCTGAGTTTCCGTCTTCTTCACTTTGGTTTCGGTCAGCGCGTTGGCATTCAGGCTAGAGAAGCAGGCCAGAGCCAAGGCAACGCCTAATATAATCTTTTTATATTTCATTTTTCTTCCGTTTTTGTCTGTTCGGTTGTAGATTCGCTTTTTGCTGAAACTACACATTTCTGCAATTTGCAAAGATACATAAAAGTGTTTAATATCTGAAATTATTTAGTTTTTATTTGCTTATTACATTATTTATTGTTACTTTTGCACCAAATAAATAAAAAGAAATGATGACATTATATCCAAAATTGATTGAAGAGGCGCTTGCTACGGTGATTTATCCAGGCACCAAGAAGAACCTCATAGAGAGTGAGATGCTGGCAGATACGCCTAGCATCAATGGTATGAAGGTGAAGGTGGTTCTTCTCTTTCCTCGTGATACGGATCCTTTCCTCAAGAGTACGGTGAAGGCGGCTGAGGCTGCCATCCATTATCATATTTCGAAAGATGTAGAGGTGGAAATCGTTACTGAGTTCAAGTCGGCTCCTCGTCCTGAAGTAGGAAAGATGCTGCCACAGGTGAAGAACGTCATCGCTGTGAGCTCTGGTAAGGGTGGAGTAGGCAAGAGCACCGTTTCTGCCAATCTCGCCATCGCTCTGGCTAAGTTGGGCTACAAGGTGGGCTTGCTCGATACGGATATCTTCGGTCCTTCCATGCCTAAGATGTTCGGTGTGGAGGAGGAGCGTCCTTATTCTGTTCACAAGGACGGCAGAGACCTCATCGAACCTGTCGAAAAATATGGCGTGAAACTCCTGAGTATCGGTTTCTTCGTAAGTCCTACTACGGCTACTCTGTGGCGCGGCGGAATGGCTTGTTCTGCCCTGAAGCAGCTGATTGCTGATGCTGACTGGGGTGAGTTGGATTACTTTATCCTCGATACGCCTCCTGGCACAAGCGATATTCATCTTACGCTGCTCCAGACGCTTTCCATTACGGGTGCAGTTATCGTAAGTACTCCTCAGCAGGTGGCGCTTGCCGATGCGAGAAAGGGTATTGACATGTATCAGAATGATAAGGTGAATGTGCCTATCCTCGGACTTATTGAGAATATGGCTTATTTTACGCCTGCCGAGCTGCCTGAGAACAAGTATTATATCTTTGGTAAGGAGGGTTGCAAGAACCTCGCCAAGGAGATGAATGTGCCTCTGCTCGCCCAGATTCCTATCGTTCAGAGTATCTGCGAGGGTGGTGATGATGGTGCGCCTGCTGCTACCAAGGTTGATTCCATTACCGGTCAGGCTTTCCTCAGCCTTGCCCAAAGCGTAGTAACGGTGGTGAACCGCAGAAATGCCGAGAAGGCTCCAACCAAGATTGTTAGTACACACTAAGTAGTAAATATCCTATTTGATAAGGATATAAAATAAAAAGCTAGGATTGCCCTCAAGCAGTCCTAGCTTTTTTTTATCAGAGGAGTTAACAGGTTAACAGTTAACAGCCCATTTTTTATAGTTTATAATTTATAGTTTATAGGGCTTAGCCGTTAGCAAGATTGCTATAAACTTTTAATTCTAAACTCTTAACTATCAACAATTTCTTCCGCCTCATCCTCTTCTTCAGCTACTTCAGCTGTAAGGTTAGCCTTGAGTCTGGCTGAGCGCAGTTGCTGCCTGAAAACCAGGCAGGTAGCGAGGAAATAGACACCCGTTTGTATCCAGAGTGCTCTGAATTCCGGCAGAATATCTGAAAGAGATGCACCCATACTGCTGATTCTGAGGAACCCGCGGATGCCGAAAGTGGATGGGAAAACCCACGAAAATCCTTGCCAAAAGCCTGGAATATTGCTCAATGGCCATGAAACTCCCGTCATAAAAAGCAACGGAACGGAGGTAAATACCACCAGAAGCATTACATTTTCACGATATCTTACCAGACACGACAGCATCAGACCGAAGAAAACACACGAAAGAATGTAAGGAAGGAGGAAACCGAGAATGGTTGTCCACGTTACCATACTTACAAAACTGAATAGCTTAGGAACTACCAGCGTAAGATACATTCCCATCACGGCATAAACCATGAAATAAACCAATGCCTTGCCGAAAACAATGCGGAAAATACCGCCATAATGCTCGCTTACCGGTATGAGTTCGCGGTTTCTGTTGAGTTCTCTTGATGTTCCCGCTGCCATTCCTATGCCCAGCAGCATCGTCTGCTGCAGGATAAGAACCAGCACAGCCGGCAGAATGGCATTTCCGTAACCTCCTGTCGTGTTGAATATCGGAACCTCATCAAAGGCAAGCGGCTCGGTGGTAATCTCGTCGTCTCTATCTGTAAATCCTCCTGCCTGTGTTATCTGGATGCCCGAGTTGATGTGGCTGGCTACGGCCTGCGAGGTCTGATAAATCGCCTTATAGGTCAGCATCAGACTCATATCGCAGTAAACTCCCACATGCGCCTGTTCGCCCCGGTTCAGCTTCGTATCGAAGTCGGCAGGGAAGTAAAGGATTCCGTGAACTGCCTGCCTGCGCACCAGTTCCTTCGCCTCGTCCAGACTGTTGCAGTAATAGGTAGCCTTGGCATCTGGTGAAGCATCATAATCGCGGATAAATTCGCGAGAACTGTGACTGTGGCTCAGGTCCACAATCGCCGTATCCACTTCTCTCACCACCTCGTTGTTGTAGATCCAAGAGTAGAGCAGCGGATAACCCAGCGGCACCAGAATGCAGAAGATGAGCACACCCTCATCGCGGAAAACATTGCGCATTTCCGTCTTCCAGATGTAGCACATATCCCAGATGCCATTGATAATCTTATATAATAAACTACTTTTTAACATTTAATATCTAACATTTAATCTTGAACATTCAACACTCAACATTCAACATTCAACACTCCTACGGCAAGTATTTATATACTAGCATTGCCTTCTTGATGTTCCAGATAGTGAGCATCGGCAGGGCACAGAACAGCACCATTGCGCCCCAGTGGAGCACAGCATCGCCCATCGGGAAACCATTGAAGATGTTCATCTGGTAAATCATATAATAGTGGCGCATCGGGAAAAGCTGACCGATAGACTGGATCGGTGAATCCATCGAGAAGAGCGGATAGGTGGCTCCGCAGATGGAGAAACTCACCACGCCCCACAACGAACAGATACTCATCGACATGCGCAATGAAGGCATCAGCCCGAAGGCAAAGATGCCGAAACACTGGCAGGAGAGTACGCTCAGAACGCCTAACAGGATGATAGGCAGCGCGCCGCCCGGATGTGGAAACTGTAATACATAATAGATGTAGAATTCGAACAGCAGGAAGATACTCAGGAAGATGAGTGTCTGTGGCAGCATCTTACCCGCAATGGCGAGATAAGGATTGTTGCCTGCCATCCGCATCCAGTCTCTTGCCCGGTTGAACTTCAGTTCCGTACCTATAGAATAAGGTGTAATCAGGAAGATGAACAGCATGATGAGTCCCGGCACCATTACGCTCGAAAGATAATAGTTGTAGTTGGCGTATGGGTTACCTATCATGTGCAGGTCTACGGCGATAGGCTGCAGGAAGGTCATGATTTCATCGTTCGTCTTTCCCAGCGCCGAAAGTTTCGCCATTCCTGCCGCCGCACCTCCCAGGGTAGAGATGGTTTTCAGATCGCGGAAGAGCAGGGAGCCGGCTGCCAGCGATACGCTGCTGTAATAGAATGAAATCTTAGGCTGCTTCTGGGCCATCAGGCCTGCCTCCGTTCCGTCAGGAATCAGCAGGAAGGCGTAGATTTCGTTCTTCTGGATAGCATGTCTTGCCTCTGCCATGTTCTCGTAATGAGCCACTATCTTGGTGGTCTGGAAGGCATCGAGCTTATGCACCAGCTGGCGCGATGTGGTGGAGTTGTCCTGATCTACTATGCCCACAGGCATGTCGGTAGGCACTCCTCCCTTCATCAGCGTGGTGAAGAAAATCACCACCACGATGGGGAAGATGACCATGCAGAAGAGATAAATGGGATTCTTCCACATGATGCCGCATTCTCTGAGGGCTATATGATATAATTTCTTAAACATAGATGTTATTTAATGATGAGTGACATTCCCGGGCGCAATCCCTCAATCTTTGTGATAGGACGTGCCTTCACCTCGAATGTCTTGCGGTCGTAGTCGCCATTATCCTTGGTTGCCTTCCAGGTAGCGTAAGAGCCCTGGTCTTTCAGGTAGTAAACCTTCATCTTGATGTCCTTGTTGAAGGCTGGAACGTAAGCAGTGAACTCATCGCCCTTGTTCAGACCCTTGAGATGGTCTTCGCGAACATTGAAGGTTCCCCACATATCGCTCATGATGGAGATGCTCATGATAGGAGAGCCGAGGCCTACCAGCTCGCCTACCTTAGGATAGACATTGCTTACCTCGCCCTCGCACTGGGCAATCTGAACGGTCTCTTTCAGAAGATTCTTCACTACATCCACAGCGCTCTTCGAAGCCTGGGTGTTGTTGGCAGCCATGCGCTTCTCCTGCTCGCGGGCTCCATTCTTCGCCATATCGTACTGACTTCTGGCAGCTGCTACCTGAGCCTCTGTAGCCTTGTAGGCTGCGTAAGCCTCATCGCGCTTCTGACCACTGATTACGCCCTCGTTGAAGAGGTTCTGCATGCGGTTGTAGGTCTTCTTGGCGATGGTTGCGGCAGCTTCTGCCTGCTGAACCAACTGGTAAGCGCCCTGAATCTGCTCCTTGCGTGCACCTGCATCCGTCAGGTCCTTCATAGCCTCGGCTGCAGCGTTGGTAGCCTGGAGCATCTGTTCCTGCGATTTCATTTCCGGCACTTCGAGAATGGCGAGCGTATCGCCCACATGAACGTAATCGCCTTCCTGAACGCGGAGTTCTACTACGCGTCCTGGCAGTTTGCAGGATACTCTGTATTCTGATACTTCTACCTCGCCCTGAATGGTATCATCCTTCTGTTCCAAAGTGAAGAAACCGATGACGCCTACGAGAATGACTACTGCTGTAAAACCGATTACAGCGAGCAATATGTTGTTATGCTGTGATTTCTTAGACATTTGCTTAATCTGAATTTAATTTTGTTTTTATAAATATTTTAATGAAGAAACCGAGGAAAAAGTCCCCCGTTGGGCCCCCGTTAAATCCGATTCCATCGGATTTCCGTCCCAGTAACCATTACTGCAGGATACCCAGCGCCTTGTTCAGCCCGACCTGAGTCAGCTTCACGTCGATTTCTGCATCAATCTTCTGGCTCTGTGCTTTCTGCCAGGCAGTCTGTGCAGCCATCACGTCGGTAACCTCCATCACGCCTTCCTTGAAACCGAGGTTGGCGCATCTCAGGTTCTCTTCGGCACTGGCGATATTCTTCATTGCCATGTTGAGCTTCTTCTGCGCTTCCTTTACCTTAAACTGGCTTTGGGTAATCTGCAGATGAATCTTCTCTCTTGTATCATCCAGGTTCATCTGGGCGATATTGCTGGCAGCCTTGGCGGCTCTCACCTTGTAGGCGCCGTCGAACCAGTTCCATACCGGAACATGAACCATCACGCCTACGTTCCAGACTCCGGTAAACTTCTTCTGAAAACCATTGAATACGTTCGGGTTCGAAATCATGTAGCCGCCTGTCAGCATAACGTGAGGCAGATTGACGGCGCGAACCATATTGGTAGCTTCTTTAGAGATGTCGAGTGCATTCTGCAGCATGCGGAGCTCCGGACGGGTGTTCATCGCCGAATCCTGTGCTGCCACTCTCTGCTGCTCTGTGTCAACAGGAGTTCCTGATAAAGCCAGGGTTTCCTTATCTTCATCGGCAAGCGTGATTTCCTGGTTCATCGGAATGCCGCAGAGCTGGCAGAGCAACATCTTCGACAGGGCGAGCCCGTCTTCTGCCTGAGTAATCTGCATCTCAGCCTCGTTCACTTTCACGTCTACCTTCAGTCCGTCTGCCTTGGTGGCTACTCCCTGCTGAATCATCTTGTGAACATCCTCGTTCAGTTTCTTTACGAGGTCGCGGTAACTGATGGCGAGTTTCTGCTTCTGCTTCAGCGAAACGGCGAGCCAGTAAGCCTGGTCTATGCTGTAAAGCGTGCTCTGGGTCTGCTGGTCGAGATCATTCTCTGCAATCTGTTCTCCGATGTCGGCAATCTTGTTGGCTGCAATGATGGCTCCACCCATATAGATAGGTTGGCGAACCATCACGCTTCCAGCCCAGATATTGCGGGTGTCGGTGCGGAAAGCATCTACCAGTTTCTCTCCCAGCGCATTGCCTTGCTGCTGCAGGGGTCCCAGTTTCTCATTCATCAGTCCGCCTATCTGCTGCGCTATCTCCGGGGTAATCATTCCCTGACTAACAAGCTGGCTCATCAGATTGCTGGCTCCTCCCGATATTCCTCCGGTAACGGTAGAGCCGATATTGCTGAATGTTGATTTCTGACCGTCGTTCAGCAGCGAAATCTCCCTGCTGAACCATTCGTAACCGCCTAAAGCATCTACTTTAGGAAGATATTTGGTACGTGCCGATTTCTTCAGATTATACGCCACGTCCTTCTTGAGCTTCGAGGCATTGAGCTGCTTGTTGTTGCGCAGCGCCATGGCACGGCAACTGTCAAGGCTCAATGCTTGTGCCTGAGCCCCGGCAGGAATCAATGCTCCCATCAGCATGATAAGAGTTATATATTTTTTCATCCTTTGTTTATAATATTATATAATATTGGATGCAAAATTATGGAATTATTCTTAAATGACAAAGAAATTTTGTTTATCAAATCTTTAAGAATCAAAAAATATATTGCATTGTGGAAAAATAGAACATGCCCTTTAGTTTTCCATAATCCCTTAATCGTCTGTTTCTTAGAAATTCACCCGTTCTGTCTCGCCCCAGGTAGGGTCTACGGTAATGCCGATTCCGCCGCCCGTACTGTCGTCTCCCCCGCCAAATCCGTTAGCGATGGAAATCTCGGTATAGGCTGCCTTGTTCTGATGGATTTTCAAATCGGCTTTTTCAAAACTCTTTACCACTTTTGCATCGGCATCCAGAAAGCTGATGCTCATCTTGATGTTCTTCTCTTCTTCATGTGGAAAGGTGTAGACGGTAAAGTCTCTGCCGCCATCTTTCATACTGAAATTCTCGGTCTGACGGCTGTTCACGCAGCCGAATCCGGTGGTTGCATCCAGGGTGCTGCTGCCGCCGGTATAATAGAACTTGATGCTCCTGATTTCTTCTGGAATGGTTTCGTCGGTAATATGTAACTTGAAGGCGCCAACTGCTCGCCTCAGGTTGATGTCGGAGGTGGCTCCGTCTGCCGTTACGCTCAACCTGCCGTAATAATAGAAGGTGTCGGTAAGCTTGTTACTCGCAAACTTTACTTTCTCGGGTGCGCTGACAGAGCAGTTTCCCTTTCCGTTATGGGCAATCACCACCAGTCGGTATTCTCCTTCGTCCAGACTTACATAGGCTGTTCCGAAGCCATTGTCTGTTGAAAGCTGGTTCACCGTCTCCAGTTTCTCCTCTCCGTCAAAGATGGCAAGTGTCAGTCTAGAGCACACATCGCCCAGGGCAATCTGCTTGTCGGCTGCTTTGGTTGTCAGCAAACTTGTGCCTTCTATTTTCTGCACATGGATAGTTACATTGGCGTTTGCCTCACGTGATTTTCCGGTTGTTTCGTCAATCGAAAACTTCTCGCATGAAGTAAGCGTCGCTACGAGCATCAGCAACAGGGATGCCAGTAACCGATAGGGCTTCTTACTCATAACCGTTCTTATTTACTAGTTGCTCTATGCGTTATCTCGGAGTTTCCTCGGGCATAAAGATGTGGCAAATATACGTTTTTTCTCTTTTCGATGCAAGTAAAATCTAATAAATCTTTATATTTTTTGTCATTTATCTGTTTTTTCGTAATTTTGCATCGGTTTTTCTGTACTTACAGAGCCGATTTTGCATTATATATATAATAAGGTATAGAAGATATTGGTATGGATAAGAAGATAAAAGCATTGTTTTTTGATATTGACGGCACCCTGGTGAGTTTCAAGACCCACAAGATTCCGCAGAGCACGGTAGATGCCTTGGAACAGGCTAAGAAGAATGGGGTAGAGGTGTATATTTCTACCGGTCGTCCGCAACTCATCATCAACAACCTCGGTCAGATAGAACATCTCATCGACGGTTACATCACCACCAATGGAGCCCGCTGTTTTGTAGGCGATAAGGTGGTGAGCCAGCACGCCATCCTTCCTGAAGATGTAAAGAAGATTATCGAGGCAGCCGACCGTGATGATTATCCGGCAATCGTCGTAGGAGAGCATCATCTTGCCATCCATCATTATACCGACGAGGTTTATGAAATCTTTGCCAAGGGACTGGGAGTGGATTGCGAAATCTTCCTGACCGATGTGAATGAACTGGGAGATGAGCAGGTACTGCAGGTTACTCCTTTCTGTTCGGTAGAGCAGGAGGCGCTCCTGATGCCTACGCTTCGCAACTGCACCTCGGGCCGATGGCATCCTGCCTTTACGGATATTACGGCAGCTGATGCTGATAAGGGCAAGGGCTTGCATGCAATGGCTGATTATCTGGGTTTGAACATAGAGGAAACCATGGCTTTCGGCGATGGCGGCAATGATATTTCCATCGTCCGGGAGGCAGGCACCGGTGTTGCGATGGGCAATGCAGGAGATAATCTCAAGCAGGTAGCCGATTACATTACGACTCATGTGGATGAAGATGGTGTTAAGAATGCGCTCCTCCATTTTGGCGTGATTTAAATTCCCAGCGTTATTGACTTTTTTTTCATAACTCCCTATATATAATAAGGTGTAATCCTGATGAAGCCTTTTTGATAGGCGAGTTTCATTTTAATAAAATAATAAAGGCAAACATGTCATTTGTTGTAGCGAATGGCGTGTTTGCCTTTCTGTTTTTAAAACTTCCCTTTTGTACCCAGTTTCTTCTCGTTATTTACTTTTTGGTGGAATAAATGCCAAAAATACTTATGAAAAGTAATAAAATATGCGAAAAATATACATAAAGTACCATAAAGTTGGTATTTTGTATCAAATTGTTTGCTAAAAATTTGTTTAATTAGCAAAAAGTATGTATCTTTGCACCCGATATTTGTAAGTTGTTTAATTTTTAAGAGAGAGAATTATGGTAAAAAGACTGACCATGCTCATGGGGGGGCTTATTCTTTCAACAGGAATAGCCCTCGCTCAAACTACTGTTACAGGTAAGGTTGTTTCTCAGGAAGACGGTGAACCGGTTATTGGCGCATCAGTAAGAATTGTAGGAACTAAGACTGGAACAGCGACTGATGTCGATGGTAATTTTACGCTTCCTAATGCCAGCAAGGATGCTGTCTTGGAAATCAGTTACCTCGGCATGCAGACTAAAACAATGAAAGCATCTGCTAAGATGAAGATCATTTTGGCTTCTGATGCAAGAAATCTTGACGAGGTAGTTGTTACTGCCTTGGGTATGAAACGTTCAGAGAAAACTTTGGGTTATGCTGCCAGTACAGCCAACGCTTCTGAGTTGACTGTGGCTAAGTCTGGTTCCCTGATGAGTGGTCTTCAGGGTAAGATGGCTGGTGTGCAGATTTCTGGTGGTGGTGTTACAGGTACATCTCAGAAAGTCGTAATTCGTGGTATTTCTTCCGTTTCTAGCAACAACCCACTGTATATTGTTGATGGTGTGCCTATCAACAATGATCGTTTGGGTGATAACTCTGTTGACTTTGGTAGTGGTGCAGGCGACATCAACCCAGAGGATATTGAATCGGTAACTGTATTGAAGGGTGCTTCTGCTACTGCTCTTTACGGTTCTCGTGCAGCCAATGGTGTTATCATGATTACTACAAAGAAACCACAGGGTGACAAGAAGGCTTCTATCACTTATGATGGTTCTTTGACATTTACTGATGTGCTTCGTGTACCAATGACCCAGAATCTCTTCGGTCAAGGTTGGGGTTCCTGGTCTAATGAGGAGAATGGTTCTTGGGGACCTCGCCTCGATGGTCGTGAGCACTGGTATGGTTCTACAGGTCTTTCTAACGGTGAGACTTTGACCAAGCCTTTTTCTTATGTTAAGAACAATATCCGTGACTTCTATCAGGTAGGTAAGGAGTGGAACAACAACGTATCTCTCCGCTATGGTGATGAGAAAGTAGGTATTGTTGCATCTTATGGTAACGTAAGTTCTAATGGTATTACTCCTAATGATGGTGATACTTATCATCGTAATACCTTCTCACTCCGTGGCTACGCCAATATCGACAGATTCCATCTGGACATGTCCTTGAACTATGTTCGCAAGGATATGCGCCGTTCTCGTGATATGTATATGGAGTTGCTTCAGGGTGCTTCTGATGTTCGTTTCACAGATATGAAGGATTACAACCTTGAGCGTAACAATGTAGATAACTACTATACATTGTATGCTACCAACCCATATTATATGGTAGATAACTACTATTCTACTTATCAGGACGACCGTATTTATGGTAAGCTGGAGTTGTCATACGATATTACCAAGGATATCAAGGTAATTGGCCGTTTCGGTGGTGATTATACCAATTATAAGACCGAGCGCATCGAACCACGTATTCTTTATACCGAGGGTTCTTATCAGGCAACTGGTAATGGTACAACTGTAGGTAACCAGGGTTACTATTCTAAGTATCGTTCTCAGCGCGGACAGATTGACGCCAGCCTCTTGCTGACCGGCAATCATACTTTCGGTGATTTCTCGTTAGGTGCAACCTTTGGTTGGAACTTGAACCAGAGAAACTATGATAATGTAGGTGGTTATAATGAGCAGTTGGATATTCCAGGTTGGAATTCCTTGAGTAATACATCTTCCTATTCGATTACTGATACAGACTCATGGAATAGAAGATTGTTGGGTCTCTTGGGACAGGTTGAATTGGGTTATAAGGATTGGGCTTTCCTGAACCTTTCTGCCCGTAACGACTGGTCTTCTACTCTTCCTATGGGTGATAACAGCTTCTTCTATGGCGGTGCCAATGTGTCTGTGCTTCTGAATCAGGCTATTCCTGCTTTGAAGAATGTCAAGCAAATCGACTTGTTGAAGGTTCGTGCAGCTATAGGTCAGACAGGTAATGATGCTGATGTATATATGACTAATTCATATTATCGTCCATTCCAGTCTTATTATACATATTTGCCAATTTCCGGTGTTTCTGGTTTGACAGAGTATAACCGTTTGCCAAATAAGTCATTGAAGCCTGAGATTACAACTGAGTATGAGCTTGGTTTGAGCGGTACATTCTTTGGCAACCGTTTGAGCTTCGATGTGGCTTACTATGATCGTACAACCAAAAATCAGATTATCTCTGCTACTTTGGCTCCTGAGACAGGCTATACTTCTAACACCCGTAATGTAGGTAAACTTCAGAACAAGGGTATTGAGGCGATGGTTAATTTTACTCCTATCCGTACTAAGGATTGGGAGTGGAGTGTAGGTGCTACATACGCTAAGAACTGGAGTAAGGTGAAGGAACTTTGGGATGGTCTTGATGAATATACCATTCCTGTAGGTACTACAAGTACTGGTTTGTATTCTTCTATGCGTGGTGTATCTTACGTATTGAAGGTTGGTGAGCCTATCGGTATCTTCAAGTTGCCAGCAACACAGAAGGTAACAGATAAAAACAGTCCATATTATGGTTATAGAATCGTAAATGGTAATGGTTTCTTGCAGTCTAGTACTACAGATTATGATTATCTCGGTTCTTCTCAGCCAGATTTCGTAATGGGCTTCACCACACATCTGAAGTGGAAGAACTTGAGTCTTGCTGCAACGGGCGACTGGCATAAGGGTGGATTGATGTATTCTGAGACATCTTATATTACTCACTTCAATGGTAACTCTACAGAGACCGTATTCAATGAGCGTGATGCTTTTGTTTATCCTCATTCTGTAAAGATTGTTGGTGGAGAGTATGTCGAGAATAATATTCCAGTTGCTTCCAACTATATGAATTATGTTCAGGGTAACTATAGCTACAACCCGGAGGTGCGTCGTGATTTCGTTGTAAGCCGTTCTTACTTCAAACTCCGTGAGTTGGCTTTGACATACGATTTCCCTAAGACAATCACAAGTGCATTGAAGATGCAGAAGTTGTCTTTGAGTCTCGTTGGCCACAACTTGTTGCTCATCACTCCAAAGCATCAGAATTATATCGACCCTGAGTCTTCTAACTTTGGTAATGATATCAGTTCTGAGTTTGGTGAGACTATGGGTTCTGTGTCAACTCGCAACTATGGTATTAACTTGAAGGTTGTATTTTAATTAAAGGAGATTTCTTATATGAAAAGATATAAATTTTTAAGCGCAGCATTGCTGGGAGCTGTCTTGACAATGGGTACTGTTACTTCTTGTAGCGATTCTGGCTATTTGGATATCAACTACAACCCAAACTATCCTTCTACAGCTTCCTACAAACAGTTGCTTCCGGCTGCCGAAGGTTCTATCGTAGCTGTCAGTGGTCTTTATCAGCAAATTACTGGTGACTTTTGGTGCCAGTATGTAACACAGGGTAATAGTACAAACCAGTATAATACATTGTCTAATTATGCTGTAACAACATCAGGTTCAATTCCTCCTGTTACTACGATTTGGCAGAATACATATGCCAACAGTCTGGAAGATTTAAGGCTGGCTTTGGCTTCTGCTGAAGAAAGTAAGGCTTGGAACTATTGGATGGTTGCCAAGATACTTCAGGCTTATAATTTCTTGGTATTGACTGATACTTATGGTGATATTCCGTTTACAGGTGCTCTTGATATCGAGAACAATCCACATGCTGCATTCGATGATAGCAAAACTGTAGTTTATCCGGGTATCCTGGAGATGCTGGATGCTGCCATTGCCAAACTTGATGATGCTAAAGCTGCAGAAAAAGCTTCACCTTTAGGAACTGCTGACTGTTTCTTGGGAGGCAGTATGGATAGCTGGGCAGGCTTTGCAAAGAGTTTGAAGTTGAAGATGTATCTCAAAGACTTCGACGCTCATAAATCTGATATTCAGGCTTTACTTAGTACAGGTGGTCTTTTGGAGCAGGATTGTGCTTGGGTAAATTGGGAAGATGGTACTAATAAAGGCAATCCTCTTTATGAGTTTAATATCCGTCAGTTGAATACTACTGAGAATATTCGTGCTTGCCATACTTTCTTAGAGTATCTTTTGGATAAGAAGGATCCTCGTATCATCAAGTTGTATGAGGTAACTGCTAATGCCAAAAAAACTCTCGGCTATTCTTCTGATGAGGAACTGATTGCTCACATGAATGAATGCTATGAGGGACTTCCTTGTGGAACAAAGCCAAATACTGATGAAACTACAGAGGGTGGTATTGCAATCTCTAAGTCTTCTCGTATGAAACAGGCTTATGATGATGCTGTCTATCTGATGAACGAGGCAGAATGCGAATTGATGATTGCTGAGGCTTATGCTCGTTTGGGGAATCCAGTAAAGGCTGAGGAGTATTATAATAAGGGTGTTCTTGCTGGTTTCAGCCGTTGGGGATTTGATGGCACTGCATTCGTTGATGGTGCTTATAAGTTCGATAAGTCTGATATGCTTCATAGCATCGCCATGCAGTATTGGGTAACTTATGCCGGTGCGAATGCTTATGATGGCTGGATGACCCGTAACCGTTTGGGTATTCCTGAGGTTCAGGCTAATATTACTGTTCGTAAGTCTACAACTGCTTTGCAGCGTGAATTGTCTGATGGTTATGTTTTAGGTAATTTAGTTGATCCAGGTGCTAGCAATATGAATGCCGGTGAGTATCCTATGCGATTGCTTTATCCTACAGCTACTACATTGTATAACTCTGCTGCTGCCAAGTATGTAGAAGAGAATGGAAACTCGCTGACCAAGAAACTTTGGTGGGAGAAGTAATGATTATTAATGTAATAAACGAAAAGTCATGAAGAAAATATTATATTTTTTGAGCTTTGTTTTCGTAGCATTGTTTACTGCATGCTCTGAGGGAGACGATTTCGATATCGATTATACTCCTATTGCTCCTGTTGGTGGTGAGTATAGAATCAATGTGGAGAGAGGTTATGATGCTTCTAAGACAGATGCAGAGTATTGGGCTTCTAATCCAACAGATGCTGAATTCATCTTTAAGACTGATGGTACAGGAACCACTTCGGGTGTTCTCTATGCCTATCTCAGCAATACTACCGATTATGATAAGGATAAGGCGTGGATTCGTGTAGGCTCAGCTGCCTCTAAGGCAGCTTACGCCATCAATGCTAAGGTATCTATTGATATGAGTTCTTATACTTTCGGTGGTGAGAATGTGGATGATTTCATTGGTAACTCTGCTACAGCTACCGACAAGGTAACTGTTAGCGGTAAGTGTGGTCATAATACTTATACTACTGTATCTGGTACTGTGACAGATGAAATCAGTTTCACCTATTCCCGTTCTGACCAGCCTGGATATCATTATAGAGTAACAGGATTTAAGTCTACTGGTTGGGCTGAGGACAAAAAGTAATATACTTTTGCAAGATATGAATTATTCCTAGATGATGTTTCTAATGATATTGTCTAGGAATAATATTAAAGATATAAGGCAAAGTGATTTGCCTCGTTGTTGACCAAGTCAACACTTATATCTCTCTCGTCTTGGGGACTGGCGGTGGCCAGTCCCCCTTTTTGTCTTTATAAGAGAGATTTCTTGGTTAATGAGGGTGTGTCATAAGTTTGGATAATAGTTGGTGTATAACAGTTGGCTACCGCATGCACAACAGGTGTTGTGCATGCGCATATCAGCTGTTATGCAAGCGCACAACAGCTGTTGTGCGACCGAAGATACTGACTGTCTCAACAACATATCCTATCTCTTCCAACAACTTATCCTATCTCTTCCAATAACTTATTCTATCTCTTTCAGCAACATATCCTATCTCTTCCAGCAACATAACCCATATTTGCAAACGACAAGAAGAGGGTGAATCATAAACTTATGACACATCCTCTTTATTTGTAGATGAAGTAGCTGCCTCCATCACTCTGGCAATATTTCTTCAGAAGCTGGATAATGTATTCGGCATTCTCGCGAACGTGCTGTTCGTCTCCGTCGTAGCCGTTGATGAGAACCACCAAGTGGGTGGTGTCGATATTCATCTTGGTTCGCTCGTTGTCGCTGGTTGGAGTTCCTACACCACCTATCTTGTCTCTGTAAACAGGCAGTCCTTCTATATTAATCATGCCTCTGCCGATGCCCTCGTAAGGTTCGCCGGCTTTGCCTACGCCAAGCGTAAGAGTGTCGCCTTCAAACTTGTCTGCATCAAATCCGCCGATGCTGTAGCCATAGGCAATGCTCGCCAGGTTCACCAGATCCACCAGCGTGTCTCTCTGGTAGAGTTCCTTGCCCTGCAGCATTCTGCGGATAAGGGCTTCTGATGCCGGACGGTAACGCGAAGGATCCTTACCGCAGGCACGATACACCTTTCGGGTGGCAGCAATGCCGCTCATCTCTTTCAGCGATTCCGTGGTCAGCGTCTGTCTGTATTTCTCACCGAGGGCATTGATTTCATCCCAAAGTTCCTGACAATAAGGGGTGTTTACCACATTGGCTTCCACGCATGCTCCCACAAAGGTGGGACATACCGATTCGATTTCTTCTGATACAATAATTTTCATGATGAATTTCCGTTTTCTGTTAAACCTTACTGATTGGTAGGGCAAAAGTACGAAGAAATATTGGAATAGCCAAAAGTTCAGTCTATTTATATATATAATAAGGTGTAAAAAAAGATTTAAATGTTTATAACTGTTAAATATTTGACCAAAATGAAACTTTTTTGCGAAAAGATTTGGTGGAATGAAAAATAGTTAGTACTTTTGCACTCGCTTTTGAGAAATCAAGCATTACTCAAAGCAATAAAGAAAGAGTTCTTTGAAAGATTTTACATAAACAGACAAGTAGTACAA
>JAJWJX010000044.1:0-32485 GCA_021623045.1 Segatella copri | reverse complement strand
GCTTCTGGAGCTTTTGGGCCTTCAGCCCGTTCTTGAACCACATGCGAAAGTTCAACTTTCTTTAGCGTTTGATGAGATTTTCCAGTGCAGGGATATAGATTCTGCCTCGTTCTAGCTGGATAAGTCCTTCTGACTGTAGTTCGTTGAGGGCTTTGGATACATAGATGCGCTTTACATTCATCTCTTCTGCTAAACGGGTCATCTTGATATGAAAGATTTTCTCGCCTGCCGGGCGGACGCTGTGGCTCTCGAAGAAACGGATCAGGCGCTCACTCAGTGTCTTGGCAGGCACTCTGAACAGTCTGCGGTTGTTCTTTTGGGATTGGGTGCAGACCAAGTTCAGAAGATTGATGCGGAATATTTCATATTCATCGGATAACTTCATGATCTCTTGCTTGCTGACTGACATGATGCTGCAGCTGTTCTTTGCCACATAAGTGTGGGTGAAGCGCTGGGTAAGACCGAAAAGTCGTTCCAGCTGGAATGATTCCGGTGCCGAAATGTCTTCTTCTACCTGATAGCCGTAGTCGTCTGCTTGGGTTATCACCGTAATATCTCCACTGATTAAATAATATAGACGTGTACAACTGGTGCCTTCTTCAACGATAGTTTCACCCGCTTCCAGTTTTTGAAAATCAAAACGGGTTTTGCCTGCTACATTTTGGAAGTCATAGCGAGTCATTCCCAGGAATAATGGGAGTGATAATAAACTGTCGTATAGTCTATCGGTTGACATGTAAGTTTATTTATTCAAGTTTCGCAAGTTCAGAAGTTAAAGGAGTTAAAGGAGTTATCGCTCCCTACGGTCGCTGAGGAGTTAAGACAATAGTCTTTTTGGCGTATTTTTTAAGCAGCAAGACATACGTCTTAACTCCTTAACTCCTTTAACTCCTTTAACTTCCTGATATGCGAAAGTTCAGTTATTTATTTAATATCTTGTTTTTGAGAGATGGTGAATACCATATCTTGTTTTGTCCTTTCTCGTCAGCATAGATGAGATATGCACAGAGATCCGGATGCTTTTTCAGAATCTGTTTTGCGCCCTCCATTCCCATTACCATAAACGAGGTAGCATAGGCATCGGCTGTAGCACAGTTCTTGGCTAAAACCGTTGCAGATAAGATGTTATGCTGTACAGGATAGCCTGTTTTGGGGTCTATGGTATGTGCATACTTCTTGCCGTTTTTATAATAGAAGTTTCTGTAGTTACCACTCGTAGCCATGGCGATGTCGGTAATATCAAGTACATCCTGAATTTCCTGACTCGTATTGGTAGAATCGTCAGTTGGCTTGTTGATACCAATATGCCAAGGCACTTGTTTCTCGCTAACACCGTTTACTACGATTTCTCCACCAATCTCAACCATAAAGTTGCTGATACCTTTCTTTTTCAGGAATCTGGCAACAATGTCGCTGCCATATCCTTTGGCGATAGCAGAACAGTCAAGCATGATCTTAGGATTTTGCTTGATGATGCGTCCCTTTTCCAGGGCTACTTTCTTATAACCAACCAGCGTTTTGATACTGTCTATCTTGGCTTTCGTAGGAGGTACCCCCTGCTTGAATCCAAAGCCCCAGAGGTTTACCATTGGGGCAACCGTGATATCAAAGGCTCCATTGGTTTCTTTTGAGATGCTTTCTGCCATGCGGAATACTTCGGTAAACATTTCGTCTACCTCAATATCTTTACCTTGGTTTACCTGTGTGATGACAGAGGTCTTATTGAAAGGAGACAAGGATTGGTCTACCTTCTTGAGTTCTGTTTCTATCTCTTGCTGGTAGTTGGTATCACTCTGATAGGTAATGTGATAGATGGTGCCAAAGATAAAGCCGGTATCTTTCTGATAGGGCGTATTATGCTGCTGACGTATGATAACGATGGTACCAACGATAAGTATCAACAGAAATGGAATTTGCCAGATAAGTTTCTTTTTTTTCATTCTTTACACATTATGAAGTCTTTAAATCTCTAGGGTTACATTGAATGTTCCGCCAAGGCGTGAACCTCCCTGCTTACCGTAGCCTGGCACATACCAGGTGTTGCCTAATTCTCCATCGTTCTTGAAGAGGCGGCGTTTGTATCTGAAACTCCAACCCATACGGACGGGACCCCAGATTTTGGCATCAATACCTATTACGCCTTCCAGCCAATGATAGTTGCAGGAAATGCCATTTCCTCCATAGGACGTTTCGCCGCCCCATACCGGGTCTGTAACGGGTGGGGCGCTCAGGTCATATTCATAATAGGTGCAGGCATAACGGAAACCGCCAAACAGACGGTAGTCGTCGTGTTTGTTCTTCAGAAGATTCCAGTCTACACCTAATCTGAAATAGGGAGCGCTGGTCTTGTAGGTGATTTGGGTTGCCTCATCGCTGGCATCTGCCTTTCCATAACCCAATTCGAAAACAGGATAATACTTGTCTTTCAGATTGATACGGAGAGATGCTTCGTACTGCCCATAGTCGCTAACCATCAACTGTACGGGACCTATCAGGTCAACTCCCACAGCCATACCTCTAAAAAAAGGTATGGTATCTGGCTGCTGCTCTATTATCTTCTTCTTGCTTTGTGCCTGACATGGGAGAACAGCAAATAGGGAAAGCATACTAGTTGCGACTGCCAAAATATATGTAGAAATGTGCTTTGGATGCATCATAATTTACCTCTTTTTGATTGATGACTATTGAGTCAATATAATTGTGAGTAGTCTTAACATCGGTTATTGTATGGAAGAACGATGGACTGCAGTCTACCGACTCAAAATGAGAGCGGTTTTCCTTTGATACTGTCACGGTGTCCTTGAATACTTGCTTCGATAGGGTATGTATCTCGAAAAACAATACGTCTTCATCCAGGCTGTAACTCATAGGCAGACTGAAACTGTCTACGTCTACATCCTTATTGATCAGCACACTATCTGTTCCTTCTATCTTTTTCGTAGAAATCGTTAGCGTGTCTTTTAGCGTTTTATTGTCGCCCATCAACTTGTATTTGGTATATACAGTATTGTTGAGTGGGCAGTCGAGAGATGTACATCCCACCATGGCGAGAACCATGAAAACGACGAAAGGTATTATTTTCCGCATCTTATTTCTTTTTCTATTTGATAATCGTTACGGTTCGGGTTCTGGCGGCTGATAAGGTCGCCCAGGAATCCGGCAAGGAACAGCTGGCTACCCAAAACCATCGCTACAAGAGCAATGAAGAAGTAAGGTGAATCGGTAATGAGATGTCCGTAGATGCCGTTGTGCAGGTCGATGGCCTTGTCTATGCCTAAGCCGATGAGCGATAGGAAGGCTATGAAGAATACGACGCTACCCAGGAAGCCGAATACGTGCATTGGCTTTTTGCCAAAATTGCTCAGGAACCAGAGAGTCATCAGGTCAAGATAACCATTTACAAAGCGGTTCCAACCCATAAACTTTGATTTGCCGAACTTTCTTGCCTGATGATGAACAGGCTTTTCGCCTATCTTGGCAAAACCTGCATTCTTGGCTAGATATGGGATGTAACGGTGCATCTCACCATATACCTCGATATTCTTAACTACGTCGAGGCGATAAGCCTTCAGACCGCAGTTGAAGTCGTGCAGATTGTGTATGCCGCTTACTTTGCGTGCAGTAGCATTGAAGAGTTTGGTAGGGATGGTCTTGCTCAGAGGATCTCCTTCTTTACGGTTCTGCTTGTAACCTGACACGAGGTCGTATCCCTCTTTCTTAATCATCTTGTAGAGTCCCGGAATCTCGTCTGGAGAATCCTGCAGATCGGCATCCATGGTGATGACAACATCGCCCTGCGCTTCTTTGAAGCCACAGAAGAGTGCTGGGCTCTTTCCATAGTTTCTGCGGAATTTGATACCCTTTACTTGCTCGTTCTTCTCAGCAAGTTCTTCTATGACGTTCCATGAACGGTCGGTAGAACCGTCGTTCACAAAGATGACTTCATAAGTAAAATCGTTTGCATCCATTACTCGCTTTATCCAGGCGAAGAGTTCTGGTAACGACTCTTCCTCATTGAAAAGAGGAATTATTACTGAAATATCCATTATCTTGTATTTATCTGTTTGTTTCTTATTTATTGTTATTTTGTATGCTGTTGCTTACTCTTCTTTGCCATTACTGCAGCAATAATCGGGCTGAGTACAGCACCTGCTACCAGGTCGGTAATCATAAACATCGAAGCCCAGGCTATCGGTTTCATCATACTGATGGCATCGAGGAGGGTTTTAGATTCTTCTGCAGTTAACTGATACGCTTGTGCCACAATCTGATAGTTGGTTTGCAGTTGGTTCATGAATAGGCCTGTATCCATAAAACGGAACCAAAGATATTGCACAAGGGTAAGCAGAAGGGTTGCATTGAAGAATGTCTGGATGCAATAGTAGAATGCATGACGGAAAGAGATATGTCCGTCTCTTGCATAGTCACGGAATGCCTTCAGTCGCTTGGCCACAACAAATGGGGTTGCTATGATGAGAATGTTGGAAATGAATCCCAGCATCTGGTATTGCGGGTCTACTGCCAGCATAGTACATACGAAACTGACAATCCAGACAACTCCGAGGATGGCGCCGTCTTGCCGAGCGAATGCTTTGGTTTGTCTTATCTTACCTGTGTCAATGATTATCGTTTTAACCTTATGCATTTGCTGGCTTGTTTTCTTTTCTTCTTGATTCTCGTTATTTTCTGTATTCATTTTTTAATTGTATTTCTACGGATGTGACATATCAATTTGCAAAAATACAACTTTTTTATTATATAAGGTGTAAAGGGTGGAAATATTTATATATAATTAAAGATAGATCCTCGTGAAATAGAGGTTTCAACTGTAATGTTATGCAATATAGAAGTAAAATGTATGTAAATAAAAAAAGGAACCTTCCAAAAGAAGATTCCTTTTTGAGCCTCTTGTCGGATTCGAACCAACGACCCCGAGATTACAAATCACGTGCTCTGGCCAACTGAGCTAAAGAGGCGGGTGGACAAGCGATTCATATCGCACCGCTACAACCAAGTACCCTTGCTATGTTCCCATCCTGGGGGATTCCGAGGGAGCTGGTCGTATGAGACTTGTCCGTCTCAATTTTTAAGCGGGTGCAAAGGTACGGTTTTTCTTTGAACCCGCCAAATGTTTTGCCGAAAAACTTCAGTTGTTTAACGTTTGTTTGCTAAAAATCGACTACCGTAATGCCTGATCCGCCAAATTGTACGTGTTCATCTGCATAATGGGTCACATTAGGTACGCTGCTCAGATATTGGCGAATGAGCTGTCTTAGGATGCCATTTCCCTTTCCGTGAAGGATTCTGACTCTTGGCATTCCTACCAGGATAGCATCATCGATGAAGTATTGTACCGCATTAAGTGCTTCATCGCCTCGCATTCCGCGAACGTCCAGATCCTGGTGGAAGTTGGATTTATGAGAGTCAATGGTCTTTCTGGTTTCCTTACTGATACCGTATGAAGCCAGATTTTCCTTGCGCTCTTCTGTCTTGTCTGCATTTTCAACAGGAGTTGTGGCATGCTCCAGACGGTTCAGGCGCATCTTGGTTCTCATTCCTCCAAACACGGCAGTTGCAGTATCTCCAGTAATGTTTTCTATCTTTCCGACAGTAGTCAGTCCTTTGATGCGCACCGTATCGCCAATCTGAATATCACGTTTACTATCTGCTTGAGTCTTGTTCTGTGCATTCCTCAGTGCTGCTGCAGCCTTTTCCTGATTTTCTTTCTTTTCAGCCTGGCGCTTGGCATGGCGCTCTTTGCGTTGTTGAATCTGGGCTATCTTGCGGGCAATTTTGTCATCGGTCTCCTTGGTATCAATTTCCTGAACCTCTTGCTTGAAGGTATCAAGTTCCTGACGGATACGGCGGGTTTCTTCTTTTTCAGCCTGGCTTTCTTTTATTTCCCGGATGGCGTTTTCGATTCTCTTGTTACTTTCTTTCAGAAGTTCTGCGGCTTCTTCTTTTGCCTTTTTGAGAATTGCCTTTCTGCTTCGCTCAATATCCTCTATGTCGTTTTCGTACTTGGAGATTGTTTTCTCCATGTCTTTTTCACGCTGATGGATATTCTGGCGTTTGTTTTCCCAATATCGCTTGTCACGAACTATATCCTGAAGATACTTGTCGCTTTGAATGTATTCTGAACCAACGATATCTGATGCTTCTTTGATTACTTCTTCGGGTAATCCTATCTTTCTTGCAATTTCAATCGCAAAGGAAGAACCTGGTCTGCCGATAGCTAATTGGAAGAGGGCTTTCATCTCATGGCGGTCGTAGAGCATGGCGCCGTTAACCACTCCTTCATGGCTGTCGGCAAAATGCTTCAGGTTCTGATAGTGGGTGGTAATCACACCATAAGCTTGCTGCTTGCAGAACTTGTCGAGTACGGCTTCGGCGATAGCACCACCTATGCCTGGCTCTGTACCTGTACCAAACTCATCTATCAGAATGATGGTCTCGCCATTGGCTGCCTTCATCATATTCTTCATGTTCAGAAGATGAGATGAGTAGGTACTCAAGTCATTCTCCAGACTCTGTTCGTCACCGATATCAATCATGATGTTTTGGAAAACACCTGTCTTTGAACGCTCACTTACAGGGATGCTCAAACCGCATTGCAGCATGTACTGTAATAATCCGACGGTTTTCAGACAGACAGATTTGCCGCCTGCATTTGGACCGGAGATGATAAGAATGCGTTTGTCCTGTGTAAGCATGATATCCAACGGAACTACTTTCTCGTTTTTTTTCTGTAGAGATAGCTGCAATAATGGGTGTATCGCACGGGTCCAGTCTATGTGTGGGTGGTCTTCTACCTCGGGTTCTATGGCTTTGAAGATATCAGCCAGTTTTTGCTTGGCTTGTATCAGGTCAATGATGGCAAGAAAGCGGTAACTGTCCAGAATTTCCTTGGAGTATGGGCGTACCTTGTTGGTAAAGTCGGTGAGGATGCGAATGATTTCCTTTCGCTCTTCACCCTCCAGTTCGCGTACACGGTTGTTTGCCTCTACCACCTCGGTAGGTTCAATAAAGACTGTTTTACCTGTGGCACTCTCATCGTGTACGATACCTTTGATTTTGCGCTTCAGAGTAGGGATGACGGGAATAACCAGTCTGCCGTCACGCAGGGTAGGGGTAACGTCTTTTTCTACGATGCCTTCACTTTGTGCCGAGCGCAATATACTATATAAGGTACGCGAGATGCTGCCCTCTGTCTTTGCCAGTTCTCTGCGAATCTGAAGAAGTTCAGGGGTTGCATTATCTCTTATCTTGCCGAATTTGTCAAGTATCTGGTCGATGCGCTGAATCAGTTGTGGAAAAGTAACTACATCTTGTGAAAGGCGATGTAGGGCTGGGTAGGGATACTTTTTCTCTCTTTTCCATCCGTCTTCCGGCTCGTCATCGTCATCGCTGTGATTCAGTATCTTTACCATATCTGCTATGGTAGACAGTGAACGTCGCAAGTCAAACAGCTCGTCCTCCTCCAGGTGACTGTTTTCTACACGGATACGGAGGATGCTCTCCCTTACGTCATAGAAATATTGTAGGGGAAAGTCTTCTACTTCCTCCATCAGTCTGCGGAACTCACGCACCTGCATGAGCCATTCGTTAACTTGTTCTGCATCGCTGCTGAATGCCATCTTGTCTACCTGTTCCTTTCCGAGTGGAGAGAGGCATCTTTCGCGCAGCATCTTGCGGATTTCATTGAATCCTATCTTATTTTCAAAATTATCTGGATATATCATGGGTGCAAAGGTAGTGCAAATCGAAGACAATACAAAATAAAAAAGCATTTTTTTATTTTTATTGTTGAGATTCGGCCTGTCTTATTAGAACGTAGTGTATTTCTCTCTACCAAATATTTGAACTGTTAAGCGTATTTTGGGCATTTCCGGGTGTAAGTTTCTGCTTAATTACGGCAAGATATTCCGTCCATTTTGCATCTGTTCTTCTGTTCCAGATGTCACCTAAGAATGCAGCTCCGCCAAAGTTCCATGCTCTCAATTGTGGAATATATTCAGGGGTGACACCTCCCAATGCGACTACTCGCTCATTGATGATTCCATTGATGCCTGCTTCCTCTAAGTCTTTGTTAGAGAAGGAATGCTTGTAGCCTTTCTTTGAAATGCTGTCAAAGATTGGACTGAGGAAAACATAATGGCAGGCAGGTTTGAGAATCGCGCTCTTTTCGTCTTTGTTCTTGGGTGATATAGTCTGGAGAGCTTGTTCTACTTCTTTAAAACTATGGCAGGATTGTGAGATGCTTCCTTGAAAGCCTTCTGGAATCTCGTGGTTTCTTCTGTTAAGATGAATACCATGAAGATGAAATTCCTGACAAAGTTCGAAGTGATCGTGTACTACGATCTTTTTATGCCATTTCTTGTCGATTTCCTGTATCAGTCGCTTACACTCCTCTATATTTGATTCTGGTTTGCGCAGATGTAGCAGGTCTATGCCTGCTTTAAAGAGTTGGTTGATATAGGTTGATTCATTCTCTATAAAATCGGGCAGAGTGATTACTATCCATTTCATATTCGTTGTGATTTTATTTGTTTATATAAAGGTGTTGGCTGTTATTTGATAAACAGTGCCTTGGGTTCATAGAAATGATTCACCGGACCATGACCTTTTCCTATCTGTACATCTTTTCCTGCCAGAATTGCGCCTGAAAGATAGGTTTTTGCCATGGCGATAGCTGTATTCATATCCATTTCTCTTGCCAGATAAGAAGTGATGGCTGAGGATAGGGTACAACCTGTACCATGGGTATTGCGTGTGTTTACGCTAAGGCCTCGATAACTGGTAATAGGTTTTCCGTCTTCGAAGAGGTAATCAATCTTTTCTTCTCCCTGGAAATGGCCGCCTTTGATGAGTACATATTTACAGCCTAACTTACTGATGGCTAAAGCTGCGTTCTGGATGTCTTCCTTATTCTGTATCTTCATTCCTGCCAGTATCTCTGCTTCCGGGATGTTAGGTGTTAGCAGGGTAGCTAGTGGTAATAACTCCTGTATGAAAATGCTGAGAGCGTCCTCCTGCATGAGTCTGCAACCACTGGTGGAAACCATCACAGGGTCAATGATGAGATGCTGGTATTCCCCTTGGTATCTTTTCAGGGTTTCTGCAATAGCCTGGATGGTGGCACGGTCGTTAACCATACCTACTTTGATGGCATCTGGGTGGATGTCGTCCATCACAGCTTCTATCTGGCCCTTTACTATTTCGGGGTTGATGTCTTGGATGGCATAAACTCCCAGGGTGTTCTGTACGGTAATGGCTGTAATGGCCGATGCGGCATATACGCCTAGTGCTGACATTGTCTTGATGTCAGCTTGTACGCCGGCTCCTCCGCAACTGTCTGAGCCAGCTATTGTCATTGCTGTATAATATTTCATAATTCCTATTAACTTCTTGCTTTTCCTCTAAAACTGTTTCTTACCAGGGCTGATTCACAGGTCTCACAGAGATGTTCTGTGGCTTGATGGTGCTTGAAACCTTCTATCATGGCTTGGGCACGGGGTGAAGCCAGAATTTCTTCCAGCGATTGTTCAAGCAGGTTCCCAAGTGCTACATCTCCGTTGTGGTCCAAACAGCAGGGTACCAATGTTCCGTCTGCCAATACGCCTATCTGTTTGAGTAGGGCTTTACAGAAAACTTCTCTTTTTTCTTCTCTGATACCTGATTTCTGATTTCCTTTTATCATTTCCTTTTCTTCGATATGGTTATCAAAGTTGGGCCATTCGAATTTCCTGTCAAACTCCAGATAGAGATTATTGGCAAGTCTGTAACCGTCAGGTCGTTCTTTCCAGGGTTTGGGAACAAATTTTTCGATGTGCTCCATTACTTCCTCATTTTCCCGGTCTTTTCCTCCTTGGTTCCAGAGTCTGAGAACTATGCAGGTTCCTTTCTCTGCTGCTTGGGTTGAAAAAGTCATCACCTCGTTCATGTAACCGGCAAGCTCTCCCTTGGCATTACTCTCGTGTGAGTGGAGCGAGAGCTGTATTTTGTGGGGAAGTGTGTCAAGGAGATCCATAGCTTTGGGTAGCAGAGTGCCGTTGGATGTAAGTACGGTTTTGAAACCTTTCTCTCTTGCCATATTGATAAACTCGGGTAGAAGAGGGTGTAGTAGGGGTTCGCCCATAATGTGGAAATATAGGAAACAGACCTTCCCGCGTATCTTGTCGGTGAGCAGGTCGAATTCCTCAGCACTCAACTGTCTTTTCTTCCTTGTATGTTTTGGACAGAAGTGGCAGTTGAGATTACATGTATTAGTGATTTCTATGTAACAGCGATCTATCATTGTCATGTCTTTTCTTGCATATAGCTTACTTTTTAGCAAAGTTACATGTTTTCTTTGATATGACCAAATAATATAGCATAATTTTGCATTTGAAGTCTTCTTGTCATGGATAGTGAATGAATATGAAGGAAATATACAAATACGGAAATAAAAAAGCCTTCTGAAATTTCTTTCAGAAGGCTCTTGCGGAGAGAGAGGGATTCGAACCCCCGGTACCTCTCGGTACGACGGTTTTCAAGACCGTTGTAATCGACCACTCTACCATCTCTCCATTGTTTTAGTCTGGATGACTATAGCTTGGTTTTCTTTAGCGGTTGCAAAGGTACTACTAATTTCTGGTTCCACCAAATTTTTCGCCAACTTTTTTTCATTTTTCTTCAAAAAAATGCATTTTGGGGGCTAATAAGTGGCAAAATCGGCAAAAAATAGAGAGGTAAGGCTGAAAAAGACAATAAAAAAGGGCTACCGCCGTAGCCCCAATCTTGATAACCTTAAATCTAATACTATGAAAAACACACCGCAAAAATACGAAATAAATCTATTCGTTATGTCAAAAGAATAGAAAATCTTTATTTTGAAAGGGTGCTTTAATATTTTTTAAACCTTAGAGGTAACCTTTCTGCTTAAACTCTTCCATCAGTGGCAAGGCTAAAATCTTGGCATCAGGATGTGGTGCACCGGTAGTACCTAATGCGCGAAGGTCGAAGAAATGTTTCCAGTCACTCACGAAAGCGGTATGAACCAGTTCTGTGTTGCAGTCCAATGGTAGGATGGCTCGTGCTTCCTGTGGTTTGCAACCTGCCTCTATCAGTTTCATGTAGGCATATTCGGCAGCCTGATTGGCGAATATCCAAGTTGTGAGTTTACTCCATTCTGCAGTTCTTCCTTCTGCAATGTCAGCACACATATCTTCTATTCGGTAGTCGCTGGGATCTTGTGAACCATCGAAGCCTTCTGCTTCTACCCATGTAGGCAGGTTGATGGTAATCTCGTTATCAAACTTATTCTTCGAATAGTTGCAGTATCGGGTACTCTGTTCTGCCATAGAGTTGGCACGATGACGGTTATATTCTCGGGTTATGGAAATCTGAGTAGTAAAATGAACGGTAATACGGAGTTCGTGCTTACCTTCTTCATAGTTGCTGAGGTATTTCAAATCATCCATCGCCTTGTTTTCTGCCAATACTCGGAGATTGGTTGTAATATAGTCTTTGCCGTCTAAGGTTTTCAGACGTGAGAACTTGTTGTGGGTATAAAGCGGCAACTCTCCATGTTTGCATACCAGATACACGGTTCCATGTTCCAGCATGGCAAAGTGTTCACTCTGCACCATCCGATCCACGAAAGGTTTGGCAGAATTCACAGTGGTATTATTCTCACTTTTATAGCATACTCTTCCTGCTCGTTCTATCTGCTGGTAGATACCGAGCTCACCTGGTTTCTGTAACCAGATTTCATACGATGGTCTTTGTATTTTCATTTCTTTTTGTTTTTTGTTCTGTCTGCAAAGGTACATTATTTTGTGCATACGGCAAAATAATTCATGCCTTTTTTCGTCTTATATATAATTAAGGTGTAATAATTAGTAAATATGGAGATAAAACCAATAGCATATTTTCGTTCTCCCTTCAGTAGCAAGTTTGGCATACCCAAACAGGCTGGATTGGTAGCAGAACTGGAAGGACAGATTGTTTTTGACCCCGAATTTCGTAACCCTGATGCGCTGCGTGGCATGGAGGGCTTTGATTATCTTTGGCTGATTTGGGAATTTTCTGCCAATAGGCACAAAGCGCACAGTCCGGTTGTTCGTCCTCCTGTGTTGGGAGGCAATGAGAAAGTGGGTGTCTTTGCCACTCGAAGTCCTTTCCGTCCCAATAATATAGGTCTTTCATCGGTAAAAATTTCTCATATCGAATGGGAGACTCCGCATGGTCCTGTCATTCATGTTAAGGGAGCTGATCTTATGGACAAGACACCGATATTTGACATCAAGCCGTATGTGGTGTATGCCGATTCTCATCCTGGGGCAAGGAGCGGTTTTGTTGATGACCGCAAATGGCAGAAACTTGATGTAGAGATTTCTGAAGATGTAGACAGGCATCTGCGTCTGCAGGGATTGAATGCAGAAAAGATTGAAATATTGAAAGAGGTACTTGCCCAAGATCCCCGTCCGCATTACCAGAAAGACCCTCATAAGGTCTATGGAATGCCTTATGAGGGTCTTGATATTCATTTCACGGTTTGCGATCATACGCTTACTGTTGTCAAGTAGACTTCTTGAATGTTGAGTAGAAAATTTACTTTGCGAAACTTTCAAAACGTACGTTTTCCAACAGAATTTTGCAGGCAGCATCGATATTCTTGGCTTCCTTGGTGTAGAAGATATTGGAGTTCTTGATGGTGATATCGTGTACCATACCTTCTGCACCATGTGCTTCAATACCTGTTTCGCAACCTCGTACGTAGATGTTGCTCATGTGGATATCCTGAAAGTTTGGCAGGAATTCCTGCTTTACGGGAGTTGTCTGCTTCTGGGCACCTACATGGTTGTCAAAATAAGTGGTCTCAAAGGTGATGGCTGCATCCTTGATATCGGTCATGTAGATATGGTCGATATAGATGTTCTCTGATGTTCCGCCTCTCTTCACTGCACTTTTAAAGCGTAAACCGGTATCTGTTCCCTGGAAAGTATTGTTGCGAACAACAATATTCTTCATGCCGCCAGAGAACTCGCTGCCGATAACAAAACCTCCATGGGCATGGTATACGGTGTTGTCCTGGATATTAATGTTTTCACAAGGACCTGCTGCCACACCTGCTGCGCCTGCGCCACCCTTCATGCAGATACCATCATCACCGGCATCAATCACATTGTTTACGATGAGTACATCCTTACAGCTTGAGATGTCAATCGCATCACCGTTCTGGGCATTCCAAGGACATTTTACGGTGATTCCGTCGATAGTCACATTCTTGCATCGGGTAGGGATGATGTGAAACTTAGGACTGTTCAGAAGTGTAACACCCTGTACGAGTACATTCTCGCAACTGGTGAATCTGATCATGTGTGTTCGGGTTTTCTCCTGTGCGTCCATATTCTCTGCCACGTTAGGTTGATGTTTCAGATTGAATGGATACCAGATGTCACCCTTCTCATTCAGTGTTCCGCCCATAGCCTGGAATTCTTTCCATTCTACGTCACTAACCTTACTGCGCTTTACCGGTCTCCACCATTCTCCGTTTCCGTCAATAGTGCCCTCTCCTGTGATGGAGATATTCTTTCTCTTGCTGGCATTGATGGCTGGAGTTGCACGGTTTTCTTTCTTTCCCGTAGTCTCGTCTATCTTGAAATGGTCGTTCTTGTCTTCTGAAAGAACGATGATGGCATTCTTTTCCAGATGCAGGTCAATATTGTCCTTCAGTGAGATGAGACCGGTGAGGTAGATACCTGCAGGCACATTAAGATGACCGCCGCCCATCTTGTTCAGCTTGCTGATGGCTTTGGCAAATGCCTGGGTATTCATGGTGAGTCCGTCACCATTACCGCCACATTCTAAGATACTGACATGATTGTCTGGGATGCTAGGCAATGTTGGTTGCTGCATCTGAACTGGTAAGTTCTGATAATACTTACTGTAATCTTTGGCATTGGCTGTCACAAAAGAGAAACAGACCAATAAAGCTATTAAAATCTTCTTCATAAGCTTTTTAAGTTTAGTTTGTTTAATAAATTCTATACTTTGTCTTGTTTGTAATATCTGTTACCTTAAGGTGTGGATATAAAAAAAAGACGGCCCTAACCACAGTTAGTAACCGCCTTTTATGAAAGGAGGAGTGGTACCACCAGGAATCGAACCGGGGACACAAGGATTTTCAGTCCTTTGCTCTACCAACTGAGCTATGGCACCATCTTGCTTTTTGCGGTTGCAAAGGTACAATAAATATTTTAATTGAGCAAGAGAAAACGAAATATTTTCTCTTGCTTAATGTTTATTAACTAAATATCCCCTTACTTGAAATTAATCTTTCAGCGGATTCCAACCTTGTGCTTTCAGTTCAAATTCCTGTCCGTCTCTGGTAATGAGGAACTTGCCCAGATTTTCTTTGGTGATGTAGCCAATCTGCCTTACACCCTCCATTGCCTCAATCTTCTCATGGTCACCGATAGGTACGGTAAAGAGAAGTTCATAATCTTCGCCGCCGTTCATGGCGCAGGTGGTAAGATTCATGTTGAATTCTTCTGCCTGCACGGCTGTCTGGTAGTCGATAGGTATGTTCTTCTCATATACTCTGCATCCACAATGACTCTGTTCGCAGATGTGCATCAGTTCACTGCTCAGACCATCGCTTACATCCATCATGGCTGTAGGACGGATACCAGCCTCTCGCAGTTGAGCAATTACATCACCACGAGCTTCTGGTTGTAGCTGTCTTTCCAAGAGATATTCCTTGCCGGCGAAATCTGGCTGGAAGTTGCGCATATTCTCTAAGTCTCTGTTCAGAAGAGCCAGTTTCTCGTTGTCTCCGTTTGCCTTAGCTTCAGCCATCTTCTTTCGGATATCTTCTATCTGTCCGTAGTATACAGCCTTTTCGCGTTCCAGCAGTTGAAGTCCCATATAGGCACCGCCCAAGTCGCCCGACACACAGATCAGGTCTGTTTCCTTGGCTCCGTTGCGGTATACGATTTCTTCTTTTGCTGCTTCTCCGATACAAGTAATACTGATGGCTAAACCGGTGAGAGAAGAGGTAGTATCACCTCCCACGATATCTACTCCCCATTTGTCGCATGCCATTCGAAGACCCTTATAGAATTCATCAATGTCTTCTACTTTGAATCGTTTACTCAATGCTATGCTTACTACCATCTGACGTGGGGTTCCGTTCATAGCAAAGATATCACTGATGTTTACCATTGCACTCTTGTAACCCAAGTGAACCATGTCAATATAGGTAAGGTCGAAATGTACGCCCTCCATCAGCATATCTGTAGTCATGAGCACCTCCTTGTCTGGATAATGCATCACGGCACAATCATCGCCTACACCATAAACTGTAGACTCGTTTTTCTTTTCATAACCTTTGGTGAGATGGTTTATAAGACCGAATTCACCTAACTTTGAGATATCCAAAATAAATAATAGTTTATAATTTATACTTAAGATCTGCGGATGATTTCTCGCATAATCTCTGTCATCTTAGGCTGTGCGGCATTGGCTGCAATCTGCACCTCCTCATGACTGACTTCTACAGGTACATCGAAACCGCCAAGATCGGTGATGATGCTGATGCCGAAAACCTTGATTCCACAATGGCGGGCAACAATCACTTCAGGTACAGTACTCATACCTACAGCGTCACCACCCAATATACGATACATGCGATACTCTGCCGGTGTCTCGAAGGTAGGTCCCTGAACGCCAACATATACACCATGCTTTGCATCAATTCCCTTCTCCTTAGCGATATCGTCGGCAAGGTCGCGGAGTTTCTTGTCGTATGCTTCGTGCATATCCGGGAAACGTGGACCGGTAGGGAAGTTCTTTCCGCGCAATGGATGTTCTGGGAAGAAGTTGATGTGATCATCGATAATCATCAGGTCTCCAATCTGGAATTCCGGATTCATACCGCCCGAAGCGTTGCTTACAAAGAGGGTTTCAATGCCCAACTCGTACATCACACGTTCTGGGAAGGTTACAGCCTTCATGTCATATCCTTCATAGTAATGGAATCTTCCTTCCATAGCCATGATATCTTTACCTCCTAACTTACCGAAAATCAGTTTGCCTGCATGACCTTGAACGGTAGATACTGGGAAGTTTGGTATTTCACTATATGGAAATTCATAACTGTCAGTTATTTCTGAAGCTAATTGTCCGAGACCGGTTCCCAGTATGATTGCTGTCTTCGGACTTGTTGTCATCCTTTCTTTTAGCCAGGATGCTGTTTCTTGAATTTTTTCGTACATAGCTAATGATTTTGTCGTTAAAATTATCTTCTTGTTCCAGCATGAAACTTACCTTGATAGGCAGTTCGTATATGCTTTTCTTAACTATTTCATAGAGTCCCTCTGTCTCTTTTAGTCTCACGGCATCTTTCTCTGTCGTGATAATCAGACGGGGTTCTGGCATCTGTTCAAACGCCTCGTTGATGCGTGTGATGTCTTTATTCTTGAAGCGATGGTGATCGCCGAAACTCAGCGACTGCATACTCTTGACCATTGGCTTCAGGTCGTGTTCCATCTGCTTAGGCGATGCGATACCAGTAACCAGCAGAGCATGGTAGTTTTTCAACTCCTCCTTGGCTATCTGCTGATCTTCGAAAACTCCCTTTGGCGTATCATAGTTGATGCAGGTGAAGTAGAGCTTCTGGAAAGGGTAAAGGTCCATAGCCTTGGTGAGTACTCGAAATTCCATTGGTTTCAGGTCCTTTGGACATTTAGTGATAATCACAATGTCTGCACGGTTCTTACCGCTTAGAGGTTCTCTCAGTCTTCCGGCCGGCAACATCTTGTCATAGATGATCAGACGGTGGTAATCTACCAGCAGAATGTTGATACCTGGCTTCACATAGCGATGCTGAAAGGCATCATCCAGTAATACAACATCTACATCCTTGGTCGGTTCTTCATTCTGCAACTTTTCGATTCCTCTCACACGCTTAGCGTCTACGGCTACATAGATATCGTCAAACTTGCTGTGCATCTGGAAGGGTTCATCGCCAATCTCTGACATTGTCGTATCTTTATCTGCCAGCACATAGCCACTGGTCTTTCTTTTGTAACCACGTGATAGCACAGCTATCTTTACCTTGTCGTGCAACAAGCGTATCAGATACTCCACATGGGGAGTCTTGCCCGATCCGCCCACCGTGATGTTACCCACAGAAATGATCGGGATTGAGAATGACTGACTCTTTTTCAGTCCGATATCGAAGAGCCAATTGCGAAATCTGACCATGCCGCCATAAATCCAACTCAGTGGTAGCAGCCAGTCGTTGATCTTGATAAGATCGCCTTCTGTTCTCATGTCTGTTTCCTTTCTCTTAATTCGGTATGTCTATATATTAATGTACGCATACCTTATTATAAATGTTATTGTATGTTCAGTACGTAAGGAAGTGCAGCCTGTATAGGCTCTTTCTCCTTCATATTGCGTATCATGATGAATGGCTGGTAGAGATCACCCAATGCCAGACGCAACTGTTCGTCGAGATATGTTCCCTTGTTTCCGCCCGCCATATCCAGCAACTGTTCCATCCATCCAGCCAATGCCGGATATTCTACCGCCTGATAACTGCTGAGATGAGCCAATTCTGCAGCCTTGTCGATGGCGTCGCTCAAGCCGCCGAATCCATCAATTAACTTGATCTTCTTGGCGTCTGTACCCAGCCATACTCTTCCTTGAGCAATCTTCTCAACCTGTTCGGTACTCATTTTTCTGCCCTCAGCCACACGATTGCGGAAGAGGCTATATCCACGGTTCACATAGTTTTGCATGGTGGCAATCTCTTCTGCACTCCATGGGCGTGACATGCCTGCAGAGGCATAGGTACTGTTGCGGTTGGTCTTCACTTCATCATACTTGAAGCCTAACTTCTTTGTCATCAGGTCACTGAAATCTGGCAGGGCTCCAAAGATACCGATGCTGCCGGTCAATGTTGTAGGTTGTGCCATGATATATTGGGCACCCATACTCATATAATAAGCACCCGATGCTGCCATACCACCCATCGAAACCACTACCGGCTTCTTTTTGTTTAATTCTTTAACTGCTCTCCAGATCTGTTCCGAAGCATAGGCATCGCCACCGCCCGAATTGATACGCAGAACTACGGCCTTTACCTGACTGTTATCTGCAAGTTCCTGAAGGTCCTTGATGACCTTTGTACTTACTATCTGTTGCTCAGAATCATAGATGCTAGGAGTCTCCATCCTGACAATGGACCCCTGACAGTAGTATACGGCAATCTCTTCGCCCATCAGATTTGAGTCGTCTATAGTCATATCTACGTCGTTATAGTCAACCTGATTGATGGTATCGTCTGCCTTCAGTCCTAACTGTTTCTTTACCACGTCTCTGATTTCATCATAATAGCAGAATCCATCTACCATCTTTCGAGATTTCAGTAGTTTGGTATCATCAAACACCATCAGCCCGTCAGCATAGTGGTTCAGTGAATCCTTGCTGATGTTTCTGCTTTTGCTCACATCTCCCAACATCTGTAGCCAGAGTCCACTAATATAGCGTGAAACCTGCTCTCTGTTGGCATCCGACATTTTGTCTTCGGTGTATGTTTCAGTATAGCTTTTGTATTTGCCTACCTTCACTACCGTAAAGTGAACGCCAAACTTGGCTGCTACATCTTTGATATATTGTGGCTGCGATGCAATACCATGCCAGTCCACATTGCCTTCTGGGTTTACATATACCTTGTTGGCAACCGAAGCCAGATAATATCCACCCTGTGAGAGAGCATCACCATATGCGATAATCCATTTGCCGCTCTTCTTGAAATCGGCAAGTGCATTTCTGATTTCCTGCAAAGTGGCATAATCTGTCTCCAAGATACCTGTTTCCAGATAGATGCCCTTCACTTTATCCTCATTCTTTGCCTTGCGGATAGAAGAGAGAATCCTGTTCATGCCTATGTTGTTAAACTGCTCGCCTGTCAGTTCGCCGAGCCAGTTGTCTTCAGTACGGTCTTCAATCTGTCCTTGTAGTTTCATCACCATCACCGCATTGTCTTTCAGTGCCGGTTTACTGTTGCTCGATGCCACCATTCCGATGATACAGATGAATCCCAGGATGGTCATGATCAGCCCGAAGGCAAACAGTCCTACGATAGTGGCTGCCACGTTCTTGAAAAAATCCTTCATTATTCTATGTCAATATTTTATAAGTGAGACTCCTAAATAAATGCCAGCGGCAGAAGAGAGATGTTTTCTCCGATTGCCGTTTACAGCAATTTTTCTGCAAATATAGCAAAAAAGAACCAATAATCAAAGCGATTGGAACAAAAACACCAAAAAAAGAAGAAAAAATAACATAGGGTTAACGAAAAAATGCCTATCTTTGCATTATCTTAGCAAAACAGAATAAAGATATAAACAACAAAACAAAACAGAAAAATGAAAAAGACAATGATTTCTTTTCTTCTGATGCTGACAGCAATTACAGCATCAGCTCAATCCACCGCTCGCAAGTTCGTATTGAAGAACAGTAGCGACGGTCAGAGTGAACTCACCTGTTATCTTCCTAAGAATCCTTCAGGAAGAGCTGTCGTAGATTGTCCTGGAGGTGGGTATTCTCATCTTGCAATGGATCATGAGGGACATCAGTGGGCAGAATATTTCAACAAACAGGGTATCGCTTTCTTTGTCTTGAAATACCGTATGCCTAACGGAAACCGCAATATTCCGTTGAGTGATGCCTATCAGGCGATGCGTACCGTCCGTGACAGTTCTGCTGTATGGAAAATAAACAAGGAAGATGTCGGTATCATGGGCTTTTCTGCCGGCGGTCATTTGGCTTCTTCCGTCAGTACTCATGCTGAGACGGCTGTGCGACCTGATTTCTCAATTCTTTTCTATCCGGTGATTTCAATGGATGAGCGTATCTCTCATAAGGGATCATGTGTGAATTTCTTGGGTGAAGAGCGTAATACCAATAAGAAACTGGTAGAAGAGTGGTCTAACGACAAGGCTGTTCGTCCTAATCTTACCCCTCGTGCCATCATACTGATGTCTTTTGATGATAAGGTTGTTCCTCCTGTAACCAATGGCGTAGCCTATTATTCTGCCATGAGCAAGGCGGGCAACGAGTGTACCATGCACATCTATCCGACTGCTGGACATGGATGGGGATTCCGTGATGCTGCCCATGGTTTCCCATATCACGACCAAATGTTGAATGACCTTACCTGTTGGCTCAACAGGCTTCCGTCTAAGTAATCTAGATAATAAGTAAAGAGAATATCTAAAAAGAGGGTGTATCATAAGTTGATGATACACCCTCTTCATGTTGTTGGAAGAGCTAGAATATGTCGTTGGAAGAGCCAGGATATGTTGTTGGAAGAGCTAGGATATGTTGTTGGAAGAGCTAGAATATGTTGTTGAGACAGTTAGTATCTCCGGTCGCACAACAGCTGTTGTGCGCTTGCATAACAGCTGATATGCACACGCACAACAGCTGATGTGCATGCGTGGGTCAACTGTTGTGCGCCAACTATTATCCAGACTTTTAATACATCCTCTTTTCTTTTTATAATCTCTTAATAAGCATTCTTGTCAGGGCAGATGATGCTCTTGGCTGTCATGAAGATAATCTTGATATCAAGCCAGAACGACCAGTTCTCGATATACCAGATATCGCGGCGGATACGTTCCTCCATCTGCCAGAGCTCCTTGGTCTCACCACGGAACCCGGTAACCTGAGCCCAACCGGTGATTCCCGGCTTGGAGAAGTGGCGAACCATATACTTATCTATCAGGCTTCCATACACCTCTGTATGATGCAGCATGTGAGGGCGTGGCCCCACAATACTCATGTCTCCCTTAAGAACATTGAAGAATTGAGGAAACTCATCTATGTTCGTCTTTCTCATAAAGTTGCCGAAAGCAAATTTACGTGGGTCGTTCTTTGTTGCCTGTGCCTTGTCTGCATCCTTGTTCACATGCATGGAACGGAATTTAAGACAGTAGAAGGTATCACCATTCAGACCCGTTCTTGCCTGTTTGAAGAAAATTGGACCAGGACTCTGAATCTTGATGATGAGAGCTATGAATGGAATGAATGGTAGAATGCACAAACATGCAAGCCCGCTCACCACGATGTCGAAGCTACGCTTGATAATGCGGTTTGATGTACTTGTCAGTGGCTCTATACGGTTTGAATATACCGTCCTTCCCATGAAATTCTGGGCATCAAGATGCAATTTGTACTCACCAAACACACGTGGCAGGTAGTAGAAGTGTATCACATTCTTATCACAGAAGTGTATGATATTGATGATTTCAGGATCTTTATGCGACAGGCAGCAGAAAACCTCGTCAATATTGGAAGGTTCACCATTGATGGTATCATTCATGGTAGAAGAGATAATCTCTTTGAGCTGTTTCATATTTCCTATTCTTTTCAACCCTTCCGGATTATCTGTGATGTCTTCATCTGCATAATATCCTTTTACGATATAACCTGCCGAGGGATCTTCTGTCATCGTCTTGTACATCTCGCTCACGGCAGGATCGTTACCTACAAAGACGACGGTGCGTGAGTTGCGGCCCTTAGAGCGGAAATACTTTAGTAATTTGAGCTCGCAGAGTCGGCTTATGATGAGAGACAGATAGAATGTTATGCCGAAGATAATGCTGAAGGAGAACATCTTTCCCCCGTGACCGAGTAGTCTTGAGAAGGTAAAGAAACAGAATGTTGTTGCTGCAGCCAGATATAAAGTACGCTTTGTAACCTGTAGGAACCCGATCTTTCTGACATGAATGATGGTGGAATAGAAGTATTCGCCTAGGAACAAGGCAGCATTGGCAACAAAAAAGGTAATCTTTGTTGCTTTGTCGAAATACGCAGGTATGAGTTCTTGACCATATTGGGTATAGAACAACAGTACGATGTTGAGAATAACGAAATCGGCACCTATCACCAGTCTCCTTATCATTTCATTTCCTTTATAATGCTTGTTCGTCATTTGCTTATGTTTATTATACTCCTAGTTATTTATATATCTTTTTTAAGATATTTGAGGTATGCTTAAACTGATATTTGGTCGCAAAGATAATAATAATAGTTGAAAATCGGAAATAAATCAGCAAAAAAATATCGAAATAGACTAACTTGAACCAACTTTTCTTGTTTTTAATCTGTTTAAATGATGTTTTTTCTTCCTTTTTACTTTCTTGCGCATATCTAGGTATTTTTATATAAATAGGTAGTTTTTTTAGAAATTGCTTGGTGGTCTCAAAAGAAAAACGTACTTTTGCAGCCGGATTATCACGGATGATTCTTCTTTGAGACCTGTTGGTACAGGGAGTAAACTCCTGATGTGATGCAGTCTCTCACTGTTATTTTGTGAAATCTTAAGTATGAACAATAAACGATTTAGATAGTAATAATATGCAATTAATTTTATTATCGGGTGGTTCGGGTAAAAGACTCTGGCCACTTAGCAATAATGCTAGAAGCAAACAGTTCTTGCCATTGCTCGAAAAGGAGAATGGGGAGATGGAAAGTATGGTTCAGCGCGTGGTACGTCAGGCTCAGGAAGCAAATCTGACCAACGATATTACGCTTGCTACAAACGCCAGTCAGCTGGATATCATCCAGAACCAGCTGGGAGAGCGGGTTTCTGTGGTTACCGAACCGGAGAGGCGTGATACTTTCCCTGCTATCGCTTTAGCTGCAAGTTATCTGAAACTGAAGAAAGAATGTGAGGACGATGAGGTGGTGGTTATTATGCCTTGTGATCCTTATACCGAGTTGGAATATTTCCATACCATAGCCCGTATGGTGGAATGTGTGGAGAAAAACGTCGCCGACCTCGTGCTGATGGGTATCAAACCTACTTATCCAAGTGCAAAATATGGTTATGTGGTTCCTTTTGCTGAAGGAGAGAAGTATCAGATAGTGAAGAGATTTACCGAGAAACCGGATGTGCCTACAGCAGAGAAACTCCTGGAAGAGGGGGCTTACTGGAATGGTGGTGTCTTCGCTTTCCGTTTGGGTTATATGATGCAGATTGTACGTAAGTATATGAAGAGTGAGAGCTTTGAAGATACCCGTGCAAGATATAGCGAATTCCCTAAGATTTCTTTTGACTACGAGGTAGCAGAAAAGGCAGAATCGGTAGCGGTTGTACCATTCAATGGTGAATGGAAGGACCTGGGTACCTGGAATACGCTCACTGATGAGTTGCATCATGCCAGCATCGGTAATGCGGTGATGGGCAGTCATTGTGAGAATACGCATGTCATCAATGAACTCCAGTTGCCTCTGTATGTGGATGGCTTGAAGGATGCTGTCGTTGCTGCGAGTCCTGATGGTATCTTCGTCTGCGCAAAGAAATATTCCGAGGACATCAAGAAGGCTGTAGAACATCTTACTCCGCGTCCGATGTATGAGGAAAGAAGATGGGGTACTTATCGTGTGATTGATGATTCGGAATATGCAGATGGTAACCATTCGCTCACTAAGAGTATTACTTTGAAACCGGGCAAGAACATCAGTTATCAGCTTCATCATCATCGTTCGGAGGTATGGACATTCGTTGAAGGTGAGGGCATCTTTGTACTTGATGGTGAGGAGAAACATGTGAAGGCGGGTGATACTGTGGTGATTCCTCTGGAGCACTATCATGCCATCAAGGCGATTACACAGCTGACTTTCATCGAAGTTCAGAATGGTAATCCACTGGTTGAGGAGGATATTGAAAGATTCGATTATCAATGGAAAATGAAATAAAACACAAGTTTTTGTGATAGAATGTCAGTATAAGAACGTGTCAAAGTGTCAGTATGGATGCTTTGGCACGTTTTTCGTATACCGGCGGAATGACGGGTAGCAATACCTGTCGACAAAATAAATGTATAACAATTAAAATATTATAGAATCATGAACATTAAACCATTAGCAGACAGAGTGCTGGTACTTCCTGCACCAGCTGAAGAAAAAGTAGGTGGAATCATTATCCCTGATACAGCAAAAGAAAAACCACAGCGTGGTAAGGTCGTTGCTACAGGTAAGGGTACGAAAGACGAAGAGATGATTCTCAAAGAAGGTGATACCGTACTCTATGGTAAGTACGCTGGAACAGAACTCGAATTCGATGGTACTAAATATATCATGATGCGTCAGAGCGATGTACTCGCTGTAGTAGAAGAGTAGTTTTAAAGGTAAAAAGGTAAAAAAGTAAAAAGATAAAAAACTTTTTTTGCTGATATTTATTTAAACATTATTAGAAAGAATATATTATGGCTAAAGATATTAAATATAATATGGATGCTCGCGACCTCTTGAAGAAGGGCGTAGATCAGTTGGCAAATGCAGTAAAGGTAACTCTCGGTCCTAAGGGCCGTAACGTGGTAATTGAAAAGAAGTTTGGTGCTCCTCAGATTACCAAGGATGGTGTTACCGTGGCTAAGGAAGTAGAGTTGGAGAATAAGTTCGAGAATACTGGTGCTCAGCTCGTTAAGAGTGTTGCCAGCAAGACTGGTGATGACGCCGGTGATGGTACAACTACAGCTACTATCCTTACTCAGGCTATCGTAACAGAGGGCTTGAAGAACGTTACTGCAGGTGCTAACCCAATGGACTTGAAGCGTGGTATCGATAAGGCAGTGGCTGCTGTCGTTGCCTTCATCAAGGATCATGCTGAGCAGGTAGATGACAACTACGATAAGATTGAGCAGGTGGCTACTGTTTCTGCCAACAATGATGCTGAGATTGGTAAGCTCTTGGCTGACGCAATGCGCAAGGTTTCTAAGGATGGTGTCATCACTATCGAGGAGAGCAAGAGCCGTGATACCAACATCGGTGTTGTTGAGGGTATGCAGTTTGACCGTGGTTACTTGAGCGGTTACTTCATGACTGATGCAGACAAGATGGAGTGTGTAATGGATAACCCATACATCCTTCTTTATGATAAGAAGATTTCTAACTTGAAGGAGTTCTTGCCAATTCTCCAGCCTGCTGCTGAGAGTGGTCGTCCTTTGTTGGTTATTGCTGAGGATGTTGATTCTGAGGCTTTGACTACTTTGGTAGTTAACCGTTTGCGTGGCGGTTTGAAGATTTGTGCTGTGAAGGCTCCAGGTTTCGGTGACCGTCGCAAGGCCATGTTGGAGGATATCGCAGTATTGACAGGCGGTGTCGTTATCTCTGAGGAGAAGGGCTTGAAGTTGGAGCAGGCAACTTTGGATATGCTGGGTTCAGCAGACAAGGTTACCGTCAACAAGGACAATACAACTATCGTTAATGGTCATGGCGAGAAGGCTAATATCCAGGATCGCGTAGCTCAGATCAAGAACGAAATTGAGAATACCAAGTCTTCATATGATAAGGAGAAACTTCAGGAGCGTCTGGCTAAGCTCGCCGGTGGTGTAGCTGTCCTCTATGTAGGTGCCAACTCTGAGGTTGAGATGAAGGAGAAGAAGGATCGTGTTGACGATGCACTCTGCGCTACCCGTGCCGCTATCGAGGAAGGTATCGTTGCTGGTGGTGGAACTACTTATATCCGTGCTCTCGAGGCATTGAAGGATATGAAGGGTGATAACGCTGACGAGACAACAGGTATCCGTATCGTAGAGCGTGCTATTGAGGAGCCTCTCCGTCAGATTGTTGCCAATGCCGGTGGCGAGGGTTCTGTAGTAGTAAATAAGGTACGCGAGGGCGAGGGTGACTTCGGTTACAATGCCCGCAAGGACGTTTACGAGGATATGCGTCAGGCAGGTATCGTAGATCCTGCCAAGGTAGAGCGTGTAGCTTTGGAGAATGCTGCTTCTATTGCAGGCTTGTTCCTGACAACAGAGTGTGTGTTGGTTGACAAGCCTGAGCCTGCACCTGCTGCACCAGCTGCAGCACCTGGTATGGGTGGCATGATGTAATTAGATGAATAATTTGAGCAAACAAAGCACATCGTAAGACTGCGAGTTTGCAAAGCGAAAATATCAAATAGGGGTGATTCTCAGCGAATTATCCCTATTTTTTTGTTTTTTTAGTCATAAAGATGCAAAAAATAGCAAAATTATTTGGTTCGAATAATCTTTTTTTGTAACTTTGCATCGTAAATAAAAGAAAGTATCATCCTAAGGGATGGCAAAGATATTTTTTTGATTTGTTTTAGTAGATTAGTTTTTAAGTAGTTTGTTTTTGGAAATCGGTTGTCGTGAGACATCCGATTTTTTTTTGTTTTTATTTTGTTTTCTCAATTTAATTGTGTAATTTTGCAGCATAATAGAAAATTCATAGCATGAACAATATTGATTGGAAAAAAGCAGTGGTCTTTCTGATTGTTATCGGAGGACTCATTTATATTACAAAGGCAGAGTTGGGAATGACTACTACAAACTCGTTCCTTACTACGCTGGGTATCTTATTGCTTCTCTTTATCGGAGATAACTTCGCACAGAAGATTGATGATGATCGGAAACGACGTAAACTGAATAATGATGGAAAAGCTGATTGATCTATATAAAAAATGGGCGGGTGAAGAACCGGCTGATGTCATAAAATTGGCAGGGCAGGGGAGTAACCGGCAGTATTTCCGTATCATTGGGCATGATGGTGATACGGTAATTGGTGTGATAGGAACCAGTCGTGATGAGGATCATGCCTTTGTATATCTGGCTCAGCATTTCCAGCTCAGACAGTTGCCTGTTCCCCAGATTCTGGCGGTGAGCGATGATGAACTCTGCTATCTTCAGACAGACCTTGGCGGTACTTCGCTTTTCGATGCCATCAAGGGCGGACGAGATGCGGGCGGACGTTACAATCAGAAAGAGAAGGAACTCCTTAAGAAAACCATTCGTGAACTTCCGAATATCCAGATTCGCGGTGCTAGAGGATTGGATTGGCAGAACTGCTATCCGCAGCCAGAATTCGATGTGGACAGTGTACTCTTCGACCTCAACTACTTCAAGTATTGTTTCCTGAAGCCTACCGATTTGGATTTTCACGAACTGAAGCTCGAAGCCAACTTCCGGCTTTTTGCCAAGGATCTGACATCAGAACCGATGGATTGTTTCCTTTATCGCGATTTTCAGGCGCGCAACATCATGCTGGATGATAAGGGAAATCCATACTTTATTGATTTTCAGGGTGGTAGAAAAGGACCGTTCTATTATGATCTCGCCTCATTCCTCTGGCAGGCATCTGCTAAGTATCCGTTCAAACTGCGCAGAGAACTGGTTTGGGAATACTACCAGTCTTTGAAGCATTATACCGAGGTACCATCGGTGCGCCATTTTGTAAACCGGTTGAGTCTTTTTGTGCTCTTCCGTACCTTGCAGGTTTTGGGCGCCTACGGATTCCGCGGCTATTTCGAACGCAAGAAACATTTCATCGACAGTATTCCGCCAGCTATCCAGAATCTGCGCGATCTTCTGAAGATGGGTGACAAGGTATTCCCTTATCCTTATATGATGGATATGTTGAGAAGACTGACCGAATTGCCACAGTTCAAGGTGATAGAGAGTGTGGCACTGAGTCGTGCAGACGGCTATAAGACTACCGACAATAATATCTATCGTGCGCATCCGCAGGACGGACCTGCCACCTATTCTAAATATGATGGTAAGGGACCGCTGGTGGTAAGAGTGTATAGTTTTTCTTTCCGTAAGGGTATTCCAGAGGATCCGTCGGGCAATGGTGGAGGTTATGTCTTCGACTGCAGAAGTACCCATAACCCTGGCAGATACGAGCCTTATAAGAAGTTGACGGGTCTGGATGAGCCTGTTATCCGATTCCTGGAGGATGATGGTGAGATATTGAAGTTCCTGGATCATGTCTATGCACTTGCCGACCATCATGTAAACCGCTATATGCAGCGTGGCTTCACCTCTCTGATGTTCTGTTTCGGATGTACCGGCGGTCAGCATCGCAGTGTATATTCTGCCCAGCATCTTGCCGAACATATTCATCAGAAGTTTGGTGTAGAAGTGCAGATTTGTCATCGTGAACAGCATATTGAGCAGGTTTTACCGGCAAAACAATAGAAAATAGCGTGCAAATTTGGCTATCTCGCAAAAAGTTAGTAAATTTGCACGCACATTTTAAAATAGCTATTTAGCAATGATGCAAGCAATGATATTCGCAGCAGGTTTGGGCACTCGCCTTAAGCCACTTACCGACCGCATTCCGAAGGCTCTGGTAAGTGTCGGGGGAGAACCTTTGCTCAAACGTGTCATCTTTCAGTTGAAGGATGCCGGTTTCACTCGCATTGTAGTGAACGTGCATCATTTCTCCCAACAAATTATCGATTATCTCAGAGAACATGACAATTTCGGGCTGGATATCCGTATCAGCGACGAGAGCGAAATGCTGCTCGAAACAGGTGGCGGTATCAGGAAGGCATGGCCGCTCTTCAACCAGTCGGAGCCTATTCTTATCCACAACGTGGATATTCTGAGTAATGTAGATCTGAAGAAATTCTACCAGATGGAGAGCAGGGATATGATTGCTGCCCGCCTGATGGTGAGCGAACGCAAGACCAAGCGCTATCTGCTCTTTGATGACAGCATGCGACTGGTGGGATGGACGAATATAGAAACGGGCGAGGTGAAGAGTCCTTATCCTGATCTCAATCCCAAAGATTATAAGATGTATGCTTTCTCGGGCATCCACATGGTTGCCCCATCGCTCTTTCCATTGATGGAGGAGGAACCGGATAAGTTTCCTATCATGGACTTCTATCTGAAGCATTGCGACAAGGTGCGCATAGAGGGATATGTAAAGAACGACCTCAAGCTGATGGATGTGGGAAAGCAGGAGACGCTGAAAGATGCGGAAGCATTCCTGAAATCGTTAGTTAATAGTTTATAGTTAATAGCGGCTATGCCGTATAGCAAGATTACTATAAACTATAAATTGTAAACTGTAAATTAAAATTAGATATTATGCAACAGAAGATTATTATTTTGGATTTCGGTTCACAGACCACACAGCTCATCGGCCGTCGTGTCCGTGAACTCGATACCTTCTGCGAGATCATGCCTTACAACAAGTTTCCAAAGGATGACCCATCTGTCATTGGTGTCATCTTGAGCGGTAGCCCTTATTCCGTTCATGATCCGGAAGCTTTCAAGGTAGATCTGAGCCAGTTTATCGGCCGCATTCCTGTACTCGGCATCTGCTACGGTGCTCAGTTCCTTTCTTACGCCCAGGGCGGTAAGGTGGAGGCTGCTGACAGCCGTGAGTATGGTCGTGCCAACTTGGAGCATTTCGATAAGGAGAATCCTTTGTTCAAGGGATTCATCGAGAACTCTCAGGTTTGGATGAGCCATGGTGATACCATCACTGCTATCCCTGATGATTACAAGTGCATCGCTTCTACTGCCAATGTGAAGTATGCTGCTTATGCTTCTACCAAACAGCCTGTATGGGCAGTACAGTTCCACCCAGAGGTGTTCCACTCTTTGCAGGGTACGCAGCTCTTGAAGAACTTCGTGGTTGATATCTGCGGAAGTAAGCAGGACTGGAGTGCTGACTCTTTTGTTGAGACAACAGTTGCTGAGTTGAAGGAACAGTTGGGCGACGACAAGGTTATCCTCGGTCTCTCTGGTGGCGTTGACTCCAGTGTAGCTGCCGTTCTCCTGAACAAGGCTATCGGCAAGAACCTTACCTGTATCTTCGTTGACCACGGTATGCTCCGCAAGAACGAGTTCCGTGACGTGATGGAAGACTACAAGTGCTTGGGCTTGAACGTAATCGGCGTGGATGCATCAGAGAAGTTCTTCGCTGATTTGGCTGGTGTTACAGATCCTGAGGAGAAACGTAAGATTATCGGCCGCGACTTCGTAGAGGTGTTCAATGCTGAGGCTAAGAAGCAGACTGGTGCCAAGTGGTTGGCTCAGGGTACTATCTATCCAGACCGTATCGAGAGTTTGAATATCACCGGTAAGGTCATCAAGAGCCATCACAACGTAGGTGGTCTTCCTAAGGAGATGAATCTTCAGTTGTGCGAGCCTTTGAAGTGGCTGTTCAAGGATGAGGTTCGCCGTGTAGGTCGCTCTATGGGTATGCCAGAGCACCTGATTACCCGCCACCCATTCCCAGGCCCTGGTTTGGCTGTCCGTATCTTGGGCGATATCACTCCTGAGAAGGTACGTATCCTTCAGGATGCTGACGATATCTATATCCGTGGCTTGCGTGAGTACAAGGTGAAGTTGAGTGGTGAGGAAGCTCGTCGCGTCCTGGCTGCCGGTGTTCCTGCTGACATGCAGAATGGCGAGATCGAGGTTTCTCTCTACGATCAGATCTGGCAGGCTGGTACCGTATTGCTTTCTACTGTCCGTTCAGTAGGTGTAATGGGTGATGAGCGTACCTACGAGCACCCGGTTGCTTTGCGTGCCGTAACAAGTACCGATGCAATGACAGCCGACTGGGCACATCTTCCTTACGATTTCATGGCTAAGGTAAGTAATGAGATTATTAATAAGGTGAAGGGTGTGAACCGTGTATGTTATGACATCTCTTCAAAACCACCTTCGACAATTGAGTGGGAATAAACAGAATAAAAAAAGTCGCCTCGAAAGGGCGACTTTTTTTATTTCTGATTCTTCAGAAGATCACGAATTTCCATGAGGAGCTTTTCTTCATTGCTTGGTTCCGGAGCCTTAGGAGCTTCTGCCGGTTTATCCTCTTCCTTCTTCTTGGATACCTTGTTCACCACCTTGATGAGCATGAAGATACAGAAGGCAACGATGAGGAAGTCGAAACAGGTCTGGAGGAAGTTACCATAGTTGATGGTAGCTGCCTTCAGTTCCTCACCCGCTACATTGACGGTAGGGAGTGTGAATTTGAGGTCAGCGAAATTCACGCCGCCAATCAGCCATCCGATAGGAGGCATGATGACGTCATCTACAACAGAGCTTACGATTTTGCCAAAGGCACCACCTATGATAACACCGACAGCCATGTCGAGTACATTGCCACGCATGGCGAATTCCTTGAATTCATTCAAAAATTTACTCATACTTTTATCTTTTAATTAAAACTATAGTTTGATAGTTCTTCTATTTCTCTTTCCTTATATATATAATAAGGTGTAGAATGCAGAGTTTTTTCTTTGCTTTTTGCAATATGGAGTTGTCAGTATGGCATGTAATGAGTGAAAATAATGCCAATATTAAAGCTCTACTATTCTTTTTTAACTTATTTAATACTCATTCTGGTTGCAAAGTTAGAAAAAAATTAGTAACTTTGCGCTCGAAAAGAAGAAAAAATGCTCTAAGGCGTGAAATTTTGAATGTTTCAGCATCAGATGAACGCTCGAAAGCAGTTAAAAAAGTAATTTTATTAAACTTTTAATTTAAATATTAAGAACAATGATTAAGATTGGTATTAACGGATTTGGCCGTATCGGTCGTTTCGTATTCCGTTCTACAGTTGAGGCTGAGAACGCAAAGGAAGTACAGGTAGTAGCTATCAATGACTTGTGCCCAGTAGATTACATGGCTTACATGTTGAAGTATGATACAATGCACGGTCAGTTCGACGGTACTATCGAGGCTGACGTTGAGAAGAACGAGTTGATCGTAAACGGTAACCACATCCGTGTTACTGCTGAGCGTGATCCAGAGAACTTGAAGTGGGATGAGGTTGGTGCTGAGTACGTAGTTGAGTCTACAGGTCTCTTCCTCGCTTATGACAAGGCTGAGAAGCACTTGAAGGCTGGTGCTAAGTACGTAGTACTTTCTGCTCCTTCTAAGGCTGACGCTAACGGTAACCAGGCTGATATGTTCGTTTGCGGTGTTAACACTGACAAGTACAATGGTCAGAAGATCGTTTCTAACGCTTCTTGTACAACAAACTGCTTGGCTCCTATCGCTAAGGTATTGAACGATAACTTCGGTATCGAGACAGGTTTGATGACAACTGTTCACTCTACAACTGCTACACAGAAGACTGTTGATGGTCCATCTATGAAGGACTGGCGTGGTGGCCGTGCAGCTGCTGGCAACATCATCCCTTCTTCTACAGGTGCTGCTAAGGCTGTAGGTAAGGTTATCCCTGAGTTGAACGGTAAGTTGACAGGTATCTCTATGCGTGTTCCTACTTTGGACGTATCTGTTGTTGACTTGACAGTTAACTTGAAGAAGGCTGCTTCTAAGGAGGCTATCTGCGCTGCTATGAAGGCTGCTTCTGAGGGTGAGTTGAAGGGTGTACTCGGTTACACTGAGGATGCTGTTGTTTCTTCTGACTTCTTGGGTTGCGCTTTGACATCTATCTTCGACGCTAACGCAGGTGTTTACTTGACAGACAACTTCGTTAAGGTTGTTTCTTGGTATGACAACGAGATTGGTTACTCACACAAGGTTGTTGAGTTGATCAAGATCATGAAGAAGCACAACGGTTAATTCGTTGCCTCTTAACGATTAAGTATATGGCCGTCCAGCATTTTTTCAATGCTGGACGGCTTTTTGTTGTATGCTCGGCATGAGCTTATTCTAATGGGTGCAAGTCCCTAACA
>JAJWJX010000090.1:0-7203 GCA_021623045.1 Segatella copri | reverse complement strand
CTATTATACCCAGGGCGATGCCCTGGGCTAGGAGCTTCTGCCCTTTCAGGGCGTGTGGGGCAAAACTTGCGAAAGTTCTGTCGGTTATTGAAAAACCTGGCAAACCGGTTTTCATTCGCTGTTTGGCTTAGACAGCCCACTGTTCTCCCTATCGCTAGTCTGCTGTTCTAGTTTCGCTAGTCCCCTGTTTCCGTTTCGCCTGTCCCCTGTTTCCGATTAATAAAACCATTTTTTTTCTTTTTAAAAATCACTTTTTTCCTTTTCCCTTCCTCATTTCAAAATAAAATTTGTACTTTTGCATACATATTAACACGATTAAACGATAATCTTGGCAGATGCCAAATACAAAAATAAGAACGAAATGGATACATTATATTTACTGCAGTTCGCCTGTTTTCTATTTATGCTCATGAATGTCCTCATCCTGGGTATTACCCGATTGCACATGAAGTGGATGAACCGGCGATATGAAGTTTCACGATGGCTGATTCTCGGAGCCATGGTAGGTCTGGCTTTGCAATATCTCATGCAGATGCTCTTGGGCTTCCGTGCGCAAGGCGATTCTGTGGGAGCCGTTTTCAATATGCTGGTCTATCCTCCTTGCTTCTCGCTCATCGCTATCGGCATTTACAATATCGAGGCAACGCATGCCAACCGCCGGAAGATGAACATCGTCTGCGCCAGCATCTATGCCGCCATATTGGCTGCTTTCTGCATCGGCTATATCCAGAGCGGAAACTTCCATATCGGCAGTTGGATTTATGTGATGATTGTCCTGTTCGGCATCAACGTAGCCTATTGCATCTATATGGTAATGGTGGAAATCAAAAAGCGCAGGATGATGCTGGAGATGATGGCTGGTTACGATATCCTACCTTACGTGAGATATGCGCGAGCCAGCGTATTCGTCCTTTTTCTGCCTGCTATAGCCATGCCTTTTGCTGTTCTTTCTACCGAATCTCTATACGTTATCGGACCTCTGGGACTGCTTGCCGTCTTTTTCTTCACGCTCAGTTTCATGGCTTTGGGCTATAATTACATGCCTACCGAAGAACTTCTGGATAAGGAGGAAGAGGAGAATGCTGCCATGGAAAGCAGGGGAGACGATTCTGCTTCTGAACTTCAGGATACAGAACTGATGGATAAGGAAGAAACTTTACAAACCATGTCGCCAGAACGGCGGCAGGAAATCATCCGTAAGAAGCTCGATGCCTGGTGTGCTGCCAAGGGTTATAAGGATACAGCACTGAATATGATTACCCTGTCACGTTCGTTGAATATCAACAGATACGCGTTGTCGCGCTACCTCTCATCCTGTCTCAATACCACCTTCCGTCTCTGGCTTGCCGATGTGCGTTTTGAGGCTGCCAAGAAGATGATGTTGGAGAACCCCGACTTCGGTAATGACATCATTTCTGCCGAGTGCGGCTTCTCTTCACGTACCCATCTCTACCGTATGTTCAAAGAGAAAGAAGGTTGCTCTCCTACGGCTTGGAGAGAGAAAAACTGTTAAAAAGTATGTATAAGGTGTCTCCTTCCCCCACGAAGGAGACACCTATTTGATAGCAATGCGACACCAAGTGGGGGGAATGCGACACCTTGTTTCAAAAAAAAACACTATATTTGCACCATGAAAAGTATAATAGAATCATTAGCCAAAGACGAACAGGCTATCCTGATAGTAGCTCTGTTCCTCCTCATTTATGTAGTCATCATGATTAATGTCATGGTGAGGGAATACAGGACCTATCTTGATGATCACCCGATGTATCATTTCAGCCTGGGTGATTTCATCAGGAGAGGGCGTTTCTATATCTGCCTCATCCTAGGCGTGGTGTTCATCACGTTCGTGGGTCTGGTAGTCAGTCTGATGGCAATCAGTATTCAGTAAATACTCGATAAAATATAATAACAAAAATAGTATTAATTTATGAAAAGATTTACCAATCAATCCAATGGGTCGCAAGCCGACCGTATGTACAATGGGGGGGGCGATAATCCGTAGATTCGCTCTGTTCCCATTGATGTTGCTCATGTTGTTGCTTCTGCCAGCCGGCATGGTTGCGCAGACAGAAGCTTCCAGTTCTAAGTATATAGCAACGTATGAATCCTCCACCCAAACTTTGACTTTCAAGAAATTTGTGGGTGAAACCCTTCCTAACAATAGTGCTTGGGTGGTAGATAAACAGAAGGTGACTGATATCAATAAGAAATTAGGGAATGGCACAATTGTGCACATTGTTTTCGATAAGAGCTTTAGCTCATACACTCCTACATCGTTGCGCCGTTTCTTTTATTATCTCACAAACTTGGAAACAATTACAGGCCTAGAATACCTGAATACTGAGAATGTGACGGATATGAGTTACATGTTCTCTGGCTGTTCAAAATTCACCTCTCTTGACGTCACTAAGTTCAATACAGCGAAGGTGACGAAGATGAACGAAATGTTCTATAACTGTTCAAAACTCACCTCTCTCGACGTCACTAAGTTCAATACAGCGAATGTGACGGATATGAGTTACATGTTCTCTGGCTGTTCAAAACTCACCTCGCTAGATGTTACTCATTTCAATACCGCGAATGTGACGAATATGCACCAAATGTTCTATAGCTGCTCATCTCTCACCTCGCTAGATGTTACTCATTTCAATACCGCGAATGTGACGAATATGGTATGCATGTTCTATAGCTGCTCATCTCTCACCTCGCTAGATGTTACCCATTTCAATACCGCGAATGTGACGGATATGTGCAAAATGTTCTCTGGCTGCTCATCTCTCACCTCGCTAGATGTTACCCATTTCAATACAGCGAAGGTGACGAATATGAGTTTTATGTTCTCTAGCTGCTCATCTCTCATCTCGCTAGATGTTACTCATTTCAATACAGAGAATGTGACGAATATGCGCAACATGTTTTCTGGCTGCTCATCTCTCACCTCACTCGACGTCACAAACTTCAATACCGCGAAAGTGCCGGATATGAGTTATATGTTCAGTAACTGTCTTGCTCTCACTTCTCTCTACCTCACTAACTTCAATACTGAGAAGGTGACGAATATGTTAAGAATGTTTTCTGGCTGCCAAGCTCTCACCACCATCTACGCCAGCAGTAAGTTTGTAACAACCCAGGTATCTGATAGTCGCTTCATGTTCTTCAATTGTAAAAAACTCAAAGGCGAAGAAGTATGGACAGACAAGGCTACCGACAAGACCTATGCCAAAATAGAAGGTGGATATTTTAGTCGTGCAATCCCTAGGGTAAAATATGCTGATGGCACGCTGACCTTCTTTCTCGCATCCAAGAAGACTTTGGGTGAAAATGAGTATGAACTCAATAGTGGCGAGAATTGGCCAAAATGGTTCACTTACGCCAGTAAAATTTCCAAAGTTGTATTCGAAGCCTCGTTTGCCAATGCAAGACCTACGAATTGTTATGCGTGGTTCGTGAATTTCAAAAATCTGACGCAAATAGAAGGCATAGAGAATCTTAATACCGAGAATGTGACGAGTATGCGCGATATGTTCAATGGCTGCTCTTCACTCATCTCGCTTGATGTTACTAATTTCAATACCGCAAAGGTGACGAATATGAGCAATATGTTCTATAACTGCTCAGAACTCATCTCTCTCAACGTCACCAACTTCAATACCGCAAAGGTGACGGATATGCGCAATATGTTTTGTGGCTGCTCAAAACTCACCTCTCTTGACGTTACTAAGTTCAATACTGAGAAGGTGACGAATATGAGCTATATGTTCTATAACTGCAAAGCTCTCACCTCTCTTGACGTTACAAACTTCAACTCAGAAAATGTGACTAATATGAACTGGATGTTCTATAATTGTTCAAAACTCACCTCTCTCGATGTCTCTAATTTCAATACAAAAAAGGTGACAAATATGGGCTCTATGTTCTCTTATTGCTCAACTCTCACAACCATTTACGTCAACGACAAGTTTGTAATAGACAAGGTAACTAACGGTTCTTACATGTTCGAAAATTGCACAAATCTCAAAGACTATGCCCCGAGCAAGAAAGACCATAACTACGCCAACTACAAGACTGGCTATTTCACTAAGCTGGTAGGCAAGAATGGCGATGAGAAGATAGGAGCAGCGGGAGAAACTCTTGCTACGGATAATCTCGTTCTTGACGACGATAAGGACTTTGTGGCTTACGAGCCATTCGCAGCCAAGGCTGCATCTTACAACCGCACAATGAAGGCTGGCACTATCTGGGCAACGCTCTGCTTGCCTTTCGCCATTGACCAGAGCCAGGAAACAGAATGTAAGTTCTATCGTCTCACAGGTATTGACAATGATAATGAATGCATCACCCTTGAGAGTTACGAAGGAGCAGAAATTCCTGCCGGCACTCCGGTGCTCTTCAAGATGAATGAGGGTAAGACATCACTTAGTCTTTCTGCAAGCAATGCAGAAATTGCAACTGCCCCAACAGTAGCTGGAACAAACACAGATGTCAACCTCGTAGGTTCATTCACCAAGATTGGCGGCAAAGACAATCAGGGTCTTGACAAAAACGACTACATCATCGGTAAGAATAAGTTCTGGCGTGTCTCTGACTTGGATGATGGCAATGGCGTGGGCATCAAACCGATGCGTGCATACATCCATCCTGCCAATGAATATCTGGCAAGAGCAGCCATGCTGAGCATCGGAAAGGGTGATGGCACTACTGCCATTGACAACCTCAACGCTATCAGCAACGATGCCAATGCAGAATACTATGATGCGAATGGTCGTCGTACCAATGGTCTGCAGAAGGGTCTGAACATCGTGAAGCGTGGCAGCAAGACTTATAAAATCATGGTTAAGTAAAGAATTTTAAAATCAAAAGGATATGAAAAAGAAAGAATATACAAAGCCAGAGATACAGGTGGTAAACATCACCTCTTGCACCCTCCTTGCAGCATCTACTATGCAGCAAGGAAAAGGTGACAGTGGTAGACCAGAAATGGAAGACGGCTGGTATTATGGTGATTAACAGTCATTATAACGCCTAACGGCAATCAACCCATACTTTGCGGTTGTTCCAAGGGTCTATACACCTCGACAAAAGGGTGTATAGACCCTTTATTCAAAATACACCGTTGGGTGGATGATATGGTTGTATGGTGGATAGTATCATAGATATTGTCGGTGATATTCTTGCCAACGTACTTGCCTCGGTAGCTGTCCCAAGGCGCAACAATGGAGAAGATAGCTTAATAATCATTAAGATTTTTGCAGAAATACACAATTTCGGAAATTTAGCTGTATCTTTGTATTCCTAATGGTAACAAAATTTGCATATATGACATATCAAGATATAGAAACCCTAATAACCAAGAAAGAGGGGAATAGCTTGGAGTTTAAGGAATCGACAGGTCAATTAGACCGTTCGATGGAGACCCTATGCGCATTTCTCAATGGTGAGGGTGGCACAATTCTTTATGGAGTAAGGGATGATGGAAGAATTATAGGACAAACGGTATCTGACAGTACAAAGCGTTCTATTGCAGAAGCACTCAATCGCATAGAGCCTTTTGTGGATTTAGAAATCACCTATGTTACTATTCCTGACACAGAAAAATATGTCATAGTCATTTTTGTAGAGGAGCAATGTTTTATGCGCCCTTTCACATACAAAGGAAGAGCTTATCTGCGAATAGAAAGCACCACTACCGTCATGCCACAGGAACGTTACAATCACTTACTGATGGAACGAGGAGGCAAGTATGGCTGGGAAGCGATGATTAATCCGGACTTGAAAATAGCCGATTTAGACGAGAATGCTATTCTCGGTGCTGTTCGTGAGGGAATAAGAAACGGAAGACTCCCTGAAACGACAATACGTGAGGATATTCCTGTCATCTTGAAGAAATTTCGTTTGCTCAATGATGGAAGGTTGAACAATGCCGCTGCCGTATTGTTTGGGAAAGAACTGTATGATTATCCACAATGCCTGCTTCGTATGGCACGCTTTAAGGGAACTACAAAGGATGAATTTATCGACAACCAACGTGCAGAAGGCAACATATATGAACTGCTTGATGTAGCAATGGCATTCTTCTTCAAGCACCTCTCATTGTCTGGCAAGATAAATGGTCTTTATCGTGAGGAAGAACTGAGCATTCCTTACAAGGCTTTGAGAGAATGCTGTATCAACTCTTTTTGCCATAGGTCTTATCATCACCCTGGCAGTTCTGTCAGCATTGCTATTTATGATAATCGAGTAGAAATTAGAAATACGGGGACTTTCCCTGCCGACTTGCCTATAGAGCGTCTGATGGAGGAGCATGATTCCAAACCGCAGAATCCAATTATTGCCAATGTACTCTACAAAAGTAAAATTTTGGAAAGTTGGGGACGTGGCATCAGTACTATGGTGGACGAATGTAAGCGAGTTGGATTGCCTACTCCAGAGATTAATACGGATGGTAACTTTGTATGGGTCGTATTTAAATATAATAGAAGCAGTGTGGTCGTTACCCCACAGCTACCCCACAGCAACCCAACAAGTACCCAACAAGTACCCAACAAGTACCCAACAAGTACCCAACAAGTTCATGAGCTTGTCTCAATAATGAATGATAATGAATATTCAGTAAAGGAAATCATGTCCATTTTGAATTTGAAGGACAGGGTAAATTTCTTGAGGAATTATCTTACTCCTGCATTGGACGAAGGGCTTGTATCTATGAAATTCCCAGAACAGCCCAAACATCCAAAACAGAAATATTTGCTTACCTCAAAAGGTAAAGCCATATTGAGCGAATAGGAACGATAAAGGCTTTAATTCTCCGAAATCTGAATAGGGGAAATGATAAAAGGCAGTAGCTATTTTGGAAAGCTCCGATGGGCTGGATGCAGTGTATACGGATGGTAAAGAAAACTTACAGCCGAATTTTTCGGGATTGTCAGACATTTATAAAGGAGAAGCTTGACAAGTGGTGCGAAGAGTTGGGCTATAAAGACACCACAGTAAACATGTTCACCCTGTCACGCTCGCTGAACATCTCCAAGAACGAGTTGTCACGCTACTTCACTTCATGCCTTAATTCCACCTTCCGCATCTGGCTTGCCGAGGTACGTTTTGAGGCTGCTAAGAAGATGATGCTCGACTATCCCGACTACAACAACGACATCATTTCTGCCGAGTGCGGCTTCTCTTCCCGTACCCATCTCTACCGTATGT
>JAJWJX010000043.1:0-33904 GCA_021623045.1 Segatella copri | reverse complement strand
AAAATAACCAATCCCTTTCTTCCGGGTTTTCAAACCCTTTATCCATGTAAGGGTTTAAAAAAAAACTGAATAACTGAATACTGAATACGGAACAAGGCAATTGCAGAAAGGATTGTTCTTATATTTTTCGTGCACTTATAAACATTTTCTCAATTTTTATCAGAAAACTCTTGCAGGTATGAAAATAAAATCGTAACTTTGCTGATGCAATAGAAATATTAATAACATTGGGATTATGAAGCAGGTAGAAGAAAGATATATCAGTTTGTTGACCGATTTCGGTTTCAAGCGAATTTTCGGATCAGCTCCCAACAAGGATTTGCTGATTTGTTTCCTCAACAGCTTGTTCAACGGAAGACAGGTTGTTAAGGACGTGAAGTATCTGAACCCGGAGCACGTGGGAGATGTATATACCGACCGCAAGGCCATCTTCGATGTATATTGCGAAGGAGAAAACGGCGAGAAGTTTATCGTGGAAATGCAGAATGCATACCAGACATACTTCAAGGACCGTGCCCTGTTCTATTCCACTTTCCCTATCCGTGAGCAGGCTCCCAAGGGTAATGAATGGGATTTCAAGCTCAACCATATCTACACAATTGCTCTACTCAACTTCAATATGAACGAGGAAGCCTTCAATAAGGAAGAAATCCGCCATCATGTGCAGTTGTGCGATACTGCCACGCACAAGATTTTTTACGATAAGCTGGAGTTTATCTACGTGGAAATCGCCAAGTTCAACAAATCGCTGGACGAGTTGGAAACGCTCTACGACAAGTGGCTCTATGCCCTAAAGAATCTCTACAAGCTTACCCAGCGCCCTAAGGCGTTATGCGACAAGGTCTTCGACCGCCTCTTCGAAGAAGCCGAGATTGCAAAATTCACTCCACAGGAGCAGCGGGAGTATGAAGCCAGCAAGATGGCATATCGTGATATCAAGAATTCGATAGATACCGCCAAGCGAGAAGGTAAAGAAGAGGGCCTGGCTGAAGGCAGGGAGAAGGGCCTGGCTGAAGGCATGGAAAAGGGCTTGGCTGAAGGAATGAAAAAGGGCTTGGCAGAAGGAGTGGAAAAGGGCTTGGCTGAAGGCATGGAAAAGGGCATGAACAAGCGAAGCCTTGAGATTGCCAGAAAGATGCTGGCAAATGGTATGGATGCTGCCACGGTGATGGAAATAACAGGATTGTCGGAGAGTCAGTTACAGCAGCTGAAAGGATAAGGAACTGCCTGGAGAAACGAATGATCTCCGTGGCTGCATCTGTTGCAGATGAAGTTTCCTTGGACAGGTAGGATTGGATACCAGCATTATCTGGAATGCCGCATCATTTGCACTTACCCATACATCCTAAAACAGGGCGTATGGGTAGTATGTAGCTTTAGTTTACAGAACTTATGCGAAGCTTCTCTTAAGTACATAAAATGGATTAAACAAATATGTTAGGTTTGGTAAAATATGGGTATAGTTTGTTTAGTAGTATTTCTTGCATTAGTAATCTTCATAAAATTGAAGATGCCAATGTGGAAAGGTAAATATTCCGAGAAGTTGGTGCATAAGAAAATGTTGCAGCTGTCTGACGAATACACAATATTCAACAATTTGTTGTTTGAGAGTAATGGACGCTCAACTCAAATTGACCATATTGTAGTGTCACCTTATGGGGTATTCGTCATTGAGACAAAGGGTTATAAAGGTTGGATATTAGGTGGAGAGAATTCAGAATATTGGACTCAGGTCATCTACAAAAGTAAACACCAATTTTATAATCCGATAAAGCAGAATGAGGGGCATGTAAGATTTCTTCGCCATTTGTTTAAATGTCCTGTTGATTTCCCTTTTATTCCGATTGTTGTATTTAATAATTCTGCAGAGTTGAAAGTTCATGTCAGTAACCATATAGTTGTAAACAGATGCAACTTGAATTGGGCAATATCTCAATATCAAGACATTATTCTAAATGCTACACAAATTGATTGGATTATCAATTCTATTCAACGGTATTACACAATAGCAAATAAGGAAGAAATAAGACAGCACAAGCAGAATGTTAAAGATAGGCAATATAGAGCAAAGAACTTAATAAGGCAAGGTGTTTGCCCACAATGTGGTGGCCAGTTAGTTTTACGCAATGGAAGATATGGCTCTTTTTATGGGTGTTCGAACTTTCCTAAATGCAAGTTTACACTAAATTAATGAGTGGGTAGTATATTAAGTTACACCCTCTTATGCTGTTTCCGAGTCTTTGGTTATCGCCAAGGTGGGTAAGGATTCTATCAAGATTGCAATGAAACAAATAATATGCATTATGCCTCAAAATCACGTTGGGTTACCAGCGTGATTTTGAGGCATAAATTAGTTGATTCCATTTCTGTAGCAGTTTCTCCAGATTATTTTAACAATGGGCGGTTTAGTTGTAACTGCTCATGCCCATAGGAACGCCTAGCGGACTTGCGCTTCTCTGCACAAAGTTAAAGTAACGTTAAATATGTAACTTGCAGAACATCGTTACGCTTTTTTGTTTACCTTTGCATTTAATAATTATTAGTAGTACCAACGATGAGGCAACGAAATAAATCAGATAAACTTCTGGTATGGGTTCCTGAGCATGGATGGATATTCCATCATACGAGTGAATCTACGTATCTGGAAGTGCTTAGGCTTATTGGAGGAGAACGATTGAGTAAAGTCGCTCTTGAGATATCTCATCTGCCTGTATTTACGAAAGAACCCTATCTCCAGTTTGCTAAATACATGAAATCTATCGGGCATGGATGGTTTGTGAATACCGTTGGTGGAACTAGTAATAAATATCTTCAGCTCAATACGATTAATGACAAACTCCATTTGGGCTTGAAGGTGAAACTTGTGCCAGAAGAAATACTCAATCATATGGAGGCGCAAAACCTTAAAAATCAAGGTGTAAATATAGATTTGGGTGAGAAGCGAACTCGTAAACTTGATGATACTCTTTTGGTAGATTTTGATGGACAGACGTTTGATTTGAAACATCGAAATGGGCGTGAGGTATTTGTTAAATTAATAGAAAGTATTGGTGCAAGGGATGTTAGTAAACTAAATCTGACGAATGGTTCCGAAGATTTAGTTACGTCTATGCAGGTTTATTCTAATCAGCTTCCGTGTGGTGATTTCTGGGTTTCTGTTCCTAACTCAACGAAAGGCAAACACAAAATAATTCTCACAATTAAAGCTATGTTGAAACTCGACCTGACAATTACGACTTTATCCAAAGAAGAAAGACGTGATAGACAACTCGAGAAACTGAAAAGCGAGATGGGTGAGTTAATGAAAAAAATGGCTGATATGAATAGTGATGAGATTAAGTAAATAATGATATAAACATAAATTATGGAAAAGTATATATTAAAATTGTTTTGTGTTCTTCTTATGGTTTGCTCTAGTTGCCTTGTTAGTTGTTCAAGTGATGATGATCATTATGACGAACCTGCTCAAGAGGAGGCTCGCTATTATGTGAAGTATGAGGTTCATATGAATATAAATAGATCAGCTTTGGGCGTATCGATACAATGCCAGGGAGATAAAAAAGAGGAGCATTTTAGTACCAAGAATCCTAGCTGGGAAGGAACTTTTGGGCCTTTTAAAAAGGGGCAAGAAGTTTTCCTGAGAGTGTATAGTGCGGCTGTTGTAACATCAACGAGTGATAGCTATGTAAGAATCAGTGTAAGCCGAGACAAGGAACCTTTTGTGTTGAGGGAAGAACTAAGACGTTCGGACAGTACTAAAAGTTATGAAATTTCTGCAATTGTAGAATAAACCGAATGGCGAGATTACATTGCTATTGGAATCGATTCACTATATACTATAATTTTGAAAATTAACAATTAAGATTATGAAAAATTTTACTTTATTTAAATGTACGGGGTTATATGTCCGTAAAGTGTCAAACGGCTTTTCTAAGCGTACTGTCATTTTGCTAGTTATGATGATTATGATGACTGGCAACGCTTTAGCTGGTGTCAGTTACGAAGTAATTGATGGCTTTAAATATTTACTAAATTCCGACTCCAAAACAGCCTCACTTGTTGCTAATGCCGAAAAATATACAGGTGATATTGTGATTCCGGAAAATATTAAAGCGAAAGATGGAAATACATATTCTGTAACTTCATTTGAGGATAATTCTTTCTGGGGATGTAGTGGCTTAACATCTGTTTCTATCCCTTCGTCTGTTACATCTCTGGGAAATTATTGTTTTAAAGATTGTAGTAATTTGGCTTCTATAAACGTTCCTTCATCTGTTACAAAGATGGGGCAAGAATGTTTCTATAATTGTAGTCGCTTGGCTTCTGTTACCATATCTTCAGCTGTAACATCCTTAGGTGATGGTTGTTTCTATAATTGTACCAGTTTAGCTTCTATTACGATTCCGTCGTCAGTTACATCTCTTGGGGAGAGGTGCTTTTGGTACTGTAGTAAATTAACTTCTATCATTATACCTTCATCTGTTACATCGATAGGACAAGAATGTTTTTATAATTGTAGTGGCTTGACTTCAGTTATCCTTCCTTCTGCTATTAAATCATTGGAATATCAGTGTTTTAGTGGCTGTAGTAGCTTGGCTTCTGTCAAGATTCCGTCTTCTGTTACTTCGTTGGGGCAGTTTTGTTTTAGTGGTTGTAGTAGCTTGACTTCTGTTACGATTCCATCATCTGTAATATCAATAGGAATGTCTTGCTTCAGCAAATGTAGTAGTTTGCCTTCTGTTACTATCCCTTCATCTGTTACATCGCTGGGTGCTTTTTGTTTCGAGCATTGTAGTCGTCTTGAAACCATGTATTTTAAGGGTAGTACACCGAGAAATTTATCGGATGCATCTATCTCTACGACTTGCATATTTAACGTGCCAAGCGAATACCTAGAGGATTATAAAAAAACTCTAGGTTCTTATTATAAATATATCTACGCCTGGAACCCAAGTGAATCTGGTGATGATACCAAGCCAGTTACTCAATGTGCTACACCATCTATTTCTTACGCATCAGGAGAGTTGAAGTTCGCTAGCGAAACAGCTGGCGCCGAGTATCATTATACAATTACGGATGCTGATATGGCTTCTAATGCTTATAACAAGGAGGGCAAGGTTACTCTTTCTGCAGCCTACAAGATTTCTGTTTATGCTACAGCAGATGGATATAAAGTATCTGATAAGGCGGAGGCTACGCTGTATTGGATTAACGCTAATCTGGATAATGGTACCAACATCAACCAGGTAAGAACACGTGGCGTGGTGGCATCGGCTCATGATGGCATCGTCAGCCTCTCTGGTCTTGACGATGGCGAGGTGGTGAAGTTCTTCGCTGCTGACGGTAAGTATCTCGGCTCTACGGTTGCAGCAAATGGTTCAGCCTCTTATGCTGTATCCGAGTCTTTGGTTATCGCCAAAGTGGGTAAGGATTCTATCAAGATTGCAATGAAATAAGGATTGTGCAGAGCGATGCACCTACCGTAAATTTACTGAGTCCACTTGAAAAAGTCCCGAATCATATTTTTTGTCTTTGTAACTTATTGACAATCAATGGCACGTTTTCGTAAAAATGACTTTTTCAAGTGGACTCTTTACTGAACTTTCGCATGTGGTTCAAGAACAAATATATCTAAGAAATTCACTTTTTATGTGATTTAGTTTTAAAACGAAAGAAAAAATGAGTTTTTCTTAGTATTATTTCAGAAATTCTTTGTAATTCGAGAAAATTGTTATACCTTTGTATTTGAAAGATAAATGAATGTCCCGCCTCTGACGAGTTTTCACTTGTTGGAGACGGGCATTTTTTTGTCTATTTATCAACCAAAAACCGATCTTGCATGGGCAATTTTGGTGTAAGGCCTTATGCGGAACGAACACGTCAAAATCGGTATTTATTTAATAAATACTCTATGAAGACTGAAAAAATAATTTTAACAGAAATTAATAACCTGAAAGCGCAGTTGAAAAAAGTAATGACCGAGGCTAGTACCTTGGAGGTGATGATAAGAGAGATGGAATCTTCTCTTTGTGGTGTTGACAATAATAGGGCTTGTGGGAATGAGCCGTTGTTGCCTATATCTTTGGATTTTCCAGAGATGAGAAACTTGTTGGATAGGCTTTCTGAAGCTGGTATCCTAGGGGCATCCTATGCCTTGAGGAACCAGTCGTGGACTCAGCGTAGCGTGATTGTTGCATTCCTGTCGGGGAAGGTGCAGAGAATGTGCATGTGGAAGCCTTTTGCTGAGTTGTGGCATTGTGATAAAGGTGCTTTGCAGAGTGCCTATCAGAAGCACTGTGATACTAAAGCTGCTATGCTTTATTATAAGAAATTGGAGCGAATTGTAGGGTAATACCAGTTGGTAGCCTACCAACCGACTACCAAGTAGGAACCAAACATTCTTCCTACCTTTGCCCCCGGAATTCAGAACCAACTTGGTCTGAGTTTCGGGGGCTTTTGTGTATAGGCACATCAACCGTTGTGGGAGCGCCCAACTTTAAAAAAGGAAAATTGAAAATGAAAGTAATGAAACCTTTTTATTTTTCTCATCCGCAGTACGGAAAACTGAGGGTGGTGGTGATTGACGGGAAAATCTATTACTGTCTGATGGACGTAAAGAACATCTTCAAGAAGTCGGTACAGAAACTCTATGAGACGATTGCTGACTCGGAGGGGGAACTGAAAAATCTGAACATCGTGATGATGAAGAATATGAAAATCAAGTATAACCTCTTCTTCGAGAACCAGGAAATGGGGAAGGAAGAAGCGGAGGCTGAGAACGTGAATGCGGATATCAACTTCTGCGATGAACAGCTGGTGAAGGACCTTGTTGACAAGGATGTTGCCGCCGAGAAGATTGCGGCAAAATGGGTGCTAGGGTTCGTCAAGAACAGACTGAATGATGCCGAGAATGCTTCGCTTTTCGAGGCGAACGGGGTCCAGGAGATTTCGGATAACTCGCTGATTCTTCCTATCAATGTAAGCTATGGATCAGGGTATATCATGATTAACAGCGAAATGTTCGATTAATAAAATATGGAGGTAAAATGGAGATAGTACATGTAGTGGCAATTAATCCTTATCGTAAGGGAAATAAGGGGAAAGTTTTTTCTTACAATATCGATACTTATGATAAGGTCATCGGGTCGGAGGAAATCAAGAAGATGATTCAGCAGATTCGGGGTGAATTGCCGATTGACGGAGTGGATTTGAACGATGCGCAGGCGGTGAAGAAGGCGCAGGAGAGGCTCAAGAGTGAGCTGCCTTTCTTCTGTCCGCACTACGGTATGTTCAAGAATAATGTGCGCAGACAGGAGAATGCCTTGCCGGAAAGCTTTCTCTTCCAGACGATTATCGATGTGGATGATAAGGAGTATGTGGAGAAGGCGATTGAGAAGGCGCGCGAGCTGAACTGCTCTTCGGGTATCTGGAATGGCTCGTTGCTGCATCTCTGTTATAGCGCTCGCAAAAAGCTGCATATCGGGATTAGAATGCCGATTGGGATGACTATCGAGGAGACGCAGAAGGCGTATTGTGAGGCGCTGGGCGTGCCTTATGATGAAAGCTGCATCACACCCGAAAGGATGATTTTCCTGACGGATAAGGACTCGGAAATCTACCGGTCTAAAATGTGGTGCGCGGTGCTGAGTAATGAAGAGATTTTGAAGCGCAGACAGGCTTTTCTCGACCGTGGGCTGACCATGGACGGAAGAGGGGATGCAAAAGTTAATAGTTTACAGTTTACAGTTAATAGTAATAGTAATGACAACGTTCAAAACAATAGACTTTCGGGCAATCATGGCGATTATGCTGCTCCTGCTGGCACTGCTGTTCAGCCTGCCCAATCTGGTAATAGCAATCATGCTGATGATTCTCATTTCGGGAATCCTGGAGGCAATTATGGCACTGGTGAACTGGGAGAGGCCAGTGAGAAGAATCTGATAGCCTTTGATCTGTTTCAGGAATCAGCGGGACTGAAGGGAATGGCGATTGATACCGTCGGGTCTCGGCACTCTTCGCTGCTCGCTATCATGAGCGCAGGCGCTTCGAGGGTGATGAGCGAGGAGGAACTGATGAAGGTGGTGAGGACGAAAATGCCAAGCTACTATCAGGAGGATGACTGCCATCAGCTGATACATGATTTCTATGCGAAATATGCTGACAGCTGCAAGCCGATGTCGAGAGACGTTATCCGCATCAATGCCACCGCAGAACAGGCCAGCCGGCAAGTTAATAGTTTACAGTTAAAAGTTGAAAGGGCTGAGCAAGTTAATAGTTTACAGTTAACAGTTAATAGTAGCGAGGAGGATTATCCGGAACCGCCAGCGATGCCGGAGAAACTGCCGAAGCTGGTGGAACTGCTGATATCTCGGACACCGGAGATTTATAAGCCGGCTGTGGCGCATGCTATCTTTCCACCGCTCGCTACGCATCTCTGGCAGACGAGCTTCCGATATATTGATAATGTAGTGCATGAGGCTACGCTGTCTACTTGTTTGTTGGCTGGTACGGGTGCAGGTAAATCGTCTGTGGATAAGCCGATTAGATATATCATGGAGGATATCCGAAAACGGGATGCAGAGAATCTGAAACGTGAGAAAGAATGGAAGGAGGAGGTGACGCGCAAGGGTGCCAACAAGGATAAGCGCAAGCGACCGGATAATCTCGTTATCCAGGAGATTGATGCCGATATGACCAGTCCGGCATTCGTGATGCGAACCGCTGAGGCGCAGGGGCGTTTCCTCTATACTTCGCTTAACGAGCTGGACCAGTTTGATGCTCTCCGGGGTAGCGGCAACCAGCAGTTCCGCATCATGTGCCTCGCCTTTGATCCATTCAACCTCTTTGGCCAACAGCGCGTGGGCGTTCAAAGTGTGACAGAAAGGGTAACGATAAGGTTCAACTGGAATGCATCTACCACCATCCAGAAAGGGCAGCGTTACTTCTCAAAAGTTTTGACAGACGGTCCGATAAGCCGTATCAATTTCTGTACCATTCCGGAGCGTGAAATCGGTGATGAAATGCCTGTTTACGGCGATTACAATGATGCTTACCGTGAGGCGCTGAAGCCTTATATCGAGAATCTGAACAACGCCAGGGGACTGATTGACTGCCCTGAGGCATTCCAGCTTGCTCTTAAACTGAAGGATGAGAATGCGGAATTTTCACGCCTCTCTCAGGACCGGGTTTACGAGAATCTTTCTTTCCGTGCCAACGTCATCGCCTACCTGAAGGCGTGTGTGCTGTATGTGGCGAACGGTTGCAAATGGGAGCCGGAGATTGACGAGTTCATCCGCTGGAGCGAGCGTTACGACCTCTACTGTAAGATGCGTTTCTTCGGTGATGCCATCAAGAGGGCGAACTTTTCGAACGAGAAATCGAGCAAGCGTGGACCGGCAAATCTGTTGCAGTCGTTGCCTGATGTCTTTAATTTCCAGCAGGCTGAATATCTCCGCTCGCAGTTGGGTATGGATAAGAAGGGCACTCCTTCTATGTTGCGTAATTGGGTGAACCGTAACTATATCCGGAAGATTCCGCCTAAGGGTGTAACGGGTGACGTAATCAGTATTCAGTTATTCAGTTTTGAAAAGCTACGTAACCGCAAGGATGGTAAAGAGGTAAAAATATTAGAATCTTAATGGAGTTTGAGTTATGGAAATAGTAGTAAAAAGAATAGCAAAAAAGAAGACTTATACGATAGGTCATCTTTATATCCTGAACGATAAGGATGTGAAGCGTACCTGGTGTTCGGGGGTAAAAATAGGCGACAAGCGTATCTTTGAACATAGCTTCGATAAGGCGAAGTTGGACAAGGAGCATTACTTCTGTGATACCCTGGAGCCTACGTGGAGAAACCTCCTGGGTATCGAACTGAAACCGGAAGAGGAGGATGGACGGTACAGTAGGGTATCGGGTAAGAAAGCCCGCAAGATACCGGGTCATACGGCGATACCGGAGGGCTCATATCCTGTGGTTATCTCGAAATCGCCAAGGTTTAAGAAGTGGCTTCCGCTGGTGCAGGGTGTTCCTGATTTTGAGGGCATCCGCATTCATGCCGGTAATTATCCTGATGATACGCAGGGCTGCATTCTAGTAGGTGAAAATAAATTACAAGGTGCCGTCTTCAATTCCCGCATCTGGCTGCACAGGCTCATGAATGCCATTACCGCAGCAAGGGAAAGAGAGGAGAGCGTTTGGATTACGATCATTTAATGTTGAATGTTGAGTGTTGAATGTTGAATTTTTAGTGATTAATTTAAAAACAAATTATTATGGAAAAGTCAGTTAATACAAATAAAGTAGAAATGGATAAGAAGGTAGCAATTGCTGTCGTGTTTGAAAACTCTGAATTCGGTAAGGTTCGTACCTTGACCGATGAGAATGGGGAGCCATTGTTCTGTGCAAAGGATCTCTGTAATGTACTGGGGTATAAGAGAGCGAATGATGCTGTAGATCAGTTAGTTAAACCACTTGATACGGCGAAACGCCGTACATGGGTGGCAACCGGTCTGAAGAAGGATGGAACCACAGCGATGCGGCGTACTCAGATGCTCTATGTCAACGAGAGCGGTTTCTATGCTTTAGTTCTCGGCTCTAAGCTTTCTACTGCCGTGAAGTTCAAGAACTGGGTTACGGCTGATGTGCTGCCACAGATTCGCAAGACGGGTGGTTATATTCCGGTTCAGCAGGGAGAAAGCGATGAGGAGACAATCCGACATGCGGAAGAAATCCTCCGTGCTACGCTCAAGGAGAAGGAGAATCTGCTGAAGAAGCAGCGTCTGCAGATTGAGCAGCAGAAGAAGCTTATCGGCGAACAGGATACGGAAATCCGCCGATTGAATGATGTGGTAGATGAGCAGGTGGTTCGCAACGCCAAGAATGGTGAGAACATCATACAGTTGGAGAATCAGGTGGGTAATCTTTTGCCGAAAGCGCTCTATAGCGATAACGTTCTCGATTCTGTTTCCTGCTTCACTACTACGCAGATTGCGAAGGAACTCGGCATCACAGCCCAGGAGTTGAACCGCTTGCTCTGCGCCCTGCATATCCAGTATTACCAGAGCGGTCAGTATCTTCTTTATGCCGATTACGCCCACATGGGCTTGGCGAAGAGCCGTACCCGCTACAGCGCCTTCCTTGACCCGAAGAGCGATGGAAGACAGGAGAAGATGGGCAGAGCCTACACCCATACCTATCTCGTATGGACCGAGCGAGGACGGAAGTTCATCCACGACCTTGCTCAGCGATATTGGGAACTGTGTGAAAAGTAAAAAGGTAAAAAAGTAAAAAAGTAAAAAGAGCCTAGCGGAATGTTAAGCTAGGGTGCTCTTTTTACCTTTTTACTTTTTTACCTTTAAAGCCCCTTCAGGTCGGCGATGATGGCCTGGGTGTAGGCTCTTATCTGAGATTCTGACAGATCGCTGATATGCTCGGGAGCGAGGGCGGCGATGTGCTGGCGGCTCTCCATCTCTATCATCGTGGCGATAGGGAGGAGCTTGTGGGCTGTCTTGCCGATGGCTTCTATTGATAACTCGCCTTCTGTTGCCTGCTGGAGGTTTTGGAGATGGGATGACAACTCTTGCTTGACGGTGCTGAGTATCTCGGCTTCTGCCTCCGGATCGCCTTCTGCAAAGGTCAGGAGGGGTGCAAAGCGGGAATTCTTATTGGTTTTCTCTGCCATATCCTCTGCTTCTGATGCGATATCCCTTGTTTCCTCTGCCATATCCTCTGCTGCTGATGCAGTATCCTCTAATCCGAGGATTTCTTTCAGTTTCTCTGTGCTGAACGGCTTGAAGAGGCAATCGTCGAAACCAGCTTCTTTCAACTCTCTGATGATGCTGGCATCGTGGGCGGTCATCGCTACTACCTTCATGTGGCTGTGGTTGATGTGCTGAATCATCCTGATGCCGTTCATCTCGGGCATTTCGATATCCATCATCATCAGCGCAGGATGCTCGTTGTGGAGCACGGTGAGCGCCTCGGCTACATGCAGACAGGCAAAGACTTGCCAGCTGTCGCCTACCAGCTTCTTCAGCATCTCCTGAAGCAGACGGAGCTGCAACGGGTCGTCATCGAGCAGCAGTATCTTGTGATTTTCGAAATGGGGCTTGGCTGGGGTGAGCGGCTTCTGCTCTTCTGCCTCTTCTGCTGCAGGAGCGGTGCCTAAGGCAAGCGGAATGGTGACGGTGAAGGTGCTGCCCTTGTCCTTGACGGATTCCAGACGCAGGGTGCCCTGGAGCAGATTGACCAGTTCCTGGGTGATGTTCAGCCCGAGACCGGTGCCCTCGATGCCCTGGGCACTCTTCAGACGGGTAAACGCCTGGAATACCTTCTGGCGCTCTTCGGTGGTCATGCCCTTGCCGGTATCCCTTACCGAGAAGGTAAGAAGGTGCTGGGGACTGATGGATGCCTGGATGGTGACGCTGCCCTTATCGGTATACTTGATGGCATTGCTCACCAGGTTGTTGAGTATCTGACGGATACGGAAGGCATCGGCACGGTAGTAGGTCTGCGGACTGCTGATGCCATCGAGCTCCAGATGCAGTTCCAATCCCTTCTCACGGCTCAGGATCTGCATCTCTCCGGCACACTGGCGGAACATGTCGGCAGGCGAGAAATCTACAGGGTTCAGCTTCATCAGTCCGTTTTCCAACTGGTGATAATCGAGCAGGGCGGCAACGAGCCGGGAGAGATGGGTGGCAGAACCCTTGATGCTGTTGAGACAGGAGATGCCCTGCGGGTTGTCGACATAATCCTTCATCAGGTCGATGAAGCCCGAGATGCTGGCAGCCGGAGCCTTGATGTCGTGGGTGATGGTGAGGAGCAGGCGTTCGCGCTGGTTCATGATGCGCCTGATTTCCTCGTTAGCCTCTTCGAGATTCTCGCGGTAGATGCGTTCCTTCTGGGTATCGCGGTAGATGTAATAGACGAGGATGACGGCGGCTGCGATGGCTACGATGGCAAGCAGACCTATCTGCCAGAGCAGATTCTGGCGCGCCTGCATCGCCTGGTTGATAGCCTGCTGCATCGACTGACGTTCGCGCTGGTGGATATCGTTGAGCTGCTGGGAGGAGCGCAGGGCGAGGCGGGCATTGGTTATCTGCAGGTCTCTCACCTCGCGGTTGATGGCTTCGTGGTTATCGCGTGTAGACTGCTTCTCCTTGCGGTCAATCTGTTTCAGAATATTGGCTACGTTTTCGGCTACGTTGACCGGGGTAGAGAGGGTATCGGTGATAGCCTGGTTGCTGTCGCGCCTGATGCTGAGGGTTTCGGCATGCTCCTTCTTGAAGGCATCGGCAAGACGGCGGAAGAAGCCCTTGCGGGTTTTCATCACCTCTACGGTGGTGTTCTTTGCCACATGGGTCTTGGGTGCCTTGGAATGCACGACAACGGAATCTTCGCCACTGTTGAGGCTGTTCATCTTCTCGTGCAGATAGTTGTGGGATGACTTGCCCTGCATGGCGCGGGTAAGCTGTTGCAGATTGGTTTGTTCCTCCTTGAGCAGGCTGGACATGGTGCTGTCGGCTGCCTGTCGCTTTTCGATATAGTCGCGGGTTGCCTGGTTGATAGCGAGCACGGTTGTGGTGTTGCGATATACCAGCCCTATCGCCAGAATCAGTACGATGGCGACGATGATGTAACCCAGGGCTACCTTGAAAGGAACGTTTGTTTTCTGCATCTTCTAATCTTTTAATGTTTTGAGTCTTTTTGCTATTTGCGTGCAAAGTTAATCAAAAATGCGATATAAACCAACGAAAACAGGAGATAAATGCCAAAATCTGGTCATCTATCTCCTGTTTCATTGAAAGCGACGCGTAATTACTATTTTCTGAAGGTGGATTTACTCTGCTACGGTTGAATCCACTGTTGCTGCTGTAGTGTCTGTAGAAGTCTCTGCTGGAGTCTCAGCTGGTGTTGCTGTTGTGTCGGCTGGAGCTACTGTGTCTACTGGTTCTGAACCTGCAACGTTTACCATTCTGTTACCTGCAAATACATTGCTAACTGATACCATTGCTACTGCTGCGATTACTGCAAATACTAACTTTTTCATAATTCTTTTGTTTTTTAATTGTGAATATTATTTGTTTATTAATTCTTTTTCTGAAACTCATTTGCGAGTTCGGTAAATAATATCACAATAGGCGTGCCAGAAAATGACGGAATTGGTTAAGTATCTGATAATCAGGATAAATGATGTTTTGTGCCAAAAATGGGATGTGGGGAAAGTGGGGAAAAGGTGTAGAAAAATTCCCCAATATAGTGTGGAATATATTGGGGAATCTTTTACTCCATGCCGTATTTCTTCATTTTGTTGTAGAGCGTCTTGCGGTCGATGGCAAGCAGTTGGGCTGCCTTGCTCTTGTTGCCGTGGGTGGCTCTCAGGGCAGCGGCGATGCTCTCCTGTTCCGACTGTTCGCTGTGCAGCTGCATATTGAGCGGTCGGGCGGTGGAGGTCTGTGCCATCGTCTTCTCCAGTTCCAGGGCACCGATATACTTGCCACGGGCGAGCAGGGTGGCGCGCTTCATCACATTGTTCAGTTCGCGCAGGTTGCCCGGCCAGTCGTATGAGGCAATGATTTCGGAGGCTTTGGCATCCAGTCCGAGCACATTCTTGCCCAGTTCCTGGTTGGCATGACGGATAAAGAGGTTGGCAAAGAGGAAGATATCGGCACCTCTGTCCTTGAGGGCAGGCATGTAGATGGTAAACTCGTTGATGCGGTGATAGAGGTCCTCTCTGAACTTGCCTTCGGCTACCGCCTGCGCCAGATTTTCGTTGGTGGCACAGATGAGTCGGATATCCACATCAATCTCCTGCGTGCTGCCCAGCGGACGGATTTTCCTCTCCTGCAAGGCTCTGAGGAGCTGCACCTGTACTTCGTAGTTGAGGTTTCCCATCTCATCGAGGAAAACCGTACCGCCGTTAGCAATCTCGAAGGCACCCTTCTTATCCTGTTCGGCTCCGGTAAAGGCACCCTTCTTATATCCGAAGAATTCAGATGCCGCCACCTCCTTAGGGATGGCACCGCAGTCGATGGCATAGAAAGGCTTGTCCTTGCGCAGACTCTGTTCATGGATGCTGCGCGCCACATATTCCTTTCCGGTGCCGCTGGCTCCGAGAATGAGTACCGACATCGGGGTAGGGGCAACGAGCGAAACGAACTCGTAGAGCTGTTTGGAAGCCTCGCTTTCACCTTTTATATATCTAGGCACCTCCGTAGCATCCTGCTGCTCTTCTTCGGACGCATCCTGCACGGATTCCGCACGCTGAGGGGCAGAGACCGCAGAAGCAGCCGACTGGATAGCCTCACGGATTTTCTCTAAGAGGATTTCGGGATGGAAGGGTTTAGCCACGTAATCGGTAGCACCCGATTTCATGGCACATACGGCATTCTGAACCTCTGCATAGCTAGTCATTACGATAAAAGGCAGGTGGGCATCGGACTTTCTGATATGCTGGAGCAATACCAGTCCGTCATGGTCGGGCAGGCGCAGGTCGGAAAGAACCAGATGGAATGCATCTTCTGCCGCCATCGCCTTGATGGCAGCGCCTACGGATGTTACCCTTTCCACGTCGAATCCTTTCTTTTTGAGCCAAGTCTGTATCATGGTTCCGAATGCCAAATCGTCTTCAACAATCAATATCCTCTTCATGATGTTCTTTTTTATCCTCTTCTGAAATATCGTTATATTAACTTTGTGCAAAGGTACGGAAAAGTTGTATGGAAAGCTATTTAATTCACATTATTTAGCAATAAAACCGACTAAAAATCTACAAACGCGGTTCTATTATCTTATTTTTAGTGAAAAGAACAATTGTTTTCGGATAAAAGCATGCTAGTTGCTTTATTTTTTGTATCTTTGCAAAGATAAAAATAAGATTTAAAGTCATGAATCCGATAGTACAAACCATCATATTGTCAGCTTCGGCGGTGCGCATGTTGCCGCATATCGCTCTGTATCTGCTCCATAAGAAGGAGATAGATGCCGACCTGCTGAAGGTGCAGGACAGGAAGCCTACGGTGCTCAACCTGATTAAGGCATGCACCCGCGAAAGGAGTTTCCGCAATCTGTTTTATTACCGTTTGGGCGAATACCGTTCGGTTTTCATCAGCTGGCTGTTGCCTCCCGAGCGTACGATGACCATCTGGTGCCCGCATATCGGAAGGGGAGCGCATCTGGAGCACAGTTATGCCACCTATCTCAACGCAGAAAGCATAGGTGATGACTTCTACTGTCTGCAGATGGTGACGCTGGGCAATGGCAAGGGCGGCAGGCCTACCATCGGAAATGACGTGAAGATTTATACCGGAGCAACGGTCTTCGGCGGCATCCATATCGGCAACCACGTAACGATAGGAGCCGGTGCCGTGGTATTCCAGGATATTCCCGACGGGGCTACCGTGGTAGGGAATCCGGGAAGAATCATTCAGAAATAACCATTTAAAGATAGAAAATATGAACTATGCATTGATCATAGCCGGAGGGTCTGGCAATAGAATGGGACAGGACATCCCAAAGCAGTTTATGCATGTAGACAACTGTCCTATCATCATCCATACGATGATGGCTTTTCAGAAGCATCCTGATATTCAGGGTATTGCTGTGGTATGTCTGGCAGGTTGGGAAACGGTACTACAGTCGTATGCCAACCAGTTCTGCATTACCAAGCTGAAATGGATATTCCCTGGCGGAAGCAATGGTCAGGAGTCGATTCACAATGGTATCTATGGCTTGAAAAAGGCGGGATGCGGTGATGACGACCTGGTGCTGGTGCATGATGCCGTGCGCCCACTCTTGTCGCAAGACATCATCTCATCCAATATCGCCATCTGCCAGAAGTATGGCTATGCCATTACGGGTATCAAATGTAGAGAGGCTATCCTGGAGAGCGAAGATGGTTTTACGACCAACACCAGTATTCCGCGCGACAAACTGATCCGTACCCAGACACCCCAGACCTTCCGTTTGGGTAATCTGATAGCAGCCCACGAAGAGGCTAAGGAGAAGGGCATCGCCAATTCGGTGGCATCCTGTACCCTGATGGCAGAACTGGGAGGCAGACAGATGCATATCGTGCCTGGTTCAGAGAAGAACATCAAGATAACCACCGTTGAGGATCTGGAGATACTGAAGGCACTGATGAAGGTTCAGCCTGAGGCTTGGTTAAAATAAACATGTTATGATAGGAAATTCACCATATAAGGAAGATATTGCGCGCCTTTTCCGGGAAGGCTTGGAATTGGAGCGTCTGCATGGCAAGACCATTCTTGTGGCTGGTGCTACAGGATTGGTAGGAGGCTGTGTGGTTGATGTGCTGATGCAGAATCCTGCCCGGTGCTACAAGGTGATAGCAGCCGGAAGAAACAAGGAACGTGCCCGACAGAAGTTTGCTGCCTATTGGGAGAATGAATCTTTCTTCTTTGCAGAGATAGACGTTACCCAGCCTGTCATCAAGAGCATGGACAGGATGATAGGGGAACCGGTCTATAATGAGTTGGCTGAGGGCGCTGATTACATCATCGATGCAGCCAGCAATGCGAGTCCTAACTTCTTTAAGCAGAACCCTGTAGAGGTGATGAAGGCAAACATCAACGGCGTATCCAATCTGCTGGAATATGGATTGAGTCACCGCATGCAACGCATGGTTTATATCTCTTCGGGTGAAATCTATGGCGAGGGCGATGGCTCTGAATTTACCGAGAAGAGCAGCGGCTATGTGGATTGTGCATCAGTGCGTGCCTGCTATCCATCTTCCAAACGTGCTGCCGAAACGCTCTGCATGGCATACGGAGCAGAGTATGATGCCGATGTGGTGATAGCCAGACTGAGTCATACCTACGGCCCGGGCTTTACGGAGAGTGACAATAGGGTGTATGCCCAGTTTATCCGCAATGTTCTGAAGGGTGAGGATATCGTCCTGAAGAGCAAGGGTGAGGCTTTCCGTTCCTGGCTCTATGTGGTAGATGCCGCCCATGCCATCTTGCGCCTCCTGCTGGATGGAGAGAAGGGAAATGCCTATAATGTGGCTCATTCAGAATCGAATATCTCCATTCGGGAATTGGCAGAACTGATAGCGCGGAAAGCGGATAGGAAGGTGGTGTTTGATATTCCTGAGGCAGATGCGCAGCAGGGCAATACCACGCCTATCACCAAGGCAACCTTCAATACGGATAAGCTCAAGGCTTTAGGCTGGAAACCGCTCTTTGATGTAGAAGAAGGTTTCGGACATACCTTGCAGGAAGTGAGGGAAGGCTAAAGCTTTCTTTTAATCTCATCCCATGTTTCCCGCTTTTCCATGTTCAGATAGTAGCGAAGGTGTTTCTCTACTCTCTGTTCTACGGGTGGAAACTTCATATAGTCGCCAAAGAAGTGGCGCAGATAGGTATCAGCCTGCTCCGGCAGCAAGACGGTGGTATCCTCGAACGGGAATTCCTTGCCCTTGCCGAGCCATTCCTTCGGGAAAATCTCCTTGTAATGATAGGAACCCGTATTCACCAATACGTTCTTCGCCTTATCGAAGTCATACCGGTGACTCATCTCGTCCATCTGCTGGATGAGGCGGTGGCGCATCTTGCTGCGGCAGAAGAAGGCGAGCGTCTTGATGGCAAAGCGGCCCCAGGTTTCCTTGTGCAGGAGCAGGGAAATGTAATCGATGAAGGTATTGTGGGTAGTTACGGCGTTCAGACGGTTGATGGTCTTGGAATATTTGCGATACAGCGCCTTTGCCGTTTCCAGGTCATCGTCGGTAGCATCAAGAGGGAAGATATCTACGTAAAGTCCGATGATGCAAGGACGCTCCTTCTCCTCGATAAGCGTGGTTTCGCGGTTCACGAGTTTGGAGAAATACAGAGGGTATGACTCATTGTTGTAGGGAGTTACAACCTCGTATTTGCCAAAGTCTTCGTGCTTGGCGATTTCGAGCAGACGGTCGTAGTCGGGGCGTGGCATCAGTACGTCGATGTCATCGTCCCAAGGAATCATTCCGTGGTGACGGGCAGCTCCGATGGCTGTTCCGGCACAACAGTAATATCTGAGGTGATACTTGTTGCAGATTTCGATGAAAGCCTTCAATATATCGAGTATTGTGGCGTTCCATTCCTTCTTGATGTTCTTAATATCCATACTTTTTCTGTTTTACGACTGCAAAAGTAAGCAAAAAGTTTTGAACTTCAAACTATTTATGCTACTTTTGCATTCTAAAAAGTAAAAACAAGTAATATTCCATATTTATCAGATAGAAACGATGGCAGAATCATTAAAGGAAAAAACCGCCAAGGGATTGTTCTGGGGAGCTATGAACAGTGGCTCCACCCAGGTTCTCAATATCCTCTTTGGCATCTTCTTGGCGCGTTTGTTGACGCCAGCCGATTATGGTATCATCGGCATCCTCACCATATTCACCCTGATAGCGGGCAATCTGCAGAGCAGCGGTTTTACCCAGGCGCTGGTGAATATCAGGAAACCCACCGACAATGATTATAACTCGGTGTTCTGGTTTAATGTCCTGGTGAGTCTTACCATGTATGTGGTGCTCTTTTTCTGTGCACCGCTGATAGCAGATTTCTTCCATCAGCCTTGTCTCACCGCGCTGTCGCGCTTTGTGTTCCTGAGTTTCTTCATCTCTTCGTTTGGCATCGCCCAGAATGGATATATGATGAAGAACATGATGAACAAGGAGATAACCATCGTTAATTTCATGGCTCTGATCAGTTCGAATGTCGTGGGACTGGTGCTGGCATTTAACGGCATGGCCTACTGGAGTCTTGCCTGGCAGCAGGTTATCTTCATCCTCGTGCTGAACATCGGAAGATATTATTATACAGGATGGCGCCCGAACTTTCATATCGATTTCGGACCGGTGAGAAAGATGTTCGGATTCAGCGTGAAACTTTTGGTGACAAACATCATCAATACGGTGAGCAACAATGTGTTGACCTTTGTCTTCGGTCGATTCTATCCGATTAATGATGTGGGTAACTATAGTCAGGCATACAACTGGGACACCAAGGCTAATTCGTTTGTTGCCAATACGGTGGGACAGATAGCGCAACCCGTCTTGGCTTCTATCCAGGACGATAAGAACCGCGAGTTGCTGGTGTTCAGAAAGATGCTCCGTTTCACGGCATTCCTTTCTTTCCCTTTGATGTTTGGCTTGACCCTGGTATCACGCGAATTCATTCTGATTACGATTCATGAGAAATGGATAGCCAGTGTGCCGCTGTTGCAGATTCTCTGCGTGAGCGGTGCCTTTATGCCTATTTACACGCTTTATCAGAATCTGGCTATCAGCAAGGGGCGTTCTGATGTATATATGTGGTGCAACATCGGTCAGGTAGTGGGGTTGCTCGCCTTGGTGTTGTTCTGTCATCAATATGGCATCCAGACCATGGTGATAGCCTATACCATGTTTATCATCGCCTGGCTTCTGGTCTGGCAGTGGATGATGAAGCGTGTTGCCGGATTGCGGTTCCTGGATGTGGCAAAGGATATACTGCCATTTATGCTCTGTGCAGCAGCTACGATGGTAGTTACCTATTTCATGACCCGCAGCCTGCAGAACATCTATCTCCTGCTGCTGGTTCGTCTGCTGGTTTCTGCCACCATCTACTTCTGTATCATGAAACTGTTGAAGGTGCAGATATTAGAAGAGTGTATAGCTTTCTGTAAGCGAGGTAGATAATATTCACCCTCTTGACAGGCACTCCCTTTTTGATGAGGCTGATGATGAGGCTGATGAGGCAGCTCTTAGGCTTGTAGGCGAGCGCCTGATCCACCTTTTCGAAGGCTACCTGTGCGTTTGCCGCCCAGCGGTAGGCATTGACGATGCCTATCTCTGTGGCCCTGAGGTACTGATGCTTCTTATCGTTCTGCTCGAAGAAATCGATGAGTCGGCGGGTTGACTTGAAGTATGACAGGAGGTTCTTTTCAGAGATGTTGTGATTGTAGGAATTCTCATTGTCGGTACGGTAATAATATACTGCATCATCGATGTTTACCTTTTTGCCGTAGAACATAAACTGGGCATTCCAGAAGAGATCTTCCGCATAGTTGATGCCCTCTTCAAAGAATATCCTGTGCTCCATGATGAGCGAACGCTTATAGATTCTGCCCCACAGCCGGTTGGTGATGATGTTCTGACAGACAAGCAGTTTGAGCAGTTTCTCATCAGAAACATCAAAAGGTTTCAGGAGTCTTCCTGCTTTTCCATCGCACCATTCCCGGTAGCCGCCATCAACCAGGTCGGCATGAGTGCTTTCGGCTTTTGTGGTCAGTTTTTCTACAGCATCTTTCGGCAGCATGTCATCGCTATCGGCAAATAAAAGATAGTCGCCTGTAGCCGCCATCAGTGCCGTCTGTCTTGCAGCTCCCACGCCCCGGTTTCTGTCGTGGTGGATGATACGTACCTGTTGTGCTCTTTCAGGATATTCCTTCAGGAGCGATTGCAGGATACCGATGCTTTTATCGGGGGTGCAGTCATCTACAAAGATGTATTCGATAGGCGCATACGACTGCTCGAACAATGACCGGGCGCACTGTTCGATATATTTTTCTACCCCATAAATGGGAGTTAAGATACTTATTTTCAGCATGATGATTTTAATCTGAGATACTTTTTTATCTTGCCTGATTCCCGTTCTTATCTTGTGAGATACTGGAATATCAGCGTGCTGTTATAGAAGAACAGGAAGATGGTGATAACTGCGAGTGTTCCACGAAGATAAGGCAGATATTTCTCCTGACAGTTTCTGATGACGTATCCGATGCAGATCGGAATGATGAATGCCCAGTGGGCAGCCATGATATAAACCTCGTTCAGTCCGAATCCCATGACCAGATGAATGAAGGCATCGCATGCCACCCATGAGGCTGTGAGCCAGAGGAAGGCTGATTTCCTTCCCATCCAAAAGCCCATGCACAGCAGAATCACGATGATGCCCTCTATGATATAAGGAACGGGCGTCTGGTATTTCACGAATATCGGACGGTGACTGTGGATATCTTCCAGCAGATGCTCCCTGTGCAGGATAAGCGATTCGCCAAAAACGTTTTCTACCAGTGATTCAGAACGTGAGATAGACATATCAGCCCATGAAAGCATGCCCCGTTTCTGGATATTCTTGCCAGCGATGGCCTTATCGTGCTTTTGCTTCTGTTCCATCTTAGCCCTAAAAGTACTGTCTTTAGCAGCCTTTTGGGCAACGAGCCGTTCTCCTTCCAGACGGTTCGGAATGATGAAAGCCTTGTTCTGGTAGATGCCTGCAGCCCCTATCAGGAGGGTAGGCAAAATGATGCCCAAAGCCAGATATTTCGGGCGGAAGAGCCTTTTGCCGTTGGTAAAGAGGGCAGCAAGGAAAGTCTTGGCGCCATTGCTCAGCGTGATGCCTGCCGTGAAGAAAAAGAGCAGGGCTGTTTGCCACCAAGGCATGCTGCGGTGTTCCTTCTGCTGCTTGCCTGCCAGATAAAGTGTCATCGACAGGAAGAAAAGCGACATGCCGAAATGGTCATCCACAAAGGTGACGAGCAGGACGTAGGCAAAGGAGAAGAGCATCGCTGTGAGCACATTGCTGTCTATCGCCTTCAGCTGCATCACTTCTCTGAAGATTCTTCGGAAGAAGAGGGTAGAGTAGGTGGAGAAGAATGTCATCATCACCGCCACAATGGTGGTTGCCCAGTTGCGGGAGGTGAGTTCTATCAGCCAGCCGTTCAGTGCTGAGAAGGGATAGAGGAAGAAAGGGAGCATGGGGTGGCGATACTCCGTATAATACACCTTCCATTTTGAGAGGGTAAGATAGGTGTAGGGGTCGAAACCTGAAATCTGAAAGTTCTTGGTGAAGAGCGTCCAGAATCCTGCTTTCGGTTTGCCGAAATCATCAAAATGATAGGTTATCATCAGCACATTAAAGGCGATGATAACGATGAGTGTAATCAAGGCAAAGAGCCTTTCTTCTTTTTTAATTCTAAATATATTGTTCATTCTCTGATTATTTTTTTGCTGGGCTGATGCATGCCGCATCTCCTTCTTAGCGCTGCAAAAGTAATTGTTTTTTCTGAATATTCAAAAAGAAAGGCTCTATTTTGTGTCTTTTTTCTGATAAAAACGGAGTTTTATTTTGTATTCTCTTTTATTTGGTGTATCTTTGTCGCAATGATGATGGAAAAGTCATCAGCACGGACAGTTGGATAAAAAAGATAAATAATGACAATGAAACATGCTTTTTTGATAATGGCTCATGGCAGTTTGCCGCTTCTGAAGGTATTGCTGTCGATGCTCGATGATGAGCGCAATGATATATTTCTGCATATCGACCGGAAATCGGATATGCTGGATGGTGCTGAACCGCTGGTTCTTTCCAAGGCACGCCTCTTTGTATTGGAACAGAGGGTGGATGTGCGTTGGGGAAATCTGAGCCAGATTAAGGCGGAGTATGTGCTTTTCGAGGAGGCTTTGAAGCATGGACCTTATGCCTACTACCATCTGCTGAGTGGTCAGGATTTACCTATCAAATCGCAGGATTACATCCATCAGTTCTTTGAGGAGCATCAGGGTAAGGAGTTTGTGGGCATCAATCATGGTGAGGAATTTGAATGGGATTGCCGCCGGAAGATGATGCGTTATTGGCTATTTACCAGTCTTACCCGCTCGAAGTATGGGGCTTTGAATGCCATTACCAGGCGACTGAATAAATATCTTTCGATGCTGCTCATGCCGTTCCTGCATCGCCAGAAGATGGATTTTGCCAAGGGTGCCAACTGGGTGAGCATCACGCAGGCATGTGTGGAGTATGTGGTGAGCCAGAAGCCGTTTGTATTGAAAAGATTCAATTATACCTTCTGCCCTGATGAGTTCTTCCTGCAGACCCTGGTATGGAATCATCCCGATTTCCGGGCAGCCCTGTATTCTGAAAAAGATGAATATGAGGGCTGCATGCGACTCATTGACTGGAAACGGGGCAATCCATACGTCTGGACTATGGCAGACAAAGAGGAGCTGCAACAAAGCAACCGCCTCTTTGCCCGTAAGTTTGATATGAAGCATGAGGATATCATCTGCTGGATTAAGGCTTCTTATGGGGCTTTATCCTAGCATATAGCCTACCAGCAGATATCCGTTGCTGATCCACAGATAGAGGGTGATGGCGAGCATCAATCCTCTGAAGGCCCATTTCAGGTTCTTTCCTTTTGCCTTGAGCGCCAGGAAGGCGATGGCGATAGGAAGGGCATACATATAGTGGGCAGTCATGATATATACCTCGTTGATACCGAAGCCCAAACCGATATGGAGGGCAGCATCCATCAGGAAGAATGTCAGGGTGAGCCAGAGAAACTTTGATTTTCTTCCGGCAAGGATGCCAAGTAAGAAAAGCACAACGATGAATGCCTCTACCACATAATTGACCGCAGACTGGTATTTCACGATAACCGGACGGTTGCGCAATACATCGCCCAGAAGGTTCTGCTGGTGCAGCATGATGCTTTCACCGAAGAAATTCTCGATCAGAGTTTGCGAGCGAGAGGTCGTCTTGTCGGTCCAGTTCATGAATTCGCCCTTGGCGATAGGCTTGCCCGTGTTCTTGTTCCATATCTGTTTATGGTCACGAACATATTTGGCATGCGCTTTATCCTTGATGATTTTCTTGACGGCAGCTTCTACCTTTGCCGAGTCTTTCACGCCAGTGCTGTCGCGGTATTGCTGGTAAATCTTGGCTGTGGCTTCCTTGTTTTTCTTCATCTTAGCCTCATGTCTTGCCATCTCCTTAGGCCATACGAAGGTGCGGTATTCCCATCTGGCGAAACCCCACATGAGTGCGGCAGGAAGGATGACTCCTATCAGGAAGTATTTGATACTGAATAACTTTCTGCCGTTGGTGAAAAGGGCGGCAAGATAGGTCTTCAGACCATTGTTGAGTGATACGCCCGCAGTAAAGACAAAGAGCAGGATAGTCTGCCAGATGGTAAGCTGTCTGCCTTTCTTCATGCATACGCCTGTGATATACAGGGTACAGAGGAGTATGGTCATCGACATGATGAAATGGTCGGGTACCATCGCTGAAACCATCACATAGGCGAAAGAGAAATAGAAGGCAGAGAGCAGGTTTGCATCAAAGCGCTCGGTACCAATCACTTCTCTGAATATACGATAAAGGAAGATGAAGGAATAGAAGGCGCAGAACACCAGGATGGCTCCCACGACAAACTGAACACCATTGATGCCGGTAAGCATCATCAAACCTTGATTGATCTGATTCGGGATATACATGAAGAACGCCAGCAGCGGGTGGCGGTATACATTATATTCTGTGTCCCAATGAGATACGATGCTATAGGTAAGCGGGTCGAAACCTGCCACATGGAAGGTCTTGACAAAGAGTTTGTGATAATTATCTGTAATCTGCGAAAACTGACTGTAATATTTGATGACTGTCAGGGCATTGAGGGCACACGCTATGATGAGAGCAACGAGTGCTGAAACTCTTTCCTCTTTCTTGATTCTAAAAATATCGAATATCTTTTTCATATCTTTCTTTTATCGTGTTTTGGGGATTCCTTATTTCTTCAGAAAGAATCTCACCAGAAGGAAGTTTACCGGGATGCAGATGCAGAGGGTGGGTATCATGGCCAGCTGTTTGGCTAGCCCCAAGCCTACGAAGAGGTTGAGGCAGAGGGTCTGCATCGAGTAATTGACGATGTGGGAGAGGGTGAATCCTGCTCCGCGCTTGGCATTCGCCTTTACCTTGAAGGTATAGCGGGTGCTGGCGATGAAATTGAAGATGAAACTCACGATGTAGGCGATGGTGTTGGCAGTGGTAGCCAGACTGTGGTCGCCCATGTTGGGGATGAAATGGGTCAGCGCCGGCATCATAGCCAGGTAGATGACATATTGCAGTACCGTAGCCAGTCCGCCTACGATTCCGAATCTGATGACTTCGCCCAGTTTCTCCCGCTTGGCATCATCCATATTATTTATCTTGTTCTTGATATTCATGTTGCAAAAGTACTTCAAAATCTCCAAATTACCAAATATATCCTGGTATTATTTATCTCAGCATCTTTCCTTTTCCGAAGAGATAAGCCAGATGGGTCTTCTCCATCATCTTGGCGATGCCGATGCTTCCGGCTATGGCAATGAAAATGGTAACGAGGGCGAAACAGATTTCGCTCCTATCCCAGCTAAAGAGGGGATGATAAAACTTGGCTGCCATCGTAAAGATGGGGTGGAAGAGGTAGATGGGCAGCGTGTTGCGGCCTATATATAATAAGGTGTCTTCTGTCTTTCGGATGCTGGCATTATCCTGTAGGCGGTTGATGAGGCTGTGTATCCACATCAGGGATGAAATGCAGCACCAGCAGGAGAAGACGATGGCGAGCGTGCCCCAGTCGTACCATTCTTCCAAGCCCAGCAAGTTGATCCAGAGCAGCAGGGCAACCGGTGAAGGACGGAAAATTCTGTCAAAGCCGATATGGCATTGTCTGAGTACCGCTCCGATGAAATAATAGGTGGCGGCACTGGGCGAAAGAGCGGGTGTCTTGGACAGGAGCAGGAGTAGGGTGGCGAAGATAAAGAGGCTTGTGGTGGTGCTCATCGTTGTTTTTCCCTGTCTGAGGGTTCCCCAGGTTGTTCCCTTGAAACTGACGTAATAGAGAATGCCGCAGATAATCATGGTCTGGATGAACCAATAAGGACCGATGGAAGTAACGAATATCTTCTCACAAATCTGAGAGAGTGACGGTTCCGTGATGCCATCTCTCACCGGCATGAAATAGGAGAGGACCGAGAATCCTGTCACCATGATGACGTAAGGCAAAGCGAGACACATCAGGTATCTTCCCATCTCCTTTGGGCTTTTCTCAATATTCACGAGATAGCCCGTAATGATGAGGAAGGTAGGCATCATGAACGAGAGAATGCCTGCCTTGAGTTGGGGGTATGCGTTGCCGAAGCTCACGATATGAATCAATATCATGAGAATAATGAGTATGGCTCTTATCCAGTCGATGTCTGTATTCCTTTGTTTCATAATGAATATATTCAAAATCTTTACTTGTTGATGTTACAATTGGGGGGCAAATATACATAAAATATTCTTTTCCTCAAAATCTTTTTGCCTAAAATTCCCCCAGATTCTCAAAATCTTGCCTGTGCAAGTCTTAAAGAACTGTACGGCACGGGCTGAAAGCTCAAAAGCTCTTAGCCCAGGGGGATAATAGCAATCAGCAAGGCATTCTATAGCCAAATCGAAGGAAAATTGCTCGATTTGGCTATAGTATAACCTATTCTATAGCCAAATCGAGTTAAAATTCATCGATTTGGCTAAAGAATCCTTGTTTTTCTTGAATAATTATCTTATATTTGCACCATCATTAAAGTTAGATTTAAAAGGTATGGAGCAAATTATCGGACGAAAGAAAGAAATCGAGCTGTTGACAGAATATTATCATTCTGACAAAGCTGAGTTTGTGGCTGTATATGGCAGGCGTCGTATCGGCAAGACTTATCTTGTGAGAAACCTCTTCCGTGATAAGTTTGCCTTTGATATGTCTGGGTCTATAGAGGCACCAGCAGAGGCGCAACTCTCTAATTTCGGGTTTGCGCTGAGGGAATATGGAGATTCCAAACAGCCTATTCCTACGAATTGGACAGAGGCTTTTGAGGCATTGAAACAGTTGTTAAAGGCAAAAATGAAAGGAGAACGACTCGTTGTTTTTATCGATGAACTACCCTGCTTGGATACGCCGAAGTCTGGTTTCCAACAGGCTTTTGAGCACTTTTGGAACGGATGGGCTGCTTACCAAAGTGAAATCATGCTTATCGTTTGTGGCAGTGCCACGTCGTGGATGATAGCCAATCTGATAGATAGTCATGGTGGGCTTCATAATAGGATAACGCACGAGATGTATCTTGCTCCTTTTACTCTTCGTGAAACGGAACTGATGCTGCAAGCTTATGGATTCTCATGGACTCGCATTTCTATCCTTCAGATATATAGCATCCTTGGTGGGGTGCCTTATTATCTCAGTTTGTTGGATAAAAAGCAAGGTGTGGAAGGGAATGTCGACAGATTGTTTTTCTCATCCCACGCTGAACTGAAGCGAGAATATGGAAGACTATATTCGTCCTTGTTTAGAAATTCTGAGTCCTATATGCGTGTCATAGAGGTACTTGCCTCATGCAGACAAGGTATGACCCGAAAGGAAATCATGGAGAAATTGAAGTTGAAATCGGGTGGAACTTTGACAAAGGTTCTTAGTGAATTGATAAATTGCGATTTTGTAAGAGGGTATAATACCAGGGATAAGAAGATAAAGCAGAAAGATCAAATCTTTCAGCTCACCGACCTCTATACATTATTTTATATGACGTTTTGCCATCCTGGTACGACGGACACGGAATATTGGACTCACTTGATGGGAAAACCTCGTCAAAATACTTGGTATGGCTTGGCTTTTGAGCGAGTTTGCATGTTGCATATTCCTCAAATCAAGCATTTCTTGGGGATAGACCAAATCCATACCGAGTATTATTCTTGGCGAAGTAAGGTTTCAAAGCCAGCTGCGCAAATCGACTTACTGATAGAACGTGCCGATAATCTCGTGAATCTATGTGAAATCAAGTATTCGCAGATGCCTTACACGATCACTAAGGAGGAGGATATGCGCATTCGTAATCGTATGGCTGATTTCGTGGCAGAAACAGGGATAAAAAGTGGCATTATCCCAACGATGATTACTACTTTTGGCGTGCGCCTTACACAGTATGCAGCCTTGGCTCAAGTACAAATCACAATGGACGACCTGTTCGTATAAATTCGTATAAACAAATGGTGCTGTGTCATAAGTCCGTAATACTGGTTTGTAAGTCCGCTAGGCGTTTCTCCATAACGCCTAACGGACTTGCAGCCAGCCATTGTTTGCCTTGACTTTTGGATAAAAGCTGTATTCTTGGAGGTGTATATAAACACCCAAAAAGATACATAATCTTTACAATTTTATCTTTCGAAAGAATGCGGAAGATTAAATCAAAACAGGCTAACAAATGTTACATATAGGGACAGCATAACGAACATGCTGCCCCTTTTTTCTTATTGTTGGCATTACGCAAAATGGACTTTCGGGAGGCTCTGAGAGACGGAAAAGAGTGACTATCCGGCTACAAATGCTGCTCCGGATGACAGGAAGCCTAAATTGCTAATTTTTGTAAAACACCAGAGAGAAGCGACATTTTTATCGAAAAAATCCCTTTTAGTTGTCGCATTCCCCCACCAATGCGACACCTAAATGATAGCAATGCGACACCTAGGCAGGGGAATGCGACACCTTTTTCCAAATTATTTTTGTATATTTGCAGCATGATTGCTAGATTGGAGCCATGCCGGATTGCTGTTCGGCATACCTGTTCATCATGCAGGCAAGCCTCTTATGTTTCCAGGAATGATCTTCGCTCTGATGATCCAATGGACATGATAGCGAAGCCTATCCCATCATAGAGGAAAGCTCCTGATCTTTGCGATAAACTGGCAAGCAGATATATAAGACAAAATATTAACATTAATCATTTAACAACAAAACGTGTATGAAAAAGAAACAATTACACAAATCGAATCGGCTCGTCACGATGCTGCTGCTCGTGATGGCTATCCTCATGCCTTATGGGGGGGGCATGGGCACAAACGCCTTCCAGGCCTTCCATTGGTAATGGAGTAGACAATCCCTATCAGATATCCACAGCTGCCGAACTGGCGTGGTTCCGCGACCAGGTGAATAGTGGTTATACTACTATTTCAGCCACGCTGACTAAAGATATTGACTTGGCAGAGTTCTGCCATGCGAAGGATGGCACCAAGTATACTAAAGAAGTCAGTTGGACTCCTATCGGTAACTCTGATAATATTGAAAATATGTACCAAGGTACATTTGACGGCAACGGGAAGACCATCAGAAATCTCTACATCAATGACATCTCTGAGTTTATCGGTATCCCCTGCGAAGCCGGTTTCTTCGGCTATGCAGAAAAGGGCAGCATCAAGAACATCACTTTCGACAATGCAAAGGTAAAGACTACTGCTGATGATTATCGTACTGGAATTTTGGTAGGAGTTGCAGGCTCTTGTATTGAAAATATCAAGATCTTGGCTAACTGTTCGGTAGAAGGAAAAAACTACGTTGGCGGAATTGCAGGAAGAGCAAATGGCGACATCGACAACTGCGAAAACCATGCAATGGTGAATGGTGCAGGTTTTGTAGGAGGTATTGTAGGTGAGTATACGTATTCCGGCAAATCCATCACTTCATGCGCCAATTATGGTGTTATAACAGGTACGAGAAACAGTGTTGGTGGCATGGCTGGATATTTTGTCTCAGGAACCATTCAGAATTGTGCCAACTATGGTGATATAACGGGAACTTTCTATGTCGGAAACTTGATAGGATGTGCTGAAGAATGCAATCTGAACAATGTGCTTGGCACTGGTAATGTTACTGCTACTTCTAGAAATCCTGCCGGTCTCCTTGTTGGATACATAGATAATTCCTCCAGTACCGCTTCTGGCATCTTGGCATACAATAGCAGCGCGAAGCTTACCATCAATAGAACTGAGCAGACAGGCGATGCTGTCAAGGCTATCGGAAGAGGCTCATTGACATCAGCTGAAAAGATGATGGCATTCACCGCAGAACAATTGAAGAGCGGCATGGTTGCCAATCTGCTCCAGAAAAATGTCTCAGGAAGTGCAAAATGGGGACAAAAACTGAACACAGACGATTATCCTTTACTTGGCTCTGCTGATGAGGTTTACTCAGGTAATGCGACATTGAATTGTTTAGGCGAGGTGGAAAGTACAGTTACATTTACCAACACAAAGCCAGCACAAGAGGGCACATTAACGGTTAAGCATGGCGATAGTCCCATACATCACGAATCCGTGGATGCTACCTGCACCACAGATGGCAACATCGAATATTGGGAATGTAATCTTTGTCATAAGTCTTTCTCAGACGAGCTGTTGACACAAGGAGTGAGCACTCTTGTAGTATCAGCTACCGGACACAAATATGGTGAGAACGACAAGTGTACGATGTGTCAGAAAGAAATTCCTTCCTTGACATTGGGTAACAATCTTATAACAATCGAAAAAACGTATGTCAGTAGGGATGAAATCAGCGGTTACAACCTTTATAAATATACAGCTCCAGAAGATGGCAGATTGCAGGTGACGGCAAACAGCAACGGCAATAAAACCTGTGGCACCCTGTGGGAGAGCCCTACGGCTGCATCTCGCTTGATTTACGATGATTCTAGCAATTGGCCTGACTTCAAAATCATCTATACTGTAACGAAAGGCACCACTTATTATATCGGTGCAAGAAAAAACGATGGCAATGCCATTGAAGGCGAAGTCAAGCTCAATGTAAAAATGAATGGTCTTGATGGTGAATTGCCAACAGGCATGACTGGTAAAGGAACTGAGGCGGAACCATTTGAACTGAAGACGGCAGAGCATCTGGCGTGGTTCCGTGACTTCGTGAATGAAGGTAACATGGAAGCCTGCGCAAAGATTGCCGATGATGTGAAAGAAATTGATATGAGCACTGTATGCCATAAGGCTGATACCGAAAAGCAGGTAACAGAGCTCAGCTGGATTCCTATCGGTACCTCATATACTAATAGGTATCAAGGTACATTCGATGGCAACGGGAAGACCATCAGTAATCTCTACATCATCAATGCCGCCTCTGAACATCTCGGTTTCTTCGGCTATGCAGAAAAGGGCAGCATCAAGAACATCACTTTCGACAATGCGAAGGTAAAGAGTACTGTTGATCTATGTACTGGAATTTTGGCAGGATTCGAAGAGCTTTGTATTATTGAAAATATCAAGACCTTGGCTAACTGTTCGGTAGAAGGAAAAGATCATGTTGGCGGAATAGCAGGAAGAGCAAGTGGCGACATCGGCAACTGCGAAAACCATGCAATGGTGAATGGTGCAAATTTTGTAGGAGGTATTGTAGGTGACTATAGGGAATCCGGCAAATCCATCATTTCATGCGCCAATTATGGTGTCTTAACAGGTACGGAAAACAGCGTTGGCGGCATTGCTGGACATTTTGGCTCAGGAACCATTCAGAATTGTGCCAACTATGGCGATATAACTGGAGCTGATATTGTCGGAAACCTGATAGGAGATGGTTATATATGTAATCTGAACAATGTGCTTGGCACTGGTAATGTTACTGCTACTTCTGCAGATCGTGCCGGTCTCCTTGTTGGGGAAATCTCAGATGCCTCCAGCACCGCTTCCGGCATCTTGGCATACAACAGTAGCTCGAAGCTTACCATCAATAAAATTGAGCAGACAGGTAATGCTGTCAAGGCTATCGGAAAAGGCTCATTGACCTATCCTGACGGTAAGAATGAAGCTGACGTGGTCAAGGCATTCACCCCAGAGCAGCTGAACAGCGGTGAAGTGGCTTACCTGCTCAACGGAAGCAAATCAGAAGGTGAACTGGTTTGGTATCAGAAACTCTTGGGTACTGATGCAGATGCTTATCCTGTGCTTGTTGCTGCAGAAGGCAATACTGTGTATCATGGATCGTTCACTTGCTGCGATGGAACGGCTTCCTCATATAGCAACAGTACTTCTGAGAATGAATTGGTTCACGTAGCATCTGCCACTTTAACCAGTCCTAAGTTCGACTCAGCCAAGCACATCTATCACATGGGTTGCAGCAACGAGTACTGCCCTGAGCATAAGTATGCAGCAAATGCAGATGGAACACTGAAGGCAACAAAGTCAGATGGCAAGTTCTATGTCGAGGAACTGAACCTTACCGATGCTACAATCATCAACACCCAGGCTCAGTTCACGGTGAAGAACCTTCAGTATAGCCGTCAGCTTACTGAGGGACAGGAGGGTTATGTAACACTCTGCCTTCCTTTCGATATCAATGCAGCTGATGTTGCTGGTGCAGAGAAGTGCTATCCGGTAGGAAATATGATGATTCACATGCCTACAGCTGATGCAAGTGTATTGAAGTTCGTTCTTATGCTCGATGAGCAGTCTGATATCCAGGCAGGTACACCGATGATTGTTAAGCTTGGTGCTGAGGGCACAGCTCAGAAATTGGTTGCAAAGGCGCAGAATGTAGAGTACAGCGCCGACTTCTTTGCAAAACCAGCAGCCAAGTCGCTGACTCTGAGAGACTGGGATGGTAAGACTGGCTTTATGACTATCTGCCATGAACTGGAAAGTGCCTCAATAGGTGGTGTTTATACAACCACTCCTATGGCAGAGGGAAGCTACAGTTTCCGTGAAGATGGTAAGTTTGGTATCCACACAGGTGATTTGTCTCCTTATCGCATATATCTGAACGTCCAGCCATCGCAGTCGGCTTCTTCACGTACCATGCTGTTCAGCATCGGTTTGCCTGATGACAGTTCTACCACTGGTATCCGCATCATCAGCTTAGGAGATGGCAAACAGACTGGTTCATCAGCCATCTATACCTTAGAGGGCCAGCGCGTAATGGGAACACCTCGCAAGGGCATCTATATCAAGAATGGAAAGAAATTTAGTGTTAAATAATTAATCAACAAGGAATTATGAAAAAGAAAGAGTATGTATCACCTGCAATTCAGGTATTTGAAATGAATACACCTTGCATCCTGCAAGCAAGTGGAGGAGAAACCGGTGGAGGAAGTACCGGAAGTGGAATATCGCAAGAAGAATGGGATAGTTGGGGGCCAGGCTTCGGCTCGAATGATCCGAAGTACCCAGGTCAGGGATTGTAATCTGAGGAATCGGATTCTAACATAAGTAAGGGCTGCAGACGGTAACAATGCCGTTTGCAGCCCTCGTTGTTGTATGCTCGGCATGAGCTTATTCTAATGGGTGCAAGTCCCTAACAAGCC
>JAJWJX010000089.1:0-7430 GCA_021623045.1 Segatella copri | reverse complement strand
ATATATATTTATATATATAATAAACTTCTAAATAAAGACAAAAGTGAAGGGTCAGAGAAAAACTGAGGAACTGAGTTATTGAGGAACTGAGTCATTGCAGTAAAAACATCATAACCCTCGTAAACACCTGATTTGCTGCTTAACTCTATACTTTAAGAGAGCAAAGCTATGAGTTGCGACCCATAAAACTATGAGTTGTCACCCGCAAAACTATGAGTAAGGAAGTTTAACAACTTTCAATCTGAAAGCACATTTCAAACATTTCCTTATCACGCCCCCAAATTTGGCAGTATCAGAGAAAAGTTGTATCTTTGCACGGAATTCCATCCATACCATTCCATCCATACCATCCATACCTTCCAATTCCTTCCAATTCCTTCCAACTCCTTCCATACCGCTCCTTCCATGCCATCCCCATAACTTCTTCCATACTATCCCCACAACTCCTCCTACCTAGTTTCAGCACACGTCTCTCCATCCGAAGTATTAAAAGGAAAAAGATAAAAAAGGTATGGCTTTTCGAGTTATTTTTTGTACTTTTGCAGCCGATAACGCATTTTGCGAACAAAACAGGATTCTTTAAAAGAAAAGAAAGGAAATAACAATGAAGAAAATATTATACTTTGTGGCAGCCCTGGCTGCTGCATCCTTTATCACTACGACGGGTACCAGCTGCAAGTTTGCACCCGACCAGCATGACGGCGACACGGTAGCTGCCAGCGAGTTTTACCCGATAGATACCTCTGCGGCTCATGCCAAGAAGATGGCGAAGATTGCTGCCATCAAGAACGGAAAAGACAGTGTAGGCATCTATTATGTGGGCAGCAATTCTACCAAAGACCTCATCGAGCTCGTATCCTATCCTTCACGCCGCGACACGATGATGTACAGCAAGACCCGACACATAAAGGTGAAGGGCAATGCCGACATCAACCACGTGGTTCGTGTAGACTTCTATCTCCTCAATGGCAAGGATTCACTGGTGAAGTATGTGGAGGAAGTGGAGCTCAAAACAAATCATTGAGCACCACTTCATTCTGGGCTATGCCCGAATACATATTCCGCTGAAGACCATAACTGCTGATAAACGTCAGCTGTATCGACTTTCGGGTCTTTGTTTCCTCCCTAAAGCGGACAATCTTGTTTCTCAGAATCTTCTCGTAATCCTTATTGATGGCAAACTCACTTTCCGAAAACTTCATTTCACAAAGATTAATGGTATTGTCACCACGCTCTATCACCATGTCTATCTGGGCTGCCCGCTCCGCCGCCCCGGCATCACTCTTGCTTCGCCAGGAATACAACTGGGTAGACACACCAGAAATTCCCAACCGCTGCTTCACCTGGTCGATATGATTCATCGCCAATATCTCGAAAGAGACTCCAGCCCAGGCATAAAAACGGGGCGTGCGCTGCAACTTGCTCCAATACAGAAGATTACGGAATGAACTATCGCGCAGGAAACGGAAATAGAACAAGGTGAAGAAATCTACCAACTGATAGAGAGACTTTCGGGTAGAACAGCCATAGTTGACATACTTTCTGATGAAACCGCAAGATTCCAGATTGTCGAGAATCGTGGTCAACGATTTGCCCGACTTCATCCCTGTGGCATCGGCTATTTCCGAGCGCATCATACCATAACCACGCTCGTTCAGGCATTCTACCACCTTGACGTATGCCTCAGAATCCTTAAACAGAGAGCGATAGAGAATCGTAAACTCATTGTACAACTGCCCATTGGGATTGAACAGCAGACGGTCTATATTCTGAGCCAAACTTAACCGCTCGTCCAAAAGATTCAGGTAATATGGGATTCCTCCCAATATCATATAAAGTTCAGCCAGTTCATATCTGGACAACATCATCCCCTTGGTCTTCAGAAATGCTTCCGACTCCCCTAGAGAAAAAGGCTGCAGGAAAAGACGATGAGTAAGACGACCATAAAGTCCGCCATGGTTATTGATAAGTTTATCCATCATCCAGGAAGTGGCAGAGCCGCAGACAATGAGAACGATGTCGCGACGTGCAGAGGCCCATCCATTCCAAAAATGCTCCAGGGCAGAGATAAAATTAGAGCCTGCAGTATCCATCCAAGGCAGTTCATCAAGAAAAATCACCTTACGTTCTATCCCGTTCAAAGAGTCGAGATAAGAGATAAGCATCTCGAAAGCATCGAGCCAGTCGTGGGGAACAGAGGTTACATTCCTATCATAACGTCGAAGCGTATAAAAGAAGTTTTTCAACTGCTCCTGTGTGTTTCCGCCCGCCAATCCTGATGCCTGAAACACCATTTCCTGCTCAAAATACTCGCGCACAAGAAACGTTTTCCCCACTCTGCGGCGTCCGCATACTGCCACAAATTCCGACTGTCTTGACTCGTATATACGTGCCAAGGTATCCTGTTCACTCTTTCTGCCTATGATATTATTCTTCATTTCTTATTCTCCTGCTTTAATTTCTAACCATTTGCAAAAATAGCAAGAAAAAAGTAATTATTGGCTATTTCTTATATAATTTTCAGCCAATAATACCTATTTTTAAGCATTATTGGCTAAAATGAGCGGCATATTTAGCCAATAGCCAAAAAATCAGCACAAAAAAGGCTAGCATGCAAAAACGCACACTAGCCTTTTTCGTATTTTATCTAACCTGAATTTCAAATCACTTAATAGCCTAAGCCTATAACTATAAATTATAAACTATAAGCTATCAACTAATCATAGAATCCCGGCTGCTTATACTCAATGCCCAGTTCATCATCTACTGTTGCGATGACACCCTGAATCTGCCCCATGGCAAACATACGGCCGAGGAGAGTGTAACCGGCATTGTGACCATGATTGCTCTCATCGAATACGCCACCTGGCTCATCAGTGAAGGTCATACCGTGGTCTACTCGCATTGGCAATCTGCGGCCCGAATTGCACTTGCCTTCCTGCTCTGCCTTCTCGAAGATGCGGCAAAGTTCAATGAGATGGCCGCGACCACCCAAGTGAGAAGCCTCTGTAAAGTTGCCGTTAGGGAAAATGTAGCAGGAGCGCAGATGAACAAAATGAGTGCGGTCAGCAAACTGCTTAGCCATTGCCACACAGTCGTTGTGCTCGCCGGCAGAGAATGAACCTGCACAGAAAGTCAAACCATTGTGCTTGTTTGGCACAGCATCGAGCATCCACTGGATATCCTCGGCACGACCGATGATTCTTGGCAAACCGAATACAGGATAAGGAGGATCATCCGGGTGAACACACATGTTGATATCGTACTCATCGCAGATAGGCATGATAGCCTCCAGCCAGTACTTCATGTTCTCCTGCAACTTCTTCTTGTCGATGCCATCATAAAGCTTCAACAGGTCGCGGAACTTCTGGACAGGAGCTGAATCGCCCTCGCTGAAGTTACCGGATACAAAGCCCTGGGTCTTGATGATGATATTCTCTACCAAGGCATGATCCTGCTCTGGTGTAGAAGTCTTCTTGATTTCATCAGCCTCAGCCACGAGGTCTCTGCCCCACTTGTGCTCCTTAGAGAACTCAGCCCAATCCTCACGGGCACCTTCACGCTGCAGGATATAGATATCGAAGTAGGCAAACTCGCCCCAGTTCATATAGAGGTTGTTGGCTCCGTTAGGATTCTCGTGTGCCAAATCGGTACGAGCCCAGTCCAAAACAGGCATAAAGTTGTAGCAGATGCACTTGATGCCTTCCTCGCCCAGGTTGCGGAGACTTTCCTTGTAAACCTCAATCTGATGATCACGGTCAGGACCACCATATTTCAGGGTTTCAACTACAGGCAAAGACTCAACCACGCTCCATTTCATGCCGTAAGACTCGATGTACTCCTTGAGTTCATGAATCTTCTCGCGTGTCCAAACCTCGCCCAGAGGAACATCGTGCAATGCGGTAACAATGCCCTCAACACCAATCTGCTTCAACTGTGCAAGTGTAATCTTATCTTTCTTGCCAAACCAGCGCCATGTTCTTTCCATATATATTATATAATGTATAAGTTTAAAAATGAATTATCTTGCAGAAACATATTTATGCAATGTCGCTCTTACAGCACCCTTACCTGCAAAGAGTTCCTTCACCATGCCCTCAATCTGCTCGCCGAAGCCAGCCTCGTAGAGATCGAGTCCGAATACATCCTTGCGAGAATAGAGATTCTTCAGGCAAGAGTAGTCCTGATCAGCCTTGCCTACCTCAAGAGGAGCTACGATGGCCTGAAGTTCTGCCAACAATGGGTCGGAAGATGGCTCGAATGGCTTCAGGTTATCATCCAATGCCTTGAGATAACGGGCATAACCTGCCAATACCAGAGGAATCAACACGAGATTGCTCTTGTCGAGACCACGGCCGATATACTTCTTGATAGTCTCACCAAAACGGATAGAGAGTTTCTGGCTGGTATCGGTAGCGATACGCTGAGGAGCATCTGGCATGAATGGGTTAGGCAGACGCTTGTTGATAACGGTGCCGATAAACTCGTATGGGTTCAATACACCTGGATCTGTTACTACTGGCATTGCCTCGATATAACCAATCTTCTGGATGAAGGCACGAAGGTCCTCATCAGCCATCTCGGCAGAAATCAGGGTGTAGTCGAGCATGCAACCATAGATTGACATCGCTGTATGGAGAGGGTTCAGACAGGTGGTTACCTTCATGGTCTCAACCTCATCTACAGTCTTGCGGGTGGTATAGAGCGCACCGCCCAACTCCAATGGCGGACGACCGTTGGTATAAGTATCCTCGCAAACGAGATACTGCACTTCCTCGGCATTTACGAAAGGAGCGGTGAAAGTATGCTTCTCGGTGATAATCGTATTGTTATCCTCGAAACCATCCTCAGCGAGCATCGCCTGTACCTTCTCGTGTGGACGAGGAGTAATCTTATCAATCATAGACCAAGGATAGGTAATCTTGCTGCTGTCATTGATATAATCTACGAAACCAGCCTCTACGATACCATCCTGTGCCCAACGCTCAGCATAAGCCTTTACACCAGCCTTAACATGGTCGCCATTGTGAGAACAGTTGTCGGTAGACTGAAGAGTAAGTGGCAACTTGCCTGCCTTATAACGCTCATAGAGAAGAGCAGTAAGCTTACCCATAGCAAATACTGCATCAAGACCACGTGCCAAATCGGCATCATTGAAAGAATATCCCTTCTCTGTGATGGTAAAAGTTACCATCTGCAAAGTTGGAGCCTGGAAAATCTGAACCAGACGCGCCCAGTCGTCAGCAAACTGCTTATCCGCCTTGAGGCTTTCTGTGATAGATGCGATAACCTTCTTCTCGATGGTTCCGTTGCTCTGGAGGCTGACGAGAAGCGAGAGGTTATTGTAAGGGCGATAAGCCTTATCGATAATTTCGTAGTCGAAGCTTTCTGCAACAATAACACCCCGATCGTACTTGCCGGTGTTAAGCGCATCGTTGAGGATGGCTGCCGGGAAAGCACGGAAGATGTTACCTGCGCCGAAGTGAACCCAAGTAGGCTCGTCGTGAGTCTTCTTAGCTACGGCTGCGATGTCATACTTAGGAAGCTCATAACCCTTAGCTTCCCATTCTGCAGCATTAAAGCTGTCTGAAAGAATTTCGTTCAGTTTCATGATTATACGGTATTTTTTGATTGTTCCATGTACTCGCCTATCTTTCCGAATAGGCGTGGCAAAAATACAAAGAAAAATCGAAACCCGCTCATTTTAAAGGCTATAATTTCATAAAATGAACGATTTGCAAATACATTTGAGCGAAACGGCAAACGTCACGGATCAGATGAACCCGTTTTTAACGATTATGTTACATCAAATAAAAAAAGGGTTACATCAGAAAAACAGAAAAGAGGACGTAAGTTCTCGCCCCCACATCCTCTTCTTTTTAATCTTTAGATTTCATTTTCCTATTCTTCCAGCGATTTAATTTGCTTCTTCGGCGTAACGCCAAGACCTTTTAAGCTTTCCACTCTTCTCATCACATTTCCTGTTCCGTCGTAAAGTTGCTTCTTTGCCTTGTCGAAGGTTCCCGAAAGGCGGGTTATCAAATCGCCGATGCCCAGGAAAGTATCTTCGAAGCCAGCCACCTTATCATACAGGTCAGCGGCCGTCTTCACGATTTTCTCCACATTCTTGTTCTGCCGGTCATACTGCCAGAGATTATAGGCAAGCTGGAGTGCCATGAGCAGATTGCTTGGCGAGATGATGATAATCTTCTTCTGATAAGCATAGCGGCTGAGATCCGGCTGCTGCTTCATCGCTGCGATATAGCTGGTCTCGTTAGGAATGAACATCAGTACGAAACCGATGGCATCATCCACCAGTTTGGAATAGTCTTTGGCTGCCAGTTCATCGATGTGCTTTCTTACGCTCAGCGCATGTGCCTTCATCAGGCGTTCCTGTTCAGCCTCATCTTCAGCTGCCAGAGCATCGGAATAGGCGGTAAGCGAAACCTTGGAATCGATGACCACACTTCTGCCTTCCGGGAATCGGACGATGACATCCGGACGATAGTTCTTTCCCTCTTCATCTTTCGTATTCTCCTGAATGAAGAATTCCTCATCTTTACGAAGTCCGCTGTTCTCCAGGATGGTTTCCAGCACCATCTCGCCCCAGTCGCCCTGCATCTTGCTGTCGCCCTTCAATGCCTTGGTCAGGTTGGCAGCATCGGAGCCAATCTTCTCGGTCTGCTCCTTCAGGTTTAGTACAGCCTGCTGCTGTTCCTGCTGGAAGAGTTTCATCGTTGCCTCGAAGGTGTTCTGCAGTTCCTTCTTGTTCACCTCGTTCTGGGTCTTGCTCTCCTCTACCGATTTCTTGAAATCAGCAAACTGTTCCTTGATAGGTTTCAGGAGTTCATCCATCTGCAGACGGTTGTTTTCCTGCAGAGCCGACTGCTTGGCAGCCAACTGCTCAGCCGCCATCTTCTGCTGTTCTATCGTCATTCGCTGCATTTCCTGCTTCAGGCTCTCGAGTTTCTGTGCCCACTGCTGGTCGCTTTCCGCCCTGAGTTTTGCCGCATACAGCCGCTCGTTCTCCATTTGAGATTTCATTGATTGAACCTCAGAAGCATGAGATTGTTTCATTGATTGAACCTCAGAAGCATGATGCAGTTTTATCTGTTCGATGTTAGCCGCCAGCACCTGAGCCTTCGCTATGAGCTGCGTTTTCTCCTCTCCCGCCTTTTTTCCTTCCATCAGTTTCCCTACGAAGAATCCGATGGCAAGCCCTATGATGATTCCAATTACTATTTCCATTTATCCTTGTTTTGAATGATTCTGTAAATCTGCAAAAATTATTATTTGCAAAAGTAATCATTTCAAGACATAACACCAAACATCATGGGGGATTCTTGTAGATATTTAACTCTTCTGCATTTTACTATGCAATCGAGTAGGAGGAAAACGAAGTAGTTTTTCTCCTACTTTCGTCTTCCGAC
>JAJWJX010000042.1:0-34203 GCA_021623045.1 Segatella copri | reverse complement strand
GAAGACGAAAGTAGGAGAAAAACTACTTCGTTTTCCTCCTACTCGATTTTATAAGTGAGAATTTCTTTTCATTTTATTTTGTTTTCTCAATAATTTCATTTAACTTTGCGGCATGAAATATTCGATGATAACCATATTGGGACCTACGGCGAGTGGTAAGACGAGTCTTGCTGCCGCTCTTGCAGCCAGGATCAATAGCCTGGGTGCCCATTTGTCGGGTACCCCTGCCAAGGGCGCTGAAATCATTAGTGCTGACAGCCGGCAGGTATATCGCGGCATGGATATAGGTACGGGTAAGGATCTGGCTGACTATACCATCCATGGCAAGCAGATACCTTATCACCTCATTGACATCTGTGAGCCTGGTACGAAATATAATCTCTTTGAATATCAGCAGGATTTTTATGATGCCTATCAGGATATTCAGAAGAGAGGGGCTTTTCCGATATTGTGCGGAGGCACAGGACTCTATATCGAGTCGGTGCTCAAGGGTTATCATCTCTCACCTGTTCCGCAGAACCCGGAACTCCGTGAGTCGCTGGCTCATAAGAGTTTAGAAGAACTTACACTGATACTGAAAGAACTGAAGGCAAAAACGGGTTCTAACATGCACAATCGCACAGATGTGGATACGGCACAGCGAGCTATCCGGGCGATAGAGATAGAAAGCTATAATCTGGAGCATCCGATGCCGGAACGTGAACTCCCACCGGTTGATTCGCTGATTATCGGTGTCAGTATCGACCGCGATGCGAGAAGGGAGAAGATTTCCCGCAGACTGAAACAGCGATTGGATGAGGGAATGGTAGATGAAATCAAGGGGCTGCTAGACCGTGGCATCCCTGCCGAAAACCTCATCTATTATGGTTTGGAATATAAGTTTATTACAGAATATGTAATCGGTAAGACTTCCTACGATGAGATGTATCGCGGTCTGGAAATTGCAATCCATCAGTTTGCCAAAAGGCAGATGACGTGGTTCAGAGGTATGGAGCGCAGAGGCTTTACTATCCATTGGGTAGATGCATTGCAGCCAATGGAGAAAAAGGTGGAGACGGTTTTGGAGCTGATGAGAAGCTAGGCTGCGGCCTGGAATCTGGCTAGGGCTGGCATCCGATGGAATCGGATGCAACGGTGGCTAGGCGGAAGTAATATTTTTCTAATTACAAAGAAGAGACAAATTACAAAGAAGAGACAATGGTAAACGAGAATAAATGGGGGCTGCTTTATTGCCCTAGAGGAGGCTGGCGAAGTAACAAGCGCTGGGAAAAAATAGAGAAGGTGCTCAAGCAGCAGGGCGTAGATTACGACTTTGTGCAGAGCGAGAACCAGAAGAGCGTAGAAAGGCTCATCAGAATGTTCATCAACAATGGCTATAAGACTATTGTCGTGGTGGGTGGAGATTCTGCGCTCAATGATGCCGTAAACTGTCTGATGCAGATAGATCCGAAAGAAAGAGAAGAGGTGGCACTGGGTGTTATTCCTAACGGACTGATGAACGACTTTGCCCACTTCTGGGGATTCAGCGACAGCGATATCGAGAAGACGGTGGCGTCGCTGAAAAAACGTCGTATCAGAAAGATTGACCTCGGTTGTATCCGCTATGTGAACAAGAAGGGGGAGAAATGCCGTCGCTATTTCCTCAACTGTATCAATATCGGACTCATCGCCGCCATCATGAACCTGAGACGGAAGACCCATCATATCTTCGGTTCGCGTACCCTCTCGTTCCTCTGTTCCTTTATCCTGATGATTTTCCAGCGTATGGACTATAAGATGCATGTGAAAATCAATTCGGATGTCATCAAACGAAGAGTAATGACGATGTGTATAGGCAACGGAACTGGCTACGGACAGACTCCGAATGCTGTGCCATATAACGGACTGCTCGATGTGTCGGTGGTATCTCATCCTAAGACAACCCAGCTCTTCGAGGGAATCTATCTTTTTGTGAAAGGTAAGTTCCTCAACCATAAGAGTGTGCATCCTTACCGTACACGCGAGGTAGAGGTGCTCGATGCCCAGCATGCCCTGATAGGTATTGATGGGAGATTGATGAATACGCCGGTAGGTCCGTTCCAGGTAACTGTCATTCAGGAGGTTATCAACTTCCTGATACCCGTATAATCCGTATACCTGTAATAAGGGAAACGTAAAACATATAAATAAAAATAGCAGAACTTTATCCGAGTTCTGCTATTTTTATGATTTCTTCTTCCTTTAAGATTTTGATTTTCCTTCCTTCAGTTTTGATGAGTTCTTCTGCCGTAAAGGCTGAGAGCGTACGGATGGCATTGCTCGTTGTCATATTACAGAGATTTGCAAGATCTTCACGACTCAATCGGATGTCAAGAGTTTTACCATCTTTATCTAACCCATAAGAGTCTTTCAGAAATATCAGTCCCTCGGCAAGTCGGGCACGGATATGCTTCTGGGTGAGGTTCACGGTACGGTCGTCCGATTTACCTATTTCCACACTGAGATATTTGATAAAGAAGAAGCCGATGTTGAAACTCTTGGAGAGCAGTTTCATGAGAACTGCCAGCGGGAACTGGGCAACGACGCAGTTTTCCAGCGACATGGCTGCCGTCTTGTATATCTCATCCGCAAAATAGGCTCTGAAACCAAAAAATTCAATCGGTTTGATAACACGGATAATCTGGCTCTTGCCACCGATACCTTCTTTGTATATCTTCACTTTTCCCGCTATGAGACATAGTGCATATTCGGGAGTACCCTCGTTCTTGTAGATGATTTCGTTCTTCTTATACTTCTTGATTTCCAGATGTTCTTTCAGTAAATCGAACTGGTCATCAGTGATGCCTCCCCATAGCTTAGCAATCAGCGTTGCTATATTTTCTTTATCGTATTTTCCTCTAGCTGCCATGTGTACAAATCTTTTAAACTGAAAACTGAGTGCAAAAGTAATGCTTTTTCTTGAAATAATCAAGCATTTTTGTCTAAAAATATGTTTTAAAACATAAAAAGGCAATTTTTTCTAAAAATGGCACACAAAAAACTTTGTTATACCACAAAAAAGTGTTACCTTTGAAAGCAATTAATTTAGTCAACAAAAATATAGAACCTTAATATAGATCTATGAGTTATCTAAAATTCGAAAAGGCCCTTATGACGAATCTTCAAGAGTCGTTGCCTAAGGAGTTGTTGAGAACAAATCGCTCGGGTGCATATTCGTGCTCAACGATTGTAGACTGTAATACCCGCAAGTATCACGGATTACTTGTCGTGCCGGTTCCAGAACTGGACGATGAGAATCATGTGCTCTTGAGTTCGCTGGATGTTACGGTGATTCAGCATGGAGCTGAGTTTAACCTCGGCTTGCACAAGTACCAGGGCAACAACTACAGTCCGATGGGCCACAAGTACATTCGTGAGTTTGATTGTGATAAAGTGCCAACTACCCTTTATCGCGTAGGTGGTGTTATCTTGAAAAAGGAAGTTGTATTCCAGCATTATGAGAATCGCATTCTGATTCGCTATACGCTGGTAGACGGCCATTCGGCTACAACCCTTCGTTTCCGTCCTTTTCTGGCTTTCCGCAGTGTCCGTCAGTTTACTCATGAGAATGCTACCGCATCTCGTGATTATGCTGAGGTAGATCATGGCATCAAGACCTGTATGTATGCAGGTTATCCTGATCTCTATATGCAGTTCTCCAAGAAGAACGAGTTTAAATTCTGTCCAGATTGGTATCGTGGCGTGGAATATCCGAAGGAGCAGGAGAGAGGTTATGCTTCTAACGAAGACCTCTATGTTCCTGGCTATTTTGAAATGGATATCAAGAAAGGCGAAACCATCGTCTTTGCTGCTTCTACATCAGAAATCAAGGCGGTCAGCCTGAAGAAGCTCTTCGACAAGGAAGTGGATGAGCGTTCGCCTCGTGACAATTTCTTCCACTGTCTGGTCAATGCGGCTCATCAGTTCCATCGTCGTGAAAAGAACGATGACCGTTATATCCTGGCAGGTTACCCTTGGTTCAAGTGCAGAGCCCGCGATACATTCATCGCTCTTCCGGGTCTCACCCTCTCTATCGAGGAGGATGACTACTTCGAACTGGTGATGAAGACAGCCATGCGCGGTTACTACGAGTTTATGGAAGGCAAGCCGATTAGCGTTCATATCGCTGAGATTGAGCAGCCGGATGTTCCTTTGTGGGCTATCTGGGCTTTGCAGCAGTATGCCAAGGAAACCAGCAAGGAAGAATGCTTCAAGAAGTATGGACAGTTTATCAAGGATGTTATCAGCTTTATCCAGGATAACAAGCATCCGAACCTGAAGCTCGAAGAGAACGGATTGCTCTATACCGATGGTAAGGACAAGGCTGTTACCTGGATGAACTCTACTGCCAACGGCAGACCAGTGGTTCCACGTACAGGTTATATCGTAGAGTTTAATGCACTGTGGTATAACGCTTTGTGCTTCTGTGCATCTCTCGCAGCAACAGTAGGCGAGGAAGAAAGCCAGCAGAAACTCCTGGCTCAGGCAGAGCAGACCAAGCAGGCTTTCCTCGATACCTTCCTCAATGAATATGGCTATCTCTATGATTATGTTGATGGAAATATGATGGACTGGAGCGTTCGCCCGAACATGATATTTGCAGTGGCTTTCGACTATTCTCCATTGTCGCAAGACCAGAAGAAGCAGGTTCTTGATATCTGTACACGTGAACTCCTTACTCCTAAGGGATTGCGTTCACTCTCGCCAAAGAGCGGTGGATATAATCCTGTTTATGTAGGTCCGCAGACCCAGCGCGACTATGCTTACCATCAGGGTACAGCGTGGCCATGGCTCGGCGGCTTCTATATGGAGGCAAGTCTGAAACTCTATAAGCGTACCCGCTTGAGCTTTATCGAGCGTCAGATGGTAGGTTATGAGGACGAAATGTCTTCCCACTGTCTCGGTACCATCAGCGAACTCTTCGATGGAAACCCTCCATTCGCAGGTCGTGGTGCCATCTCTTTCGCCATGAATGTGGCTGAGATTCTGCGTGCGCTCGAGTTACTTGAAAAATATCAATATTAATAATAGGAGGACTGCTATATGAAAGTTTTAATGTTTGGATGGGAGTATCCTCCTCACGTTTTTGGTGGTTTGGCAACTGCCAACTTTGGTATCTCCCAGGGACTTCATGCCCAGGGCGATGTTGATATCACATTGTGTCTGCCTCATCCTTTCGGTGATGAGGACCGCAGTGCCTGCAAGATTGTGGCAATGAACAGCGTGCCTATCGCCTGGCGCGATGTAAATCACGACTATGTGCAGCAGCGCGTAGGCAATATCATGAATCCGGATGATTATTTCCGCTATCGTGACCACATCTATGCCGATTTTAACTATATGCATGTAAATGACCTCGGCTGTATGGACTTTGCCGGTGGTTATCCGTCAAATCTTCATGACGAGATCAACAACTATAGCATCATTGCCGGAGTTGTAGCCCGTTCAGAGGAATTTGATATTATCCATGCTCACGACTGGCTGACATTCCCTGCCGGAATTCATGCCAAGCGCGTGAGTGGCAAACCATTGTGTATCCACGTTCATGCTACCGATTTCGACCGTAGCCGTGGAAAGGTGAACCCTACCGTTTACGCTATCGAGAAAGACGGTATGGATAATGCTGACTGCATCATGTGTGTATCCGAGCTGACCCGTCAGACGGTGATTCACCAGTATCATCAGGATCCACGCAAGTGTTTCGCCATGCACAATGCCGTATACCCACTGAAGCAGGAGTGGCAGGATATTCCACGCCCAAATCATAAGGGCAAGGAGAAGGTAGTAACCTTCCTGGGACGTCTTACCATGCAGAAGGGACCTGAATATTTCGTAGAGGCTGCCAACATGGTATTGCACCGCACCCGCAATGTGCGTTTCTGTATGGCTGGTTCGGGCGATATGATGGACCAGATGATTTATCTCGCTGCCGAAAGAGGCATTGCCGACCGGTTCCACTTCCCTGGCTTTATGCGCGGCAAACAGGTTTATGAATGTCTGAAAGACAGTGATGTCTACGTGATGCCGTCTGTGAGCGAGCCGTTCGGTATCTCACCTTTGGAAGCTATGCAGTGCGGCACACCAACCATTATCTCCAAGCAGAGTGGATGTGGAGAAATCCTGTCCAACTGTATCAAGGTAGACTACTGGGATATCCATGCCCTTGCCGATGCTATCTACAGCATCTGTCACAACGAGAGTCTCTTCGATTATCTCTCAGAGGAAGGCAAGAAAGAGGTTGACCAGATTACCTGGGAGAAAGTGGGAGCCCGCATCAAAGACCTGTACCTCAAGACCTTAGGGTGGAAGTAATGTTTAATGTTAAATGTTTAATGTTAAATGTTAAAGGGCTAATCATAAAGTTCAAAGTTCAAAATTTAAAGTTCAAAGTATGAAAACAATTTGTTTATATTTCGAGATACATCAGATTACCCATCTGAAACGCTACCGCTTCTTCGACATCGGTACCGACCATTATTACTATGATGACTACGAGAACGACCGTAGCATCAACGAGATTGCTGAGCGCTCTTATATGCCAGCCTTGAATGCCCTTCAGGAGATGATTGAAAAGAACGGCAAGTATTTCAAGGTGGCTTTCTCTCTTTCGGGAGTAGGTATGGAGCAGTTGGAACTTCACGCTCCTCAGGTTTTGGAGAAACTGCAGCAGCTCAACAATACGGGTTGTGTAGAGTTCCTGGCTGAGCCTTACTCTCACGGACTTGCTTCTCTGGTTAATGAGGCAAGTTTCAAGGATGAGGTGATGCGCCAGTGTACCAAGATTGAGGAATATTTCGGAAAGAAACCTACCGTATTGCGTAACTCTTCGCTCATCTACAGCGATGATATCGGTAACGATGTTGCCAACATGGGATTCATCGGTATGCTCACCGAGGGTGCTAAGCACGTGCTCGGCTGGAAGTCTCCTCACTATGTTTACCATTGCGCCCTGAACCCTAAGTTGAAGCTCCTGTTGCGTGATGTGAACCTGAGCGATGATATCTCTCTGCGCTTCAGCAACAGCGATTGGGACGGTTATCCACTCTTTGCCGACAACTATATGAACCAGATAGCTGCCTTCCCAGAGGAGGAGCAGGTTATCAATATCTTCATGGAGCTTTCTGCTCTCGGTATTGCTCAGCCTCTGTCAAGCAACATCCTCGAGTTTATGAAGGCTTTGCCTCAGTGTGCCAAGGACCGTGGTATCACCTTCTCTACACCTACTGAAATCTGCAAGAAGATCAAGTCGGTAGGCGAGGTGAATGTGCCTGATACCTTGAGTTGGGTCGACGAGGAGCGTGATGTTAGTTCATGGTTGGGTAACCCTATGCAGCGTGAGGCTTTCAACAAGCTTTACAGTGTGGCAGACCGTGTTCGTATCGCCAACGATCCACGTATCAATCAGGACTGGGATTACCTGCAGGCAAGTAACAACTTCCGCTTCATGACAACCAAGCCAAGCAATGTGGGTCTTGACAGAGGTATCTATTCAAGTCCTTTCGATGCTTTCACCAACTATATGAATATTCTTGGTGACTTCATCAACCGTGTGAACGACCTTTATCCTGCTGATGTTGATAACGACCAGCTTGAGGGGCTGCTTACTACCATCAAGAATCAGGATGAAGAGATAGAGATGAAGGACAAGGAGATTGTCCGTCTCCAGGCTAAGATTGAAAAGATAGAGAAGGAGGCAGAGAAGCTCCGTGGTGAAAAGGCTACGAAGGCTACTCCTGCCAAGAAGACAGCAGCTAAACCTGCAACTAAACCTGCAGCCAAACCTGCAGCCAAGAAGGCTCCTGCTGCGAAGGCTCCTGCCAAGAAGACAGTAAAGGCTAAGCCTACAGAAGAAAAGAAGGATTAGAGTTTTAGATTCCTCATAAATATTAATCCCCCTCGATGCATTGGTTTGCAAAGAGGGGGATTTTTTGTTTCCCAAAATATTCTCTGAAATAACGTGTTGACTGGTAAGCGTTATTTTTCGAAATGAATCCAGTCTATGTCGAAGAAGGCTGCATCGTTCTTCTTGGCTGTGCGGGTGTTGAAGAAACCGAGCTTTGCACCTATCCACTTGCCTTCACGCACTGTGAAAGGGTTGCCTATCTTGGTAAACTTCTTACCATCCATACTGTAACTCCATTCTGCAATAGCCTGTATCTGGTTGGCGATTCCCTCGCTATGAACCTTCACACGGAGCCATACATCCTGGGTAGCGATGCGGGAAGATGGGATATCATCTACGGCATACTTCACTGTGTAAGGTAGAGGCTGCTTGCTGGTCTTGATGGCAACTTGCTTTACCACCTTCTCAGCCTTTCCCTTTTCTGCCTTCTCGCAGGTTACATATTGCAATACGACACCTTCTTCCTTGGTATCAACAAACTTGAGGGCTGCATAGTCCATGCCCTGCATAATCATGCCGGCGCTTTCGCCCAGTACCTTATCTTTTTCCTTGTAAGCCTCGGTGCGGTTCGGAATGAACTTCACCTTGGCTGTAGCAGTAAAGTTCTCGGTAGGGAACTTCTGGAGCAGGAGGTTAGGCAGATCGAACAGGTTCTTTACATCTTCTGCCTGCTGTACACCATAGAGACGCAACTTGGAGTTCTTGGCATCACAGAAGTACCAGTACTGACTGTAAGGACCGTTCCACTGCCATTGCAGACCTAAATCTACGCTGTTGAAATCATCCGATTCCTTAGGCTGGAAGTTTCCGCTTGATGGCAGGTTGGGCTTCTTCCATTGCTGCACTGGGTCACCGCAGCCGTCGCCATCCTTATCGTCACCGATAACGAGCCAGTCGTTTACCCATTTGGCTGGTTGCAGATGAACCACACGACCGTAGGCATGCTTATCCTGGAAGTGGAGGAACCAGTCTTCGCCGTTCTGGGTATCAACCCAGGCACCCTGGTGAGGGCCGTTCACCTTCTTGTTCTTTCCCTGTGCCATACCCACATACTCCTCGTAAGGACCATATGGATTCTTGGAACGCAGTTCTACCTGCCAGCCATACTTCACTCCGCCCGCAGGACTCATGATGTAATAGTAGCCGTTGCGCTTGTAGAACTTGGTACCCTCGATGGTAGGCTGGTCTTCATGACCATCATATACGATGCGTGATGGACCGATAACCTTGGTTCCGTCTGGTGACATCGGAGCTACGAAGAGTACCGACTTGATACCGGCTCTTGAACCGGCGCATCCATGCGAAAGATATGCCTTGCCGTCTTCATCCCAGAGAGGGCAGCAGTCGATCAGACCTTTTCCCTTCATCACCCAGGTAATAGGCTCCCAAGGACCGCGTGGATCCTGTGTCTTGGTCATGAAGAGTCCCTGGTCAGGATCGCCGCAGTAGATATAGAACCATCCGTCATGGTAGCGGATAGAGGGTGCCCATACGTAGTTGCCATGCTGAACCTTCTTGCGCCAATCCAGTTCGGTGCCCTGGTATTCAGGCAAAACAGGATAGTCATCGAGTAGGGCAGCGCCTATAATCTCCCAGTTTACCAGGTCGGTGCTGTGCAGAATCTGCAAGCCAGGGAAACACTGGAAAGAAGAGGATGTCATATAGTAGTCATTGCCCACACGGCATACGTCAGGATCTGAGTAGTCGGCGTCAATAACTGGGTTGCGGTACATTCCGTTCTTCAGGTTCGGATTCCATGTTTTGGATACCGCCTTCTGGGCATTCACGCTCAGTGCAGAGAGTGGAGAGCTCAATGCGATGGTGGCGAGAATGCACAGGAGTGAATGAGATTTTATTTTCATTGTTACCGATGTTTAAATGAATTATTTAGCTACGTATTTCTTGTTGTTGTAGATATAGATCCCTTTTTTGAGACCTTGCAGGTCTTCTGCCTTGGCATTGAGTTTCACCATGCGACCGCTGAGGTCGTAAATGTTGTTATTGTTTACCTTGGCGGTTAAAACAACATTGTTGATACCTGAACTTGTTACCTTTACACCTTTCAGAGTGATAACCCAAGCGGCTTGTGCATCTTGTGGTGTGAAGGTAAGAACGCCAGTTGCAGGAGTGTCAAGTGTAATATCAAACTTTGTGCTCGTATTCGTTTGGGTTGAACGGCTAGGGAATACGTATTTGTCGCTGGCAAAGGTTGCTCCGTTCAGTTCGCCGAGATAGCAAGTCTTGTTGTCTTCATTGGCATATCCTGCAAATGTAGCCGATGTAATGGTAATATTCTCAGGCAGGTTGATGGTAAACTGTACGCCCTTGCTATACTTGATGGTATTGCTTTTAGCTGTAGCATAACCTTTGCTGCTCTCTATGCTGCAACCATTATTGAACGTCCATGGAGATGGATCTGTGCTTGAAGAAGTGCTGGATGATGCATCCAGAATATAGCTTACTTCTGTTGTCTCACCTGGATTGGGAGTGGGATTTGTACCTGCCCCTGTAGCATCACACTGGTCATCTACTATAGAATCGTACTGGCGAATCCAGAGTTTGCCCGACTGGCATGTAATCTTAGAATTATTCTTGAACACGAGATTATCTACGAAGCGGATATCGATGCCCTTCTTGGCTGAAATCTGCACGTTGTCGAGTGTCACGTTCTTGATGTGGCTCTCAGGGCGGCCAATCAGGAAGATGGCGTTGCCATCGCAGACATCTGTGGTCTTCACGTTCTGAAGCAAGATGTCGGTGTAGGTTGGGGTAGTGCTATCCAAGGCTCTGGCATTTGCCTTGTCTACGGCAGGGTCACTGTTGTAGTTCTTATCGTAGAAGCAGTCGATAGAGAATGGATTCTTCACGTTGGTCATGGTGAAGTTGGTGAACTTCCAGTCTTCCTCGCCACCGCCACGAAGTGTACCGTCGCTGTTGATACCTGTCTTCATACGGATACCGGCTGTAGTACCATTCATGGTGATATTGTCGAACCATACATGCTTGATGTTCTTGGTGTAGCTGCCGATAGAAGCTCCGTGTCCTGTACCGAAGTCGCAGTTCCATACATGGATATATTGTGCATCGTTATCGCAGACTACGTTATCATCACCTGTACTGATGTTGCAGTTATAGATGTTCATGTGATGCCCCCAGATGGAGATACCGTCTGTGTTGTGTGATGGCTGTTCTGTCTTGGTTTCAGAAGATGGGTTATAGATGATTACATCATGAACAGTACCATTGTTTGCACCATTGCTGTTACTCAATGTAATGTTGACACCTGGAGTATTCTGAACCTTGAGATTTCGAATCAGGAATCGGCTTCCTTTCTCGAAGCGGATCATAGCTCCCGGATTGAAAGTCTCCTTGTTGTCGCGAGCCTTCCACCAGCGGGTTCCCTGACCGTCGATAATAGAAGTTTCACCTTCGCCCTCTATAACAATATCGCTCTGGTTCTTATTCTTGCAACCAATAAAGATTGTTTTGTTATTTGGTGCCTTTCCATATTCTACGAGTTTCAATGTAGCACCTTTGCAAAGGTGGAGCACAGTCTTTGACTTGATGCTGAGTACCTCGGTCTTGCTTGTCATCTGGTCTGTGCTACCAAACATCCAGGTGCCGGCAGGAATCACGACCATACCACCGGTAGTAGGCACTGCATCGAGTGCTTTCTGGATAGCCTTGGTGTTGTCTGCAGCAGATGTAGAGGCACCATAATCCTTGATGTTAAACGTGTTTGCCGATGTGATGGCAGGCAACTTTGGCAGTTCTACAGCAGTCCATCCTTCAGGAGTGTTCTGTGCATTCTGCTCGGCTGTGATACCAGCGAAAGTTTGTGCTTTTGCGAACATAGGCAGAGCCATGAGCGCTGCCAGCACGACTGTCTTAATGATTGATTTCTTCATTTCTTCTTAGGTTTATTTATTTTATTATTTTCTTTTCTATAAGATTTTCTGCAAAGTTACGACATTTTTGCTTATCACATGCAGATAGTGAGCGAAAAACTACGAAAACGATTACGTATACCTTGCCGATAGAACCAAAAGAAAGACCGTATCCATCAGGAATTATCTCCCTAGAATACGGTCTTAAACCTAATGATTAACGTATGTCTTGATAGGTTTTCTTATCAACATAATGACTTTGATTAGTAACCAGGATTCTGGTCGGCTAATGTCAGTTGGTCATTGGCATCAATTGCAGCCTGTGGGATAGGGCGAAGAAGCTTCTTGCCGATATACTGGGCAGCCTTGTCTCCCATCTCATGGTTATACTTGGTGCAACGCTCTACCAGAGTCTGGGTTCTGCGAAGATCCATCCAACGTGCCTCATTACCGAAGTTCTCGCATGCATTCTCATCAAGGATGTCATCGATAGTGATAGTTCCTGTAAGTGCAGGGAGACCAGCGCGCTGGTGAACCTCATTGAGTCGTGCCAATGCCTTAGGATTATCACCAGCCTTCAGATAAGCCTCAGCTGCTACGAGATACATCTCTGGCAAAGTGATGATATGGATGTCGCGATAGCAGGTGTTCTTCTCTGTCTTAGCAGTCTTGCTGTCGTCAAACTTCTTGCATGGACTGGAACCATATACCAGTTGCTGGTTGTCATAGTATTCCATATCTTTGCCATTCATATTCTGTGCTTCCTTGGTTTGTGAATCCATAGGAATGCGATAGGTATTCGTTCTGTTTGTTGGGTCTTTAGCCTTCCATGAATCAAAGTCGGCATCAGTCTCATACCATGCAGAATAGTATCGCGTTACTGGCTTACCTACCAGACTCTCACCATTCTTGTACCAGGTCCAGTAACCGGTACCTGCAGCATTTCCCTTGTTTATATCTGGCAATTCCTTCATGAAGGTAGCATCGTAACGCTGGTCTCCCTTCTTGAAACAATGCAAGGCATAGAGGGTTGGCACATAGCTGGAGGTTGTAGCCTTGATAGGATCTTCGTTTCCACCCAGATAGTTGCAGTAGTAACCGCTCCATTCTGTACCACCTGATGTTGTATTGTTGGCTGTAGCCAGATCATACTCTACATCCCAAAGGAACTCTGCGTTGTCATCGCCAGAACCATCTGCCTTCCAAAGGTCGGCAAATGGGGTAGTCAGTCTTCTGCCCGCAATCACCTCATCGGCAAGGGTTGCTGCCTTGGAGAAGTATTCCTGCTTGTTGAGGTCCCATGCAGCAGAAAGGTAGGTCTTGGCAAGGATAGCCTTGGCTGTTTCCTGGCTGATTCTGCCGCCACCCTTGGTAGCTGTAGATGCCTGGAGCACATTCTTGCCGATAACATCTTCGAGTTCGCTGATGATATAGGCATATACATCTGCAGCAGAAGACTTCGGATATCCTGTGCCTGTTGTGGTAAGGAAGTCCTTCATGATAGGCACACCACCGAAGTTGTTTACCAGGAGATAATACTCGTAAGCAGCCAATACACGGGCTTCGCCTACAAGCTGCCCCTTAGTCTTTTCATCAACTTGGGCTGTCTGTGCATAATATGACACAGAGTTGGCTGCACGGATACCTGAATAGAGGTAAGTATAGAGATCCGTTATATCTTCATTTTCTGGAGTCAGAATCTCGTAAGTGTTCAATGCCTCGTTCATCTTGTTACGACCATCGGCATACATATCTGTACCTGCTGAGAAACAGCTTGTGAACAGAGGAGCTGCATAAACGTTTTGCAGATGCTGATAAGCATCATTGACGAGGCTGTTGAATCCCTCTTTTGTTGCAAATGTTTGCTTATCAGTTACATTCGACTTGTTGCTCGCATCCAGGAAGTCGCTGCAACTTGTCATGGTTCCCATGCAGCAGGCCGCCAGTGCTACGCTATATAATATCTTTTTCATAATTGTTTACTTCATTTAATGAGATTAGAACTTAAGATTTACACCAAACTGGTAGGTTACAGATGATGGACCGCCATTCTGCAGATTCTGTGATGCCCACTCAGGGTCGAAGCCCTTATAGTTGGTGAAGCAGAATGGGTTCAGAACGTTTACATAAACACGGAGGTTTCTGATACCTGCCTTGTTTACTACGCTCTTAGGCAATGTGTAACCCAGAGTGATGTTCTTAACCTTGGTGAAAGAGGTCTTCTGATACTGGAAGCCTTCTCCCTTGGCAGAACCCTTGTCGCTGAAGTAGCCACCGGCAGTTTTATCGCTGTCGGTAGGATAAGGATACTTTCCGTAGTGGGTCTCTGTGGCAGTTGTAATCTCACCTGTTGCATGGTCGATGATTGGTGCTCCCTTTGGTATGTAGTAATCCAGTTGCATGTGGGCATTACCACGGTCGCTATACTTCATATACTTCTCATGGAAGTAGCTGCGTGACCAGAATCCGCTCTTTGTATAGAACATGATAGAGAAGTCGAAGCCCTTGAAGTAAACATTGGTAGAGAAACTACCGGTCCAGCGTGGATCGGTACAACCATAAATCTGCTTATCGTTGTCGTCAATCTTACCGTCATCGTTCCAGTCGTTTACTGCCATCTGACCTTCATACCACTTATACTTAGTGCCATACTTCTCGTAGAATTCCTTCAGGGTATAGTGCTTGTCACCATTCATGGTGTGCATGGTTACACCCTTGTCGGTGATGACATCGGTATGGGTATAGTCACGGAGTACGTTCAGTGGCTCGCCGATAAACCAGTTGTTGGCTACCTCATCAACCTTACCATTACTCAACTCCTTAATCTTGTTCCAGTTGCGGGCGAAGTTTACATTCGCACTCCAGGAGAAGTCTTTCTTGTTGATGATGTTAAAGTTCAAACCGAGTTCAATACCTCTGTTCTGGACAGAACCTACATTGAAGGTTGAAGTCTTCTCACCAGTTTCGATAGGCACTGAACGTGACATAATCTGACCATCAGAAAGACGGTTGTAGAAGTCGGCTGTTACATTGATGCGGTTTTTCAGGAAACTCAGGTCGAGACCGAGGTCAAACTCTTTAACCTTCTCCCAGATGAGTTCTGTATTTATCAATCCGTTAGGATAATAACCCTGTACCTCTTTGCCGTCAATGGTTACATAAGATGGACCTGTAGCAGAAGCGATGGTTACATAGTCACCCACATTGTTGTTACCGGTAACACCATATGAAAGACGGAGTTTAGCATTATCAAGCCAGTTGTTGAACTGCTTCATCCATGCTTCATCAGAGATACGCCATGCAGCAGCTACAGAAGGGAACCAGCCCCAGCGGTTGCCGTCTGCGAAGCGTGAACTGCCATCGGTACGGAGTGTAGCTGTAGCCATGTAACGGCCCTTGTAAGAATAGTTGGCACGGAAAGCGAATGACTCCAATGATGACTCAGTATAAGAGCTTGAGAGCGTCTTGTCGCCGCTGGCTGTTCCCAGGTTGTGGAATGTAGTGTGGTCGCTAGCGATTCCCTTGCCTTCTTCGTACTGATATTCTGTGTTACTCTTGTACAGTGAGAACAGTGCCATGGCGCCAACGGTATGGTCGCCAAATGTGCGGTTGTAGTCAAACTGGTTGTCCCAAGTCCAGTCTACACGGGTAGTATTGGCAACGGATCCGAAGTTGGTCTTGTTCTTCTGGTAGTAAGTAGAACCTACGTCATTACCCTCGTTCAGACCTGTTGCATAGAAGATGCCCTGGCGCTTGTGAGAGTAGTTAGGAGAGAAGGTGGTTGTAAACTTCAATCCCTTGATGATGTTGGCACGCAGATAGAAGTTACCCATCAATCGGTACATCTTAGTCTCATTGGTGTAGTTGCCGTCATTCAAATCGATGAGCGGGTTATATGTAGATGTAAACTGTGCAGATGAACCAAAGGCTGCCTTTGCTCCCGGGTTAGGAATCAGGTTGCCATCTGCATCTGTTGGAGAAACGAATGGGTTAAAATAGAATGCATTCACGTATGGAGAATAAGTACCATCAGTACATACGTCCTGGGTGCGGCTCATTGACATGTTGGTAGAGAAACCTGCCTCGAATATCTTGGAGAGCTTGGCATCCATTGCTCCCTTGAAGTTAAAACGCTCATAGTCGTTGCCTTTGAATACGTTCTCTTCTCCCTGATAACCCATACCTACACGGTAGTTGATCTTATCTGTAGCACCGGCAGCACTGATAAAGTGGTTCTGCTGGGCAGCAGTACGGGTAACCATCTTCTTCCAGTCGTAACCGTCGAAACTTGGATCCATCATCAGGTCATAAAGTTTGGAGTCTTTGTAGCTGGTTGCTCCCTTGCGAGTCAGGAAAGCTGAATTCAAGTCGGTATCCTTGATTCTGTAGTGTGGATGTCCTTCGGCATCAACACCCTTGCGGCTTGAACCATCGTAGCTCTTACCATCGAGCGTGGTATATCTGGCAAAACGATAATCCATAAACTCGTTGGCATCCATGAATTCCGGCATGCGCGCCAACTTCTTGATACCATAATATCCGTCATAAGAGATGGTTGCCTTCTGTGCCTTGTCTGCACCCTTGCTGCCCTTGGTGGTAATCATGATGACACCGGCAGAGGCACGGGAACCATAGATGGCGGTAGAAGATGCATCCTTCAATACGTCGATGCGGTCGATATCATCAGGGTTGAGGAAGTCCATGTTGTCGCAAACTACACCATCGATAACATACAATGGCTGTGCCTGCTTGTTGATAGAAGCCTGTCCACGAACCTGAATATTGAAGCCTGCACCTGCGCGGCTACCAGACTGGGTGATGTTGACACCAGGAACAGAACCCTGCAGAGACTCTGCAAGATTGGTAGTACCACGAGCGGCAATCTTTTCTGAGTTGACAGATGCGATAGAACCAGTTACGTCGCGTTTACGCATAGTACCATAACCAACGACAACGACCTCGTCAAGGGCTGCATTGTCATCTTCAAGTACGATGTTCCATGTTTTCTGACTTCCTACTTTTACTTTCTTAGGCTTGCAGCCGATGTAGCTGAAAGTCAAGACCGTATTAGGGTCTGCGTTCTGAATGGTAAACTTACCGTCAAGGTCGGTGATGCCACCTGCCTTACCATTCTGGTCAGTAATGGTTACACCAATCATTGGGTCGCCATTAGCATCCTTAACGGTACCTTGGATTGTTTTCTGCGCAAAGGCGAGGAAACAAACCGAACTCAAGGTCAGTGCCATGCTGGCACGTTTCAGTTGTTGATACATAACGATGTTTGTTTTGTAGGTTATTATTAATCTTGTTAAGTTTCTCTGGTCTAATTGAACTTACTAGCGATTAGTTGTTGTCGTGTTTGATTCTCAATAGATCATAAGGAATCTTCGATTTTTGGTTATAATCTTAGATTTCTGCTACAAAGGTAATTAAAATTTTTAAATGTTGAATAAAATAAACGAAAAATCTAACGTAAACGTTTTCGGAAGTGTTGTTTTTACAATATAGCCTTTAATGGTGTTGATTCTGGCTTGCAAGTGAGGCTTATTTGATGGGGCAGGAGGTAGTCGGAATTACGTCACGACGTATCTGTTGCTGCGTCGCGACGCACTGGTTATTACGTCGGGACGCAGCAAATGCTACGTCGTGACGTAATTTCAGCAGCCCATGGTAAGCGGAGCCGCTTACCATGGGGCGTGGCAATAGGTGACAATTGGTGATAATAAAAATACCGCTTATTTCCACCCGTTATTCATTTATAATCAGAGAGTTATAGCACGAGTGGCAGATGTGACAACAAAATCGAAGAAAAAAACTCCTACAGAAGTCTTTCACCACAAGAAAACAAGTTCGAAATAGCATAAAGAGGGTTGACTAATCAGTTATTTTTAAAAAGTCAGAGGTTTTTTGGTGTCAAAACATAAAAAAGTCAGAGGTTTTTAGCCTTGGTTTTATAAAAAAGTCAGAGGTTTCTGCTGGCTCGAAGATATTACTGCGCTGGCTAGAAGATATGACTGCGCTGACTTGAAGATATGACTGCGCTGACTTGAAGATTCGACTGCGTTGGCTTGAAGATTCGACTGCGTTGGCTTGAAGAGGTGTATTCGTAGCTTGAATGAGGCACTTTATTTGATAGAATGAAGTGGCTGCGTTGGCTGAATGAAGTGGCTGCGTTGGCAGAATGAAGTGGCTGTGTTGGCTGAACGAAGTGGTTGCGTTGGCTGAAAGAAGCGGTTGCGTTGGCTGAAAGAAGCGGCTGAGTTGGCTGAAAGAAGTGGCTGTGTTTGCTGAAAGAAGCGGCTGAGTTGGCTGAATGAAGTGGCTGAGTTGGCTGAATGAAGTGGCTGAGTTGGCTGAATACGTGCCGCAAGTCCGCTAGGCGTTCCGCCGGATTTGCAATCCGGCGTAAGAAAGGTTCGACCGCTTTTTTCGCGGATTGCAAATCCGCAGGAACGCCTACGGACCATAACGCCTACGGACCATAACGCCTACGGACCATAACGCCTACGGACCATAACGCCTAGCAGACTTGCTAGCTTGCATTTATGCTTTTAAACAGAACAAGAGGGTGTTTCATGAATCGATGACACACCCTCTTGTACGTATAGTATTATTGTTTCAATTTTTTTATCTCTTCGACAGTTAATCCAGTGGATTGGGAAATGATGTCGATTGGTGTGTTGAAAGCAAGAAGTTTGAGAGCGATGTTTAGGGCTTTTTCTTTTTCCCCTTCTGCTCTTCCTTCTACTCTTCCTTCTGCTCTTCCTTCCGCTCTTCCTTCCATCAAGCCATCTTGATATCCCTCGTCCCGGCTAGTGTCGAATAGGCTTTTCATATGTCTAACAGCTTCTAGATGTCGGTAATAAGCTTGCTTGTCTTCTAGTGAGAGTGAATCCACACGAAGTCGCTCACGCGCTTCTGGTAATCCTGCAGCAGTGGCTTCGGAGCTGATAGAGCCTGTTTTCAGAAATTCTATCCATTCGTCAAGAGGGGTGGTTGCTACCTTGTCAAAATCATTGACACGTAGTATGTAGTACTCAGGGAACAAGTCGCCAGGACTCTTCCTAAGTTTTAGATCTTTATCCTTGATGCCAAAGAATTTCTCATTCTGTCGGATGGAAAGTTTCAGAATGTCGTGCGGTTCGTGTTCACCGATGAATTCGGTTTTACCATGGTACACATAGTCTTTTCCTTGTCCTAGTTCGAAATAGACGATGTTAATGGAATACACCTTGCGAACTGCTTCGTATGGTTTCCCAAGACCAATATACTCTGTTATTGCCTTAGATACGCCATAGAGCATGCGATGGAAATAAGTATGCTCACGACTATTTTGTACTTCAATGATGCATAACTGTTCATCCTCGCTTTCTGCCAGAATATCTACTCGGTTATATTTATCGTCTTCGTCTTCTTGGTTACTTTCGCTCTCCAGGAAGCGGTGAATCTTAAATTTCTTTCCAAGTAATGAAGACAGGAAACCCTCTAGCACAACATAGTTAGCCTTGTTGCGCAGCAGGCGTTTCATCGCCCAATCAAATCTTATATAGTTTTCTCCGTTCATTCTCTTTTCTTATGTTTCTTAATATTACGCTGCAAAGATACGCTTTTCTTTTGTAACTTCCAAGAAATTAACCAAAAAAGTTTTTGTGAGTGGTTGGAGGAGAATGATAATAGCTAGTTGATAGTTCCACATGTGGTTCAGGTACGGGCTGAAGAACCAAAATCCCGTACTTGAACCACTTGCGAAAACTTTATTAATTATATTGTTCCAATTTCTTAATCTCATCTATAGATAAGCCGGTAATATCAGCAATTTCGTCTATAGGAAAGTTGTATGTCAACAACTTCAAAGCAACCTTTTTACTTACCTTTTTCCTCTCTTCTTCATATCCTATTTTATAGCCTTCTTCATATCCTTTTTTATAGGCTTTCTCCACAGCATACTTATATACCGCATAATTGTCCCACATGACCATTATGCTGTTATCGTATTTCTCCTGTTCCTCTTTGGTCAGTGTTTTGGAGTCAGCGTATTCAGCCAATTTCTTGAATATCTTATCAAGAGCTTCGCATGGGAATTGTTCTACTATCTCCATATATTTCAAATTATAAATCCAACAATCTAAAAACGTAGTACACTCTTCCTTAGGTACTATCGCTGCAAAGATACGCTTTTCTTTCGGAACTTCCAAGAAATTAGCTGTAAAAATGAGATTGGAATAGGAGAAAAAAAAGTGCAACGTCCAAATGGGTGCTGCACTTTTGAATCATTTATATGATATATTTCGTTTTCTTCAGATTTACTGGATATCGCGGTTGGTAAAAAAAAAAAAGACTATACCCAAGATTTTGTATCGTATGGGTATAGTCTTTAATTATCTTATTTTGTATAGTCTATCAAACTATACAAAAGCTCATCTTGTTTTTGGATTAATACCATCTTGGGTCACCAACTTCAAGCTTCTTAACACTCTCGTTACCGATAGTGAAGTCGCCCTTAGCGGCATCCTTATACTGTGGGTTATCTTCCTTGCCAGCCTCGTCAGCAAACATGTTACTCTTACCCTCTACGTCTGCTACATTGAGCTTAGAGCAGTTGAAGTATACGTTGTTCTGGAATGTTGGAACGCCAGTCTTTGATTGGTTAGACCATACAGCACCAGTATTTGAAACAATGTTGTTTGTCCAGTTGATTACGTTGCCTACATAACGAACATAGAGCCAGTCGTTAACCCATTTGGCTGGTTGCAGATGATCCACACGACCATAAGCGTGCTTATCCAGGAAGTGGAGGAACCAGTCTTCGCCGTTTTGGGAGAAGCTGTATAAAGAAAAAAGGCTGTATCAGAAGGACAATGCCTGAAGATACAGCCTTTAATGATTAAGGGATATTATATTTCTTCAAATGTTTGGTCATATATTACTTGATATTACCGATATTCTTGTCAACCAATGTCTCGTTGGTGATAGTGAAGTCACCAGTAGCAACGTTCTTGAAACCAGGATCAAGATTGATGCCCTCTGTATCGAATACCTTACCTGCACCTCCGTCAGGGTTTTGCTGTAAGGTAGCAGCATTGTAGTAGTTGTTGTTACTGAATACGAGGTTGTCTGTCTTTGTGTCCTTGCTGAAGAATACGTCTGCGCTCATTTCTGCAAATACGTTGTTCTTGATGTTTGCTGTGAAGAACTTGTCGCCTGCCTTGTTAGAACGAACGTAGAACAAGCCCTTGGATGTAGCTTCTACCTTATAGAGGGTATTGTTCTCGAAGTTGATGACGATAGGCTGCTTGGCATTGTAGTCGAAACGGATGAAATCAGAACCATTGCAAGAGTTAGCTACGGTACAGTGATTCATGTTCAACTTTAAGATAGCGCCCTTCTTCTTCTGAGAGTCGATAAAGCGCTTGCCTGCGCACATGTCGTGGAAATAGCTGTTGGTAATATTCAGCTCAGCCACCTCGTAAACATTCTCACCAGGTTCTGTAAAGAAGTTGCCATATCCGCTAACCTCGATATTGTTGACGTTGATTGTTCCTGAGCAGTTCACACCCTTGATCAGAGCATCTGCAGTAACACCTTCAAACTGGATGTTTTCTGTAGTGAAGTCGGTAGCTCCGTCGAGTACGAACTTGATACGAGCCTTGACTGGCTTGGTGCCGAGACACTTGATGGATATGTTCTTGCTGATGGTCAATTCCTTGGTTGTTTCAGCACCATCGGTTCCTGTGTAGATAAACTCGTTAGTAGAACCGTCCTTTGCAGGAAGCAACATTACTGTACCGCCCTCTTCTGTTGCATCAATCAATGCCTGAAGATCAGCACCTGGATAAGCAGGAGTGTAGTTTGGCATGGTGGTTACAGAAACCTTACCGCGAGCCTTGGTGCCATTCAAAATAGTGAATGTATACTTGGTTTCGTAGTTCAGACCTGTAATGGTAGCAGTACCATTCTGTTTCTCTTCGTCAGAGAGAGTATAGGACTCTTCCTTACCGCCTGTAATAGCAATGGTAGTAACTTCTGAACCTGGAGTCCACTTCAATGTTACGCTCTTTGCAGTGATATCATCATCAGTAACGGTTTCGAAAATCTGCTCAGCATCTGTTGTAACAGAGGCTTCTGCCCAATGAGATTCCTTGGAACTACCTATAGCCTTGATACGGATAGAGTAGGTAGTTTCGCCAGAAAGATCTGTAATGAGATAAGGAACTGTTGTTACGTCTGTATATTCATAGGTTGGAGTTCCTTCAAACTTCATATCAGCATCGTCAGCAAACAACTGAATGGTGTAGCTGTCTGCTTTAGACAAACATTCCCAGGTAAGTTGTACATTAGTCTTGTTCTGTACCTTAGCCTCTACAGCTGTAGGCTTGAAGAGTCGGTCGTATTCTACGCTTGTCAACTCATCATCTGGGTCTGAGCATCCTGCTGCGGTAAAGAGTACCGCAGCAAGAGCTAAGATATAAGTTAATTTCTTTATAATATTCATAATCTTTTCTTCTTGAATGGATTAATAATTATAATCGTTTTTGAGCAAGCCGTTGCTACCATCGATGAATACCTTCCAGATAGGCCAGAACATCTTCTCGTCTGGATTGTTGATGTAGAGATAGTTCAGATACTTGTCAATCTTGTTATTGTTGTCAGTAACGCTCTTATTGTCATCCTTGCTCTCACCGTCAACGTGCTCTCTATAGGTAAACCAGTTGGTGCTGCTTTCGTAAAGAGACTTGCCCTCAGCATCAGTCTGTCCTGCTTCCAAACCGTAAACTTCGTAGCTGTCTGCATCTGTGCTGGCTGCACCTAAGCCCTCATTGAAGTAGAGCTTCTTAGGGTAGTTGGCATAGATTCCTGTACGGTTGGCCAATTGGGTCATCTTTTCCTTGGTTTGTGCAAGAGTGCTTCCTAACTTACCCCAACGCATAAGGTCGAGCTTGCGCAATCCTTCACCAGCGAACTCAAACTTGCGCTGGTCTTCGATGGTAAGCTGGAAACTTTCCTTGGTAGATGCTTCGTTCAAAATGGTGCTAACTTTGGCTGAAGGATAAGCACGATTGAGTATTGGCATCAGATACTGCTTTGCATTAGCAGGACCATTGAGGGCATTCTCTGCTTCGGCAGCCATCAGGTAGATATCTGCGTAGCGAAGAACCTGATAGTTGATACCGTCATCATTGGTAGAAGTAACCTTACGTTTCATCCACTCAAAGCGAAGCTTACCAAAACTCCATCCACCGCCAGAACTACCTGAGATAGTCTTCACACCTTCATCCCATGTATATGGAAGACAGGTAACGTTGCGGCGAGCATCGTCTTTGTCAAAATCATACCAGAGAGTAGGGGTAGGGCCGTTCACACCACCCTTTGGCAGTTTTGTCCAGCTATCTGCAGTCTTGTGCTTGCCACCCCAGGTGTAAAGTACACGACCACGACCGTCTGAGAAAGGAAGCTCATAGATAGACTCCTTACCAGCTGTAACATCCTCTTTACAGAGGTTGCGGAAGTTCTCGTCGAATTTGGTACCCAATTTGTTGCAGCCTTGATTGATGATGCTTACGCACTCATCTTTTGCAATGGTATACATCTGATTGCGCTCGTTCTCATCCTGAAGATTATAACGGAGACCTTCGTTTGGCCACTCAGATTTACCAGCAAGGAACAGTGCGATACGGGCACGGAGACCCTTTGCAAAAGACTTGCTGACACGTTCTGTTGACTTGGTATAAGAGTTTTCGTTAGGCCAGCCGAGATAATTCTCAGCAGTCTCCAAATCCTCTATCAATTTCTTGAGAATGGTAACACGGTCAGTCTTTGGCAGATATACTGTCTCTGAGGTGTTAGGCTCAAAGCGATAAGGAACATCGCCCCATGCCTTTACCAGGTCGAAGTAGATAAATGCTCTCAATGAAAGCAACTCGCCATAGAGCTGGGCCATATTCTTATTGGTGTCAATATTGCCATATTTCTGGATAGAAACGATAGCCTTGTTGGCACGCTCAATACCCTCATACATTTTTGCCCAAGCGTTTGAACTTGTGTTCATGTATGTATTGGTAGAAGAGGCTGAATAGCAAGCCAATGATGCTTCCTTATCGGTAGATGGGTCGCTCACACCGGCATAGTTGTTGAAAATCTCGCAGTCGGTATTGGTTCCATAATATGGAATGAAGCGACCACGATATGAGTTGGTCTCACCAAAAGACTGGTGGATACCCATAACGGCAGCATCAGCAAGTGCCTCGGTAGAGAAGACTGTTTCTTCTGTAATAGAAGACTGTGTTGGAGCCTCCAAATCACACGAAGACATCAATGTTGCTGCACAAAGAAATGAAATATATAATGATTTTTTCATTTTTATAGTCTTTTATTTGTTAGAAGTTGAGGTTCATACCGATTACAAACTGACGGCTCTTAGGATATGCTGAGTAGTCAACACCTGGGGTCAGGTTGGTCTTGCGGATGGCTGATACTTCTGGATCAAAACCTGAGTAGTTGGTGATGCAGAATACATTGTATGCGGTTACATAGAAGCGCAGACTGTTGATTCCTGCACGCTTGGTAAGATTCTCAGGCAGGGTGTAACCCAAAGTCAATGTGCTCAAGCGGAGGAATGATGCATCCTCTACATAAGCGTCTGTCAAGACATACTTACCTGTGTATGGTGACCACATCGTTGTGTTGGCATTGAGTGCAGCTAATTCTTCTGCATTATCCCAGTTTAGCAAGTTACCGTTTGCATCGATGTTAGTCCAGCGTGAACCGCCAGCCATCTTATCGATGAGGTTACGATACTGATATTTTGAAGTCTGGGTATACTCGATGGCATTGGCGTTGTATACGTCGTTGCCTACGCTCCAGTTGAAGTTGGCTGTCAAGTCGAAACCGTAAACACGTGCATTGATATTGAAACCACCTGTATGTGTAGGGTTTGTATCACCAATCACTTGACGGTCTGCAGTTGTGATAGTACCTGTCTTCTCTGCCTTGGTCTCTGCAATCTTCATGCTACCAGGACGTACGCTTGTACCCAAAACGTTGCTGCAGTCGGCTATGCCTTCTTTCAAAACCCATTTACCCTGAGCCTTTGATGCCTCAATATCGAAATCGCTTACTTCATAGCGACCTGCGCTCTTGTAGCCCCAAATCTGTCCGATAGGTTCGCCAGCCTTGATGACGAAATCCTGATCGATTTCTGAAGAAGCCCATTGAGTGCTGATGTTGTCGATTGATTCCATATCTCCCAATGAAAGAACCTTGTTCTTGTTGAATGATATGTTAGCACCAAGAGTCAAACCGAAGTTCTTCTTGTTGATGGCATTCCATGTCAGTGCAAACTCAAGACCCTGGTTGCGGGTCTCACCCATGTTGCGGTACTGGTAGTCATAACCTGTACCAGCTACTGGATACTGAATCAGAAGGTCCTTGGTATTGTTCCAATAACCATCAATGCTACCTGTCAACTTGCTGTTGAAGAGAGTAAAGTCGATACCGATGTTTCGAGTAACGGTTGTCTCCCACTTCAAGTCTGGGTTGGCCATGGTCTTAGATGGTGCCAGATAAGAATTGTAACCATTAATCCAGCTTGATGAATTAGCTACATATTCCTGTACCAGAAGGCCTGAAGGAATATTGTTGTTACCTGCTGTACCGTAAGAGAGACGAAGCTTCAAGTCGTCCAACCACTTTTCTGTACCCTTCATGAAAGACTCAGAAGAAATACGCCAAGCTGCAGCTACTGATGGGAAGAAGCCCCAACGGTTGCCGTCAGAGAACTTGGAAGAACCATCGGCACGGGCTGTTGCGCTCAAGAGGTACTTGTCATCATAGCCATAGTTTACACGACCGAAGTATGAATTCAAAATGTCATTTGGATCATAGAAGTCGGTAATCTGGAATGGTGTTCCCTGAGTAGTCAGTCTCCAGCAGTCGTTAGCTGAGAACGTCTTTGGGAAGCCATGAACCGTATTGGTCATTGTCTCATTCTTGGTGATGATGTACTCCTCACCGAGCAAAGCGTTTAAGCTGTGTTTGCTGTTCTTGCCGAATAAAGCCTTGAAATCATAGTTCAAGGTGTTGGTGTTGCGGAACTTGGTGCGATACTGGTTAGTCAGTGTGATTGCTGGCTTACCCTGATTCTCTGAAGATGGAACGTTCTGGATATAATAGGTTGTTGTACCATAATATCTTTTGGTGTCTACCTTATAAGTATCGTAACCGAATTCTGTCTTGAACTTGAGATTCTTGTAAAGTTCCCAAGTGAAGGATCCCGACATGTTGAAGGTAGTACGTACTCTTCTCTGATCGTTGTCCTTCAAGCTTGTTACAGGGTTGTAGAATGATGAGTTGGTTGTGTCATCATCATCCGTATCTGTAGACAAGCCTGCAACAGGGAATGGAGTGTACTGGATAGCATAACGCAGACGCTTGTCTGTGTTGTAAGTACTACTCTGCTCATTAGCACCACCACCATTGATCTTGGTCTTAGACCAACGAGCCTGGAAGTCCAATGTTACGGTCTTTGTTGGCTTAGCATTCAGCTTCAGGCTGAGGTTGTCGCGTACGAAGTTAGACATCTGCATGATTGCCTTATCATCCATACGTGCATAGCTGAAAGCATACTTCATTTTGTCTGTACCACCATTGATGTTCAAGTTGTGGTTGAAGGTGTGACCGATTCTTCCGTATACGATATCCTGCCAGTCATTGGTTGCCACATTGTCGTACATGTCCAAATCATCGTAGCTTCCGAAATAAGGCTCGTACTTGTCCTCAACCTTATTCAGCAGGCTAGCCAATTCATACTGCCAGTTAGCATAGTCACGAGCGCTCAGTACATCAAGCTTCTTGGCAATTTTCTTCCAAGAATAGTATGCGTTATAAGACACACTGGTCTTACCCTCTTTACCACCCTTAGTAGTAACGAGGATTACACCGTTAGCACCACGTGAACCGTAAATGGCCGTAGATGAAGCATCCTTCAATACTGTAATATCCTCAATGTCGGATGCAGGAATATCGCTGATGCTTTCTACAGGGAAGCCATCAACAATGTAGAGAGGATCATTGCTCTGGGTGATAGAACCACCACCACGTACACGAATCTTTACATCAGCATCAGGAGAACCTTCTGTTGTTGTAATCTGTACACCAGGCATCTTACCTGTCAATGCCTCAGAAGCTGAAGCTACAGGCACCTGTGTCAGAGCCTTGTTGTCTACTGTAGCTACAGCACCGGTCAAGTCCTTCTTCTTGACAGCACCATAACCGATTACAACGACGTCGTTGAGGGTGGTGTTGTCGTCTTCCAACTTAATGTTGATGACAGACTTGCCAGATACGCTGACTACTTGAGGCTTCATACCCACGTATGAAACCTTGATTTTCTTACTGTTGCCTTTCAGTGTGATAGTAAAGTTACCATCAATATCGGTTACACCACCGTTGCTGGCTGTTCCATCTTCAATGACAGAAGCACCAATAACAGGCTCGCCCGTATTGTCGGTTACGTTACCCTTAATCACTGTTTGCGCATATCCATTAGCTGACATAACCAATGAAGCTGCAACAAGCGCAAATCTAAGATTCTTGTATTTACCAGACATACACTTTAGGTTTAGATAAAACTTATTCTAAATTACTAATATTCTAATGTTTTTATTTAATGTTTTTAAGTAGAATTCCAGTTCTGAGCAGATGCTTGCTGAAGGGATGTTCCTCTTGGAACCCGAAGGCTCCGATGGGGCAACCTAGATGCGTAGCAATAGCTAAGTCTTGGTTTTCTTGTTGCAAAAGTATATAAAAAATATGAGAATATAGGTATATTGGGGGTAAAAAATTACGTAAACGTTTACAGATTTTTGCGTAAATACTATGTTTCTTACATTTCGACGGTCTGTTTTCTCAGTTCCCGTTTTTGCTGTTTCGGGAGTTGAGGGAACAAAAAAAGTGCAATATCCGGCACCCTTCTGAAAGAGGATGGGGATATTGCACTCCGAATGTTATCTGTCAATCTAATTACTTATGGTCTCTGCTTCTTTACTTTACGATGACCTTGCTTGTCTTCTTGCTGCCATTTGCCAGGGTCTTCACAATGATGTTGATACCCTTCTGAAGATTTGAGAGCTGGGTGCCGTCGGCTGCATAAATGGCGGTCTTGATGACTGCTGCATCTGTAGCTGAGGCGATGTTGCGGATACCGGTGCCCTGACCAACAACTGTAGCTTCGCTCAAACCGCCCATCTCATTGGCTGCACGTACGCTCCATGTTGCAGAGGTGTCATCAACAGCTAGGAGTGATGGTGAAGTCTACTACCTTGCCGTTCTTGCATACTGCCCAGAGAAGAGCGTAGTCGTTGTTGTCCCAAGCGAGGGTTGTACCGTTCAGCTTAACGTTGCTAGGTGCTGATGCCTGCTCGGTAGCTGCAGTTGGATCCCAGTCATCATCCTGACCCATTACTGTTTCAATGGTGTAGGTTGCAGCTTCCTCTGCTGTGAGGATAGGGTCTCCTGCTGTTTCATTACGACGGTTTACATAATTGTCACCATCCTTTGAATCGTAGGCATCGTAAACTTTCTTTCTGTCCTTGAGGTCTACTACGCTACCTGTTGATGTGTTTGAGTTGTATTCAGCGAAACGCTTAGGGTAACCGCCACTCATCTCGCTCCATCCTGCTGCTGATGGGATGGCTTCCATCTTGGTGTCAATGTAGAGAGCGATAGGTGTGCCCTTGCCCCATGGACGTCCCAAGGTGTAGTTGCCGTTCAGGTCTTTTGCTGCAGTAGCATCCTTGATGGTACAGTCTTTGAAGATGTAGCCATACTTCTTAGGCTGAGAAGGAACTGCGAGATAGCCTCCCTTTTCGCACATCCAGAGTTCTACATTATTATAATATACATCACCCTTACCGCAGAGGAAGTCGGTGCGACCGCGGAGGATTCCGTCTTCGAAGTAGAATTTACCGTTCTGGTTGTTTGATACGTAGGTATCCTGGTAAGCCCAGAGGTTTACGTTCTTGCAGATGGTCTTGTTGCTCTGGTCGTTGAGTACGATGTCGCGACCCTTGGCATCTCCCATGCTGCTGTACATCTTCAAATCCTGGAAATAAGTATTTGTTGCTTCCTTCTGCAGGCAGAGTACGTCGCCCTTGCCGATACCTTCCAATACGTTGGCTGCTTGACCTGAGTTAGGAACGGTGTTGGTCAGAGAGGTGTTGTCCATTCCCTCGCCGATGATGGATACGTTTGGTGTATTTATATAGGTGGTAGGGTTGGCGTAACTATTGCCGTCGCTACCTGTAACCTTGCTGCTTTCGTCAGCAGGAATCTTGTAGTCGCCCTGCTTGATGAAGATGCGGAAACGCTTGCTGGTATCTGTACGCTTAGCTGCTGCATCAAGTGCTGCCTTGAAGTCGCCGTCGGTTGGGACGATGAAGTCGTAGAGTGCCTTGGTTACAGCTGGCTTGGTCTTGGTTGTGAAGTTCAGAACGATGGCCTGGTCTGTGGCATTGTCTGTCAGATCGGCTACCGAACCTGCAGCGAGCGTGAAGGTATAAGCTGTGGCGTAGTTCAAACCTTTGTATGCAAAGGTGATGGTCTTGCCGGATACGGCTCCTTCTATCTTTTGTGTGCCGAGTGTAGCGGTTGCGTTGTCGGTGAGTTTTACCTTCTCATCGAAAGTCAGTACAATCTTGCCGTTGGCAGATGCGTTGGTTGCGCCTTCTGCTGGTACGGTGTTTACGAGTACAGGTGCCTTGCCGTCGTTTACGAGCTGGGCAGTACCTGTGATGTAGATACCTGCTATTGCAATTCCGTCGTTGTTGCCTGTTGCTCCCTTGATAGAAGAAGTCTTGTCGGCAATCCAGCGGATGTATACTTCTGCCTTGTTGTTGGCATCGGATGGGAGAGTAAACTCTCCGTCTGTCCAGGCTTTGGCTCCTGGCATATTGATGGCACCTACTTTGGTCCAGTCGGTTCCGTTGAGAGAGTATTCTACATTATATGTTTCGTATGCGGTATAATTGTAGAGCATGCTGCTCTTTACCTTGATGTCGGTAAAGGCTGTTGCGTTGACCTTGGTCTGCCAGTAGGTCTCACCCAGTGGCTTGGTGCTGACTGTGGTCCAGTTTACAGCTGCATTCTTTCCTTCGTAGCCGCCAGCACTGTTGCTCTTGTCGAGCCATGTGTATGTATTTCCGTCTGCATCGCGCAGGATGAGCTGGTCTACATCGTTGTCTTCTGCAGCGAAGTCTGCTGTACGTCCTTCTCTTGCTGACTTATAGAAGTCCCAGCCTGCGATGAAGTCTTTTGCAGAATATGCAGCAGTGTATGACTGGTCGGTGTTCATGTTTATTTTGCGTTCTGCTCCTGTTTCACCATCATTCCAGTTGGTAAAGGTGAGGATGTCGTTGCTGCTGGCTGTGAGGGTTACTTCTGTTCCCTCTTCATACATATTCTTTCCGTTAACAATGGTTGGGGCAGGAGTTGCGCTTACCATATAGTCTTTTGCTCCACCTTCTACCTTGTAATCCAAAGCGTAGGTGTTTATCTTCTCAAAGTTTGCCTTCAATGCTGTGTTGGCAGAGATAGAGAAGGTGTATGCTTCATCTGTAGATACCACCTGGTTGTTGGCATCTGTCCAGTTGACAAACTTGTAGCCGAAATTCTTTGTTGCTGTTACGGTGATTGATGTCTCTGCATCAAATACGGTTCCTGCAGGAGATACTTTGACTGTTCCTGCTCCTACGGTTGACACGGCAGCCGACAGGGTGTACTGTTCAACCTGCTGAATGGTTCCGTTCAAGAGACCATTAATGTGTACATCGGCAAAGCCTTGCTCCTTAGTAGAGCCAACGCCGACGGTGCAACTTAGCGTGAAGCCTTCAGCTGATGTCAGTTGGGCTTGCTGCTCGGCAGTGAGCTGGATGACGATATGGTTGGTCAGGTTTTCGTGATCCTTATATTTGTCAGTCTCTGTTGTCTTGCTCTCTCTTAATGCCGTGAAATTACCCAAGTTTACAGAAGTTCCGTTGCTAAGTTTGGCGGTTACGGTTACTCCATTTTCTGCATCTGTACCGAATCGGTTTACGTAGGTACTGATAGATGTTGGGGTGAATGTAAGACCCTTGCTTGGTTTTACGGTCCATTCTACGACTTTTGTTGTGCCAACAGGACCGAAACCAGCCATGACCATCTTGTTTCCGTCTTTGTCTTTTGTAGTCTGTGATGTCTTGAGAGAATACTTCAAGTCACCGGTGTTTACGGAAACCAGACTGAAACCATTTTCTGGTGATTTAGTGTACTGCGTAGCGTAGTTGTCGTCATTAAACGGCCATGAAACGCTAGCTTCTTCGTTCTGGTAGGTTTGCGCATTTGCTACTACCATAACAAACAGGGCAATGAGTGAGAGCCCAAATCTGAGTAGATTCTTTTTCATTTGTTTGCCTTTTAGGTTGTTATACTTTATTGTTTACATAATTAAGTTTATTGGTGCAAAATTACACTTATTATTTCTATTTAAGAACTTTTTGTTTCAATTTTGTTGTAAAAGCTACGCAATCGTTTTCGTACATTTCCGCCTTTTTATCTCTCTTTGCCAAATGAGAATTAAGTCGTACTTTTGCAGGCAAAAACAAACTACTAAACTTTAGTAAGGTATATAGAGGGTGCTTTCATTTCTTGATAAGTGAAAGTTAAGTTATTTGATTTTTTCTTTGGTTAATTCAGATTTTCTTTGTAATTTAGCCGCGCAAAACGTAAAGCATGTAGGAATATGGTAAAAATAGTAAATAAATATCCTGTAGGAATTCAGACTTTTGAAGAAATTCGCGAGAAAGGTTATCTCTATGTAGATAAGACCAAATACATCGTGGATTTCAGAGAAAAAGGTATGAAGTATGTCTTTCTGAGTCGTCCAAGAAGATTCGGAAAGTCGCTTTTTGCCTCTACTCTTCAAGCTTATTTCGAGGGTAGAAAGGAACTCTTCGAGGGATTGGCAATAGCTGATTATGAGAAGGAATGGGTGAAGCATCCTGTGCTTCATTTTGATATGAGCGGTGCCAAGCACTTTGATGCTGATGCCTTGAACAGTTATCTGAATCTACAGCTTTTGCCCTATGAAAAGCTATACGGTAAGGGAGAAGGTGAAAAATATCCTAATGAAAGACTGGATGGTATCGTAAAGCGTGCTTATGAGCAAACGGGCGAAAAGGCGGTTGTCATCATCGATGAATATGATGCTCCATTGCTGGATGTGGTACATGAGAAGGAGAACCTGCAGCCCCTCCGCCGCATCATGCAGAACTTCTACAGTCCTCTGAAAAAGCTCGACCCATACCTGGAGTTTACCTTTATCACGGGTATCACCAAGTTCTCGCAGCTCAGCATCTTCAGCGAACTGAATAACCTCGATAACATCAGTATGTTCGACCAGTATTCGGCTATCTGCGGTATCAGCAAGAAGGAACTTACCACGCAGATGAAACCGGATATGGAGGCATTGGGAGAAGACCTGGGCATGACGTATGAGGAATGTCTGGCAGAGCTGACAAGATTCTACGACGGCTATCATTTCAGTAAGAAATCTGAAGATGTTTTCAATCCGTTCAGCCTGGTAAAGGCACTGAATGCACGGGATATTGCTCCTTACTGGTTTGGCTCGGGTACGCCAACTTATCTTATCAAGACGCTGCAGAAGTATCACGTTAATGTGATGGATATTGAGAAGAAATCATGTGATGTGGATGATTTTGATGTTTCGCCGGAAATGATGACTTCTGCGCTTCCGTTGCTCTATCAGAGCGGTTATCTCACCATCAAGAAGTATAACCCGATGCTGCATCGTTATACACTGGAATATCCTAACAGGGAGGTAAAGATAGGTATGCTCAAGAGTCTTGCACCTAACTATCTTTCACCAATATCTTTGGATAATAACAGCTTGGTAGGTGATTTCCTGGAAATGCTTTATGATGGAGATGTAGAGGGAGCAATGATTCGATTGAAAGCGTATCTTGCCAGCATCTCCAACCGTTTGAGCAATAAGAACGAACGGGATTTCCAGACGGTGTTCTATCTTATCTTTAACCTGATGGGCGCCCATATGAGGGTAGAGGAGGATAGTGCAATAGGCAGGGCTGATGCAGTGGTGTATATGCCTGATGCTGTATTTGTTTTCGAATTGAAGTATGATGGTTCTGCCGAAGAAGCAATCAAACAGATAGATGAAAAAGGATATCTGATTCCATATTCTGCTGATGGTAAACGCTTGTTCAAAATTGGTGTTAATTACGATAGTAATCAGCGGACAATTAGTGATTGGAAGATAAAGGAAGGATAAATACTGTACTTTAGTATATAGTTTTGTAACAGGCTGAAGGGACTGCTGTTTCTTCAGCCCGTTTGGTGTCTGCTAGCTAAAACTCTCTTATATTCTGGTACTTGACGTTTGGATTTACGTAATCGTTTTCGTAGTTTTAGCTCATTTTGGTTCAAATTTTTCTGAGATTCTCAAAATGATTTGCTAAATTTGCCAACGAAACAAACTAGCAAATGAATTAAACTGCAATACAGTTATTCATCAACTAATTAATAATATATAAACTTAAAATAAAACGATTATGAAGAAATTCTTTACTCTTATTGCAGCCGTAGCTTTGGCTGCTAGTGTTAATGCTCAGACAGCAAAGGTATTCACCGAGAATACTTTCTTGCAGACTTCACAGACAAATGTCCAGGCTGGTATTGCTGAAGGTTGGATTGTAGCAGGTAGTGGTAAAACTGCTGCAAATGGCAAGAAAGGCAGCATCGACCCTCAGGCTAAGGAAGAGAAAGGTGAAGGAGCAGTAAAGCTGGATGGAATCGGTTTGAAGAAAGATAATGAGGCTAAAACATTCAAAATGGCTATTACTGGAGTTGATAATATTGAAGTGTATGGTGTTACTACTTCTAGTAGTGATTCTCGTTATGTTTCTGTAGTAGCAACTGCTGCTGATGGTACTACAGTAGAAAAGGATGAAATAACAGCGCCAGGAAATACTGCTGTAGTTAAGGTTCTGTTGGACAAGTCTAAGATTTATACCGTAGAAATTACAGGTGTTAAGGAGGATAAGTCTGCAGGTGCAGATGTTGCTTTGCATGGTATTTGGTTCAATGTGGGTGTTACTAATGGCATTTCTAACATCAGTGCTGCTGCAGCCAAGAAGAATGGTAAGACATACAACCTCGCTGGTCAGGAGGTTTCTTCTTCTACAAAGGGCTTGATTATCAAGAACGGTAAGAAGTATGTAAAGTAACAGATTGTGTAAACAGATAAAACAAAAGGGCATTCCCAAACGAGGGGATGCCCTTTTTGTTGTATGCTCGGCATGAGCTTATTCTAATGGGTGCAAGTCCCTA
>JAJWJX010000088.1:0-7879 GCA_021623045.1 Segatella copri | reverse complement strand
TATAATTCAACTGTTTCAAAGATCGAATTGCCCTTTTTTATTGGACAGTAGTGATAACGGATAAAACATTCATAAACAACAGATAAGACATCATCAAATAGAAAAATAAGACATGAAAATAGCAGTTTTTTGTTCAGCAAATAAGAATATCGACCCCGACTTCTTCACGTTGACAGAAGAGATGGGAAAGTGGATGGCTGAGAACGGTCACGACCTGGTTTTCGGCGGCTGCAACTCCGGTCTGATGGATTGCATCGGCAAGGCAGTAAAGGCAAATGGCGGCAGAACCATCGGTGTTGTTCCTACGCTTGTAGAGCGAGGAGGCAGAACCTTCCCTGACCTCGACATCGAGATTCCGTGTGATAATCTCAGCGACCGCAAGGACCTGATGCTTGCCCAGAGCGACATCTTCGTAGCCCTTCCTGGCGGAATCGGCACCCTGGATGAAATATTCACCATCGCCGCCGCCCACACCATCGGTTACCATCACAAGATGGTGATTCTCTACAACATGAAGGGCTTCTGGAACTCCACCATCGCCCTTTTGGACGATATGGCAGAGAAAAGCATGATTCGTGGCAATTGGCGGGATGTGATTGAAGTGGCGGATAACCTGGAAGAACTGGCTAAGCTCTGCGAGGGATAGAAACAACTTTTTGTATATCAACCACAAAAACAAGATTTGCAAATTAAGCATGTTTCAACATGCTTAATTTGCACTAACACAAAATTCCATACAAAGAGTATGGATAAATTTCAATTATTCATTAAACGCCAGGCTCTCCACAAACATTTTCAATTTATCAACCAGATATAATGGAAGATTGAGCAAATCATCGTCCTTCCTCATGTTAAGAGCAGAAAGACGAACTGATAGTTTAGGGAGATATTGCTTGCGATAATACGCCAGGCTCTTCGCCGTGACATTCTTATCAGCCTTCACCTCAATAGGAATGATTTTACCAGCATCCTGCAACAGGAACTCCACTTCTGCTGTATTGCCAGAAGTCCAATAATAATGCTGGCAGCCATACTGGCGAACCAAAGCCTGCAGGACATAGTTTTCTGCCATCACCCCCTTGAACTCCGTAAAGAGATTGTCGCCCATCAATACAGTAGTAGCATCTAAATCAAACTTGCGTCCCAATAAGCCCACATCATTGAGATAAAGCTTGAAGGCATTGTCTTTTTTATAGGCAGAGAGCGGCAAGCGAGGAGTTTCTATCGCCGAAACCCGATGCACCAATCCAGCCAGGCACAACCATTCGATGGCTCCCTCATACTCACGTGCCCTAGCCCCTTTCTGAACATCTGCATAACGGAACTTCTTATCCTCACGAGCCAACTGATTCTGCAAATTGCCCCAAACCTGAAACACACGTGGGATATCCTTGTTGCTGATGTGCTTGGCAAAATCAAGGGAATAAGACTGGAGGATAGCATCCTGAACCACCTTTACTTCCGCCCACGAACGAGTGTCGATGTAGGCACTTACCGCCTCGGGCATTCCGCCTAACACAAGATACAACTTGTAAGCATCTATCAGCTGCTGGTGCAACACCTCGGGCACAGCCATCACCTCGTCTATCATCTGATAAGAATGATAGAGCTGGGCATCTGCCGCCCTCAGATATTCAGCAAACGATACGGGATGAAGAGTCATGAAGTCAACCTTACCCACAGGAAAAGACGCTCCTGTACGATTAAGAGCCACACCCAGGAGTGAACCTGCGCACACAACAGCGTACTCCGGAGCATCCTCGCAGAAATACTTCAAGCTATTCAATGCTTCATTGCATTCCTGAATCTCATCAAGAACAATCAGAGTGGAAGTTGGAGAAATTTTCTTCCCCGTCATCAGCTCCATCGACTTAATGAGTTTCAAAGGCTCCTTGGTACGTTTAAAATCTTCCTTCACGGCTGGCATCGTATCGAAGTTGATGTAAACCATATCCTCAAAGCATTCCCTGCCAAACTTCTTCAATGCCCACGACTTACCTACCTGGCGTGCGCCCTGCAACACCAATGGTTTGCGACGCGGATTCTCCTTCCACGCCTTCAATTTATCTAGTATTTCTCTTTGTATTTCTGCCATAATTTCTTCGTTAATATGATTTTTCGGCAAAAATACACATTTTTCATATCAAAAAGTGGCAAACTTGCACATTTTTAATATTAATTAGGATTAGAACCTATAAAACGGAGTATTCAAATAAGAAGAAAGAGCGGAAAAACAACTGTTAACTGTTAACTCTGTTAACCCCAGTTGTTCTTCCGCCCTTAAACTTTATTCTGTGGCTTCAATATTTTGCCAAAATTACTCCCTCAATACACAATAGTCATCGAGAAAAACCGAAAATCTTTCATTCAGAATGAATAATTTTCTAAAAACCTTTCATTCTGAATGAATACTTTCACTTAAAACCTTTCATTCAGAATGAATAGATTTCGATTTTATTCCGCCAACAGCTTCTCGGCCATCGCCTTACCCAGAGCCTCGCACTGCGCCTTTACCTCTGGAGTAATCGCCTGCTTCATATCTACAGGTTCACCCACTGGCTCATAGTGGAGCTTGGTTTCGTTCCACTCCTGAATCTTAGCTACCGCCTTGCTTGCCCAGCAATGAGAACCGTACCAGCCAAGAAGGTGGTTCTTGACGTCCTTATTGGCAAGCTCGGAGAGGAGAACCTCCATCTCGTGATAAAGACCGGCATTGTAGGTTGGAGCACCTACGATGAGACCCTTGTAGCGGAAGATGTCGCGCAGAATGTAGCTGTGGTGAGTCTTCGAGATATTATACATCACGATGTTCTTCACGCCTGCCTTGCTTGCCGCACGGGCGATGATTTCTGCCATGCGCTCGGTGTTGCCGTACATGGTGCCGTAGCAGATAACCAAGCCTGGCTCCGTCTCATACTTCGACATCTTATCATACATGCCGATTACCTTCTCAATGTGCTCGTGCCAAACCGGGCCATGGGTTGAGCAGATGTAATCCAGCTCCACGCCAGCCAACTTCTTCAACGCATTCTGAACAGGAATTCCATACTTACCCACAATGTTTGAGTAGTAACGAACCATCTCCAGCCAGAAAGTCTCGCAGTTGATTTCCGTATCGATGATTCCGCCGTTCAGCGCACCGAAGCAGCCGAACGCATCACCTGAGAAGAGCACCTTGTTCTTCGCATCCAGGGTAACCATCGTCTCTGGCCAGTGAACCATAGGGATGAGAACGAAGCTCAGCTCGTGGTTGCCCAATGAAAGGGTTTCGCCATTCTTCACCTCTACCACGTCATCAGTTACGCCGTAGAAGCCTTCGAGCATTCCCAGGGTCTTCTTGTTGCCCACAATCTTGATGTTAGGGTAATATTTCTTGATGAGGGCGATAGAGCCACTATGGTCAGGTTCCATGTGGTTGATGATGAGGTAATCGATTTCGCGGTCGCCAATCACCTCGTGAATGTTCTCGAGGAACTGGGTGAAGAAATCTACCTCTACAGTATCTACCAGCGCTACCTTCTCATCGTCAATGATATAAGAGTTGTAGCTCACTCCGTTAGGCAAAGGCCAAAGGCCCTCAAAACGATGCTTATTGCGGTCGTTAACGCCTACGTAATAAATTTTGTTTGTAATTTCTGTCATATCTTTTATATTTTTATAATTCCTTCTTCTTTTCTTCTCCGAATTCCTTGGAAACATAATTGTAGATGTCCTTACAGCATTCGGTGGAGAATTCTTGAGCCGAAACAAGGAGACTGTCCCATTGCGCCTCAGACAATCCACGGTCGATGTCCTCGCGGGTGATTCCATCCTTGATTAATCCGAACACGAAGCCTGCGTTGAAATTATCGCCGGCTCCGATGGTGCTCACCGGCTTCATCTTCTCCGAAGGATAACTCTTGGCAAAGCCATTCTCGGCACGAACCTCTACAGGCTCAGCGCCCTGGGTGCAGATAAACTTCTTGCAGTAGAAACTGATTTCGGCATTATAAACCTTATCCGCCTCCGGTTTCTTGTAGAGGATTCCGAAATCCTCGTGGCTTCCGCGCACGAAATCAGCCATCTCCAGGTTCTCTATCAGATTAGGCGTAATCTTCATGATTTCGTTCTGATGAGAAGCACGGAAGTTGATGTCGTAATAAAGAATAGCGCCGTGCTCCTTCGCATACTCCAGGAAGCCGGCAACCTGAGGACGAACCACAGGATTCAGGGCGAAGAACGAACCGAAGAGCACGATGTCGCCAGGATTGATTTCAGGTGTGGCGAACTCCAGCTGGTCGTGAGGATGATCTTTGTAGAAGATGTAGTCGGCATTGTTGTTCTCGTCGAGGAAAGCCAGCGAAAGCGGCGACTTGGAATCCGGGAAGATGCTCACATTGTCAGCATTCACCCCATTATCTCTCAAAAACTGAATCACATACTCTCCTATGCGGTCGTTGCCCGCCTCGCTGATAAACGAAGCATTTACGCCCGCACGCCCCAACGAGATGACTGCATTGAATGATGAGCCACCCGGTACTGCCTCTATCGGCTTGCCGCCCTTGAAGATGATGTCAAGCACGGTTTCTCCTATTCCTATTACTTTGCGCATTGTTTCTGATGTCTTTATTTTTGTTTTTTGGGAGCAAAGATAAGTCTTTTTGGCGATAATGCAAAATAAATGACTATTTTTTTGGATAAATTACATTTTCAGTGTAACTTTGCACCTTGAAATGAAATACAATACTTATACACTCGATAATGGACTCCGCATCATCCACCTGCCTTCAGACAGCAAGGTGGTGTATTGCGGTTACCAGATTAACGCCGGCACCCGAAACGAGGAGCCGGGCGAAGAAGGACTTGCCCACTTCTGCGAGCACGTTACTTTCAAGGGCACAGAGCGCCGCAAGGCGTGGCACATTCTCAACTGTCTGGAGAGCGTGGGAGGCGACCTGAACGCCTACACCAACAAGGAAGGCACGGTTTATTACTCAGCCATCCTCAAGGAGCACATCGCAAGAGCCGTAGATCTGCTCACCGACATCGTTTTCCATTCGGTTTATCCGCAAGCGGAAATCGACAAGGAGGTTGAGGTAATCTGCGATGAGATAGAGAGTTACAACGATTCTCCTGCCGAACTGATTTATGATGAATTCGAAAATATCATCTTCAAGGGTTCGCCGCTGGGCCACAATATCCTGGGCACAGCCGAGCAGGTTCGCTCGTTCAAGACAGAAGATGCGCTGCGCTTTACAAGAAAGCTTTACCGGCCGGATAATGCGATATTCTTCGCTTACGGAGACATTGACTTCAAGAAGCTGGTAAGACTCTTGAAGAAGAGCTTTTTAAGTGAAGAACGAAGAGTGAAGAGTGAAAAATTCAATAGTCCAGAGGCGCAAGCCCAATTCAACATTCAACACTCAACATTCAACACTCAACACTCCTTCGAGGGGCAGACGATTGTGATGCAGAAGAATACGCATCAGGCTCATGTGATGATTGGAACCCTCGCCTACGATGTGAACGACAGCCGCAGAATGCCACTCTATCTGCTCAACAATATGCTGGGCGGACCGGGAATGAACGCCAAGCTGAACCTAGCCCTGCGCGAGCACAACGGACTGGTTTACACCGTAGAGAGTACGATGGTGGCTTATGGCGATACGGGCATTTGGAGCATTTATTTCGGCTGCGATGAGCACGATGTGAAGCGCTGCCTCCGTCTGGTTCGCAAGGAGCTGGATAAATTCATGCAGAAACCGCTGAGCGAAGCGCAGCTCAAGGCCGCCAAGAAGCAGATTAAGGGACAGGTAGGCGTGGCTTGCGACAACCGCGAGAACTTTGCCCTCGACTTCGGCAAGAGCTTCCTTCACTATGGCTGGGAGAAGAACGTAGACCGACTCTACGAGCAGGTGGATGAGATTACTGCCGAACAGATACAGGCCGTGGCTCAGGAGTTGTTTGATAAAGACAGGCTCACCACGCTGATTTTCAGATAAATAAGAAACAAAGAAGGCAACAACTTGGGTCGTCATGCGACTTCCCTCGTTGTTGCCTTCGTAATTTAATGAATTAAAACTGCTTTTTCTAAAACAACTAACAATTAACCTAAAAACTTAAACCTAAAAACCTAAAATGAAAATCTATAAAACCTAAAACGAATTTTTAACAACTATATATGAAATCCCCAATCAGAATTTATCACGAAAACTCCCAGGGGACAAGTATGAATTCAAATGAAAAGGAGTTTTTACTCTCCTCTCTGATTTCGGAAGCCCCATTGGCTCCCTACTGTTTTACTCGGCCGTGCATCGCTGCCAGCCATTTTTTTAATCTCGGCTCTTTTGGAGCCCTTCGCATGGCTAATCTCCGATTAAGCCAACTTGTTGCTAATTGCACCAACTTCTGCTACACATGCAACAACTACTGCGATAATCATTCCTAATACTAACATAATTTTTTCCTTTCTTAAATTTGTTATCTTAAATATACAATCTTGTCGTTTTACCTAACAAAATCTTAACTCTCTTTATTTCTTACCTCCCGAAGGAGGATTTCCATGCTTTCTTAGCTTCGTAGCTTATTTGCCGCAGTTCATTCCGAGGTTCATACCTGCGCAAGCAACTACTGCGAATGCTACTACTGCTACTGTCATTATCCCGAACATTACCATAATCTTTTTCCTTTCTTTTAACCTCTTAATCAGTCTCTTCGAGATTTTCTCAGAAGTCTTCAACCGAATCTCAGAACCAGGTCCCGAGCAGGTCTCAAACTTGTCTCGAATCGATTTCATAAGTTATCCTTATTGAATCAATCTTTTATCCTTTTTTTCTTTTTCTGGTGCAAAGGTACAACTTTTTGTGTGCGCACACAAACATTTTAGGAGAAAAGTTTCAAAAAGCCCTTTTTTCTTGATTAAGGTCAAGGACATTTACATTCTCATTACAAAATCAGGCACGAATTACACGAATTACACAGATTTAAGACTCTCATGTCAATTAAAACACATTCATAATCTCATAGAACATCCGTGTAATCCGCATAATCCGTGCCTAATCTATTCTACGCAGCCATTCCTGGCGTTCCGTAGTGCCCATACTTGGCGATGAAACGGGCGGTCTTGGTGAAGGTGCCGTCCTCGTTCTTCATGATGAAGCCACGCTTCTTCCAGTTGCACAGCAGGATGGCAAGCTTCGTCTTGGTGCCATGAACCTGACAGATGTTCTGAATCTCAGTCTTGTCAAAGGTGTCATGAACGTAGAGAAGAAGATTGCTCACACCGGGAGTATGACACACAGAGCGGCTGTCTGCATCTATCGCCTCCTGCATCTGATTGCCGAAGAAACGCATCTTGCACCACAAATCATACTTCACGCTCCATACGATGAAATCCTCTATCGCCCGCAGGTTCCGCTCCTTGCGGGCGATGATAAGGGCGCGTACATCCTCGCCTTCCAGGGCTGAAACATAGCCTATGAGCTGCTGTTTGTCATAAGCTTTCACCGCCAGCATGTCGAAGGTGTTGGCGTCATCGGGCACGAGGCAGATGGTTCTCCCCTCTGCTTCTTTAGCATACTCTACCTCATGGCCTTTCACGTCATTATGGGTGAGTCCTACGATATGAAATGTGAGATTCTTCATTTTATGTTGTTATTATTGTTTTTACGTTTGTTTGCAGTCAGGTTACAAAAGTAAGGTTTTTCGGTGAAACCACCAAGCATTCTTGTTTAAATTTCCTAAAAGAGGGCAGAGAAGCCGAGGGGGTTAACAGGGTTAACAGTTAACAGCCGTTTTTTGCATGGTCCCCCTCGCGTACCTTATTATATAATAATATATATATACTCACTACTGTCCAATAAAAAAGGGCAATTCGATCTTTGAAACAGTTGAATTATAG
>JAJWJX010000041.1:0-35020 GCA_021623045.1 Segatella copri | reverse complement strand
AAACGCCCAACTTCTTGATTTTCAATCAAAGTCCAATTTAGAGCGAGTTAGGATTCTTAACACTTTGCGAGAACTGGTCTGTTATGGAGAAAAATGGCTGTAGGATGCAATATTATCCCTTGTTTCTTGTTATTATGATATACAAACTGTTGTGGAAATGAAAAAGAAAATAGTTATAATGATGGTGCTGCTGCTTGCTGTTGTGGGAGCAAAGGCACAAGAAGTGGAGAATCCGGTAGGCAGATTCTCGGTAATTCCTCGTATCGGTGTAACTCTGGCTAACTGGAGCGGGTTGACTCTGGAAACTTTGGAGGGAACCTCGCTAGAGTCTAAGTATCAGGCAGGATTCATGGGTGGCGTAGATGTGGAATATCGCATAGATAAGGGTCTGGGTATTACGCTGGGTGCTTATTATGCCCGACAGGGTATGCGCTTCCCTGACTGCGAGTTGACTGAAAATGCCGAGAAAGGGGAATATACAGGTATTAAGAATCAGCATGTGATTCTCGATTATATTCAGGTACCGCTCATGCTGAAAGCCTATCTTGTAGAGGGCTTGTCGGTGAATGCAGGTGTTCAGGTGGGATTCCTTTGTGGCGACGGTAAGGTGAAAAGAGAGGAAACCGAACTTCAGAAGGACAAGAACGGGTCGATTACATACAAGGAAATGCAGGAGACCGAAGCTCCTTGGCCTGCCAAGAAGGTGGATATAGCCATTCCTTTGGGCTTGAGCTATGAATATATGAACGTGATTCTGGATGCCCGTTACAACGTGAGCCTGACGAAGGCTAGCAAGGGTGATTGGGATAACTGTAAGAACAAGGCTCTGACCTTTACCGTGGGTTATCGTTTTACATTATAAAAGAATATTTGGATAGAAATAAGAAAAGCCTCAAATCCGCAAAGGATTTGAGGCTTTTACCTTATCTGATAATCAGATGATTCTATGATTCTTTATCCTACCTGGCTTCCTGGCTTAACCTTGCCAAGGAGAGAAGTAACGTTCAATGAGCCGTCGAAGTTGACTGCACTCAGAATCATACCCTGACTCTCGATGCCCATCATCTTGCGAGGAGCAAAGTTGGCTACGAACAATACGTCCTTGCCGATCAGCTGCTCTGGCTCGTAGTAGGCTGCGATACCTGAGCAGATGGTGCGCTCTACGCCAGAACCATCATCGATGGTGAACTTCAGGAGTTTCTTAGACTTCTTTACCTTCTCGCAGTTCAGAATGTGACCTACGCGAATATCGAGTTTCTCGAAATCATCGAAGCTGACCTCTGGCTTGATAGGAGCAGCCTGATAAGAAGCCTCCTCGTTAGCCTTCTTGGTGTCAGCGAGCTTCTGGAGCTGTCTTTCGATAACCTCATCCTCAATCTTCTCGAAGAGCAATTCTGGCTCACCGAGCTGGGTACCAGCCTTGAGGAGATCTGTGCTGCCGAGCTGAGTCCACTCGAAGTTAGGCATATTGATCATCTTGCGGAGCTTCTCAGAAGAGAATGGCAAGAATGGCTCGAAGGCGATGGCGAGGTTGGCAACCAACTGGAGGGAGATGTTCAGGATGGTCTCCACACGCTTAGGATCGGTCTTCCAAACCTTCCAAGGCTCACACTCTGTGATGTATCTGTTACCGATACGAGCCAGGTTCATAGCCTCTTTCTGAGCCTCGCGGAACTTGAATACGTTGAGATACTGCTCTACCTTCTCCTTCACGTCCTTGAATTCAGCGATAGCCTTCTCGTCTACCTCCTGCAATTCACCACAGGCAGGAACTATACCGCCCCAATACTTCTTGGTGAGCTGGAGGGCACGGTTTACGAAGTTACCGTAAACGGCAACCAACTCAGAGTTGTTGCGCTCCTGGAAATCCTTCCAGGTAAAGTTGTTATCTTTGGTCTCAGGCGCATTGGCTGTCAATACATAGCGCAATACATCCTGCTTGCCAGGCAAATCTACGAGATACTCGTGCAACCATACAGCCCAGTTGCGGGATGTAGAAATCTTATCATCCTCCAGGTTCAGAAACTCGTTGGCTGGTACGTTGTCTGGCAAGATATAGTCGCCGTGAGCCTTCAGCATAGTAGGGAAGATGATGCAATGGAATACGATGTTATCCTTACCGATGAAGTGAACGAGACGGGTCTCTGGATCCTGCCACCACTTCTGCCATGTTCCCCACTTCTCAGGCTGAGCATCGCAGAGTTCTTTGGTATTTGAGATGTAGCCGATAGGTGCATCGAACCAAACGTAGAGCACCTTTCCATCTGCACCCTCTACTGGAACAGGAATACCCCAATCCAAGTCGCGTGTCATCGCACGTGGCTGAAGATCCATATCCAACCAGCTCTTGCATTGGCCGTAAACATTGGTACGCCACTCTTTGTGGCCTTCCAGAATCCACTTCTTCAACCAATCCTGATACTTGTTCAATGGAAGATACCAGTTCTTGGTAGGCTTCTTTACAAGACCATGACCAGGGTTGTTCTTGTTGGTTGGGTTGATGAGTTCCTCAGGAGAGAGGGTAGCACCACATTTCTCGCATTGGTCGCCATAAGCACCCTCTGCACCACAGCGAGGGCAAGTACCTACGATATTACGGTCGGTAAGGAATTCGCCTGTTACCTCGTCGCAGAACTGCTCCTCTACCTTTTCTTCCAATACGCCCTTGTCATAGAGTGTGCGGAAGAAGTCTGAAGCAAACTTATTGTGAGTAGGCGAAGTGGTACGGCTGTAAATATCAAAAGAGATACCGAAGTCCTCGAAACTCTTCTTGATGAGGTTATGATAGCGGTCAACCACCTCCTGTACGGTAATTCCCTCTTTCTTGGCACGGATAGTAACAGGTACACCATGCTCATCGCTACCGCCGATGAAGACAACATCTTGCTTCTTGAGACGAAGATAGCGAACATAGATATCGGCTGGCACGTATACACCTGCCAGGTGACCGATGTGCACACCACCGTTGGCATAAGGCAAAGCCGCAGTCACGGTAGTACGTTTAAAGTTCTTTTGTTCCATATTAGCTAATATATTTTTGTTATTTGGCTGCAAAATTACAAAAAATGTTGGAGATAAGAAAGAATTATCGTCGCTTTTTCTTACTTATATATATAATAAGGTGTAAAAAGCTGGGTTCTTTAGTGTTTTTATAGTAAGGATAGCGTAGGGCAGGATACAAAAAAAGGCCCTTCGCATCTCTGCAAGAGCCTCCCATCTTGTACATTTCCATCAGACTCCTCCCTGATAGGACTGTACCTAATTATTATCATTTACTTTTTCTACGAACTTATTCGTTTTGACAACTTATGTTGTTGACCTTTTACAATCTAATTACCTTAGTATGTAGAAAACTTCCTCCTTATATATTTATATCTATAGAGAGATTTCTTACATTACGTTCATATAGGCGATAACGGCCAACTCTGCAAGAAGAATTACGAAACCAATCTTCTTTACTGCGTTTGTAATTTTAAAAATGCAATCCATAATTTTAATAGTTTTGTTGTTAATAATTAAACTAGCGTTGTGCTAGCGTTCTTTTTACGTTTGCAAAGGTAATGCATTTTTTTATCCTATATGGGGTAATTTTTGTTAGAATTAGTGATTTTCGTAAATTTAAAAGCTAATTTAAATCAAATACTCCACCCTAGAGAACAGAATTTACCCTTTATTGGACGATTTTAGTATTCATCTTTGTCCGATTTTTATAGTGTTTTTGTGTTTATGGGGTAATATTTTTGTAGTAACAAAAGAAAATAGCCATTCTAAAACAGATTTGTAATTGTTTTAGAATGGCTATTCTTCTATTTTTCTCCCTTTTTTCCTTTATAAATCCAACTTTTTAGAGCGAATGATAGGAAAAAACGGATTTTTATCCTTTTACATATATCTTCTTTATGATTATAAATGTCCTCTTTCTGCCCAATCGCCTCTGTCGAGGGTTCTGTATCCCACGGCTTCTGCTATATGGTCAGGCTTAATCTGTTCACTTCCTGCCAAATCAGCAATGGTTCGTGCCACTTTCAGTATTCTGTTATAGGCTCTGGCTGACAAAGAAAGCTTCTCCATTGCCATTCGGAGCAGTTCGATACCTTGTTCGTCGGGTTCGGCAAACTGATGAATCATTCTTTCGGTCATCTGGGCGTTGCAATGGATGCCTTTATAATCTTTGAATCTTTCGGCTTGAACTTCTCTTGCCTTGATGACTCTTTCTCTGATCTTGGCACTTGGCTCACCTGGTGCTGCCTTCGATATGTCCTGGAAAGGAACGGGACTGATTTCGCATTGGATGTCGATGCGGTCGAGTAACGGACCCGAAATCTTGTTCATGTATCTTTGAATCTGACCTGGTGTGCAGACGCAGCGATGTGTCGGATCACCATAATATCCACATGGACAAGGGTTCATACTTGCCACAAACATGAATGAACATGGGTAATCTGTAGAATATTTCGCTCTGCTGATGTTGATGTGGCGGTCTTCCAATGGCTGGCGGAGTACTTCCAGAGTGGTTTTATTGAACTCCGGAAGTTCATCGCAGAACAGAACGCCATTATGGGCGAGCGATATTTCTCCCGGTTGTGGCGATGTTCCACCGCCTACCAGAGCCACTTGAGAGATGGTATGGTGAGGAGACCGGAACGGGCGTTGGGATATGAGTGATACATTCTTGCCCAGTTTGCCTGCAATGGAGTGAATCTGTGTTGTTTCCAGACTCTCAGAGAGCGTGAGGGGAGGAAGAATGGACGGCAAACGTTTTGCCATCATCGACTTTCCGGAACCTGGAGGACCTACCATAATCAGGTTGTGTCCGCCAGCCGCAGCCACTTCGAGCGCTCTTTTCACGTTCTCCTGACCGCGAACATCGGCATAATCGTATTCACAATGTGTCTGGTTTTCGTAAAATTCCTTGCGGGTGTCAACAATTGTAGGAGAAGGATTGCTTCTGTCACTCATGAATTGTATGACTTCGAAAAGCGTTTTCATGCCGTAAACCTCAAGATTGTTTACGACAGCCGCTTCCCGAGCGTTCTGTTCCGGCACAATCAGTCCCTTAAAGTGCTCTGCTCTTGCTCTGATGGCTATCGGTAGGGCACCTTTGATAGGCTGGAGCGTACCGTCAAGGCTCAGCTCGCCTACCATCATGTACTCTTTCAGATGATCTTCGGGAATGTTGTTGTTGGCGCCTAGAAGTCCGATTGCAAGCGGCAAGTCGAAACTGCTGCCCTCTTTCCGGAGGTCAGCTGGAGCCAGATTGATGGTGATGTCGGCTATCGGAAATTTGAAGCCGCTATACTGGAGAGCTGCTGAAATTCGGTTACGGCTCTCCTTGACCGCCTCGTCGCCTAAGCCTGTGAGGTGATACATGACACCTCTGTTGAGGCTTACTTCTACGGTTACAGTAGTTACTTCTAGTCCGTTAACTGCTGCACAATATGTCTTTACTAACATATAGGCGTGCTTTTTATGGGTTCTTGACTAGCTCGAAAGTATTTATTTTAGCAGTTGGTCGAGCTTATTGTAAAGCTCTTGCTTTTTCATGCCTCGGGCGATGATTTTACCATTTTGAAGTATGATGTTGTCAGGAAGGTTTTCCAATCCCAACTTCTTCAAGGTCTTGTCTTCCAGCATTTCGCCGTTGCAGATGATAGGGCATGCGATAGAGTCGCGCTTGATGTTGTTCTTGCATTCGCTCTTGCTGGCATCCAGACAGAAAGCCATCAGCTTAAGCTTGCCGTTCGATTTCTTCTGACGGCTCTTCAGTTCGCGCTGCATGTCCTGGCTGTCATAGTTATAGGTAGCCCAGGTGTAGAGTACGGCAACCGGAGCGCTGCTCATTTCTGTACTAGAAACGAGTTTTCCGTTGATATCGTATGCTGTAAATGAAGGCAGGGTTGCACCGGTGCCTACATTCTTCATGTTTTCTGCCAACTGCTTCATCTTAGCCAACTGTCCGTTTTTAGGCTGTTCTTTCTCTACGATATTGATGAGTGAGAGCGCCTTGCGGTAATCAGGTGGTGTAGAAGTGATGAAGTATTTTTTGATCAGATAGATGCTGCACATAGAATTCGGATGTTCTCTGACGAAGCCTTCAGCATGCTTTTTAGCCTCAGGTGGCGTATCTTTCAAGATACTCTGGCGGAATTTTGTCATCAGTTCGTTATCCTTGGTTCCGCTTACCTCCATTTCCTTAAGGTGCGAAGCATCTGCCTTGATTTCTACTGATTTGCCCGATTTTGCGAAGATAGGCTGCTCAGAGAAATTAGGGAAAACAAGCATGATGGTAAAATCTTCCTTACATTCGGTTTCGAAAGTGAAACGACCGCCTTCTACCTTGATGGTGTCAACGCCTTCGAAGCCCCCGTCAGGACTGTATACATAAAACTCGCCTTGATTCATGTTGAGAAATTTGCCTTCAAACTTGAAATGCCCACTGCTAACACCACATGATGTTAAGACCAGCGTAATGAATAAAATGAGGATGTAAGCAAATTTTTTCATAAGGAAAAACTTTAAGGTGCCGCGAGCGGGACTCGAACCCGCACAGCCATTACTGGCCAAGGGATTTTAAGTCCCTCGTGTCTACCAATTCCACCATTGCGGCATGGTAAACGTTAAGAGTTGAGCGGAAAACGGGACTCGGACCCGCGACCCCAACCTTGGCAAGGTTGTGCTCTACCAACTGAGCTATTTCCGCGTTATGTGGGTGCAAAGGTAATGCTATTTCTTTAAATCTCCAAACGATTTACATTTTTTAAGATAAGAATGTGCCATTTTTTTTCGCTTGCCCTCCGTTTCTGCTTAGTTTCCCACGTATATATCGGTTCCTTTGCCGTTGTAGGTTACTTGATATTTCATCAGCGGCTTGTCGTTTTTGCTCTTTCCGCCGCTTGTGATGGTTCCGTTTTCCAGGCTGTAGATGCGTTTACATTTGTCGCAAATTACCGATTGGCGGTTGCCGGTCCATTCCAGCGGATAGTTGGTTCCACCATATTGTTCCAGGCAGTTTGGACATTGGCGGTCCCAGGCTACATGTCCGTTGAAGTTGGATAATCCCATGATGAAGCCGTTCTTTTTAGCATCTTTAGGGTCGTTGCCCGCTCCCAGATAAGTATAGTTGGCATAATTCTCCTTCTGTGTAGAGAGAACGATGGTTTCCGTCTGGTTTTTTCCATCGTTTAATGTAGAATAGATATTCCAGGCTCCATTCACCTTTTTGGCGCTAACCATCGTGTAGACGCCCGTTCCGTTGAGGGCTGTTTCCAGACTTGTGCCCGGATGGTATTGCGACTTGAAATAGAACTGGCAGGGATATTTGGTGCTGATGCTGTTTTCTGCATCGCACGAACAAAGTAAGAGCATAGCTATTCCAGCCATGCTCTTCACCTTATTATATATATATACCTTATTATATATGCTATTCTTCATGCAGAAACCTTTCTGTCTTTATTTCAGAAGATTCTTCTCGGCATTCTCCATGCGCTCGAAGTGGAACTCAGAGAGGGTCTGCTCCATCAGCGCCTGAATCTTGTCGTTGCAGAGATTGCCGATGCTGCCTTCGTGAGTATGATGAATATCCTTGTTTGGCTTGAATTCGCCAGCCTCGATTTCCAGTCCTACCTTCTTGTAAGCATCGCGGAATGGCATTCCGTTGGCTGCAAGCTGGTTCACTTCTTCTACAGAGAACATTGGGTCGTAGCGAGGATCGTCAAGAATATGCTCGTTTACTTCCATCTTGTTGATGATGTAAGCAGCCATTTGCAGACAGTCCTTCAACTCGTCGAAGGCTGGGAGGAACACTTCCTTGATAATCTGGAGATCGCGGAAATAGCCTACTGGCAGGTTGTTCATGATGAGCATTACCTGCTGTGGAAGGCTCTGGAGCTTGTTGCTCTTGGCGCGAATCAGCTCGAATACGTCTGGGTTCTTCTTGTGTGGCATGATGCTCGAACCGGTGGTGCATTCCTTAGGCAACTTCACGAAACCGAAGTTCTGGCAGTTGAACATGCAGGCATCGAAAGCCATCTTTGCCAATGTTCCTGCCACGGTAGCCATGGCGAAAGCCACGTTGCGCTCCATCTTGCCTCTGCCCATCTGAGCATAAACCACATTATAGTCCATGCTGTCGAAACCGAGAAGCTCGGTGGTCATGGTGCGGTTCAGCGGGAATGAACTTCCATAGCCGGCAGCACTACCCAACGGGTTGCGGTTGGTCATGCGGTAAGCAGCCTGAAGGAAGAGCATGTCATCGGCAAGTCCTTCAGCATAAGCGCCAAACCAGAGACCGAATGATGAAGGCATAGCCACCTGCAGATGGGTGTAGCCCGGCATCAGCACGTCCTTATACTGGTTGCTTTTCTGAATCAGCTCGTCGAAGAGAATCTTCACGGCGTCCACAATCTCCTTCAACTCATGACGGGTGAAGAGTTTGAGGTCAACGAGAACCTGGTCGTTGCGTGATCTACCCGAATGAATCTTCTTGCCCATGTCGCCCAGTTTTTGGGTGAGCATCAGTTCTACCTGGGAATGAACGTCTTCCACGCCGTCTTCTATTACGAATTCGCCCTTGTCGGCGATGGCGTAGATATTTTTCAGTTCGGCAAGGAGCTGGGTGAGTTCATCTTTCTCCAGGAGTCCGATGCTTTCGAGCATGGTGATGTGCGCCATACTGCCCAGCACGTCGTACTTGGCGAGATAGAGGTCGAGTTCTCGGTCTCTTCCTACGGTGAATCTTTCAATTTCCTTGTTTACTTCGAAGTTCTTTTCCCAAAGTTTATGTGCCATAATTTCTTTATTTATTAATCCTGGTAAGGAATCATCGCGAGCGCATCAGCAATTTTTTCGATGCCTTCCTGCAATGGCTTCTTCACCATACCCTTGATAAACATGTTAAGTTCTGCCTTGATGGTGAGTTTCATTTTGCATGAGAACTCGCCTGTAGGGAGCAGCTGAATCCAGAAGTTGAAAGGAACAGGGCTGTTTTCTGTTTCAAACTTGATGGTCTTAGGCTCCTCGCGGTCGATGATGCGCATCTTGATTTCACCCACCATAGGTGCTGTAATAGAGATGCTGTCGCTATCAAACTTGAGGTCCTTCAGCTTTTCCATTTCCTTTCTCTTGTCCTCAGGAATCTGGTCTTTCACCTGCTCGAAGCGGTCTTTAAGCATCTGCAGGTTGTTCAAATCGCTCAATGTACGGTAAACAGATTCCTGCTTGTGAGGAATCTGTTTGATATTACTTTCGAATGTACTTGTACTCATTATTGATGGGTAGCTTGATTACTTCTTCCAGTTAGCTGGGTCCTTGCGCCACTCGTGGAGCAGCTCTACGTCTTCCTGCTTGATGTAGCCGGTTTCCAGAGCCTCTGCCACTACGTGCTCATAGTCGGTCAAAGTAACCAACTTCACGTTAGCATCAGCAAAAGCCTTCTCGGCGATAGGGAAACCATAGGTGTAGCTAGCTACCATGCCCACAATCTCGTTGCCGTTCTTGCGGAGAGCCTCTACAGCCTTAAGTGAGCTGCCGCCGGTAGAAATCAGGTCTTCTACTACCACAACCTTAGCCTTAGGGTCGAGCTGACCTTCGATGAGGTTCTGCATACCGTGATCCTTTGGTTTAGAACGAACGTATACGAAAGGCATGTTCAGTTCGTCAGCAACCAAAGCACCCTGTGCGATGGCACCCGTAGCTACTCCGGCTACAGCATCAGCCTCTGGGAACTGCTCCAGGATAGCGTGAACGAGCTCAAGCTTTACATAATTGCGGAGTTCTGGGAATGAGAGAGTCTTGCGGTTATCGCAATAGAATGGTGACTTCCAGCCAGAAGCCCATGTGAATGGATCATTAGGCTGCAACTTGATAGCCTTTACTTTCAATAACTTAGATGCGAATTCTTTCTTCAGTTTGTCCATAATCTTTAAAGGATTAAATTATTATTAATTATTTTGCAAAGGTACAATGATTTTTGCACACGGCGGCTATATTTAGGGTTAAAATGTTTTAACTCTCGGCAAAAAGGGCCTTTAGTCGTGTGCGAAACCTACAGTCAGCACGCTTATCTTCATCTTTCCGGCTGCTTTTATCAGGGTTTCCGCACAGGAGATGATGGTGGCTCCGGTGGTACATACGTCGTCGATAATGAGGATATGTTTGCCTTCCAGTTCTGTGATGGGGTGCTTGCCCTGTTCGTCATGATAGGTTTCTGCGGCTTCAAAAACCTGGCTCACGTTTTCCTGCCTTTCCTGCCGGTTCTTGTGGGTTTGGCTTTCGCTGAATTTATTTCTTTTTACGGCATCCTTGATGATGGTCAGATGGGTGAGTTGCTGGATGCCTTTGGCGATGAGAAGGCTCTGGTTATAGCCGCGTTCTTTCTCTCGTTTTCGGGTGAGCGGGATGGGGATGATGGCGTCTATTCCGTCGAAGAACTGAATGCCTAACCCCTTCTTTGCCAGCATTCTGCCCAGATAGATTCCCATTTCAGGATGATGCATGTATTTCAGCTGGTAGACGGCTCTAGCCGATGTGGCATGGCTGATGTGATGGAAGAGAGCGCAGCAGCGTTCGATGGGAATCAGATGCCAGAAAAGTTTTGCCATCTCGTTGTCGTAGGGCTGTTTCCAGGTATCGGTTCCCGGCATGCGGAACAGACATTTTATGCATATCATCTCCTCACCGCCAGCGAGCACATTTCCGCAAATGGCGCAGGTTCGGGGGAAGAATAAATCTAATATGTCTCTTAACAGGCTGGTACGCATGGCTTTACTCTTAATTTTGAGGTTTGGATATTGAACTTGATGCTTTGTTTTAGAATTCCTCTTCGAAATCGATGTCTCCCAGATCTTCTTCCTTCATCCGGTCGATGCATTTGTGGATAACCTCCATGCTGTATCCTCTTCCCAGGGCAAAGCGGATGAGTTTCATCGAGCGTTCATAGTCGTTCTTTGCCTTGATGGTTTTATATTTGTTTTTCATCAGGGGCAGGAGGGTTTCCATATACAGGTCGTCCTCGATATCTTCGAAGATTGGGTCGGAGATTTCCTTCGGAATATGTTTCATCCACAGCGCCTGTTCCACCTTCCGGCGTCCCCACTTGTTGTACTTTATCTTGTCGTTGATAAAGAAGCGGGCGAAACGTTCGTCGTCGATGAACTTCTTCTCAGTCAGGAATTCCATGTTTCTGGCGATGGCATCCTCGGACAGTTCCCACTTCTTCATCTTGTCAATCATTTCTTGCGAGCAATGTTCGGCTTGGGTGCAGAGGGTGGTGAGCTTCAGGAGCGCCTGCTGCTCGGTCATCGGCTTTTTATACTTTGAACTTTGAGATTTGAACATTGAACTTTATGATTAGTTATTCTATGACTTTTTTCTAATTACATTTTGATGGCTCTCATCATTCTCTTTTTCCCGAAAGAGTCCTCTTTGGTCTCGATGTCCTGGAAGCCAAATCCTTCGAGCATTTCTCTTGTCTCCTTTTCGTAGAGAGGATTGATTTCGAAATAGAGCAAGCCCCAGCTTCGCAATTCTAATGAAGCGAATTCGGCGATGGTTCGATAGAATTTCAGAGGATCTTCGTCGGGTACAAAGAGGGCGAGACCGGGCTCGTAATCAAGGACGTTCTTCTCCATCTCTGCCTTCTCCTTTTCGCAGATATACGGGGGATTGCTCACGATGATGTCTGCTTCAAAATGATCTTTTCTGTTCGTTTTACACTTTTCAAGCAAGTCAAAGATATCGTCATTGCTGAAGGATGCTTTCGACGCTAACTGCTTGGCATTCTTTGTGGCAACATTGCAGGCACAGTCGGAAATGTCTATTCCTAAAACTTCTGAATTTGGAATTTCTAGACTCAGGGTAATGGCAATGCAGCCAGAGCCGGTACAGAGGTCTATGATTCTTGGTCGAGGAGAGACAAGTTTTGTGTGACTAGCTTTTTTATAACTATGTAACATTTTGACGAGGTATCTCAAACGTAAATATTTGCGCTTGATCCATCCTTTTGCCTCAAACATGTTGATGTCATCAAAGGCAACGTCAGGACTAATGTTAAATTCTTTTCTGATAATTGCCTCTTCTTTTTCCCAGTTCTCGTTCTGTGTTTCCACAATCCACTCGCAGAGCTCGGCCGTTTCGGGTCTCGGAATCAGCACGCCCGGTTCTACATGGAAGGTTCTTCCGGCAAAGTCAGCTTCGCCCAGAACATACTGCACAGGTTCCCCATTTTGCAGTCTTCTGATAATTTCTTCCAGTTTTTTTTCTTCATCTGCAGATAATTCATTAACTTTGCCGCAGATTATGTCGGTCAGCGTCATTCCGTACCTCACATCGAGCACGGTGCGGACGATAGCCTGTGCTTCGCCCGCCTCATATAGAGGGGTAATGGATTGCCAAAGTTGTTGATACGTTTTCATACCGCAAAGATACGCTTTTCTTGATTTACTTATCTTATTTCTGTGTTAAATTATCGTAAGAAACACCTTTTTCTTATACAAAGATACCTTTATTTTATTATCTTTGCCCACGAAAGTCCCTTGGAAAATAGGCGTGAACTCGAGAAAAGTCCCTTGGAAAATAGGCGCAAGGTTCTGAAAAGTCCCTTGAAAAATAGTCTTGAGTCTTTGTAATACTCTAATAGAAAGGTGCTTATGCTAAAAAGAAAGATTGAAGATGTTCTCTTAACTTGGAAACAAGAGGAAAATCATAAGCCCATTGTCATAAAAGGTTGTAGGCAATGTGGTAAAACTTTCAGCGTGATGAAATTTGCGCACGAAAAATATCAGCATGTGGTTTATCTTAACTTCATGCTCAACTCAGATTATGCTCTAGCTTTCGAGGGATCAAAAGCAGTAGATGATATGGTCATCAATATTTCTGCGATGATTCCGGGAAGTGTATTTCTGCCAAAGCAAACCTGTTTGATATTGGATGAGATACAGGAATGTCCTGCTGCTCGTACTGCTTTGAAATTTTTCCAGATGGATGGGCGGTATGATGTGATTGCCACAGGATCCTTGTTGGGAGTGAGAGGGTATGGAACTCGGACCGGTAAAGATGCTGGTGAAACATATAAAAACTCAATTCCTGTAGGATATGAGAAGATTGTAGATATGTATCCTTTGGATTTTGAGGAGTTTCTATGGGCGAATGGTATCACGGAGCCTGTTATTGATAAGGTGAAAGAATGTTTTGAAAATGAGATGCCTGTTCCTGATGCTTTACATTTGCGTTTCCGGCAGTTGATCCTGCAATATACTGTTGTTGGAGGAATGCCTGCAGCTGTAAATCTGTTTCTTCAATATCATGATTTGGGAAAAGTTTTGGAAGAACAACGCAATATCATTGCGGAATACGAGGATGACATGGTAAAATATGCAGACGAAGCAGATAAATCTAGAATCAGAGAATGTTTTGAATCGATTCCTATTCAACTGAGTAAGGAAAATAAAAAGTTTCAATATGCCGTTGTGCGTAAGAACAGCAAAGCTTCTCAATATCAGGGTAGTCTTCAATGGATAGAAGATGCAGGTATCATCACCCGTTGCCGCAACCTTAATATTACAGAGTTGCCTTTGGATGGAAATGCTATGCAGGATGCATTCAAAGTTTATATGGTAGATACTGGCTTGTTCGTGTCTATGTTGGAAGATGGTACGCAATTTGATATTTTGCAGGGTAATCTTTATGGCTATAAAGGTGCTATCTTTGAAAATCTGATAGCAGACATCTTTACGAAGATGAAGAGAAAACTGTATTATTTCCGTAAGGACTCCGGATTGGAAGTTGATTTTGTGATACGTTACAAGGGAGAATGTGTATTGGTGGAGGTGAAGGCCAAGGATGGAAATACCAAGAGTACGAAGACTATTCTTGCCAATCCCGACAAATATCATGTATTTCATGCCATTAAACTAGGCGATTATAATGTGGGTAGGAGCAACCAACTTCTTACCATTCCTTTGTATATGGCTTTTTTATTAAGACAACACTAATTGTAGAAAAAATGGAACAGAATAAGATAGACGAAATGTTTATGCGCCGCTGTCTGCAGCTGGCGAAAAACGGAAGAGAGAATGCCAAACCCAATCCGATGGTGGGAGCCGTTATCGTGAGCGGGGATGGCAGAATCATAGGCGAAGGCTATCATGTAAGATGCGGCGAGGGCCATGCTGAAGTCAACGCCTTTGCATCTATTAAGCCCGAGGATGAGCATCTATTAAGCCAAGCTACCATCTATGTGAGCCTCGAACCCTGCTCTCATTATGGCAAGACGCCGCCTTGCGCCGATTTGATAGTAAGAAAAGGAGTAAAGCGATGCGTATGTGGCTGCGTAGATCCCTTTGCTAAGGTTCAGGGGCGCGGCATCCGAAAAATTCGCGAGGCGGGAATCGAGGTAACAGTAGGCGTTCTGGAGGCGGAATGTCTCGAACTCAACAAACGCTTCATTACCTTCAACACCCATCAGCGCCCTTACATCATCCTGAAATGGGCGCAGACCGCGAATGGTTTTCTTGACAACGGGGGGAGAGGCATGGCTATTTCCTCGCCTTTCACCAAGATGCTTTCCCACAAGCTGCGTGCCGAAAACGATGCCATCCTCGTGGGTCGCATAACCGATGAGCGCGACCACAGTCAGCTCAACGTGCGCGATTGGAGCGGCAAGGATCCGATGCGCCTGGTTATCGACCGCCATCATCCTTGTTTCGAAGGTCTGGATTTCTCACGGGGCAAGACGGAAGTGTTGCAGCAAATTATGCAGTACTTATATAATAATAAGGTGCAGTCGCTGATAGTAGAGGGAGGCGCCATCACCCACCAGGCATTTCTCGATGCCGGACTTTGGGATGAAATCAGGGCAGAGACGTTGTTATCCACATCTGTGGAAAACGTGGTAACTGCCGGAACGCCAGCGCCTCTGCTTCCTCATAACGTCAGGTTAATCTGCCACGAGGCGTATGATGGAAATGTTATCAACACCTATGAGCGGATATAATCTTCTCATAGATTTGCTTTTTCCTTCGGCCAGCGATTTGCAACAGATTTAGTGGGGCGTATGCCCAATTCAACATTTAACATTCAACACTTAACATTCTAAAAAAAAGATGAGTAACAGATTTACATCGCGCCTGAGCGATGACGACGATTTCAAGCGAGACGAACTGATACGTAAGATAGAGCATTCGGTAGAGCAGATGACGCTCTCTGAACTGGAAGCCCTGTCCTACGATATGTTTACCAAGGGTTATATGGAGGATTATTAGATTCTCTTTAATCGGGAACAGCCGATGAGAGAAACGAAAATAGCCAACTGGCAAAAAATAAATAGCCAACTGGCAAAACGTAGACAGCCGACTAGCGCATGTGTTGCTAGTCGGCTGTTTTACTGGAACAGTTATCGAAAACTCCTTTATTTTATTTTCGTATAGGCATCCTGCCAAATACTCTTCACTCTTCACCAAAAGCCCCGAATCCCCTGTGTTTATCGGCATTCCGAGGGGTGAAGAGTATTCGGGCACTCTTCACCTACTCTTCACCACTCTTCACCACTCTTCACCCTTCAGTTCTGGCTGATTTGCAATCCTTCTATCTGTCTTTCGCATCTGTTTCCGTTCCTGAAGGTGAAGAGTGGTGAAGAGTGGGTGAAGAGATTAAAACAACTCTTCACCCCTCGGAATGCCGATAAACACAGGGGCTCCCGGCCGAAAGGTGAAGAGTGAAGAGTATTTTGATGATAGCTTCGTTTATTTCTTAAACTGTCTTTGGTTTCGCCTTCCAGACGATGCAAGTCATCAAGACAGACATCAGGGCTGCGCCAATCCAGAAATAATTGATATAGGTAAAGTAGTAAGTCTCTACGCCATTTACCAGATGCTTGTTGCCCTCGATGAGCAGACCGCTCATGATGTCCTGGATGCCGGCACCTACATAACTTGCTACGCCGACAACGCCAAGAGCAGCACCCGATGCATTCTTAGGCGCAATATCTACCGCCATCAAACCACCAAAAGTTTTTGTTTCATCTTCTTTATCATATATTTCATTCCATTCGGAATGTTACATGATAGCCTGCCACATTATGCTCGGCTAGGGAGAGGGTGATGGATTGCATCATCAGCATCTGGCGGGAGATGGAGAGGCCGATGCCCGAACCTGATGGCTTGGTGGAGAAGAAGGGGATGAACATCTCCTTTGCCACATCGGCTGGGATGGGGGCGCCATTGTTGCTGAAATAGATGCCCGAGAATTGTGAACTCTCGATGCTCTCTGGATGTTTGTGGAAGCATCGAATGTCGATGGCTGAGGCGTGAGCCTCGATGGCATTCTTGGTCAGATTGATAAATACCTGGTGCAGCATGTTTTTGTCGGCAGACCAGGTGGCATCTTCAGGGATATGGATGTGCCATTCTATCTGAGGATAGAGCGGCTTGATGCCTTCCACGAAATCCTTGAGTGGAATGTTCTCGATGACAGGTTCTTGTAGCTGGGTGAGCTTGCGGTAGCTGTCCACGAAACTGGTGAGCGACTTGCTGGTGTCTCGAATGGCTCGGATGCCTTCCTCGTAGGGCGAGCCTTGGATGTCGGGATTGCTCAGATAGGCTTGGCAGATGCTGGAGATGGGGGCGGTGGCGTTCATAATCTCATGGGTGAGCACTCGGGTTAGCTTTTGCCAAGATTCCACCTCATGCTGCGCCACTAGTCTGCCGATGTCGTTCTCCATATCGTTGAGGGCTTGCTGCAAGGCTCGTTCTCCAGAGAGCAATCCCTTGGTGGATAGACGGAAGGAGTAATCGCCATTGCGGATAGCCTCTTGCATCAAGAAGGCACGGCTCTTCAGGTTGCGCTGATGGCGCAAGAAGAGATAGATGATGCCTCCTATGACGAGGAGTATGATACCTATTATATATATGTGGAAAATGGTGTTCATATCAGATGTTGATAATCATGAATGATTTTGATAAGTGATAACGGGAATGATTTTGATAAGTGATTATCGCTTGAGCTTGGCATAAAGCGTTTGGCGAGTGATGCCGAGCAGTTCGGCGGCACGAGAAATATTGCCGTGGCATTGATCCACCACCTTGTGGATATGCGTGGTCTCGATGCTCTCCAGTGTCTCCACTTCCTGGCTTCGGTCGATGGCATCTTTCAGGGTTCTGATAAGTTCGTCATTATCCCAAGGCTTGGTTACAAAGTCGGCGGCTCCCGTCTTCAATCCCTTGATGGCGAGCTGGATATCAGCGTAGGCGGTGATGAGCACCACGGGGATGTTGGCATGGAGACGGCGCAAGGTGCGAAGCCAAAGTAAACCTTCCAGTCCGCTGTTTACGCCCAGCGAAAAGTTCATGTCGAGCAAGATGATGTCCACTGGCTCTTGTTGGAGCAGAGCGGGGGCTGTGTCTGGGCAAGGCAAGGTGAGAATCTTCTCAAATGTGCCGCCCAGGCATATCTTCAGGGCTGTGAGTATCGATGGATTGTCGTCGATAACAAGTATAGTTCCGTATTTCATCTATTTGTGTTCTGTTATATCTTTTGTCTTTGTTTGCAAAAGTACACTTTTTTCTTGAATTAGCCAACAAAACGGAAGATGATGTGTGATTATCATACAGAAGAGTGTATGAATTTCATACAATCCGCTTGCCGCTAGCTTCTGATTCTTGGCAGAATCAAAAGGAATGATTACTTTTGCGTCAGAAAAAAGCATCAGATAGGATGCATCAGAAAAAGCATCAGAAAATAAAGAAACAACAGATATGAAAAGTTATTTTAAGTTTTTATCGCGCAACAAGCTCTATACTGCTATCGAGGCTTTCGGACTCTCGATAGCCTTGGCTTTTGTGATGATTTTGGTATCCTACGCCTTCATGGAGTATCGGGTGGGCACTCATCAGCCAGATGCCAAGAACCTCTATGTGCCTGGTTCGGGCGATTATCTTGGCATGACCCTGGGTACGGCTAAGGAGTTTTTCCCTTCCATCCCGGAAATCAAGGAATGGACCCGATTTAGCGATTATTATACAGACAAGGGTGCTGTGGTGGATGGTCAATACTTTCATGTGCAGGCACGTGCCATAGATCCTAACTTCTTGGATATGATGGGAATGAAGTGCAGGGGATGCTCCGCTCATCGTGTGCTCACGGATAAGCACCAGGCCCTTATCTCCGAGTCTTTTGCCAAGAGGGCTTTTTGCAATGCGAATCCTATCGGGCAGGTCGTTAAGTGCGACACGCTGCAATTCAAGGTAGTGGGCATCGTGGATGATTTTGGCAGGGAAGACTTGCTGGAACCCACCGACATCTTTGTTTCCATGAAATTTAAGGACGCAGATTTGTATCCGATGGATCAGTTTGGCGAGGTTGTTACCATCGTCCGATTGGCAGATAATGCTGATCCAGAAAAGGTGAATGCCACATTGCTCAATAAATATATGGGCTATTGGAAGAAATGGTGGAGTCGTGGGAAGACAACTGGCAGTTTCTTGTGGGGCTCTAGCTTGGTACGCTGGGATAAGTTGTATTTTTCAGATATTACATGCTCGCATGTCCGTCATGGCAGCAAGACCTTGGTCAATGTCCTTTTGATTGTGGCACTCGTCCTCTTGCTTTCAGCCATCTTCAATTACATCAATCTCACCGTGGCGCAGATAGGCAATCGAGCCAAGGAGATGGCTACCCGCCGCCTGTTGGGTGAGTCGGTACTGGGTGTGGTATTGCGCTATATCAAGGAGGCAGCACTCTTCACGGCAGGTTGCTTCTTGCTGGGCATTTTGCTGGCTTGGGCATTCACACCTTTATTTAATAGCATCTTGGATACGAAGATTTCGCTCTTCTCTTCGCCTGCCGTTTGGGGATGCCTGTTGGTGGCTTATCTCGTTATCTCCTTGCTGTCGGGCTTGTTCCCAGCCATCGTGGTGTCTCGCTTCAATCCGATAGATGTGGTGAAGGGTACCATCCGCTTGCGCAGCAAGATGTGGTTTAGTAAAATATTCATTGTGGCACAGAGCGTTATCAGTATGTCGCTAGTGGTGATGGCTATCACGATGATGCTCCAGATGCGCCATCTCGCCAACATACCTTTGGGTTATCAAACAAAAGATATCCTCTGCGTATCCACCACCTTCGGGTTTGATAATGTGGACGTCAGAAACGCGGCGTTGATAGCGAGATTGAAATCTCTGCCTGAGGTGGAGGAGGCTACGGCTATCGGCAACAATCCTGTCATCAGCTTTGCTAATGGAGTGCATGATGAGAAGGGAGAAAATTTAGCGTTCTTGCGATTGAGCGTATTGGATTCCATAGCGATGAAGATGATGGGCTTCAAGGTGCTGGAGCGATATTCTGACCCAACGCCAGGCAAAATCTGGGTTAGCGAGGAAGCCAAGCGAACCTTTGGCGTATCGAGCAAGAAACCATATTTCGGTAATCGTGAAGGCAAGCCGGAATATGAGGTTTGTGGCGTTGTGAAAGATTTCCACTGTGGCGATGCTCTTGATGAGTTCAAATCTGACAAATTTGGAAATCATAATGCCATTCGTGTTCCTTCCAATCATGATGTGCTTTGGACCATCTTGGTGAAGACTCGTGGCGACCATGCCCAAGCCCTGTCTGCTATCCAAAGTGCCTGCAAGCAAGTGGCTAAGGAACAGCTGGGCGTACCTACCGACATGGATACGGAGTATCTGGACGACACCTTGGCTGATGCGCTCAAGGAGAAGCACAACATGATGGTGCTCATCATCACCTTCATGGGCATCTCCATCTTGATTTCCGCCCTCGGCTTGTTTGGCATGTCGGTATATTACGGCAACCAGCAGCGCCGACAGATAGCCTTGCGCAAGGTGATGGGAGCCTCGGTGACAGATGCGGCATGGCAACTTTCCAAGCGATTCCTCATTACATCGTGTGTGGCTGTGGTTATCGCCATCCCATTGTGTGTCAAGCTGATGCAAGAATACTTGATAGGTTTCAAATATCGCATCGATTTCCCTTGGTGGACATTGGTAGCAGGAGCTATCTTCACCTTGCTGCTAGCCTTGGTATCGGTCTTCAGCTATACCCTGCGCACCGCTCTGGAGAATCCGATAGACAGCATCAAGATGGAATAGCATGATGAGCTAAGTAAACATTAAACACTACACATTAAACATTAAATCAAGATGATACGTACAGAGAATTTAACGAGAATATTTCGCACGGAAGAGGTGGAAACCATCGCCCTGAACGGCGTAAATATAGAAGTAGAAGATGGTGAGTTTATCGCCATCATGGGTCCTTCGGGATGCGGCAAGTCAACCTTGCTGAACATCCTGGGCTTGCTGGATAGTCCTACGGAGGGCAAGTATTGGTTGAATAACGAGGAAGTGGGCCATCTGAAGGAACGTGAGCGTACCGCCTATCGCAAGGGTCGCATCGGTTTCGTCTTTCAGAATTTCAATCTGATAGATGAGTTGACGGTAGAGGAGAACATCGACCTGCAGCTCAAATATCTAGGCATTGGCAAGGCGGAACGCAAGGAGCGAGTGCTCGACATCCTGCGCAAGGTAAAGCTCAGTCATCGTGCCAAGCATTATCCTCATCAGCTTTCGGGCGGTCAGCAGCAGAGGGTTGCCATCGCCCGTGCCGTGGTGGGCAAACCTAGCATCATCCTTGCCGATGAGCCTACGGGTAACCTCGATTCCAAGAATGGTATGGAGGTGATGCAGTTGCTCAGCGAACTGAATGAGGAGGGAACCACCATCGTGATGGTGACGCACTCCAAGCACGATGCTACCTACGCCAGTCGTATCATCAATCTGTTTGATGGACAAGTGGTGGATGCGGTGAATGATCAGCTTTAATCTTTGATTTCGAGATTAGCTTTGAACTGCGTTTCTGTCCAATAATTAGACGGCTGTGTCTAATTGTTGGACAGTCTGTTTAATGAGGGTTTTTATCTAATGGCTTGATTATCAGGAGAAGTGCTGTTTTGGCACGACTCTTGTCCTTATCATGCCAAAATGAAGAAGATTATGAAAAGAATAGGAATATTGATAGGATGGTTGGTCTGGACGGCTGGTGCCTCGGCTCAGAGCTGGAGCCTTGACGACTGCATGAAATACGCCGTGGAGCACGCCACGGAGGTGAAGCGGGAGGTGGTAAATGCCCGCCAACGCAAGCAGGATTACCAGCATGCTGTGGCAGGATTCCTGCCAACCGTTACGGGTGGCGTGCAGGGACAGTATGCCTGGGGACGAAACATCGACCCGGAAACCAATACTTATAATAATGTAACGACATTCAACAACTACTATCAGCTTTATGCCGAACTGAATGTCTTTGACGGTTTCGCCACCATCAACGCCTTGAAGCAGGCTAAGTTGAGCCGGGATTATTCAGCCACGGCGATGCAGAAGATTCAGGACGACCGAGCCATCGACGTGATGCAAAAATATGTGGATGCTGCCTATGCTGAGGCTAGCATTCAGATAGCAAGCGAGAAACTGAACGAAAGCAAGCGGATGCTGGCTAAAATGAAGCGCCTGTATGAACTGGGCGAGAAAGGCCGACCGGATGTGGTGCAGATGGAATCGCAGGTGGCGGAAGATGAATACAATCTTACGCATCAGGAGAATGTGGCAAAACAGAGTCTGCTCGCCTTGAAATCGGCGATGAATTTTCCGGTGGATGAAGAGCTGAAAATTCTGATTAATGAGGAGCAGAATTTGAAGTTAACGTCTGATAATAAAGAGGTTCCTGAATCTGGAGTAAACTACGAAACCGTTTACCAGGGCTTCCAGCATATTTCTCCCGATTTGAAGTCGGCAGAATACGAAGTGGAGCGGGCACGATATGATTATAAGATAGCAAAAGGCAGATTGCTGCCATCACTCTCTCTCGGTGGCGGTATTTCTACCAACTATTACAAGAATCTCTCTCAGAAAGGGCAATACGATGGGTTTGCCTCGCAGTTTCACAACAACCAGGGCGAATACCTCGCGTTGACCCTTTCCATACCTATTTATAATAGCGACCGATGGCACAGCGTGAAGAAAGCTCGCAACGACTGGCAACTGGCGCAGGTGAATCTGGAGGAAACCAGGCGTAAGCTTCACGACCAGATAGCCCAGGCGGTAATGGATGCAGAGGGTTACGCCAAGGAGTTGCATCAGATGCAGAAGAAGGTGGCCTCTGATTCGCTCACCTATCACATGTCGAGCCGGAAGTTTGAAGAAGGAATGCTTTCCACCTTCGACCTTCATACCGCAGCCCAGACGCTTCTGGAAAGCAGAATCAAGGAACTCCAGATGCAGATGCTGCTCATCATCAAACAGAGATTGGTTGCTTATTATCAGGGAGAAAATTTAATTAAATAACAGAACTTTCGCAAGTGGTTCAGGTACGGGCTGAAGGCCCAAAAGCTCCTAGCCCAGGGTAACACCCTGGGTATAATAACAATCAGCAAGGCGCCCTGAAAGGGCAAAAGCTTTGTATATTGCCTGGAATTTTAAAGCTTTTGCCCTTACAGGGCGACAGGCTTGCGGCCATGATAACCCAGGGTGTTACCCTGGGCTAGGAGCTTCTGCCCTTTCAGGGCGTGTGGAGTGCTCTTGCAAACTTGAATACATAAAATTATGGACATAAAAATAGAAAAGAAAAAATATCTCGTGCCTCGCAAGTACTGGGCATGGATTGGCGGAGGAGCGGTTTTGATCGCAGTCCTCATTTGGTTGGGATTGAGCAATTTCTCTTCTACCCTGAAGGTGGATATGAAGGGATTGAGCATCGGAACCGTAGAGAAGGCGCAGTTCAACGATTATGTTTCGGTGGATGGTCAGGTGGTTCCTATCTCCGTGGTACAGATCAGTTCCGAGGAAGGCGGTATCGTTCTGGAGAAAGTGGTGGATGAAGGTGCCCACGTGAACAAGGGCGATGTGATCGTGAAACTGAGCAATTCGAATCTCGATCTGGAGATTCTGAATGCCGAGAGCGAACTTGCCGAAAAGCAGGATATGCTTCGCAACACCCAGATTTCGATGGAGCAGGACCGTCTGAACAATAGCAACGAGGAACTGTCGCTTTCGCAGGATGTCATTACCAAGCGCCGTTCCTATCAGCATCAGGAGGCGTTGCACAAGGAAGAACTCAATTCGCGCGAGGAGTATCTGAAGGCAAAGGAAGATTACGACCTTGCCGTCAAGAAGCATGCGCTCATCAGCAAGCGATTGAAGAAGGATGCACAGCTCCGCCGTTCGCAGATGGATCAGATGGGCGATAATCTGGAAGCCATGCAGAAGAATGTGCAGCTGGTTCGCCAGCGCAAGGAGAAGCTGAACATCCGCAGCACCATTTCGGGCGAAATCGGTTTGCTCGATGTGGAGCTGGGACAAAGCATTCAGGCAGGACAGAAGATTGGCGTCATCAACGACCTTAGCGATTTCAAGGTGCAGGCGCAGGTGGATGAGCATTACATCGACCGGGTAAAACCGGGACTTACTGCCACCTTCGACCAGAACGGCAAGCATTATCTCCTGCAGGTTCGCAAGGTTTATCCCGAGGTAAGAGACGGCAGGTTCCGCATCGACTTCATCTTCAAAGGTGTTCGTCCTGGCAACATCCGAACCGGTCAGACTTATTATGTAGATTTGCAGCTCGGTCAGTCGAAGCAGGCAATAATTATCCCAAAAGGCACGTTTTATAGTGTAACGGGCGGTCAATGGATCTTCGTATTAGACAAGAGTGGTAAGAAGGCTTATCGCCGAAAGATAACCATCGGTCGCCAGAATCCTCAGTATTACGAGGTGATTGAAGGTTTGGAGCCAGGCGAGCAGGTTATCGTTAGCGGCTATGAAGCTTATAAGGATAATGAAATTCTAATGTTAAATTAGAAATGTTAAATGTTAAATTGGGGCATACGCCCTTACAACAATATATCTTATGAATCATATTATTAACGCATTCAAGAATCTGCCTCGAAGGGGCCAGCACAATTTCGTGAAAATCTTGTGTCTGGCGCTCGGATTGGCAATCAGTTCGGTAATTATCGCCGAAATCTATTTCGAACAGACTTACGATACGTATTTCTCAGGATGGGAAAGGACGTATCAGATTTCGGAAGTGGGAACGATGCCGGGAGACGATGGCAATAAGTCTTTCAATTTCTCCCAAACCTCAGGTGCTACAGCTCCGGGCATCAAACAGTATGCTCCATTTGTGGAGGCTGCTACACGACTTGTTTTTATTGGAGATTTCCAATGTAATATGGAAGACCAAAATGCAATCTCTTGTAAAATAGCATTGGCGGATAGCTGTTTTTTTGATGTCTTTCCCCAAAAGGTAACGATTGGCAAGGCAAAAGAAGTCCTTTCTCGTCCATTCTATTGCATGATAGACTCAGAGACAGCGGCGAAGATGGGCGGCAATGTCGTGGGTAAGCATTTCAAGATGGCAAGTTATCCTGGATATACCTTTACTATCGGAGGTGTATTTGAGAGTTTCCCATGGGGATCCTCTTGGCATTCTCTTCAAGTGTTGGTGTCATTGGGTAGTATCGGGGATATGTTTGGTTATGATGGAAGGCAGCAATGGACTGGAAATGATTGTTATCAGTCTTTTATCCGATTGTCAAAAGGGCATAAGCCAAGTGAACTTCATCCATATATCAACAAGATGAAGCAAGACCACTTCCCGTTGAAAGAATGGAAGAAAGCGGGTATTTCATTAGATTACGACTTTACCGTTCTCAGCGAAATGTACACGCAAAGCCCTTACATCAAGAAGATGGGATGGATCATGGGTATCATCGCTTTTGTATTGCTTTTCACTTCCGTGATGAATTACCTGCTCATCATCGTGGGTAATCTCGTAACGCGTTCTCGTGAGATGGCTGTGCGTAAATGTTATGGAGCGGAACCCAAGAACATCCATGCCATTGTCTTCTCCGAGGCGTTGGTACATGTTGGCTTGTCGATTGTTCTTGCAGCTATTTTAGTATTTCTCAGCAAGGGAACGGTAGAGAATTTCCTTTCAGCCCCAGTTAGTGTCTTGGTGCTCAATCGAGGTTGCTGGATATTGGTAGCAATTTGTCTCTTAGTGCTTTTAGTGGGTGGATGGATGCCTGGTTGGCTTTACTGCAAGATACCTGTAGCGATTGCTTTCAGGGGGTATAGTGAGAACCGTAAGAAATGGAAGCTCATCTTGCTGGGTGTTCAGTTTATCATTTCGGGGCTATTGTTCAGCTTGCTCTTTGTGGTCAATAATCAATATAATATGATGGTAAACTTGAATCCTGGTTACAAGTATGATAAGGTGGCATTCGTTTTTGTAGAAGGACTAGAGAAAGACCAACGAGCGCAATGTCTATCGGAAATTAAGCGAATGCCTGATGTCAATATGGTGGCATCTTGTTATAGTGTTCCTTTGCAAAGTTATAGCTTTAATGGTAATAATCTTTCTTTGCCTGGCGACAAGCGTACTATCCAAATCATTCATGATGCAGGTGGAGTGGATGACAATTACTTCAAGATGATGGACGTTGAGTTTGTAGAAGGATCTTTCTTCACAGAGCGTAATGATAGTTCTCGACAAATTATCATTGACGAGAACTTGGCTAACAAGCTCGTAAAACTTGGACATTGGAAAGATGGAGCCGTAGGTAAGAGGGTTTGGGTATCTTCTCATTGTGATGAGGATGAAACGATGACGATTTGTGGCGTGGTCAAGAATGTGAGGTATGGAACGATTAGCACGTCGAATGCTGATACGAACGCTACTCCTTTTGTCTATTTCTATGGTCGGGCTAATCGGTGTATGCTCGTCAAGTTTAATGACTTGACGGAAAAGAGTCTCTCTGACTTAAAGAACGAGGTGCAGTCGCTGTATCCGAATAATGAAGTGACCGTTTATGATTATGAATCCGAGTTCAAGGCACAGTATGCTTCCCAGCTCAATTTCCGCAACGGAATCTTGGTTGCCGGCATCGTAACGATGATTATCGCCCTCTTCGGATTGGTGGGTTATACGAGTGATGAGGTGAACCGCCGCCGCAAGGAGATTGCAATCAGAAAGGTGAACGGGGCGAAAGTGAAGGATATTCTTCGCATCTTCCTGAAGGACATCATGAAGATTGCCTTGCCTTGCATCATCGTGGGAGATTTGGGGGCTTGGCTGATTGCCAGACAATGGCTCATGTCGTTCAGCGAGAAGATTACGATGACGCCTTTGCTGTTTATTGGCGTTACCATCATCTTGCTCGTCATCATCGGGCTTTCCGTCATCATCAACTGCTACAAGGTGGCGAATAGTAATCCTGTGAAGTATCTCAAGGATGAATAAGTCTCCCACAGATTTTCACAGATGACACAGATTTAAGGGCGTATACCCTAATTTAACATTCAACATTTAACACTTAACATTGAACAAAATGATAAAAGTAGAGAATCTTTGCAAGTCATTCCGCACAGAAGATGTGGAGACGATTGCTTTAAATAATGTATCTTTCACAGTAGAAGATGGCGAGTTTGTCGCCATTATGGGGCCATCAGGTTGCGGCAAATCCACCTTGCTCAATATCCTTGGATTATTGGATAATCCTACATCGGGAAAATATTTCCTGGGCAATCACGAGGTGGCAAACCTGAAGGAAAAGGAGCGTACGGATGTGAGAAAGGGAGAGATAGGATTTGTGTTCCAGAGTTTCAACCTGATAGATGAATTGAATGTAGAGGAGAACATCGAGCTTCCTCTTACCTATCTTAATATTCCGAAGGCGGAGCGCAAGGCAAAGGTGCAGGCGATTATGAAGCGAATGGCCATCAGCCATCGTGCCAAGCACTTCCCGCATCAGCTGTCTGGTGGTCAGCAGCAGCGAGTAGCCATCGCCCGTGCCGTGGTCTTCGGTCCCAAGCTCATCCTTGCCGATGAGCCTACGGGTAACCTCGATTCCAAGAATGGTGCCGAGGTGATGCATCTGCTTACCGAGCTGAACCACGAGGGCACCACCATCGTCATGGTAACGCATAATGAGCATGATGCCAAGATAGCCCATCGCACCATCCGGTTGTTTGATGGACAGATTGTGGATGAGTAAGATTTCAAAGAAATCGTATTCTGCTTATAATTAACGATTTACGTGTGCTCGAATAAGACTTTTGCCGAAATCCGTAAAATGTTTTAGCGTGAATATGCCGAAATCCGTAAAATGTTTGAGCATATTAGAAGAGGAATGTCATAAATCGCTTGGTGTTAGCCTCTTTCTGCTTCAACTCTTCCTCCATCCTCTGTATTGCCATCTTGAAGAAGAAGCGGATGAGGTGCTCGTCGGTAGCTTCCGTACGAATCATACGGAGGGCAGAAATGTATTCCTGGCGGGCTTCGGATGGGATGATGAGGAGCGGATGATTCAATCTTAGGAGAATGTAGTTGCTGATGAGTCGTCCTGTTCTTCCATTCCCATCACGGAAAGGATGGAGATATTCGTAGAAGCCATGGAAACGGGCGGCAAGAATCATGGGATGAACGGCTGCCGAAACGATGGCTTTTTCGGTAGATTCCAACAGCTTGGGAACTCTGGCGATGAGTTCTTCGTGGTCGCCAAATACCGTGTCGCCTGCAGCCATATCCGTGGTGGTGTATTCGCCCGGAATGGCTTCTGGAGAACGGTAGGAAAGTGTGTGGCTGGTAACCCGTCTGTTGATTTCTTTCAGAAGATTCTCGTCGAGCGGATGCTGCGTGTTTTGCATCATGTACTCGAAGGCTTCGAAGTGGTCAAGCATTTCGAAAGCCTCGAAAAGGGTCTTTCCGGCAGGAATCATCCCCAGACCTTTCTCCTTCAGTTCCCGGGTATCATCTACAGAGAATGAGTTGCCTTCAATGGCGCACGAATGGGTAGAGAAGAGTACTTCATTATATTTGATGTACTCTTCTCTATCCATTTTATTGATGATAAGGGTTTGATATTTGCGTCTCAAATCCTCGTATTCCTTGATTTCCTTTTCGAATGCCATAATCTTCTGTAAGTAATTATTTGACTAAGTTTAATATGGTTTTTACTTGATCCATAACTTTTATATTAAACTAATGCCGTCTCGATTTACATTCTCGTAAAAAGGGGTGAAGTTATACGATTCCCATTCTTTCTTTGTGTAAAGAATTGGATTGATTTCTGTGCCGAGGTCGCAACCTAACAAGACAAACGGGTAACTTATTCTGTCATAGTCCGTTTGTTCCAGTTTGTCTTTGTCTAAAAGGATAAGAATGTCCCAGTCTGAATCGTTGCGAGCATCACCTCTCGCTCTTGATCCATACAATATAGCCTTGCTTCCTGAAGGAATAGCAGATTTAGCTATATCTTTTATCTTTAATATGGTCTTGTCGTCTGTTGACATAAGCTTAATCTTTTATAATGGCAAAGATATGGTAAAAAAGCGAAAGAGCCAAACTTTCCTCCCCAAAATTATACTTTTTTATGGGATAATGATACGGAAGGTGGTGATTCCCTGTGCCTTGTCTTGATGGAGCGAGAGGCTGCCGCCGCTTACTCGCATGATCTGGCGTGAGAGGGAGAGACCGATTCCGCTTCCTTCTGGCTTCGTAGTGAAGAACGGGATGAAAATATGGGAGGCTACATCTTCGGGGATGAGACCGGCGTTGTTGCTTACGTCGATGATGATGGATTCCTGGGCGTTGGCGTAGGCTTGAAGACGGATAAATGTCTTCTTGCTTGCCGCGGATTGCAAATCTGCGGAGCGGCATTCCAGCTTGTCTTCTCTTTCCTTTTCCCTGAAAGCTTCTACGGCATTCTTCAGAAGATTCGTTACTACGTGAGAGAGGAGGCTCTCATCGGCATAAACCAGCAAATCCTTGGGAGAAACTTCTATCTCTACTTCGTGGTTGCAGAGCAACGCCATTCTTTCCAGGAATGGCTCCACATAGAAGAGAGCAGGCTGAGGCTGGGGAACATGGGTGAAACGGCGATAGTTGTTGACGAAAGCCAACAGCTCGGTTCCCGTTTTGTGGATGGTTTCCAAGCCTTGCTTCAAGTCTTTATCCTCTGTAACCCGGGTAAGCAGAGTTTCGCTCAGCGAAGTAACCGGCGTGATGGTATTCATGATTTCATGGGTCAGCACACGAATCAGTTTGATCCAAGAATCCACCTCCTGATTGCTCAGTTCGTGGCTCACGTCGCTCAGGGCGATGATGCGCACGTGCTTGTCTTTCAGCATGGCTTGTGTCTCATGCTTTGCCAGGTGTTCATCCTTCAGCTTTTCTTTTACCTGGTTCATGTGGGTAAGCACATCCGTATTGAGCAACCGGAAGGCTGCCTGGTTGTGCTGCAGGATGTTGTCGTGGCTATCCACCACCAGGATTCCCGTATCTACCGCATTCAGAATCTGCTCGTAATACTTCTCCCGCTCCATCTGCTCCTCTCTCGTATGTTGCAGGAAGAGTTTGATGCGGTTGAGGGATTTGTGCAGAATCTTATCCTCCTTAAACCCCTTCTTCGTGGGAAAGTTGAAGGAGAAATCCCCATTATCTATCGCATCAAAAAGGAAGGTTACCTTCTTGATGTTCCGGCGATAGTGGCGGTAGAGGCGAATGTAACCCACTATAGCCACTAGCAAAAGCACGATAATAATCACCTTATTAATATCCATACCTCAAAAACTATAGAATTCTTCACTCTTCACTTTTCGTTCTTCACTTAAATTCCATATCGCTTAATCTTATTATAAAGTGTCTGGCGGGAAATGCCCAGTCTTGCGGCAACTACCGACAGGTTTCCTTCACATTCCCTGATGGTTTTCTCTATCATTCGGCTTTCCATCTCGTCGAGCGTCTGAACCTCTTCCAGGGGTTTCTCTCTTTTCTGCTGGTTTCCGCCGTCAATATCTTCGGCAGAAATCATTCCGCCGTCAGATAGAATCACGGCTTTCTCGATGGCGTGCTGGAGTTCACGGATGTTTCCGTACCAAGGCAAACTGGTAAGTTTTTTCTCAGCCTCTTCCGAAAGACGGAGATTCAACTTATTATATAAATCGCCATATTGACGGAGGAATCTTTCTGCCAATGGAACGATGTCTGATTTTCTCTGTCTCAGGGCAGGCAATTCCAGATGGATGGTGTTGATGCGATAGAGCAGATCCTCTCTGAATTCGCCGTCGTTTACCATCTGCTGCAGGTTGCGGTTGGTGGCGCAAACCAGTCGCACGTTGATAGGAATCTGCGTACTTCCGCCCACTCTTACGATGCTTCTGCGTTGCAGGGCGGTAAGGAGTTTTGCCTGAAGACCATAGGATAGGTTTCCTATCTCATCCAGGAAGATGGTACTGCCGTCGGCAAGCTCAAACTTGCCCGGTTTATCCACCTTGGCATCGGTAAAGGCGCCCTTCACATGACCGAAGAGTTCGCTCTCGAAAAGGGTTTCCGTGATGGCTCCCATATCCACAGGCAGCATTTTCTTTCCACATCTTGTGGATAAACGATGTATCTCGTTGGCTAACACCTCTTTACCCGTTCCGTTTTCGCCCGTAATGAGGATATTTGCATCGGTTGCGGCAACTTTTTCCACAATATTTCTCAAATTGTTCATAACTTCGCTATCTCCCCAATACATAGCGCTTTGTGGATCTTTTCCACCAGGTTTTCCACCATTCCTGTTAATAACGTTATCCACAGCCTTGTTTTTATCTCTAGCCTCTATCAACGTACGTATCATCTTCTCGTTTTCGAAAGGCTTCACGATGAAGTCGGCGGCACCTTCCTTGATGCCTGTTACGGCAAGTTGGATGTCGGCATAGGCGGTAAAGAGTACAACCTCAGTTTTCGGACTGAGGCTCTTGATTTCCCTGAGCCAGTACAGTCCCTCGTTTCCCGAATTGATTCCGCTGGAGAAGTTCATGTCGAGCAGCACCACGTCGGGATGCTCCTCTCTCAGCTTGGCTGGGATGGAGTTAGGGTTGGCGATGGTGATGATGCCATCGAATATGGGTTCCAGCAGCATCCTTACCGTAGTAAGAATGTTGCGGTTGTCATCAACAATCAATATCGTTCCTTGTTTCTTTGTCATTGTTCGTTTTTTTATTATTCCCTCTTAAAGCTATGCACGTTTTCCAAGGGACTTTTCTTGAAACCTTGCACGTTTTCCAAGGGACTTTTTGTTCAGTTCTGCCACTTTTTTAAGGGACTTTTGGTTGCAAAGTTACGAAATATCATAGAAAAGTGGTAATGATTGTCTAATAATTAGACGAAAAAATGCCGATAATGGCGCCAAAAGTTACTCTTCCGGTAGCTTTTGGCACCCTTATCGGCACTTATTTATTCTAAATTCTGATTTCTGATGCAGAATTGCTTATTCTAAAAGAAGAATTACAACTCTATAGGAACCACTACCTTTATGCTGAAGTTGCGGCCCATATTGTAAACGCCTCTTCTGCTCGTAACCTGGTTTACGTCAAGATACTTCAGACGGCTCAGGTGGCTCTGGTAAGCACGGTTGGTAAGGTTCTCGCCCGAAAGATAGAGCGAGAGAAGGCGCTTGCCATGAAGCTTCACGTCGGTTCCTGCATACATATTTAATAAGGTGTAGGATGGCGTGGCGGTCTCCGTCTCGTTGGCTGCGAAATAATGGTTCTGGCGAAGACTGCAATCCATCTGCAGCTTAACGAAGAGATGGTCGAAAATCTTGCCGTCGCAGACAAACTCATACCTTACATCCGAAACCCAGCGAGGGGCAGGGGTGAATGGCAGATACTTTGATTCGGATGGCTGATGCAACTGAACCGAGTTGACGTAGGAGAAGGTGTTGCCGAAATGCAGACGCTCCACAGGATGGATGTCGATGCTCGCCTCACCACCCAGAATGCGGGCGTCGCCCGATGTAAACTGATAGGCTGGCGTGTCGTCGATAAGGACAGGCTGATTGTTCTCATCTGCCAACTTCTCGCTGTAGATGTAATGGTTGATGCGATTGGCAAATAGCGAGAGTTCTGCCGAAATGATAGGCGAAGAATAATCCAGACCGAGGTCGAATTGCCAACTGTTCTCCGGCTTCAGGCTGGTATTTCCCAATTCGTATCGCTGGGTTCCCTCGTGCACACCATTAGATGATAATTCGCTGATGTTTGGAGCACGGAATCCTCTTGCCAGGTTCAGTTTCAGATTGAAATCGGGCAGGATTTCGTAAGCCAAGCCGATGCTTCCGGTTACTCCCTCAAAGCTGCGTTTAAAGGCTTGGAAGCGGAAAGAATCATTCTATTCAGAACTATGCGAATCTGCATCATCTTCTTCTCTCAAAGCCTCGCTGTGCAGATGGCGATGATCGTATCTGATTCCGCCGCTCAGGTTCAGCTTGCCTATCTCCTTGCTCATCGTGGCAAATATACCATAATCGAAGAGATGATAGGCTGGAATCAGAAATTCAGAACCTTTATTAACCGACTGCTGCCACATGCCGTTGATGCCCGTGGAGAACTTCCAGCCATTCATTTCCGGCGAGAGATAATGCAGGTCGTAATTCACGGTATGGAGCATGAAATCGAGTCCGCATTCCTTCGGATTCTCTTCCTCCTCAAACTCCTGACGGCGGTTCTGCTGATAACCCAGAAGGAGTTTCAGATTGCCGTCGCCCAGGAACCAGGAATTGTCGAGCACAGCCTTGTAATGATGAATCTGCTGATAAGGCATCGGCTTGCCGTAACTCTTGGCATCGTAGCCATCCGGAATTTCCAGCTCGCCCGTTTTCTCATCTCTTTCTCCCTCTACGATGCCCGGAGTGAGATGATAATAATCGAGGATGAGATGCGAATGTCCCTGACGATAGTTCCAGCCGAGAAGCTGCGAGAAAGCCTGCTCTCTGAGCGATGAACCGAATACGTAACCATCGTATTTGTTCTTGTAGGCATGCGCCATCTTGCCGCTGTAGCGGGTGTCCCAGACGAATCCGCCCTGGTTGCCGGCAAAGTTGAGCGAATAGTCTAAAAGTCCGTTGTTGGTTTGATAACCCGTTGAGAAATTCGCTCTCATGTCGCCCTTGGCAAGGGTAGGAGCGGAGTGGAAGATAAGTACGCCTGCCATCGCATCCGAGCCATACATGAGGCTTGCCGGACCTTTCAGAATCTCTACGGAATGAACCGAAGCGGGGTCGATTTCTATTCCGTGTTCATCGCCCCATTGCTGACCTTCCTGTCGGATACCATCGTTCAGCACAACCACGCGGTTATAGCCCAAGCCCCGGATTACGGGCTTTGAGATTCCGCTTCCCGTGGTAATCTGCGAAACGCCTGGCTGGTGGGCGATGGCGTCGATGATGTTGGTAGAAGGCTGCATTTCGAGCTGGCGGGCAGAAACAAAGGAGATAGGTGCCGGCGATTGCTTCAGCTTCTGGCTGCCCGTCAAGCCTGTTACCACCACTTCGTTCAGCTTCACGCTCGATTCCGTCAGCGGCTGGTGTCTGGTAGAATCGCATGCTTCCTCTTCATAAATGTTTGCTTCCTTCTTATCATGATTTGCTCTGTTTATAGCCATAGCATGGGCTGTTGCCGACGAGCACAGACTCATCAGCAATATTGATTTCAATATTGTTCTCATTATGTTATTAATTACCTTATTCTGTTAATATACAATTATTTATGAAAACAGATAATAAGGTGGGGCACGGGTAGATTTTACCCCCTTCGCCCTGCACAAGCAAGGAGAGCAGAAGGCACGGCGAGGGGAGATATGGAGCACGGCGATGGCAACCCAAACCACGAGGGATGGAGCCAGATAAGGAGTGCTTTGCAATTGGCAAAGCACACAGTCGTGCATGGTATTCTGCAGGGCTATCAGATGGCCGTCGTGATGAACATGATGGGCGCAATCGGCACAATAGAAATCAGCATGAGTTCCCTGCGCTTCACCATGATGGTGAAACGTAACGGCAAGCAGCATCGGCAGGTAAACCAATAGCAGCAGCCAGGAAATTCTGATTCTCTTATGTGTTATCCTCTGCATTTATCTACAGTATTCTGTTTTTGTTTGCAAAAATAATCATTTCTGTCGGGATTATTCTTAGAATTCCGATATTTTAACGAAGATTATTTGTTTTTCAGCAGAAAAGCCATGTAGAGGGGAAGAATGAGAGTTTGTGCTCATCACTTTTCCATTCTTTGAGATATTTCTCGATTTTTCGTTTAAACATCTGTTTTCTAATGATTTATAATGTGCTACTCTTGATGCTGTGCACGTTTTTCAAGGGACTTTTATTGAATTCATGCACGTTTTTCAAGGGACTTTTTGCTCTGTTCTGCCACTTTTTCAAGGGACTTTCGGTTGCAAAGATACAAAATTTCCTTTTAAAAGGGAAAGAAAACGGCAATTATTTCCTTTTTAAAGGGAAAGTTTTTCCTTTCTCTCCGATTATTACCCTGATGCAGGGCAAGCCTGCAGGAAATCATTTCGGCGCTGAACGAGATGGGGGTGGCAAGAATCAAAATAGAAAAGCTTTAGTTGTCTTGCAGTAGCCATTTCCAGATAGGTACTACCTCTATCGTATAGCCATCTGCCATTATTTGGGTCTGGTAATCACGGGTGATGATGTAGCCGTGATAGCCTGGAAAGGCTTTCAGAAATTTAGATGCCTACGAGAATATAATTCGACTTGTCGCCGAAAAGGAAATCTCGGTGAACCAGTTTGTAGTTCGGGATGGCTATTTGCTTCTCGATGATGATATTTTTGATAATTTGCTTGTCCATACAGAAATATTTTAAAGTATACTTTGCAAAAATGCGAAAATATTTCTAACTATACTTTGAAATAATCCTAGAAGGTGGCTTGTTTAAGGAAATTTAATGTTTTTCCTATGATTTTCTGTTCCTAAGGTGAAAAGCAAATGGATTGGGCTTGCCTTCTAGAGAAGAGGGGATTTCCCTGGGGCTGCGTTCCTGTTACCCTGCTAAATCTTCCAGATTCCAGTTCTTCCAATTAATTTTAAGAGGGTATGCATCTTTCGCTTGTCCTTTCTCTTTACTTCTTTATATTATATAACTTATTGATTATTAATTAATTATATAT
>JAJWJX010000040.1:0-35754 GCA_021623045.1 Segatella copri | reverse complement strand
AACAAAAGCGGGAACCCTTTCGGATTCCCGCTCATATCTTGTGTTGTAAAATCTCGAAGATTAGTCGAGGTTAGCCAACTTGTTGTCAGAATGAAGAACATCCTTGATCTTGTGGCTATAGAGGTCAACCATGTACTCACGAGCCTTACCGCAGTACTGACGTGGGTCGAAGTACTCTGGGTGAAGAGCCAATGTCTCACGAACACCTGCTGTGAAAGCAAGACGAGAGTCAGAGTCGATGTTGATCTTGCAAACAGCGCTCTCAGAAGCCTTAGTCAACTGCTCCTCTGGGATACCAACTGCATCTGGCAACTTACCACCGAACTTGTTGATGATATCAACATACTCCTGAGGAACTGAAGAAGAACCGTGGAGAACGATAGGGAAACCAGGAAGCTGCTCCTCAACTGCTGCCAATACGTCGAATGCCAATGGAGGAGGAACGAGGTGACCTGTCTTAGGGTCACGTGTGCACTGCTCTGGCTTGAACTTGTAAGCACCGTGAGAAGTACCGATAGAGATAGCCAATGAATCAACACCTGTACGAGTTGCGAAATCTACAACCTCCTCAGGCTTTGTATAGTGAGACTCCTCAGCTACTACGTCATCCTCAACACCAGCGAGGACACCGAGCTCACCCTCTACAGTTACACCGAACTGATGAGCGTAGTCAACAACCTTCTTTGTCAAAGCGATGTTCTCCTCGTATGGAAGAGCAGAACCGTCGATCATTACAGAAGAGAAACCGAAATCTACACAGTCTTTACATGTCTCGAAGCTATCACCGTGATCGAGGTGAAGAACGATCTCTGGATGGTTGCAACCCAACTCCTTAGCATACTCTACAGCACCCTCTGCCATGTAGCGGAGCAATGTAGGGTTAGCATACTTACGAGCACCCTTAGATACCTGAAGGATAACTGGTGACTTCAATGTTGAAGAAGCCTGGATGATAGCCTGGAGCTGCTCCAAGTTGTTGAAGTTGAAAGCAGGAACGGCCCAACCGCCCTTGATAGCTCTTGCGAACATGTCCTTAGTGTTCACAAGACCGATTTTCTTGTAATCTACTGCCATAATTTTACTTAATTTATTGTTTAATGAAACATTCTTTTTTTTCTTATATATAATAAGGTGTAGAACTTATGAGGCTCTTTCCTTACCGAGTGCAAATTTACCTTTTTCTTTTGAGACAGCAAAATGATAATTCGATTTTTCGTGTTGCAATCGAGTTAAAAAAGTTAATTCCGCACCAATACCCTACAAAACACAAAGCTTTTGCTAAACGCAGTTAGCAATTTAACATCTTTATATTTACATCTTTCTACCCAACCGCCAGTTACTTCTTGGCAAGTTTATATTCACGAACCGCATAAGCCAGAACGATGACAAATCCTACGAGCGGTACCAGGAAAGGAAGCGTGAAATGAGTACGGTCGGCGATGAGTCCCATCAACAGGAAACCGCAACCTCCTATTGGCGTCATCATCAGAAGCGAAGAGGCTGTCTTGGTAAGGTTGCCCAAACCTGTGAGGGCGATACTGAAGATGGTAGGGAACATGATGGCCTCGAACATATAGTTGCAAAGCAGGGCTACCAGCGATAGCTTACCCAGATTTGACAGGACTAAAAGTATACAGACAACACACCCCAAAGCACAGATCAGCAACATCGTTGTTGCCTTGATTCGGCGCATAATCCAGGAACCGAGAAATCTGCCTACCATAAAGAATGCCAGCGCACAAGTCAGGGCTACGGAAGCCGTGCGGTCGTCCATCCATTTCATGCCCGTTACGAAATTGATGAAATAGGAATTGATAGAAATCTCTGCCACTTCATAGCTCAGCAAAGCCAGAAGTCCAAACACGAACATCTTGTGATGGGAAAAGAGTTTGCTGATATTAGAACCGGCTGCCTCATCTTCTGCTGTTGCCACATGACTGATTTCCGGTAAATCTACACGTGAGAAAACCAGAGCTATCACCAAAACCAGAATACCCAGAATGGTATAAGGCACCACCACATTGCCGCCCTCTTCGGTCTGGTTGAAGAGGAACTGACCGATGCAAAGTGTGGCGAAAATGCCACCCAATCCATTAAACGACTGCGATAAGTTCAGTCGGCTGGTAGCTGTTTCCTTGGCACCCAGTTCGGTAACATAAGGATTGGCGGCTGTTTCCAGGAACACCAAACCGCACCCGATAATGAAAAGGCAGAGCAGGAATGCTGAGAAACTGCCCACCGCAGCACCCGGGATAAAGAGCAAAGCGCCAATACCAAAGAGGAGCAGACCGAAGACTACTCCACGGCGATAACCATACCGGTTGATAAAAAAGCCAGCAGGTATTGCCATCAGGAAATAACCCAGATAGGTGGTAACCTGAATAAGGGCGGAATGAGTAATACTGATGTGCAGCGCATTCTGGAAGTGCTTGTTGAGTACATCCAGAATGGCACGAGCGAAGCCCCACAAAAAGAAGAGCGACGTAATGAGAATGAACGGGACAAGATATTTCCTGTCGCTTGTCTGATTTGTTTCTGTCTGTTGTTCTGTTAACATTTTATTTATCTTTTCTTCTATAAAGAGTTATAGAAATACATCTTATTTTTCGTTGTAATGGAAATAGGCGAAGTCGGCATATCCGCTCTTTTCCTTGCCTTCTGCAAACATACCGAGAACCACACCTGTAAATCCACCGGCAACCTCGGTACTCATCAGAGAACAGTTCATGGAACCCAAGTCATAGAATTTCTTTCCATCAAAAGAATAGGCAAAACGGTACATCTCGCCATCGCTGCTGATACGCAACTTTACGGCGTCTTTGCGCAAACGGGGAACGCTTTTCACTACATAGTCGATGCTTTTCAGTTTGCAGCGCAAAGCTACCTGTTTCTTTGAAACGAAGAGGTCGAGATGACCGTCATGAATCTGATAGACAGACAGACCTGCCTCAGCATCACCTTTCGTTACGACATCCGTCTCCAAGATAAAGTTTGCACTCTCCTGTCTGCGCCCCACAAAGGTAGGCTGCTGATTCTGCGTCAGGGTTCCATGAGGATAAAGACGCACGAAGAACTTCTCATCCACGGTCATCGTATCATTACGCAGATATTTGTCAGGAATAGGATTCTGCAACTGTACCCATTCGAAAGCTCCGGTCGTAGGTGCATCCTCTGCATCTGCCTCAAGATGTTTCTCCAAAGGAACAGCAGGCAACAGGTTAGCCTTCATCAACGTATCTGCAGGCAATCCACCATTCACAACAGGCCATTCTCCCTCCTTCCACTCCACAGGAGCCAGGTAGGTTTCTCTTCCGAGATGATGATAAGAACCGCCAAAGTTGCGATAGGCAAGGAATATCATCCACCAGCTTCCATCGCCAGCTTGTACAAAATCGCCATGACCCGTACCCTGAATCTGCATCAACTGTCCCAGTTTGCTGCAGTTGGTCAGTATCGGATTATTGGGATTACTCTCGTAAGGTCCCTCGATATTCCTGCTACGGGCGATAGTAAGGCGATGCGCCAGTTCGGTTCCACCTTCTGAAATGAGAAGATAGTAATAGCCGTCTTTCTTATAGATATGCGGTCCTTCCGGATAACGTCCACCATCACCCTGCCACAGTTTCTTGCTCTCCGTAAGCTGTTCGCCCGTCTTTGGGTTTATCTCACAGAGCCAGATTGCATCGCCCGGATTGCTCACCATGTAGCATTTTCCGTTTTCAAAATAAAGCGAAGGATCGATGCCCTGCTGCTTCAGCCAGACAGGCTCGCTCCAAGGACCACGGGGATCTTTGGCTGTAACCATGAAGTTGCCGCCATTGCCTACGTTGGTAGTTATCATATAATAAGTTCCTTCATGATAGCGGATGGTAGGTGCATAGATGCCAAGCCACGAACTGGCACCCTTCAAAGGAATCTGACTCTCGCGGTCGAGCACATTACCAATCTGCTGCCAATGAACCAGATCCTTGCTCTGGAAGATTGGCACACCAGGGAAATACTGGAATGAAGAGTTGACGAGATAGAATGTATCCCCTACCCGACACACGGATGGGTCGGGATGATAACCAGGAATAACCGGATTACGATATTCCTCAGCTGATACCGGCAAGCATATCAATACCAGCATCCATAATAGTACAAACAGTTTTTGCTTCTTCATAAGGCATTCGTTTTAGATAGGAACAAAGGTAAGGCTTTTCGATGGAAATTCCAAACTTTCCCAGTATTATTTGTTGTTTATATCATATAAAATTGTCTTTACTGCTAGATGAAATCTCCGTTCATAGACGTTGAACGGCGGTTCAACGTCTTTGAACGGCGGTTCAACGTCACTGAACGGACATTCAACGTCTATGAACGAAGATTTTATCCTACTGTAAATACATCTTTAACTAGAAACAGAACGTTTCTGATGTCTATTCAGAGACAACTCTTCCCGTCATTCCTTCGGAATCAAGACGGCTCCTTCCTGCTTCTTACCATCCATCAGAATTCTCATCGGGTGCTCAAAGCGCACATGACGGACATATTGCGTCTCCTCTACAGCCGGCATTGCATCCAGGATTTCCTTATTTACAAAGCCGCCTTCACCTGTATTTGTATCTACTGTAAAGTATCCCACGCCAAAAGAGGTGAGGTTCTGGAAGAAGTGAGTACCCTGACTAGGATCGATATTATAATTCTTCAGAGCCACCTCTACGATAACCCGGGCAGCGCTGATATGCGGCCATTTTACAGGTACACCCAGATAATGGTCGCTGGAGCCCCAACGGCCAGGACCTATCAGCACATAGTTCTTGCCGTCAGCAAGGAACTTGCGGTTGATTCGTTCTATATCATCGGCTACATAAAAATTATTCATCGCAGAGAAGTGGTCATCATACTTCACATAAACCACATCAACCACATCTTCGCTGATGCCATGCCCCAGCGAATTGTGCGAACGCAACAGGCAGTCGGAATCAGGGATAGCCTTCACATCTTCATCAAGCATCTCCTTGGCATCAACGATAGGACGAATCTGAAGAAGATAGAATTCGCAAGTCCTGTCATTATTGATATTGCAGGCAAACTCTATCTCAACAGGTCTGCGCATAGCCCCTGCTCCATACTTCATCGACATCTGCAGTATCTCAGGCAAAGGCACCACTCCATGCTGGAGCACACTTGAGAATGTTATCAGTTTACGGCCATTCTCATAGACTCCATCATTGATGACCTGATCGTATGGATCGAATGTAGATGCGATATAGGTAAGACTCTGGTCTTCTACAGCATCCTTCACCCGAAGTTTAAGAATATTAAAGCCATCGTCTACCTTGAAATCATTGCCCACATGCTTCATATCCAGCGCATAGAACTGGGTCTGGGTGTCGCGCAGAGCCAGCTCAGTTTCCGATGTCTGGAGCACCTGATTCGGATGGTAAGGACAAACACGAAGGGTCTGACCTCCATCTACGATATACTTACCCAAGCCCAAGGCCAGACTGGCTATACCCTCTTCAGCCTCTTCATCTCCTATCGGATAATAATTGAGCGAACGGAGCACACCGCTCATGGTAGGATAAAACCTTGTACCATAGTCTTTACCCACAACCTGCTGCAAGATAACAGCCATCTTTTCCTGATCGATGACATTGCTCGTTGCGGTCATGTAAGCCTTCGAATCACGATAGAACACAGAAGCATAGACACCCTTGATGGCACAGGCCAGCATCTGCAGCATCTGATACTTATCTTCCAGATATGGTATCATATAGGTAGAATAAATACCGGCAAACGGCTGATAGTGGGCATCTTCGAGCAGCGAACTTGAACGGATAGCGATAGGACTCCTGGTTGCCTCAAAGAAGGTGAAGAAGTCGGCTATCAGCGAATCGGGCAGCTGGGCATGCAGGAAGTGCTTCAGAATCTCATCGTCGCTAGCATCACTCAAAGCTATCGGATAGAGATTGTTGCTCATCATGAACTCGTCGAAGATATCGGTACAGAGCACCACGGTCTTCGGAATCTGCACGGTGGCATTCTCATACTGGTTGAACTCAGGATGGCGCTTGATGATGTTGTCGAGGAATGCAAGACCTCTACCCTTTCCGCCCAGGGAGCCTTCTCCGATGCGGGCAAAGTGGGCATACTTGTCAAACTTCATGCGGTCGAAAACAGCCACTACACCGATGTTTTTCATGTGACGATACTGCACTATGGCATCGAAGATAATCTGTCGGTGAGCATCTACATCCTGTAATTTCTCCCAGGTAACATGCTTCAGGAAAGCTGATACAGGGAAGATGGCACGAGCACAAAGCCAACGGCTCATATGGTTGCGGCTGATATGATAGAGCATGGAATCGTTAGGAATATTGAAGATGTTATCCTGCAATTCCTTCAAACTATGAATGCGCATAATCTCCTCATGAGTCTTAGGGTCACGGAATATGAAATCGCCAAAGCCCATGTGCTCTTCCATCAGACGGCGAAGATCTACGCTCATCTTCTTCGAGTTCTTGTCTACAAATCGGAAACCTTCAGCCTCTGCCTTCGCACGATTCTCACTTTCAGAACTTTCTATAATAAGCGGAACGAAAGGATCGTTCTTCCTGATATAACGGAAGAGTTGCAAACCTGCATCAGGACATTTCTCGCGACCGAAAGTATCTGTACGATGCTTAGGCTTCTCTTCAGGCATCACCTCATTACCAAAAGCTTTGGCAGCACTCTTTAACGGGAAACGAGCATCGCTGATTACGCCCAACGTATTATCAGAATACTTATCATACAGTTTCTGGGCTTCCTCATAAGTACGAGCCAAAACCACCTTAGGACGGCCACGCATACGCATGGTAGCCGCATGCCGGTTCAGAGCCTCCTGAGAAAAGTTCTTGCTCTGCTCCAATATATAATTATAGAGATTAGGCAATATAGAACTATAGAAACGGATAGAATCTTCTACCAGGAGAATCATCTGCACACCTGCTTCCTGTATGTCATGTTCAAGATTCATCTTATCCTCTATCAGCTTGATGATTGAAAGAATAAGATTGGTGTTGCCAAGCCAGCAGAAGACATAATCGAAGATACTCAAGTCTTCATTCTGCATACGCTTGGTAATGCCATGAGAGAAAGGCGTAAGAACTACACAATGGATATTGGGAAACTTACCCTTGATGTCGCGCGCTACGTCGAAGGCATCATTATCAGCATTGCCAGGCATGCAAATCACCAGATCAATAACGGTAGAACGCAGCACGGCAGCAGCCTCTTCGGTAGTAGAAACTTGAGTAAAGGTTGGCGGATAGCGGAGACCCAGCTCCATATATTCATTATATATCTTCTCTTCGATACGTCCATCATCTTCAAGCATGAACGCATCGTAAGGATTGGCTACAATCAGTACATTGTAGATACGGCGCATCATCAGATTCACAAACGATACGTCTTTCAAGTAGAATTTATTCCACTCCTGAGGTATATTATTTTCCATAAATGAAGTTAAAGTTTGTGCAAAGATACTGATTTTCTGAGATTTACTTGCATCTTTCAGCATTTTTTTTTATATTTGCGCCATAAAATAAGAAGATATGGTTACAAAATCTTTCATCACGGCCATCTTGGCTATATTCTGCATGGTTCCATGCTCCGGACAAAAGCATCAGCACGGCAAGGCTTCATTTTACTCTAAGAGAGCAACAGGTGCCCGCTCTGCAAGCGGACAGAGAATACATCATGACAGTTTAACATGTGCACATCGGTTTTATCCCTTCGGAACGCATCTCAAGGTTACAAACCTTAGCAATGGCAAGAGTACGATCGTAAAAGTCATCGACAGAGGGCCGTTTGGAAGAGGTAGAATCATTGACCTATCATGGAAGGCTGCAAAAGAAATTGGTATGATTGCACAAGGCGTAGCGACTGTAAAAGTTGAAAGGGTGGAAAACCCGATTCCTTACAAGCCAGAGGACACAAAATTGCCTAAGGTTGATTTCGAAGTGGCTGAAACGGAATATGAATTTCCAAACAAGTGGGGAACTCCTGACAGGAATAAGGAAAAACATCACAGCAGTAAAAAAGAAACAAATAAAATTACTTCAAAGGTAATAAATAAAACAGAGCACCATAAAAGCAAAGAGGTGACAAAGGCTGAACTAAAAAAGCACAATACAGATATAGCAAAAAGTAAAGGCGAGAATCATCATTGATTCTCGCCTTTACCTTTTTTATTTATAACAGAATCCTAAAATAAGATACTATCATACATTTCATTATCATACAGGAATCTTATCTGGATTTTGTCGGAATATCAAACTGATTAACCTTGGAAATTGTCTTACCGCCTTGTATAACAGAAACACAGAAACAAGCAGTACCATTCTTCAAACGGTTATCAGCCTTGACCATTGCCGTATATCGAATCACATGACCAGGAGCAATACTTTCTACATGAACACTTGGAGATATGAAAATATGCTTATTGCCGGTAGTCTCAATAACGGTTGGAACTACATCATACAACGTGTGAGCTCCGTTATTTCGGATTTCAAAAATAACCTTGGCTGTTTCATTCCGATTCAAAGTATTGTCCTCATTTGAATCAACAAAACGAGCATTCATTATTTCCAAAGATGATGAATAAGCATAATTCTGACCAAGTTCTTCCAGTGTAGAACTAGGAATAGTGGCAACAGGCTGCTGAGCACTATAACTTCCGGTATAATCCCTATCATTGAAATCATAAATCCTATCGTCACCCGAATTAGTAGAATCAAAGATTTCGTCATTGGAATAAACAGGCGAAGATTGCTGATAAACTCCATCCTGATAAGAGTGATGATCACGGTGTGATCTATCTCGATAAACAGATTCTCTTTGCTGCTGGGATTTCTGGTCAGCCTGACTACCAATTGCCGCTCCAACTGCAGCACCACCAGCCATGCCAATAATAGTACCCATATCTGAACCTCTAGGACCACCAGACAAGCCACCGATAGCAGAACCAAGAATAGAACCAAATGTGGCACCAGCATAAGCACCACTTCCCGTATAAGTATCGCAGCTACTCAACAGCAAAGAAGAGCAAGCTACAAAAAGCATAATCTTTTTCATCTTCATTAAGCTTTAAATTTCTGCTGCAAAGATACAAAGAACTAAAAGAACAAAAGCAAAAAAATCCCTAATAATGATTAGGAAAAACCCTAAAAGAGCAAATAGTTTTGATTAGAGACAAAAAAAGCGCCCTTGTCAAGACAAGGACGCTAAATTTATCTGAGATGATTGAAAATTATTCAGCCTTTGGAGCCTCCTCAGTTGCAGGAGCCTCAGTCTCAGCTACAGGAGCCTCTTCAGCCTTTGTTGCCTTACGACTACGACGAGTCTTCTTAGCAGCAGCCTTCTGAGTCTTAGCCATATTCTCATCAAAGTCAACGAGCTCGATGAAAGCAATCTCAGCAGCATCACCCTGACGGGTACCCAACTTGATTACGCGAGTGTAACCACCTGGACGGTTAGCTACCTTCTCAGCTACCTCACCGAAGAGAGCCTTAACAGCATACTTATTCTGAAGATAACGGAAAACTACACGACGTGAAGTTGTTGTATCGTTCTTAGAACGAGTAATCAATGGCTCAACATACTTCTTAAGAGCCTTTGCCTTTGCGAGGGTCGTAGTGATTCTTTTGTGCTCGCTCAAGATAAGTGATGAAGCCATGTTAGCCAACATCGCGTTACGATGAGAAGCAGTACGACCTAAATGGTTGAATTTCTTATTATGTCTCATTTTTTGTTTTTGCTTTTTGGACTACGAACCTTTAAGATTCCTTGTCTAATTTATACTTTGAAATATCAGTTCCAAAAGACAGATTCAGACTCTCGAGCAAATCATCAAGCTCTGAGAGCGATTTCTTACCAAAGTTACGGAACTTCAAGAGGTCAGTCTTGTTAAACTGAACCAAATCACCAAGAGTCTCAACATCAGCTGCCTTCAAGCAGTTGAGGGCACGAACACTAAGATTCATGTCTACGAGACGAGTCTTAAGCAACTGGCGCATATGAAGAACCTCTTCATCAAACTCCTGATTGCTCTCCTGATCCTGTGTCTCAAGAGTAATCTTCTCATCAGAGAAGAGCATGAAGTGATAAATAAGAATCTTCGCAGCCTCTTTCAGTGCATCCTTTGGACTAATGGAACCATCTGTTGTAATTTCAAGTACGAGCTTATCATAGTCGGTCTTTTGCTCAACACGATATGGTTCTACAGCGTACTTTACATTACGGATAGGGGTGTAGATGGAATCGATTGGGAGAACGTTAACGTCAGTGCAGAATTGACGATTCTCATCAGCAGGAACATAACCGCGTCCCTTATTAATAGTCAAATCGATCTGCATCGAAGCTTTGGCATCTAAATGACAAATCACCAAATCAGGGTTTAACACTTCAAATCCAGTCAGATACTTACCGATATCACCTGCTTTGAATTCTGTAGAATTCTCAACGGTGATACTAACTTTCTCATTCTCGAATTCTTCTACTACTTGCTTGAATCGAACTTGTTTGAGATTCAAGATAATGTTAGTAACATCTTCCTTTACACCAGGAACTGAAGAGAACTCATGCTCAACACCCGCAATGCGGATCGTGTTAACAGCATAACCCTCCAATGATGAAAGGAGAATGCGGCGCAAGGCGTTACCAATGGTAACACCGAAGCCAGGCTCCAAAGGACGGAATTCAAACTTTCCGAACTTGTTATCAGCCTCTAACATTACTACTTTATCAGGTTTTTGAAATGCTAATATCGCCATTAATGTAATGATTTATTTAGAGTACAACTCAACGATTAACTGCTCCTTAATATTCTCTGGAATGTCGGCACGCTCTGGCTTGTGCAAGAACTTACCGCTCTTTGAATTATCGTCCCACTCAATCCATGGGTACTTGCTATGATTGAAACCTGCAAGAGCTGCTTCGATAACCTCGAGAGACTTAGACTTCTCACGAACACCAACAACCATACCAGGCTTAACTGCAAATGAAGGGATATTAACTACCTTACCATCAACAACGATGTGCTTGTGACCAACCAACTGACGAGCAGCTGCACGTGTTGGAGCGATACCAAGACGGAAAACAACGTTGTCAAGACGGCACTCGAGATTCTGAAGAAGAACCTCACCAGTAATACCATCAGCCTTAGCAGCCTTATCAAACATATTACGGAACTGACGCTCTAATACACCATAAGTGTACTTAGCTTTCTGCTTCTCTGCCAACATGACACCGTACTCAGACATCTTACGACGACGGTTGTTGCCATGCTGTCCAGGAGGGAAGTTTCTCTTGGACAAAACTTTGTCAGCGCCGAAGATTGGCTCACCAAAACGACGCGCAATTTTAGATTTCGGACCTATATATCTAGCCATAATATTATATAAATGCTATATTGTTTGTATCTTAATTAATAATGCTAACCTCAAGCGTTATACACGACGACGCTTTGGAGGACGGCAACCATTGTGTGGTAATGGAGTTACGTCAACGATTTCAGTAACCTCGATACCTGCACCATGAATAGCACGGATAGCAGACTCACGACCATTACCTGGACCCTTAACATAAGCCTTAACCTTACGAAGACCAAGATCGAAAGCGACCTTTGCACAATCCTCTGCAGCCATCTGAGCAGCATAAGGAGTGTTCTTCTTAGAACCACGGAAACCCATCTTACCAGCTGAAGACCAAGAAATGATCTGACCCTCATTGTTAGCAAGAGATACAATAATGTTATTGAATGAGCTATGAACGTGAAGCTGACCAATAGCGTCAACGCGTACATTTCTCTTCTTAGATGTTGCTTTTTGCTTTGCCATAATTAATTTCCTCCTTCAGAATTACTTAGTAGCCTTCTTCTTATTAGCAACAGTCTTCTTCTTACCCTTACGTGTACGAGCATTATTCTTTGTGCTCTGACCGCGAACTGGAAGACCATTACGATGTCTAACTCCACGATAGCAACCAATATCCATCAGTCGCTTAATGTTCATCTGGATCTCTGAACGGAGATCACCTTCAACTTTGAACTCAGCGCCGATAATTTCACGGATCTTAGCTGCCTGGTCATCAGACCACTCGCTAACCTTCAGGTCACGGTTTACACCGGCCTTATCCAATATCTTTGCTGAACTACTTCGACCAATACCATAGATATAGGTCAATGCGATTTCGCCACGCTTATTCTGGGGCAAATCTACTCCAACAATTCTTATTGCCATTGTTTAAATAAATAATTAAAAATTAATACCTTTCGTTTAAAGCGGTGCAAAAGTACAACTATTTTTTGAAATAACGGCACTTTTACAATACTTTAACATTAACCCTGACGTAATTTCATCTTAGGGTTCTTCTTGTTGATAACGAACAGACGACCTTTACGACGAACGATCTTACAGTCAGCTGAACGCTTCTTTAATGATGCTCTTGTCTTCATAACCTTATATATGATTATTATTTGTATCTAAAAACAATTCTACCTTTGGTAAGGTCATATGGACTCATCTCCACCTTTACCTTATCACCAGGTAAAATCTTGATGTAATGCATTCTCATCTTACCAGAGATATGAGCTGTGATGTCAACTCCATTCTCTAATTCTACTCGGAACATCGCATTTGACAATGCTTCTACAATTGTTCCATCTTGCTCAATAGCGGCTTGTTTTGCCATAATATAAATATTTGTCCTTCTTAATGTTAAACTTCTACGAATGAAGATAAAATTGTGCTTTATCTTTTCGAGCAACTTTGTGCCATCACTATCAGATAAAAATCATAATTAGATGACATATTAGCGGGAAAAGGCTCTCCAAGTGGATGAGGAATTACCTATCCAAATGGAGAGTCGCCTCACATAATATAGTAAATTCAAGTCAGCTTTACTTGAAGATGAAGTAAAACTGCACTCTGAATAATTTCATCTTCTGTCTTCAGAAATTTCTCATTTCAAAAGAAAAAGATTAATATGCAGCAACACCACCCTGACGCGTATGGCCTGAATTCAAAAGACCATCATAGTGGCGCATAAGCAAATGACTCTCGATTTGTTGTAATGTATCAATGACAACACCAACCAAAATCAATAGAGATGTACCTCCAAAGAATTGAGAGAAAGCTTGCTGTACATCGAGAAGTCCTGCTAATGCAGGCATGATTGCAATAAACGCAATAAATAACGAACCTGGTAAAGTAATACGAGACATTACGGTATCAATGTACTCAGCTGTATCCTTTCCTGGTTTTACACCAGGAATGAAACCATTGTTACGTTTCATATCCTCAGCCATCTGAGTAGGATTCAATGTAATAGCTGTATAGAAATAAGTAAATGCAATAACCAAGATTACATAAACAACATTATATAGCAAGCTACGATTATCCATCAACTGCTGAACAACACTACTAGCATTTTCTGACTGATAGCGAACTATTGCTAATGGAATAAACATTAAAGCCTGTGCAAAGATGATAGGCATTACGTTAGCTGCAAAAAGCTTCAAAGGAATGTACTGACGCGCACCACCATATTGCTTATTTCCAACCAAACGTTTAGCATACTGTACAGGAATCTTACGTGTACCTTGTACCAAAAGTATTGAAGCACAAACTACAGCATAAAGGATAAGAATCTCTACAATGAACATGATAAGACCACCACCAGAAATTGCCTGCAAACGAGAAGTTACCTCCTGAACGAAAGCCTGTGGCAAGCGGGCGATAATACCAATCATAATAATAAGAGAGATACCATTACCTACTCCCTTGTCAGTGATACGCTCACCTAACCAAAGGATAAACATACTACCTGCAGCCAAGATAATTGTTGCCGGTATCATGAATACCGTCCAACTAATACCTGTGGCTAGAGCATTAGCAGCCTGCATTTTCAAATTCAAAAGGTAACTAGGAGCCTGAAAGACCAAAATGGCCACAGTCAGGACTCTAGTATACCATTGTATTTTTTTGCGGCCGCTCTCGCCCTCGCGCTGCATCTTCTGGAAATAAGGTACAGCAACAGCAAGAAGCTGCATAACGATTGAAGCTGAGATATAAGGCATAATTCCGAGTGCAAAGATAGATGCATTGGAAAATGCACCACCAGAGAACATGTCCAATAGCGACATAAGACCGCCAGAGGTCTGCGACTGAAGTTTTTCCAACATGCCCGGATTGATACCTGGAAGTACCACAAACGAGCCAAAACGGTAAATAGCCGTAAACAGAAGAGTAATGAGGAGTCTCTGACGGAGATCCTCTATCTTCCAACAGTTCTTTAGTGTCTCAATAAACTTTTTCATTTACTTAGATTATAGTTGCGTTACCACCTACTGCCTTGATTGCTTCTTCGGCAGTCTTTGAGAAAGCATTAGCTTCAACTTCCAATTTTGCTTTAAGCTCACCGTTACCGAGAACCTTTACAAGCTCCTTGCCGTTTGTGAGGCCAGCAGCCTTAAGTTCCTCAATACCGATTTTAGTAAGGTTCTTTGCTTCAGCAAGAGCCTGAAGAGTTGAAAGGTTTACTGCGAAGTACTCCTTATGGTTGATATTCTTAAAACCAGCCTTTGGAACACGACGCTGCAATGGCATCTGACCACCTTCGAAACCAATCTTTCTCTTATAACCAGAACGAGCCTTGGCACCCTTATGACCACGTGTTGAAGTACCACCGAGACCAGAACCTGAACCACGACCAATACGACGACGTGAATGGGTAGAACCTGCAGCAGGTTTCAAATTATTTAATTTCATAATCGTTCCTAATTTAAAAAGATTAATTAATCAACTACACTTACGAGGTGATGAACCTTACGGATCATACCACGGTTGCTAGGAGTATCCTCTACCTCAACAACCTGAGAAATCTTGTGGAGACCAAGACAAGCGAGAGTACGCTTCTGATCTACTGGAGCACCGATTTTACTCTTAATCTGCTTGATTTTAATTGTTGCCATATTCGATTTTTCCTAATTAACCGTTAAATACTTTATCCATACTGATACCACGCTCACCTGCTACAGTATAAGCATCACGCATCTCTGCAAGAGCTGCGATAGTAGCCTTCACAAGGTTATGGGCATTTGAAGAACCCTTAGACTTAGCGATGACATCCTTGATACCTACGCTCTCAAGTACTGCACGCATAGCACCACCGGCCTTCAAACCAGTACCGGCTGCAGCTGGCTTAATAAGAACCTTAGCACCACCAAATGAAGTTTCAACCTCATGAGGAACAGTACCCTTGAGTACAGGAACCTTTACCAAGTTCTTCTTAGCAGCTTCAGTACCCTTTGCGATAGCAGCAGTAACCTCACCTGCCTTACCAAGGCCGTAGCCGATTACGCCATTACCGTCACCAACAACGACGATAGCAGCGAATGTGAAAGTACGACCACCTTTTGTAACCTTAGTTACACGGTTGATAGCAACCAAGCGATCCTTAAGTACTTCTTCGTTATTTACTTTTACTTTATCCATTGCCATAATCGTTTAAAATTTAAGACCACCATTACGAGCACCTTCAGCCAACTGCTTTACACGACCATGGTAAAGGTAACCATTACGGTCGAAAACTACTGCCTCAACGCCAGCAGCCTTAGCCTTCTCAGCAATGAGCTCGCCAACCTTAGTTGCCTGCTCCTGCTTAGGCATCTTCTCCAAACCAAGTGAAGAAGCTGATGCAAGTGTAGTGCCTGTCAAATCGTTAATAACCTGAGCGTAAATCTGCTTGTTAGAGCGGAATACACTAAGACGTGGACGCTCAGCTGTACCGTTCACACTCTTACGAATGCGGAACTTTATCTTAATTCGTCTTTCTACTTTCTTTGTTGTCATAATCGTAAATAATTAAAATTACTTAGCTGAAGCACTCTTACCAGACTTTCTGCGAATAACTTCACCCTTAAAGAGAATACCCTTACCTTTATAAGGCTCAGGCTTGCGGAAAGAACGAATTTTTGCACAAACGAGTCCCAACAACTGCTTGTCGCAAGACTCCAATGTCAAGATTGGGTTCTGGTTTCTTTCAGACTTAGTCTCAACCTTAATCTCCTTAGGCAACTGGATGAAAATAGGGTGAGTGTAACCCAAAGCAAACTCAATGATATTACCCTGGTTAGAAACACGATAACCAACACCTACCAATTCCAAAACCTTTGTATAACCAGCGCTTACACCAACAACCATGTTGTTAACGAGAGAGCGATACAAACCGTGGAAAGCCTGCTTCTGCTTAATATTTACAGGACTATTTTCATCGATTTCAAAGCTAATCTGACCATCTGCATTATTAAACTCGATAGATGGATCAATCCACTGAGAAAGTTCACCCTTAGGGCCCTTTACTGTACAAACATGAGAAGTCTCATCATAGTTTACAGTAACACCTGCAGGGATACTAATTGGCAATTTTCCTATTCTAGACATATAAAAGCCTCCAATTAATAAATATAGCAAAGAACCTCGCCACCGATCTTAAGATCAGAAGCTTCTTTGTCTGTCATTACACCTTTGGATGTAGATAAGATTGCAATACCTAATCCGTTAATAACTCTTGGCATGTCCTTGTAACCGGTATACTTACGCAAACCTGGAGTTGACACGCGCTTCAAACACTTGATAGCGTTTTGCTTTGTAGTTGGGTTGTACTTCAAGGCAACCTTAATTGAGCCCTGAGGACCATCCTCTACAAACTTGTAATTGAGGATGTAACCTTTCTCGAAGAGGATCTTAGTGATCTCTTTCTTCAAGTTAGACGCAGGAACTTCTACAACACGGTGATGAGCCATGATTGCATTTCTGAGTCTTGTCAGATAATCTGCTATTGGATCTGTCATAAAATATAAATGTTTAATTAATCGGGACTACCCCGACAATATTAAATAAAAAAATATTCTTACCTTTGAAAGGATTACCAGCTAGCCTTCTTTACACCTGGAATCAAACCAGCAGAAGCCATCTCACGGAACTGGATACGAGAAATACCGAACTGACGGATATAACCCTTTGGACGACCAGTAATCTTGCAACGATTGTGAAGACGGATTGGGTTTGCATTCTTAGGGATAGCCTGAAGCTTACGAGCTGCCTCGTATGCTTCGGCTGGATCATTAGAAGTTGCAATAATCTTTTTCAGTGCTTCGCGCTTTTCAGCGTAACGAGCTACAAGCTTTGCACGCTTAACCTCGCGAGCTTTCATTGATTCTTTTGCCATATCTCTTAATCTTTATTTGCGTTCTTGAATGGAAGACCAAAGGCCTTCAAAAGAGCAAAACCTTCTTCATCAGTCTTAGCTGTTGTTACGAAGGTAATATTCATACCCTGAATACGATCAATCTCATCGATATTAATCTCAGGGAAGATAATCTGCTCTGTGATACCTAATGTATAGTTACCACGACCATCAAACTTGCTCTCAATACCCTTGAAGTCGCGAATACGAGGAAGAGAAACACGAACGAGCTTCTCCAAGAACTCGTACATACGCTCACGACGCAATGTTACCATAACACCGATAGGCATCTTCTTACGAAGCTTGAAGTTTGCAATATCCTTTTTAGAATATGTAGCAACAGCCTTCTGACCGGTGATAGCAGTAATCTCATTGATTGCTACATCAACAATTTTCTTGTCCTGAGTAGCATCACCAAGACCCTGATTGATGACAATCTTCTTCAATACTGGAATCTCCATAGCTGAAGAGTAGTTGAACTGCTTCTGAAGAGCAGGAGCGATTGTCTCCTTATATACTTTCTTTAACTGTGCTGTATCCATTACTTGATTTCCTCCCCTGACTTTTTAGCGATGCGAACAACGTTTTTACCCTCATGCTTGATAGCAACACGAGTAGCCTTGCCACTCTTAGGATCAATCAAACTCAAATTTGAGATATGAATAGGAGCCTCCTGCTTAACAATACCTCCCTGAGGATTCTTAGCAGATGGCTTAGTGCTCTTAGAAACCATGTGCACACCTTCTACGATAGCACGGTTCTCCTCAACGAGGACCTTAAGCACCTTACCAGTCTTGCCCTTATCTGCACCGGCAATAACGATAACGGTATCGTCTTTCTTAATATGTAACTTACTCATTACTTCTTACTTTTTAAATATTAAAGAACCTCAGGTGCCAAAGAAACGACTTTCATATTTACTGCACGAAGCTCACGAGCAACAGGACCGAAGATACGGCTACCACGAAGCTCACCTGCATTGTTAAGCAATACACAAGCGTTGTCATCGAAACGGATGTAAGAACCATCTGCACGACGAATTTCCTTCTTTGTGCGAACAATCAAAGCCTTTGATACTGCACCCTTCTTCAAATCACTTGATGGGATAACGTTCTTGACTGCAACAACAATAACGTCACCAACGCTAGCGTAACGACGGCCTGTACCACCGAGAACTCGAATGCAAAGAGCCTCACGAGCACCGCTGTTATCACATACTGTAAGTCTTGATTCAGTCTGTATCATAATTACTTAGCTTTTTCTACAATTTGTACTAATCTCCATCTCTTTGTCTTAGACAGAGGACGAGTCTCCATGATCATAACTGTATCACCTACGTTAGCCTCATTATTCTCGTCATGTGCATGGTACTTCTTTGTCTTCTGGACAAATTTACCATAAATAGGGTGCATCTCCTTGAACTTAGCTGCAATAACAATGGTTTTATCCATCTTGTTGCTAATAACAACACCCTGTCTTACTTTTCTTAAATTTCTTGTTTCCATCTGGACCATTATTATTTGTTAAGTTCTCTCTGACGAAGTTCAGTTTTCATACGTGCAATATCACGACGAGCAACCTTAATCTCTGATGGATTCTCAAGTGGAGTTACATTATGATTGATCTTCTTCTTGTTCAAAGCATCAACAGCTGCCTCCAACTTCTCAACCAATTCTTTGGTCTCGATATTTTTAATTTCTGCAATCTTCATAATTAAGCGTTTTTATCGTAATCACGTCTAACAATAAACTTAGTCTTAACAGGAAGTTTCTGAGCGCAAAGGCGAAGACCTTCTTTTGCAATATCGAAACTAACTCCTTCAACTTCGAAGAGAATTCTACCTGGTGTAACAGGTGCAACCCATCCTGCTGGATCACCCTTACCTTTACCCATACGGACATCAGCAGGCTTGCGAGTGATTGGCTTATCAGGGAAAATTCTAATCCAGACCTGACCTTGACGGTTCATATAGCGGTTCAATGCTACACGAGCTGCCTCAATCTGACGACTATCGATCCACTTTGATTCAAGAGTTTTGATACCAAAAGAACCGAAAGCCAATTGTGTACCTCTGTGAGCGTTGCCTTTGTTGCCACGACCATCTTGAGGTCTTCTATATTTAACTCTTTTTGGCTGTAACATGATAGCTTTCTAAAATTTAACGGTTATTGTTTCTTTTACGATTACCACCACGGTTGTTAGAGCGACCGTTACCACGGTTGTTGCTCTTATTGTCCTGTGAGAAGTTTGGAGTAAGATCAGCCTTACCATAAACCTCACCACGGCAAATCCAAACCTTAATACCAAGCAAACCTACCTTTGTAAGTGCCTCGCACTGGCAGTAGTCGATGTCTGCGCGGAATGTATGAAGAGGAGTACGACCCTCTTTGTACATTTCTTTACGTGCCATTTCAGCACCATTCAGACGACCTGTAATCTGTACCTTGATACCCTCAGCGCCAGCACGCATGGTGTTAGCAACTGCCATCTTGATAGCGCGACGATAAGCAATCATGTGCTCAATCTGAGTCGCAATATTCTTACCAACGATAGTAGCATCAAGCTCAGGCTTTTTAACCTCGAAGATGTTGATCTGAATATCTTTCTTATAAAGCTTCTTCAACTCTTCCTTCAACTTATCTACATCCTGACCACCTTTACCAATGACAATACCTGGACGGGCTGTACAAATAGTAATGGTAACAAGTTTCAATGTACGTTCGATAATAATACGAGAAATGCTTGCTTTAGCAAGACGCTCGTTAAGATACTTACGGATTTTCTGATCCTCAACGAGGTTATCACCGAAGTTCTTACCACCGAACCAATTTGAATCCCAACCACGGATAACACCAAGTCGGTTACTAATCGGATTAACTTTCTGTCCCATTCTACTTAATTATTTTTCGTCATTAGTTTTTGCATCAACAAAAAGAGTTACATGGTTAGAACGCTTACGAATTCTATAACCACGACCCTGTGGTGCAGGTCTCATACGTTTCATTGTAACGCCTTCGTCAACGAAGACCTTACTGATATAAAGCTCACCGTCTTCAGCCTTGCGATTATTCTTAGCTTCCCAGTTAGCGATAGCTGAACGAAGTAATTTCTCTACATCAGCTGATGCCTGCTTCTTAGAGAAGCGAAGTACTCCGAGTGCACGGTTAACCTCCATACCACGAATCATGTCTACTACATAGCGCATCTTACGTGGAGAAGAAGGAACGCCTACCAACTTTGCGAAGTACAAGTTTTTACGGGCTTCTTTCAATTTCTCAGCCGCAATATGTTTTCTTGCTCCCATTATTTACTTAAATTTTAAATGGTTTAACCCTTAGCTTACTTTCTGTTACCAGAGTGACCGCCAAAGCGACGTGTTGGAGCAAACTCTCCAAGCTTGTGGCCAACCATATTCTCTGTAACATAAACAGGGATAAATTTGTTACCGTTATGAACTGCAACAGTATGTCCTACGAAATCAGGAGATATCATTGAAGCTCTAGCCCATGTCTTAACAACATTCTTCTTGCCACTCTCGTTCATAGCGAGAATCTTCTTCTCGAGAGAAACGTTGATGTATGGACCTTTTTTAAGTGAACGACTCATAATTTACTCTTTATTTTTTGTTAGCTCTTTCGATAATATACTTGTTAGAAAGCTTCTTAGGTGCGCGAGTCTTAAGACCCTTAGCGTACAAGCCCTTACGTGAACGTGGGTGACCACCACTCTGGCGACCTTCACCACCACCCATTGGGTGATCAACAGGGTTCATAACAACACCACGGTTGTGTGGACGACGACCCAACCAGCGAGAACGTCCAGCCTTACCAGACTGTTCAAGAGCGTGATCAGAGTTACCAACACTACCAACTGTAGCTTTACAAGCACTCAAAATCTGGCGTGTTTCACCAGAAGGGAGCTTAATTACACAATAACTGCCCTCACGAGAAGTCAACTGAGCAAAATTACCAGCCGAACGAACCAACAAAGCACCCTGACCAGGACGCAACTCGATGTTGTGAATCACTGTACCTACAGGGATGTTTGCCAAAGGAAGACAGTTACCAATCTCAGGAGCAGCATCTGCACCTGACATCAAAGTAGCGCCTACCTGAAGTCCGTTAGGAGCAATAATGTAACGTTTTTCACCATCAGCATAGTAAAGCAATGCGATACGAGCCGAACGGTTTGGATCGTACTCGATTGTCTTAACAACTGCTGGAACACCATCTTTCTCACGTTTGAAGTCGATTAAACGATACTTCTGCTTGTGACCACCGCCAATGTAGCGAACGGTCATCTTACCGGTGTTGTTTCGACCGCCGGTAGAACGTTTACCGTAAACGAGAGACTTCTCTGGCACGGATGCAGTAATATCCTCGAACGTGCCAATAACCTTGTGTCTTTGACCCGGAGTAACCGGTTTTAATTTACGTACTGCCATTTTTTATTTTAAATATTGCTGTAAAAATCAATTGTATCGCCCTCCTTAAGAGTAACGATTGCCTTCTTGAACGCATTCTTCTGACCCTTAACAAGACCTGCCTTAGTGTAACGGGCAGAGCGCTTGCCAGCGTAACGAATAGTGTTCACGTCAACTACTGTAACATTATACAGACTCTCAACTTCCTTCTTAATCTCGAGCTTATTAGCCTCAGGACGAACAACGAAGCCATAGCGGTTAGGCTGCTTGTCTGTAATCTTGGTCATCTTCTCAGTAACCAATGGTTTGATAATAAATGCCATATTCTAATATCTCCTTTATTTTGTTAAGATCTGGTCGATAGTCTCCAGCGACTTTTCTGTAATCACTACTACATCAGCGTTCAAAACTTTGTACGAATTGACGTTAGATGCGAGGATAACCTCAGCGCGCTGTAAGTTACGTGCAGACAAATATACGTTTTTATTTGATTCTGGCAAAACGAAGAGCACTTTTTTGCCCTCAATTTTGAGATTCTTAATAATACTTAAGAATTCTTTAGTCTTTGGAGCCTCAAATGTAAAGTCTTCCAACATTACAATTGCGCTTTCCTGTGCCTTATAAGACAGAGCAGACTTACGAGCAAGAATCTTTACTTTTTTGTTGAGCTTGAAGCGGTAATCACGTGGTTTAGGACCAAAAACGCGAGCACCACCTACGAGTACAGGTGAGTTAATATCACCACGGCGAGCACCGCCGCCGCCCTTCTGACGACCAAGCTTACGAGTAGAACCGCTCATCTCGCTTCTCTCCTTAGACTTAGCTGTACCCTGACGCTGGTTAGCGAGATACTGCTTTACGTCAAGATAGAGAACGTGATCGTTAGGCTCAATGCCGAAGACTGCATCATTAAGAGCTACCTTGCGGCCGGTCTCCTGACCTTTGATATCTAATACGCTAACTTCCATTATTTCTCAATTAAAACAGTTGAACCTTTGCATCCAGCGAAAGAACCCTTAACAATAAGAAGATTCTGCTCTGGAATTACCTTTAACACCTGAAGGTTCTGAGTTGTAACTCTGTCACCTCCCATTTGGCCGCCCATGCGCATACCCTTGAATACCTTTGCAGGGTAAGAACAAGCACCAATAGATCCCGGCTTACGAGCGCGGTCATCCTGACCGTGAGTAGACTGACCTACACCACCGAATCCGTGACGCTTAACAACGCCCTGGAAGCCTTTACCCTTTGATGTACCAATTACATCAACGAACTTGCAATCGTTGAAGATTTCAACTGTAATTGTGTCACCGAGGTTGTACTCCTCATCAAACTTGAACTCGGCCAAGTGCTTCTTAGGTGTTGTGCCTGCCTTCTTGAAGATTCCCATCATAGGCTGAGAAGTACGCTTCTCCTTTGCCTCTTCGAAACCTAACTGATAAGCCTTGTAACCATCCTTTTCTACAGTTTTCACCTGGGTTACAACACAAGGACCTACTTCGATAACAGTGCACGGAATATTCTTACCGTCGGCACTGAAAACGGATGTCATTCCGATTTTCTTTCCAATTAATCCTGGCATTTCAATTTAATTTAAATAATTAGACTTTGATTTCTACTTCTACACCACTTGGCAATTCAAGCTTCATTAAGGCATCAACTGTCTTAGCTGTTGAGCTGTAGATGTCAATGAGACGCTTGAAATCTGAGAGCTGGAACTGCTCGCGAGACTTCTTGTTAACGAAAGTACTGCGGTTTACAGTAAAAATACGCTTGTGAGTTGGCAATGGAATAGGACCACTAACGATAGCGCCTGTTGCCTTTACAGCCTTCACAATCTTCTCAGCTGACTTGTCAACCAACTGGTGGTCGTAAGACTTCAGCTTAATTCTGATTTTCTGACTCATTTTTAAAATTAAGTTATTATTATATGAATTATTTAGTCTAATGGAAGAAGAGGTACGCTGCTTAAGAGTCATTCGCTAAGCAGCGCCTCATCTTACCGTTATTTCTTTGTTATTAAAGAAGATCTGCGTGACCCTTAACCTCCTCCAACACAGCCTTAGCAATTGTTGAAGAAAGAGGTGCATGATGATCGTACTCCATAGAACTTGTTGCACGACCAGAAGTGATAGTACGCAAAGCTGTTACATAACCGAACATCTCAGCCAATGGAACCATTGCCTTTACGATGCGAGCACCGCTACGACCTTCTTCCATACCCTGAACGAGACCACGGCGCTTGTTCAAGTCACCGATTACGTCACCCATGTTCTCTTCTGGAGTAACAACCTCTACCTTCATGATAGGCTCCATCAAAACTGGACCAGCCTTAGGGCAAAGTACCTTGAATGCCTGATGTGCTACCAACTCGAATGACAACTGGTCAGAGTCAACTGGGTGGAAGCTACCATCGGTCAAAGTCACCTTCAAACCTGTCATTGGGAAGCCACCGAGTACACCATTTGACAAGCAATCAGCGAAGCCCTTCTGTACAGATGGGATGAATTCCTTAGGAACGTTACCACCCTTAACCTCGTTGATGAACTGCAAGTCGCCTTCCTTGTAATCCTCGTCCTTAGGACCGATGGTTACATCGATACAAGCAAACTTACCGCGACCACCAGACTGCTTCTTATAAGTTTCACGGCTCTGAGCTGTCTTAGTGATAGCCTCCTTGTAGTTAACCTGAGGCTTACCCTGATTACACTCAACCTTGAACTCACGCTTCAAACGGTCGATGATGATATCCAAGTGGAGCTCACCCATACCAGAGATAATTGTCTGACCGCTCTGCTCGTCTGTACGAACTGTGAAGGTTGGATCCTCCTCAGCCAACTTAGCGAGACCATTATCCATCTTAGCGATGTCTGCCTGGCTCTTTGGCTCTACTGCGATAGAAATCACAGTATCAGGGAATGTCATAGACTCCAATACGATTGGGTGTTCCTCGTCACAGAGTGTATCACCTGTACGGATATCCTTGAAACCTACACCTGCACCGATATCACCAGCATCGATAGACTCCATTGGGATTTCCTGCTTAGAGTTCATCTGGAACAGACGGCTGATACGCTCGCGCTTGCCAGAACGTGGGTTGTAAACATAAGAACCAGCAACGACCTTACCTGAGTAAACGCGGAAGAATACCAAGCGGCCCATGAATGGGTCAGTAGCAATCTTAAATGCGAGAGCAGATGTTGGTTCATCCTCAGATGGTTTACGATCCTCTTCCTCCTCTGTATCAGGGTTAGTACCGATGATATTTGGAGTATCCATTGGTGAAGGCAAGAATGCACATACATAGTCGAGCAATGGCTGAACACCCTTGTTCTTGTATGAAGAACCGAGCAACATTGGGCAGCACTCCATAGCACAGCAACCCTTACGGATAGCAGCAAGAAGCTTTTCTTCTGGAATATCCTTACCATCAAGATAAAGTTCCATAACCTCATCATCGAAGTTTGCAGCACCCTCAAGGAGCTTATCACGCCACTCAGCAGCCTCGTCAGCCAAGTCTGCAGGGATATCCTCTACATCATACTCAGCACCCATAGTCTCATCGTGCCAAAGGATAGCCTTCATCTTAATGAGGTCAACTACGCCCTTGAAGTTCTCCTCTGCACCAATAGGAATCTGAATAGCAATTGGATTAGCGCCCAAGATATCCTTCATCTGCTGAACTGTCTCGAAGAAGTTAGCACCAGAACGGTCCATCTTGTTTACATAACCGATACGAGGTACATTATACTTATCAGCCTGACGCCATACAGTCTCAGACTGTGGCTGAACACCATCAGCTGCAGAATATGTAGCAACAGCACCATCAAGTACACGGAGAGAACGCTCAACCTCAGCAGTGAAGTCAACGTGTCCCGGAGTATCGATCAAGTTGATCTTATAAGACTTACCGAGATAGTTCCAGTTACAAGTTGTAGCCGCAGAAGTGATAGTAATACCACGCTCCTGCTCCTGGGCCATCCAGTCCATTGTAGCAGCACCATCGTGTACCTCACCAATCTTATGAGTCTTACCTGTATAGAACAAAATACGCTCAGAAGTTGTTGTCTTACCAGCATCGATATGCGCCATGATACCGATGTTACGAGTCAAATGTAAATCGCGATTTGCCATTTTCTTTTAACTATATTATATATTAAATTAGAATCTAAAGTGAGCGAACGCACGGTTAGCCTCAGCCATACGATGCATATCCTCCTTACGCTTAAATGCACCACCCTGATTATTAAAAGCATCCATGATCTCTGCAGCAAGCTTATCAGCCATAGTCTTACCACCGCGCTTACGTGCAAAAAGAATAAGATTCTTCATAGAAATACTTTCCTTACGATCAGGACGAATCTCTGTAGGAACCTGGAAGGTTGCACCACCGATACGACGGCTCTTAACCTCTACCTGAGGAGTAATATTATCAAGTGCCTGCTTCCAGATTTCAAGAGCAGACTTTTCCTCGTTAGACATCTTAGCCTTTACAATGTCAAGTGCATTGTAGAAAATCTCATAAGATGTATTCTTCTTTCCATCATACATCAAATGATTTACGAACTTTGAGACCTTCTGGTCATTGAAGACAGGATCTGGAAGGATCACTCTCTTCTTTGGTTTTGCTTTTCTCATTTTAAATAAAACTTTTTTTTAATTCTGCATGGGGCTGTATAATGTTCTTCAACGCTCGCACCCGAGCATTTACTCAACCTGATTACTTCTCCAGCAAAACTTTTATTAAATATTTTAACCCCAACTCCCGACCTTCTCCGACCGTGAGTCTGCGGTTTTGTCTAAAATTTAAGAAGCTATATTACTTCTTTGCCTTAGGACGCTTAGCTCCGTACTTAGAACGACGCTGTGTACGATTCGCAACACCTGCAGTATCAAGTGTACCACGGACAATGTGATAACGTACACCAGGAAGGTCCTTTACACGACCACCGCGAACCAAAACAATTGAGTGCTCCTGCAAGTTGTGACCCTCTCCTGGAATATAAGAGTTTACTTCCTTTGAGTTTGTCAAACGTACACGTGCAACTTTACGCATTGCTGAATTAGGCTTCTTAGGAGTTGTTGTATAAACACGAACACAAACACCACGACGCTGAGGACAAGAATCCAAAGCTGGTGACTTGCTCTTGTCTACAAGAACTCGTCTGCCTTTTCTTACTAACTGTGAAATAGTAGGCATAATTTTACTTTTTAATTTATATATTTATTTTTATTTATTGTCTTATTTCGATGTAAGCCACTACTTTATAGAGCCTTTTCGGGGTGCAAAGGTACGATTTTTTCGGCAAACTACCTAAATATTAAGGAGACTTTTAAAAAACGAAGGCTAGTTTTAACTTTATATAACTATTAAAAACGAATATTATAAAGAAAAAGCGGAATTTAGCAGAGAATTTAGTCTTAGTATGTATGCTGTAGTACATTATGCCTCACCTTTTGGTGTGCCGAATGGAGCGATTGTACGTTCTTGCTCATCAGACAACTTAATTTTACCGAAGGACTGCTCGTAGTTATAAATATTGCTCTGCAATGCCTGGAGCAATCGCTTAGCATGTTCAGGTGCCATGATAACACGACTCTTGATCTGAGGTGCAGGCATGCCAGGAAGTGCACATGCAAAATCCAAGATGAAGTCTGAACTAGAATGAGTAATCAGTGCCAAGTTAGAGTATGTACCCTCTGCAACTTCAGGGCTGATGCCCATCTGGAACTGATTCTGCTGCTGTTGATTATTCTTATTTTCTTCCATAATTTTACTAAGTTAATAGGATTAAACTTTAAATGATAGTGCAAATTTACACATAATATCTGAAAAAAACGAATAATCTGCCACTTATTTTAAAAAAAAACATCATAAGACAACAGAAGATGGAATCTTGATTCTTTGCTTTTTTCATCTGTTACAGATAATAAAAGGGTGCGCCATAGACTTATGGCGCACCCTCATTATACCTATTTATATATAGTACTCTATTCTACGATTATTCTCCTATTGGAGAATCAGCATAGTCGAGCACATTTTTCTTATTAGCCTGCATACGCTCATATTCTTCTTTAGAGCCTACGATGAGCTTATCCCACTGACGAAGACCAGTACCTGCAGGAATCAAGTGACCACAGATTACATTCTCCTTCATACCCTCAAGGTAATCAACCTTACCACGGATAGCAGCCTCATTCAAAACCTTAGTAGTTTCCTGGAATGATGCAGCACTCATAAAGCTCTTAGTACCAAGAGCAGCACGAGTAATACCCTGGAGGATCTGTGTAGAAGTTGCAGATACGGCATCACGAACCTGTACAAGTTTCAAGTCGCGACGCTTCAATGCAGAATTCTCATCACGCAATCTACGAGCCGTTATGATCTGACCTGGTTTGAGACTTTCACTATCACCACCGTCAGTAACAACTTTCTTACCCCAGATACGATCATTCTCTTCTGCAAAGTCGAGTTTATCAACCAACTCTTGCTCCAAGAAGGTAGTATCACCTGGATCGTCAATACGAACCTTACGCATCATCTGACGTACCACAACCTCAAAATGCTTATCATTAATAGCCACACCCTGAAGACGGTAAACGTCCTGGATCTGGTTAACAATATACTCCTGAACAGCGGTAGGACCCATGATGGCGAGAATATCGCCAGGAGTTACACTACCATCAGAAAGAGGAGTACCAGCACGTACAGCATCATGTTCCTGTACCAAGATCTGCTTAGAAAGAGATACAAGATACTTCTTCTGATCGCCAGTCTTAGATGTTACGATGATCTCACGGTTACCACGCTTTACCTTACCCATAGTTACCTCACCATCGATTTCAGATACAACAGCAGGGTTAGAAGGGTTGCGAGCCTCAAGAAGCTCAGTTACACGAGGGAGACCACCAGTGATATCACCTGCACCACCTACAGCACGAGGAATCTTAACCAAAACCTCACCGGTATTAATTGTCTGTCCATCCTCAACTGCCAAGTGACCACCTACAGGGAAGTTGTATGTACCAAGGATTTCACCATTAGCATCGATAACATCACAAGATGGAACCATTGCCTTATTCTTGGAATCGGTGATAATCTTCTCCTCCAAACCTGTAGTCTCATCGACCTCAGCACGATAAGTCTGATCCTTCTGAACGTCATTGAACTTCAATGTACCCGCATACTGGCTGACGATAACGGCGTTGAATGGATCCCAACGGGCGATAACGGTATCCTTCTCTACGATTTCACCCTCCTTGTGATACAATGAAGAACCGTAAGGAACATTCAAAGTTGCAAGAACGATGTTTGTATTAGGATCCACGAAACGGATTTCAGCCAAGTGGCTTACTACCTTTTCGCACTTGATATCGTTGCCTTCCTCGTCTTCCTCTACGAATGGTACTGTGCTCAACTCGTCAAACTCGATACGAGACTTATTCTTCGCAGCAATCTTAGCATTGGCAGCAGCGTTAGATGCAATACCACCGGCGTGGAATGTACGGAGAGTCAACTGAGTACCTGGCTCACCAATAGCTTGAGCAGCGATGACACCAACGGCTTCACCCAACTGTACCATACGGGCTGTTGCCAAGTTACGGCCATAGCACTTCATGCAGACACCCTTTTTGCTCTCACAGGTGAGAACAGAACGAATTTCAACACTCTCGATAGGAGATTCATCAATAGCCTTTGCCTTAGCCTCGGTGATTTCTTCACCAGATTTGACAATCAGTTCACCAGTTGTTGGATGAATAACATCATGTACAGATACACGACCCAGAATACGCTCATAAAGAGATGAAATAATCTCATCGCCATTCTTTAAAGCTGTACAAACCAAGCCACGCAATGTACCACAATCCTCTTCGGTGATAATAACATCGTGAGAAACGTCTACAAGACGACGAGTCAAGTAACCAGCATCGGCAGTCTTCATAGCGGTATCAGCAAGACCCTTACGGGCACCGTGAGAAGCGATAAAGTACTCCAATACAGACATACCCTCCTTAAAGTTAGAAAGGATAGGGTTCTCGATGATCTGCGCGCCCTCTGCACCAGCCTTCTGAGGTTTAGCCATCAAACCACGCATACCAGACAACTGCTTAATCTGATCCTTAGAACCACGGGCTCCAGAATCAAGCATCATGTATACGGCGTTGAATCCCTGGTCAGCTTCGGTCATCTCCTTCATCAAGATATTACCCAAATCTGTATTTACGTGAGTCCACGCATCAATAACCTGGTTGTATCGTTCCTTGTTGGTGATGAAACCCATATTATAGTTATTGGTAATTTCCTCAACCTCCTTGCGACCGCGCTCAACAATAGCTTCCTTCTCTGGTGGAATAATAATATCACCAAGGTTGAATGACAATCCTGCGACATAAGCCATACGATAACCTAAGTTCTTGATACCATCAAGGAATTCACAAGCCTTAGCCATACCAACAGCCTTGATAACATTAGAAATCAAACCACGGAGGGTTTTCTTGGAAATCACATCATTGAAGAAGCCAACTTCATCAGGAATGATACCATTAACGATGACACGTCCAACAGAAGTTTCTACCATTCGTTTCTGGATTGTACCATCAACCAAGTCGTCAACTACAACCTTAATCAAAGCATGAAGATCACATCGGCCCTCGTTACGAGCAATCAATGCCTCTTCAGGACCATAGAATGTCAAGCCCTCACCCTTTGCACCTGGACGAATCTTAGTAATATAGTAAAGACCAAGCACCATATCCTGAGAAGGAACGGTGATAGGCGCACCATTAGCTGGGTTGAGAATATTATGACTCTGAAGCATCAGGATTTGAGCCTCCAAAACAGCCTCATTACTCAATGGAAGGTGAACAGCCATCTGGTCACCATCGAAGTCGGCGTTGAACGCTGTACATGCCAATGGATGCAACTGAATAGCCTTACCTTCAATCATCTTAGGCTGGAATGCCTGGATACCGAGTCGGTGAAGCGTAGGGGCACGGTTCAACATAACCGGATGACCCTTCATTACATTCTCAAGAATATCCCAAATAACTGGCTCGCGACGATCAACAATCTTCTTGGCACTCTTAACAGTCTTAACGATACCACGCTCAATCAACTTACGGATGATAAATGGTTTGTAAAGCTCTGCAGCCATCAGTTTTGGAAGACCACACTCACCCATCTTCAACTCTGGACCTACAACGATTACAGAACGGGCAGAATAGTCAACACGCTTACCCAGCAAGTTCTGACGGAAACGACCCTGCTTACCCTTTAAAGAGTCAGAGAGTGACTTCAAAGGACGATTGCTCTCACTCTTTACTGCAGAACTCTTGCGTGAGTTGTCGAACAAACTGTCAACAGCCTCCTGCAACATACGCTTCTCGTTACGGAGAATAACCTCAGGAGCCTTGATTTCAACCAATCTCTTCAAACGGTTGTTACGGATAATCACACGACGATAGAGGTCATTCAAGTCTGATGTTGCAAAACGACCACCATCCAATGGTACCAACGGACGAAGCTCAGGTGGAGTAACAGGAATAATCTTCATGATCATCCATTCTGGCTTGTTAATACCTTTACTAGCACGGAAACCTTCTACAACTTGCAGACGCTTCAGAGCCTCAGTTTTACGCTGCTGACTTGAATCGTTATTTGCGCGATCGCGGAGTTCGTATGACAAAGAGTCAAGGTCTACATTCTGGAGCAACTGATAAATTGCTTCAGCACCCATTTTTGCTATAAACTTATTTGGGTCCGTATCGTCCAAAAGTTCATTGTCACCATTAGGATCATACTGGTCAAGAAGAGCCATATATTCATCTTCTGACAAGAGATCAAGTTTGTGAGAACCGTTCAATTCAAGACCATCAGCATCAGTCTTTCCCTCAAGAATACCAGGCTGGATAACTACATACTTCTCGTAGTAAATGACAGCATCAAGTTTCTTGGTCGGCATACCCAAAAGGTAACCAATCTTATTTGGAAGAGAACGGAAATACCAAATATGAGCAACAGGTACGACAAGCTCAATGTGACCAGAGCGTTCACGACGAACTTTCTTCTCTGTAACCTCTACACCGCATCGGTCGCAGACGATTCCCTTATAACGGATACGCTTGTACTTGCCGCAGGCGCATTCATAGTCCTTAGTAGGACCAAAAATACGCTCGCAGAACAAGCCATCACGCTCCGGCTTATATGTACGATAATTAATGGTTTCCGGTTTAGTAACCTCACCATACGAATTTTCCAAGATCTCCTCTGGCGAAGCGAGACCGATGGTAATCTTCGTAAAATTATTCTTTACCTTTGTATCTTTTTTGAAAGCCATGTTTCTATATATAAATTAGGGGTTCTCAAAATTAATCAAGTTTGATGCTCAAACCAAGGCCACGAAGCTCATGGAGCAATACGTTAAGTGACTCAGGAATACCAGGAGTTGGCATTGGATCGCCCTTTACGATTGCTTCGTATGCCTTGCTACGTCCTACAACATCATCTGACTTAACAGTCAGGATCTCCTGCAAAACGTGGCTTGCACCGAATGCCTCGATAGCCCAGACCTCCATCTCTCCAAATCGCTGACCACCAAACTGTGCTTTACCACCAAGTGGCTGTTGTGTAATCAAAGAGTATGGACCGATAGAACGAGCGTGCATCTTATCCTCAACCATATGACCTAACTTCAAGAAGTAAGTCATACCAACAGTAGCTGGCTGGTCAAACTGCTCTCCTGTCTCACCATCATAAAGGTAAGTTGAGCAGAAACGTGGCAAGCCTGCCTTATCTGTCCATTCAGAGAGATCATCCAATTTAGCACCATCAAAGATAGGAGTAGCAAACTTTACGCCCAACTTTTTACCTGCAGCACCCAAGATACACTCGAAGATCTGACCAAGGTTCATACGTGAAGGCACACCCAATGGATTCAATACCATATCAACAGGACGACCGTCAGCCATAAATGGCATATCCTCCAAACGAACTACCTTAGACACAATACCCTTATTACCATGACGACCGGCAAGTTTATCACCAACCTGGATCTTACGCTTCTTAGCAATATATACCTTAGCCATCTGAAGAATACCTGATGGAAGTTCATCACCAATAGTGATAGCAAACTTACGACGCTTTAATTCAGCATCAAGTTGCTTATACTTGCGGATATAGTTCATAATAAGTCTCTGAATCAAGCCATTGGTATGCTCATCCTTAGTCCACTTATTAGACTGAACACCATCATACTCCAAATTCTTCAAGGCTGTAGCAGTAAAGGTACTGCCCTTGGTGATAATCTCAGCACCTGTATAATCCTTAACACCCTCAGAAGTCATACCTTCTGTAAGTGTAAGCAACTTGTCTACGAGGATATCCTTCAAGTCATCACCCTTTGCCTCATACTCCTCATCAATCTTAGCAAGAATAATCTTATCCTGCTTCTTTGACTCACGGGTCTTGATAGCACGAGAGAACAACTTCTTGTCAATAACCACACCGCTCAATGATGGATTTGCCTTCAATGAAGAATCCTTCACATCACCAGCCTTATCACCAAAGATAGCGCGAAGCAACTTCTCTTCTGGTGAAGGATCACTTTCACCCTTAGGCGAAATCTTACCAATCATGATATCACCTGGTTCAATTCTTGCACCAACACGCACGATACCATTATCATCAAGATCCTTAGTAGCTTCCTCGCTGACATTAGGAATATCAGATGTGAACTCCTCTACGCCACGCTTAGTTTCACGGACATCAAGAGAATATTCGTCAACATGTACAGATGTCAATACATCTTCACGAACCATACGTTCAGAGATAACAACAGCATCCTCATAGTTGTAACCCTTCCAAGGAATATAAGCTACAAGCAAATTACGGCCCAAAGCCAGCTCACCGTTTTCTGTCGCATAACCTTCTGTCAGGATATCACCCTTCTTTACACGCTGTCCCTTATTACAGATAGGACGCAAGTCGATGGTCATATTCTGGTTGGTACGACGGAACTTAGGAATACGATACTCCTTCAAAGCAGGTTCGAAACTTACAAACTCATCGTCTTCTGTGCGATCGTAAAGGATGCGGATAGTTGTAGCATCAACATATTCGATAACGCCCTCACCTTCTGCAGTAACCATAGTACGTGAATCCTCACAAACTTGCTTCTCAAGACCAGTACCAACTATTGGTGCATCATTATGAAGCAATGGTACAGCCTGACGCATCATGTTACATCCCATCAACGCACGGTGACCATCATCATGCTCCAAGAATGGAATCAAACCTGCGGATACAGAAGCAATCTGCTGTGGAGAGACGTCAACATAATCAACTTGATCCGGACCTACAACAGGATAATCAGCATCCTGACGACACTTTACTACATCACGAATGAAAGAACCATCAACAGTCAAAGGCGCATTACCCTGACCGATAATCTTAGACTCTTCATCTTCAGCAGTCAAGTATACCACATCCTCATTAGCCATATCGACCTTGCTATCATTCACCTTACGGTAAGGAGTAACAATAAAACCAAGATCATTAATCTTTGCATACATACAGAGAGAAGAAATCAAACCGATGTTTGGACCTTCAGGACTCTCAATAGGGCAAAGACGACCATAGTGTGTATAATGTACGTCACGAACCTCGAAACCTGCACGCTCACGAGACAAACCACCAGGACCTAAGGCAGAAAGACGACGCTTATGAGTTACCTCAGCCAGAGGGTTAGTCTGGTCCATGAACTGTGACAATGGATTAGTTCCAAAGAAAGAATTGATAACACTAGAGATTGTCTTAGCATTAATCAAATCTGTTGGAGTAAACACCTCATTGTCGCGAACATTCATACGTTCACGGATAGTACGGGTCATACGTGCCAAACCAATAGAGAACTGGTTAGCCAACTGCTCACCTACAGTACGAACACGACGATTAGACAAGTGGTCGATATCGTCAACTGTTGCACTAGAGTTAATCAGCTGAATAAGATATTTAATGATCTCAATAATATCTTCCTTAGTCAAGACACGAACATCAATGTCAGTATCAAGATTCAATTTCTTATTGATACGATAACGACCTACCTCACCCAGATCATAACGCTTATCCGAGAAGAACAGGTTTTGGAAAACCTCACGTGCACTTGCGTCATCTGCAGGATCAGCATTACGCAACTGACGATAGATATAGTTAACAGCTTCCTTCTCTGAATTACTTGGATCCTTTGCCAAAGTATTGAAGATAATAGTAAACTTGTTGGCAGCTTCCTCATCCTTATGAAGAAGAACAGTCTGCGCTCCACTCTCAACAATCTCCTCAATATTATCAGCAGTAAGTTCAGTCTCACGCTCCATGATTACTTCGTTACGCTCGATAGATACTACTTCACCAGTATCCTCATCAACGAAGTCCTCATTCCAACTCTTCAAAACACGAGCAGCAAGCTTACGACCAATAGCAGCCTTCATATTCTTCTTGTTAACCTTCACCTCCTCGGCGAGATCAAAAATCTGAAGAATATCCTTATCCTGTTCGTAACCAATAGCACGCAACAATGTGGTTACAGGCAACTTCTTCTTACGATCGATATATGCATACATTACATTGTTAATGTCAGTTGCAAATTCAATCCAGCTTCCCTTGAAAGGAATGATACGAGCAGAATAAAGCATGGTACCATTTGCATGAACACCCTGGCTAAAGAACACACCAGGAGAGCGATGAAGCTGAGAAACAACAACACGCTCAGCACCATTAATCACGAAAGTACCATTATCGGTCATATATGGGATAGTACCAAGGAACACATCCTGAATAAATGTACCGAAATCTTCATGATCAGGATCAGTACAATACAGTTTCATCTTAGCCTTCAAAGGTACACTATATGTAAGACCACGCTCCAAACACTCATCAATAGAATAGCGAGGAGGGTCGATATAGTAATCCAAGAACTCAAGAACGAAATTGTTACGTGTATCGGTAATAGGGAAGTTCTCAGAGAACACCTTATACAAACCGTCATTCTTGCGTTCCTCAG
>JAJWJX010000039.1:0-35953 GCA_021623045.1 Segatella copri | reverse complement strand
TGTTAGGGACTTGCACCCATTAGAATAAGCTCATGCCGAGCATACAACAAAAAGGCACACCTATGGAGAGATATTCTAACATTCCAAAGGTGTGCCATGATATAAATTTAATGCCTTATATATAATAAGGTGTAGTATTAAATGAAATAACCTGATTAGTCGATTTCCTCATCGGCCTCGTAACCACCCATCTCACGGATAGCATTCTTCAGCATCGTGTACTGCTGGTAGAGATGGTTTACAGGCTCTTCACCCTTAGTATAATCGTGCATAGGTGCCTTGAGGAAGAAACTCAAGAAACGCTGGATTCCGAAACGGCCTGCACGAGCTGCAAGATCGCTTAACAATGTAAGGTCGAGCAGCAATGGAGCAGCAAGGATAGAGTCACGGCAGAGGAAGTTAATCTTAATCTGCATTGGGTAACCCATCCAGCCGAAGATATCGATATTATCCCAACCCTCCTTGTTATCGTTGCGAGGTGGATAATAGTTGATACGTACCTTGTGATAGTACTGAGTATCTTCATCGTTACCATGACCATAGAGATCTGGCTGAGCTTCTGGTTTCAGGATTGTCTCAAGAGTAGAGAGTTTACTTACCTCCTTGGTATGGAAATTAGCTGGTTCATCGAGAACGAGACCATCACGGTTGCCGAGAATATTGGTAGAGAACCAGCCATTCAAGCCGAGACAACGGGTACCGATGATAGGAGCGAAACCACTCTTGACAAGAGTCTGGCCTGTCTTGAAGTCCTTACCGGCGATAGGCATCTTGGTCTTCTCTGCGAGTTCCCACATAGCAGGAATATCAACAGTTGTATTAGGAGCACCCATGATGAAAGGAGCACCCTCTGTCAAAGCAGCATAAGCGTAGCACATGGATGGAGCTACATGCTGGCGGTCGTCAGCCTTCATTGCAGCCTCAAGTGCAGCCAATGTACCATGAATCTTCATATCTACAGGAACGTAGATTTCGGTAGATGCTGCCCAGATAACAACGATACGGGCACAACCGTTCTTCTCCTTGAAGTCGCGGATATCCTGACGAAGAGCCTCTACCATCTCCCAGCGGGTCTTGCAATCCTTCACATTGTCGCCATCAAGACGCTTTGCATAGTTCTTGTCGAAAGCAGCCTTCATTGGTACTACCTTCTCCAACTCCTCGCGTACAGGATTGATATCTTTCTCCTTCAATACCTCAGCATACATAGCTGCCTGATAAGCATTCTGCGGATAAACATCCCAAGTACCGAATACGATATCATTAAGGTCAGCAAGTGGAACGATGTCCTTGTAGTGCAAATATTTCTTGTCTGCACCCTTGCCCACACGAATCTTGTCGTACTGAGTCATTGAACCTACTGGCTTTGCAAGTCCCTTACGAGTCATGAAAACACCGGTCATGAAGGTAGTAGCTACTGCGCCACAACCAACAACCAAGATTCCCAGCTTACCTTCTGCTGGTTTAACATTCATTTTTTCCATCTTCTAAAGGTTTATTTTATATTAAGTTGATTATAATCTAAGAATTGTGTCTGCAAAGATAACAAAAACTTATTGAACCGATGCGGTTTCCGTAGACTTTTTTTCAATAATTTACAATAATTAGCTTAAAATGGATAAAAAGGCTATTCTGCATCAAAAGCCAAGTGTAGAATATTTGTATGAAAGAAGATAATATATGCATATTTATTCCATGTTTATGCATAGCAAAAGACAAAATAATGTTATTTTATGCATTTTTCTTTCATTTTATTTGGTTATTTGCAAAATATATTGTAATTTTGCAGCCGTTAAACGAATAAAAATACAGCATATGAAGGCAAAGAATAGCAGATTGGAAACTTTGAAGATGCTTATATCAAGTCAGGAGTTAAGTTCGCAAGACCAACTTTTGGAGGCTCTTCACAAAGAAGGCTTTAAGATTACGCAAGCCACATTGAGCCGTGACTTAAAACTGCTCAAGGTAGCAAAGGCAGCATCTTCGAGTGGAAAATATGCGTATGTCCTGCCCAATGATACATTATATAAGAGAGTTTCAAACCATATTCCAGTGAGCAAGATGATGGTGAATACCGGATTCCAGTCTATCAACTTCTCTGGGAACATGGTCGTAATCAAGACCCGTCCGGGATATGCAAGTAGCATTGCCTATAACATAGACAATAGTGATATTTCTCAAATTCTTGGAACCATCGCCGGTGACGACACGATCTTTCTGGTTAAGAAGAAAGGTACCACAGAAGAGGAAATCATCAATGCACTAGCAGAGGTAATTCCAGACGTTCACCATAAATATATATAAGGTAGTTGCATTTTTATGCAAAACATACACCTTATTATATATATAAAGAAAGAATATTAAAACAAAAACATTTTAAGATAGAAGAGAAAAAATGGAAGAAGCAGAAGTTAAAGTAATGGTGGCTGACGAAAGTCACATCAAGTACATCGACACCATTCTGACTACAATTGCAGAAGCTGCAAAGAAGCGTGGTTCTGGTATCGCCAAGCGTTCACCAGAGTATGTTGCCACCAAGATGCGCGAAGCCAAGGCGGTCATCGCTCTCCAGGGCGAAAAGTTCGCAGGTTTCAGCTACATCGAGACATGGGGCAACAAGCACTATGTCACCACATCAGGTTTGATCGTTCACCCAGACTTCCGTGGTATGGGACTGGCTAAGCGTATCAAGAACCTTACCTTTACGCTTGCCCGACAGCGATGGCCTCATGCCAAGATTTTCTCTTTGACATCCGGTTCGGCTGTCATGAAGATGAACACCCAGTTGGGTTATCTTCCTGTTACCTTCGCCGACCTGACCGATGACGAGTCTTTCTGGCGTGGTTGCGAAGGTTGCATCAACGTGGATGTCCTCCATCGCACCAACCGCAAATACTGCATCTGCACCGCCATGCTCTTTGACCCAGAAGAACATCTGCCTATCAAGCTTCCTCAGGAAGTGATTGAGAGAATCCGCAAGATTGACGGTCCATCTGCAGAAATTTAAATCCTTACATATAATTTAAGGTGTTGGCAAAAATGCCATCTAAACATTATTCACCACATATTAAACATAAAATAAAATGGCAAATAAAAAAGTTGTAGTCGCTTTCAGCGGCGGTCTCGATACATCATACACAGTAATGAAGTTGACCCAGGATGGCTGGGATGTTTATGCAGCATGCGCTAACACAGGTGGTTTCTCTGCCGAGCAGTTGAAGACCAACGAGGAGAACGCATATAAGTTGGGTGCCAAGGCATACGTCACTCTCGACGTTACCCATGAGTATTACGAGAAATCTTTGAAATACATGATTTTCGGTAATGTGCTCCGCAACAACTGCTACCCTATCTCTGTATCTTCAGAGCGTATCTTCCAGGCTATCGCCATCGCTCGTTACGCCAAGGAGATTGGTGCTGATGCCATCGCTCACGGAAGTACAGGTGCCGGCAATGACCAGATTCGTTTCGACATGACCTTCCTGGTGATGGCTCCTGGTGTAGAGATCATCACATTGACACGTGACAAGGCGCTTTCCCGTAAGGAGGAGGTTGACTATCTGAACGAGCACGGCTTCTATGCAGACTTCACCAAGTTGAAGTATTCTTATAACGTAGGTATCTGGGGAACCAGTATCTGCGGTGGTGAGATTCTCGACCCAACCCAGGGTCTTCCAGAGGAGGCTTATCTGAAGCACGTTACTGCCAAGGAAGAAGAGGCTGAACTGAAGATTACCTTCGAGAAGGGTGAGATCGTGGCTGTAAACGGCGAGAAGTTTGATGATAAGATTGCAGCCATCCAGAAGATTGAGGAGATTGGCGCTTCTTACGCCATCGGTCGCGACTGCAACGTGGGTGACACCATCATCGGTATCAAGGGTCGTGTAGCTTTCGAGGCTGCAGCTCCTAAGCTCATCATCGAGGCTCACCGCCTGTTGGAGAAGAGCACATTGAGCAAGTGGCAGCAGTACTGGAAGGACCAGGTAGGCAACTGGTACGGAATGTTCCTCCACGAGAGCCAGTACCTGGAGCCAGTGATGCCGGATATCGAGGCGATGCTGACTTCTTCTCAGCGCAACGTAAACGGTACAGCCATCTTGAAGCTCCGTCCATTTAGCTTCCAGACTGTTGGTGTCGATTCACCAGACGATTTGACCAAGTCTAAGCTCGGTGAGTATGGCGAGATGCAGCACGGTTGGACAGCCGAGGATGCGAAGGGCTTCATCAAGGTAAGCTCTACCCCACTCCGTGTTTATTATGGTATGCACCCTAACGAGGAAAGATAATATGGTAAAAGTAGGTATTTTAGGAGCAGCTGGTTATACAGGAGGTGAGTTGATTCGCCTCCTTATCAACCATCCTGAGGCAGAGATTGTATTCGCCAACAGCGAGAGTAACGCCGGCAACCTGGTGGCTGAGGTTCACGAGGGATTGTATGGCGAGACCGACTTGAAGTTTACCGCCGAGATGCCTTTCGACCAGGTGGATGTTATCTTCTTCTGCTTCGGTCACGGCAAGAGCGAGGCGTTCCTGAAGGAGCACAATGTTCCGGAGAACGTGAAGATTATCGACCTGGCACAGGACTTCCGTCTTGCCCCAGAGACTGTGGTTGCTACCCAGCAGCCAACCCCAGCCGCTCACGATTTTGTATATGGTCTTCCAGAAATAAATGAATCAAAAATAGCCGTAGCTCAGCACGTGGCAAACCCAGGTTGTTTTGCAACCTGCATTCAACTTGGTTTGTTGCCTGCTGCCAAGATGGGCCTCATCAACAGCGATGTATCTGTCAATGCCATTACAGGTAGCACCGGCGCTGGTCAGAAGCCAGGTGCCACTACCCATTTCTCATGGCGCAACAACAACATGAGCATCTACAAGGCATTCAACCATCAGCACGTGCCAGAGATTCGTCAGAGTCTGAAGCAGACACAGGGTTATCTCGATGCAGCCATCGACTTCATCCCTTACCGTGGCGACTTCGCCCGCGGCATCTTCGCTACAGAAGTGGTAAAGACCGACAAGCCAATCGAGGAAATCGTGGCTGGTTACAAGGAGTTCTACAAGAATGCCAAGTTCACCCACTATGTGGATAAGGCTATCGACTTGAAGCAGGTGGTGAATACCAACAAGTGCCTGGTTCATGTGGATAAGTATGGCGATAAGCTCCTCATCACTTCCTGCATCGACAATCTTCTGAAGGGTGCCGTGGGTCAGGCTGTTCAGAACATGAACATCATGTTTGGTCTCGACCAGACAGCAGGTTTGAAACTCAAGCCATCAGCATTTTAGATAAAAGAATTCGGAAGAACGGATGAAAAATCATTCGTTCTTCTATCATAAAAAATAGTTTGTAATAAGATAACTCTATGAGTTGTCTTTCTTAAAACATAGATTTAACATGAAACTTTACGACGTATATCCTCTTTTCGATATTAATATAGTAAAAGGTAAGGGCTGCAAGGTATGGGACGACAAGGGTCAGGAATATCTCGACCTTTATGGCGGTCATGCCGTTATCAGCATCGGTCATTGCCATCCTCACTATGTGGAGATGCTCACCAACCAGTTGAACAATCTGGGTTTCTATTCCAACTCTGTCATCAACAAGTTGCAGGTGAAACTCGCTGAGCGTTTAGGCAAGGCTAGCGGTTATGAAGATTATCAGTTCTTCCTCATCAACTCGGGTGCCGAGGCAAACGAGAATGCCCTGAAGTTGGCTTCATTCACCAACGGAAGAACCCGTGTGCTCTCTTTAGAAAAAGCATTCCACGGCAGAACTTCCCTTGCCGTAGAGGTAACAAATAATCCTAAGATCATCGCTCCTATCAATGACAATGGTCACGTAACCTATCTTCCTATCAATGATTTGGAGGCTTGGGAGAAGGAACTTGCCAAGGGCGATGTATGTGCTTGTATCATCGAAGCTATTCAGGGCGTAGGTGGTTGCAACATGGTAACTCCTGAGTTTGCTCAGGGCTTGCAGGCTGCCTGCAAGAAATACGGCACCTTCCTGATTTGCGATGAAATCCAGTGCGGTTATGGCAGAAGCGGTAAGTTCTTTGCTCACCAGTGGTTGGGCATCAAGCCAGATCTCATCACCGTAGCCAAGGGTATCGGTAATGGTTTCCCTATGGGTGGCGTATTGATTTCTCCAGAGTTTACTCCAGTATATGGTCAGCTGGGTACTACTTTCGGTGGCAACCACCTGGCATGTACAGCAGCTCTCGCCGTTCTCGATGTTTTCGAGAAGGAGAACCTGGTACAGAATGCGCATGAGGTTGGTGAATATCTCATTGCCCAGCTGAAGGAGTTGCAGAAGCGCAACAGTCACATCACAGAGGTTCGTGGCCGTGGTTTAATGGTAGGAGCCGTACTCGATATTCCTCACAAGGAAGTTCGCAGCAAGCTCATCCACGAGCAGCACTGCTTCACCGGCTGCGCCGGCACCAACATCCTTCGCATCCTCCCTCCATTGGTATTGACCAAGGAAAATGTAGATGACTTCATCGGAAGATTGGAAACCATATTGAAGGAAGTATAACCCCATTGAGATAAGGATATAAAGAAAACTCAACCCATAAAAGAAATAGGAAACACTCCTATCTTGAGCAGCAAGCCCTTTGCGGTTTGCTGCTTTTTTGTTCCCCTTATAGGAAATCATCTTAAATGTCTCTACTTTCGAATAAAAGTAATAAAAGATATTTATAGTCGATTCAGCTCTGCATTACCGGCACCAGTTCCCTTGTACTTGCTACGTGTGGTATTGAACTTATAGCGAAGGGTGAGTTGCAGGTCTCTCGTACCTCGCTTAGATACTTGCAGGAGTTCCATCTTCTGATTATAGAGCAGGTCGGCATCCCAACATTTATAAAGCAGGTCGTTGCCTTTTATTTCCAAGGTAAGGGCATCCTTTAGGAATGACTTGCTGATGCTGACATCCAGTACATGCTGCTCTTTGGCAAGATATACATTCATCGTGTTACCCTTGCTCTGATAGCGATAATCCACGTTAAGGGTGATGCTGCATGGCAAGGAGAAGGCATTGTTGAAGTTGCCCATGAAAATAGGACGATTCAAGCGATAAGATGCCACATCAGTATGGAGGGTGAACCAGGGCTTCTGCATGCCCAAGTTGATTTGCGGCGCCCAAATGCCTATCTTTGGAGCGGCACTAATGAAGGCAGTCATGCTCTTGAGACTCTTCACGTTCTTACGACTTATCATGGTAATGGCTTCGTTCCCAGGTATTTGCTCCGCCCAATAGATGATGGCATTGCGAGAGTCCTTGTAGTTGACCATAAACTGGATGAACTTCCATACACCCGATAATTCCACTCTATGATTGGTTTCGTTGTCGAGATAAGGATTACCTGTTTGGCGAGTAAATCGATTCATATAAGATACATTATTGCTCAGTTGACTATATGAAGGACGAGAGGTCTTTACCGAATAGCTCAACTGTGCCATTACCTTGCCTATCTTCGCACCATAGCTGATGGTAGGAAAGAGGTTGCGGAAGGAGCGACTCTGCTCGGGCTGATAGATGCCTGCATCATAATACTTGAATCTTACATACTCGTATCGCAACCCTGCCGTGATGTTTCCTATCGGGGTGAGGTGCGCATATTGGATGAATGGACTTGCCGTCTGCTCCTCCAACTTGCTATAAGAGTTGGTGAGGAGGTCGGTGCGATTCACTTCGTAGTCATCGTTACGATGAGTATTGATATACTCAGCTCCATAGGAGAGATTACCGCCCAAGAGAGGAGAGGTAATTACGAGTTTGGTGGCTACCATCTTGTTGCTCACACGATTCTTGGAGTTGATGTTACGAGAATCGTGCTCCTGGCTCTGTTCATCGCTATAGGCATAAGCCCTGTTTGTACTGAAATAGAGGTCGGTATTCAGGTCAATAGTAGTCTTACCCAAAGTGCCGTTGTAGTAGACATTCAATTGATGGCTAGGATTGTCCTTGTCAACCGTCAGACCATCGGTTTTGATATAGTCGTAACATTTACCGTCGGCAGTCACCTGACTATCGAAAAAATCTTTTGAGCGAGAATAGCCTGGCGAGGTCAAGGTGTACCTCGCACCAATGGAATGATTGGCATTGAAATCATAGCTAAAACCACTGATAAGACGATGCGATTCTATGCGACCTGTTACTTCGTTGTTGTTATGCTGTTGCCAAAGCGTATCGACATGTACAGTCTGTTCGTAGGTGGCCTTTTGCATCCATGTTGCATCAGAGAACTTATAAGTGGCAAAGAGATTCAGGCCATTATGACGATAGTTCATGTTAACCTGTTGGATGGTATTGTCGTGCTTATTGTACCAATACACAGAGCGAGTATCAAAGCCGAAACCTTCGCCTTTCTTCTTGATGGTCTTGATTTTGATTACCGCATTTACCGAAGCATCGTAGGTAGCTCCAGGATTCTGGATGACTTCCACACTCTTGATGTCGGAAGATTTGATGTTATCCAACTCACTGATGTCTTGCATCTTCCTGCCGTTGATATATATAATAGGTGTACCCTTGCCGACCACCTCATATCCATCTTTCTTCTTCACGATACTCGGCACATGCTTCAATACATCGTCTGCCGTACCCATCTTGCTAAGCACAGTTCCTGCCACGTTGGTAAGCAGTCCTTCGTGGGTCTTCTTATATTGAGGAAGATGAGCTTTCACCACCACTTCGCCAAGTTCTTTGGAGAACTTATCAAATAGAGTCGTGTCGGAAATCTGTTCACCATTGATGTTCTGTGCCATCATCTGTGTTATGGTAATGCCACAGAAGGATGCTACTAACGCAAGTCTTTTCATTGTCTTATTATTCTTTATGTTGCTACTATTCTTATTTGTTGCAAAATAGCAAGGCAACGGCTATGCCAAAAACATAAATAACTGATTATCAAAACATATAGAAAGAATGTCCATAAAACGACCTGTCTAAATACTTGACACTGCTGTCTAGTTATTAGACAGAAAAGCCATCAAAAAGGTTGCGATGCGACATCATCTCCTTCACATACTCATGGTATTATTATTGTATTCTTGCTGCAAAAGACTGAAAGACAATGAAATAGCAAAATCTATCACATTTTTATGAGGGACTTTTTAGAAGATTAACACACTTTTATGAGGGACTTTTCGAGTTATCCATACACTTTTATGAGGGACTTCCTACTTTTTCGTCTTTTGCTGTATCTTTTTGTATTTCAATTGGCTCTATTTCCAACTGATCAAAAATTATTTTATCTGAATTGCAAATTTCATTCTTGAATTTAGAGATATTTTTATTAGAAGCATTATTCAAATATACGACAATTCTATTTTGAATAGGTTTGATACCAACAGCAACCCACCCAATTTCGTCTCGCAATGCAGCTTTCTTGGCAAAAGATACTTGCAATTTAGCGTTTAATTCTTTTAATTCTTGAAGAGAATAAGTACAAGATACAAATGTCACATTTGAATCTGTGCCTAGTCTTTTCTTTATATCTTCTATTCCTTTTGGACTTCCATTTTTGACCATGACAATAAGTTTATTTGCCTTGACATATGAGCCTCCAAAATATTCTGGTGTTATTATGTCATCAGATGTTGTGTTGTTTTTCCTTACTGCAACATTTGCATAAGAATCATATAACTTTTCATTAAGTTGTTCTATGTTGCTTGCATAAGAAGGACTACACTTATTACTATTCTCTGCACAAGAAGAGATAAATCCTAAAAGGATTAAAGAGAAGATTGTAAAGTATAAATTCTTACTATTCATAGTTGATAAAATTTAATAATACTACAGCATGGGTTAGTTCCACCCATCGAGTCGGACTCATCGTAAAAACATTTGAGCCCGCTTCTTTCAAAAGGGGGTCGAATTCGCCCCTTAAAATAAGGGTTGTTCAACTGCTCCCAAAGTCCCAAGTACTCTAAGGTATTTTTGGTACGCAACCAATTCTTTACCACATCTTTGGGCTCAATGGGATTCTTCTGCCTTGCTATATCGGTAATGCAGATGTAATCAACACCATCCTTGGTTAGCGTCTTTATCGTTTGGTTTCTTACAATAATCTTTGCCATAAGATATTTGTTTTTGCATTCATTTTTAGTTTTTTGCGTTGTCGGTTTCCCGATTGCGAATGCGAATATACGAAAAATATCGCTAAAATGGGAACAAAAGAATAAATAACGGATGAAATTCTGACATAAAACTTGTTTTTCTCTTATTTTATGGGTTAAATACGTACTTTTACAAAACAAAGCCATAGGTCCACAAAAAACACGCTACCTCCAGCCATACTTTTGAAATATTATGCTTATCTTTGCACCAAACTTATCAGTATGGAAGAATATCTCATCATATCAAATGCCAACTTCTTGCTCAGAGTGGCTTCCGAACAGATAGCATACGTCTGTTCGGAAGGAAGCTATTGCAATCTTCGACTCACCAACGGCGATGAATACACCTTCTCGTTCAACCTTGTGGCCTTTGAGAAGAAAATAGTAGAGCAACTAGCCCAAACGGCACACTTCTTCGCTCGTGTTGGCAGAAACTACATTATTAATAGTCAGCACATTTTCAGCATCAACCTCAACACTTCAGAACTAGTGTTGTACAACGAGCGGTTTAGCGAGAAATTCACCCTGCACGTCAGCAAGGAACCACTCAAACAATTAAAAGCACTTTTAGACAACTCCATAAAATCGTAAAAGGTATGAAAGAAAAAAACAATCAGGAAGAAACTTATTTCTTGGGCAAAGCACAGGAAACAAGATACACAAAATCTCATATATATAAAAAGGTATTTGGGATAGCCGCTTGCGTGATAGCAATAATAGGTATACCCATCGTCCTTATGTTCAAACCGCAAAGCGTATCACAACCTCATGTGTTAAAGACGATAGCTGTTTTACCGGAAGGTGGTCAGATGCCTGTCTTCAACGGCAATGGCGACATCAACGATTTCTTGAGATGGGTGATGACAAACATCCAATATCCTAAAGGATTGGAAGACAAGCCTGCGCGAGTAGTCATCAACTTCACCGTTCAAAAGGATGGAACATTGGGATTGTTTAAAGTTCTCGAAGCTCCCAAAGAAAAAGCCTACGAGCAGACTGTGATTGAACTTCTCAAGAGAAGCCCTCATTGGAAGCCTGCCCGACTCTCCGATGGCGAGGAAGTCAACATGGAGTTTACCTTGCCTGTCGTTTTCACTCCCGAAGTAAGAAAGAAATAATCAGCAAAAACGATGAAACAGTTTAGATTGATCCTTATATTATGGCTATGTATGGCAATGAATGCCAAGGCCAACGAGACCACAGCTAATCTACTTCAACAAGGAGACAGCTGTTTGAGTAGATATGATGTGTTTCATGCAACCCAATACTACCAAAAGTATTTGGAAGCAAATCCATCTCACCTGGGAGCACGCAGGAAACTGGTTTCCTGCTATCGGAAAGTAGGCAACTACACCGCCTGCATTTCTTGCCTAAACAAGATTCCATCAGATAGCATCAACCACGAAGACATGCGAATGTTCTATTATGCGTATCTCAATCAGAACAACAATGACAAGGTTTCTCTCTGGGGTGAACGCATCGCATTCTTATTCCCATACGACAGTGAAATTATCGCTTCGCTTGCAGTGCATTACAATGGAGTGAACAAACCAGACAGAGCAGAAAAAGTGGCGAAGAATTACATTTCTCAATGTGATTCCACGAACTTATATGTCAACAAGGAATATGCCTATTCCCTATTCATGCAATTCAAATACGATGAGGCTATACCCTTGTATGAGAAACTGATAGCACAAGGATTTGATAATTTCGAATCCAATTTCATCCTTGGTCTCTGTTATGAGGACCAGCCGGACAATGAAAAGGCGCTGAAACATTACCAGAAAGCAGTTCAGTTCAAAAACGACAATGCCACTTGCCTTTTCCACTTGGCTTTGATAGAGAAATCCTTCTGCATGGATTCATTGTCTATGGCTCATTTCAACCAGTCGTTAGAGGTTTCCTTGCCAAAAGATAGAGCATTGCGAACCTATAAATGGCTAGCCGACCTACATTTTCAACACAACCGATATGCAGACGCTGCCCGTGACTTTGAGTTATGCACCTTATACGATGAGGAAGATAATCCTCTCAACTATTACAATGCCGCCCAAATGTTCATCGCTTCCAAAAACAAGCTGAAAGCGAAACTGTATCTCCAGTTATTCTTAGCAAATGCAAACAGACTGGAAGATAAAAAAGAGGCAGCACAACTCATATCCAAAGCCAAAGAGCAACTCAAGCAATAGCCATCAAACAAACATAAACACATGAAAATAAATTTTATCTTAGGTTCAGCATTATTGCTGAGCCAGCCCCTTTGCGCTCAAAACGAAGAGGCAAAAGACACGCTTACCGCCCAGATGATGATGCAAAACCTGCCAGAGGTTTTCGTCAAGGCGACACGTCCTATCGTCAAGGCAGAAAGAGGACAGTTGGTTTACAACATGCCACTGCTCATAGAGAAAATGCCGGCAGACAACGCTTATGATGCCCTTACCCGAATACCAGGAGTAAACGAACTAAACGGCAACATCAATTATGCAGGAAAGGAACTGACTCTCATCATCAACGGCAAACCAACCACGCTCAATTATGCACAACTGGCAGAGCGATTAAAAGCCATGCCCGCATCACAATTAGCCAAAGCCGAAGTGATGTTGGCAGCGCCAGCACGCCTACATGTTCGTGGAATGGTCATCAACCTGATTACCAAAGACTATGTAGGAAAGAACCTGCTTTCAGGACAAATACAAAGCATCTGGAGCCAAAGCAAATACGGAGAAGGGGAAGGCAAAGGCAACCTGCTGTTCCAAAAAGGAAAATTCGGACTGGATGCCATGTATTCATTTACAGATGGAACATCATACGGTGAGACTACTACCAATGCCAATCATCCGCTTCAAGGAAAGCGAGTAGTGTATCATGACAAGACCTCGCAGAAGACCCTTGGATTGACTCACAACTATCGCTTGGGACTGAGTTATGCATTTGCTGATAACCACCAGCTATCCCTGGCATATACAGGAAAATGGGACAGCAGTCATCCTCATCATGAAACGATGGGAACAGGCACATCCCAGCAACAGGGCAATGAGCATACCTACCTGCACAATGTAGATGCCAGCTACGACCTGCCCTTTGGACTACAAATAGGCATATCCTATCTCAACTACCAAAACCCCAGCCAGCAATATCTAGCAGGAACGATGCTTGACGAAGAGCGTATTCTATACACAAACAGCAAGCAGGTAATAGACAAATGGCTTTTCACCGCCGATCAATCCCACTCATTGAAGAAGGGTTGGGAGCTGTCGTATGGTATGAAATTCCAAAACAGCAACAACAGAAGCTACCAAGCCACGACCAACAAGGATGGAGCAGACTTTCCAGATGCAACCAGCCAAGTGAATATCGAAGAAAGAATCTTGAGTTTCTATGGCGGCATAAGCAAACAGATAAACGAGCGAATCAGCTTGGAAGCCTCTGTAGAAGCGGAGCAGTACCATTCTCCACAATGGAACAAATGGCATATTTATCCCACACTTAATGCATCGTGGAAAGCCAATCCTGGCAACATACTCAACTTATCCTTCAGTTCCAGCTCACAGTTTCCTAGCTATTGGTCAACTATGAGCAGCATTTACTATGCCTCTACCTATATGGAGATATGGGGAAATCCTCATCTCAAGCCTTACTCTACATACGAGACCAACCTGATGTGGACAATCAAAAGTCGCCATACATTGATGGCATTTGCAGAGTTCCAACCCAACTATTCTGTGCAGTTGCCTTATCAGACTACCGACCACCTGGCAGTCATTATGAAGGAGACCAATTTCGACTATAATCATACTATAGGCATTAGAGCATTGACGACTTTCGGTATAGGCAATTGGATGAACGGAAGTGTTTCGGCAACAGGAATCTACAGACATGACAAGAGTAACGATTTCTTTGACTTGCCCTTCAATCGCAAACATATCTCTGCCGTTCTTGCCGGAAATCTATCCGCCCAGCTTAGCCGAAACCATCACATCCATTTCATACTTAACCCATTCTATCAGTCGAAAGCCATTCAAGGACTCTATGACATCAAATCAGTCTTTCTCCTGAATGCTATGTTGAGATGGGCTTCCGATAATGATAAATGGAGCATTGTGGTTAAAGGCAGCAACATCTTCAACGAGGGATTCTCTACAAAATCAGTACAAGGCAATCAAGACTACCACATGAACATCAAGCAAGATTGGGCATCAGCCTCCATCTCCATCATCTATAAGATAGGCAAGTACAAGGAGAAGAGAACCAAGGACGTGGATACTTCCAGAATGGGAGTAAACTAGCGAATTTCTTAAAATATCGTCAGTAAACAAGCATACTTTCTTAAAAAATCGTCTATAAACTGCTCTTTTTTCTGATAAAAGTAGTATCTTTGCACCGTAATTGCATTTTAACTATAAGACGACAATGAAAATAACAATTATCGGAGCAGGTGCTATGGGCGGTGCCATGGCTGAAGGACTCTTGCAGAGCGAGAAGTTCACTCCATCAGATATTACGGTATCTGACCATAACCAACCAGTATTGGATCACTTCGCAAACGAAGGAGCCAGCGTAACTCTCGACAACCAGTTGGCTTGCCATGGTGCAGACATCATCTGCGTGGTAGTAAAGCCATGGTGCGTAGAGAAGACATTGAAGGGTATCAAAGATGCACTCAACTACAAGAATCAGAAACTCGTGGTCGTTGCAGCCGGTGTGCCATCAGCCAACATCAAGGAGTGGCTGGACAAGGATGGTATCACCCCAACCTTCTTCCTCGTGATGCCAAACATCGCCATCGCCTACAAGCAGTCGATGACCTTCATCACTCCTGTAGATGCATCTGCTACAGAAATCCAGCAGATTACAGAAATCTTCGATGAATTGGGCGAAAGCCTCATCATGGAAGAACGTCTCTTCCCAGCAGCTACCGCTATGTCGTGTGCCATCGCTTATGCCATGCGCTATGTAAGAGCCAATGTAGAAGGCGGCGTAGAGATGGGCTTCAAGGCAAAGGATGCCCAGAAGATTGTCTTGCAGACCATCAAGGGTGCCGTAGAGCTGCTTCAGGAAACTGGCGAACACCCAGAGGCTGCCATTGATAAAGTAACAACTCCTGGCGGCTGCACCATCAAGGGCCTCAACACCATGGAACAGGGCGGCTTTACCAGCGCAGTAATCAATGGTTTGCTGGCAGGAAAGAAATAAGAAAATGATACAATGAATGCTGCACAGATTACTTTATTTGTGCAGCATTTTCGTTTTTATAAGCACAAAGAGTTATAAAAACGTAAGTTTTTTGAGCCGTTTTAAATATTTTTCGTATCTTTGCGCTTACATTTCGAAATTGCCCATCAGCAACTGTTCGATGTATTATCAAAGCAAACAATAAAAAGAATATTTTATGGACGAAGCAATCAAACAAATCGGTGAAAGACTGAAAGGTCTCCGCGAGGTTCTCAATATTCCTGCCGAGGAAATTGCAGAACTGTGCGAAATCAGTCTTGATCATTACCTCAAGATAGAATCCGGTGAGGCGGATCCTTCTGTTTATCGCCTGTCAAAAATCTCTAAGCGATACGGCATTGACCTTGACGTATTGCTCTTCGGCGAGGAACCTCGCATGAAGGGATACTACGTAACCCGCAAGGGACAGGGACCGGAGATAGACCGCAACAACCAGTATAAATACCAGAGCCTTGCCGTAGGATTCAAGGATAGAAAGGTGAATCCGTTCATGGTACAGGTAGATCCGTTGCCAGGCGACAAGAAGCCAAACAAGAACGGACACGACGGACAGGAATATGATTATGTGATTGAGGGACAGCTCGAAGTAACCATCGAAGAAAAAGTGATGGTGCTGAACCCAGGCGACAGCATCTACTTCGACAGTAGAAAGTCGCATTGCTTCCGCTCACTCAACAATGAGCCAGCCAAGTTCCTTTGTATAATTATCTAGAAGAGTAACTATGATCGAGAGATTTCTAAAACAGACAAAATTCACTTCAGAGCAAGACTTCAAGGAGCATCTGGAGTTTATCATACCAGAAGATTTCAACTTTGCCTACGACGTGATGGACGAATGGGCAAAGATCAAACCAGACCACGTGGCGCTGCTTTGGGCAAGTGAACGTGGCGAAGAAATCCGTTTTACATACAAGGACCTGAAGGAGCAGAGCGACAAGGCTGCTGCTTACTTCCAGAGTCTCGGTATCGGTCACGATGATAAGGTGATGCTGATTCTGAAGCGTCACTATCAGTGGTGGCTTGCCATGCTCGGTCTCCACAAGTTGGGCGCCGTAGCCATCCCTGCTACCCACATGCTTACCAAGCACGACATCGTTTACCGCAACAATGCAGCAAGCGTGAAGGCTATCATCTGCTGCGGCGATGATTACGTGGTAGAGCAGGTTAATCAGGCAATGCCAGAGAGTCCGACTGTCAAGACATTGATTAGTATCGGTCCGGATATCCCTGAAGGTTTCCACGACTGGATGAAGGAATGGAACGAATGTGCTCCTTTTGTTCGCCCAGAACATGTAAACTCTAATGAGGATACCCTTCTGATGTACTTCACATCGGGAACCACAGGTGAGCCAAAGATGGTGGCACACGATCACCTCTATGCCCTCGGTCATCTGACCACGGGTGTATATTGGCACAATCTCCACGAGAACTCCATCCACCTTACCGTAGCCGATACCGGTTGGGGCAAGGCTGTATGGGGCAAGCTCTACGGACAATGGTTTGCCGGAGCCACCGTCTTCGTCTTCGATCACGAGAAGTTTACGGCTGATAAGATCATGCGCCAGATTGAGAAGTATCACATCACCTCTTTCTGTGCCCCTCCTACCATCTATCGCTTCATGATTCAGGAGGATTTCTCGAAGTATGACCTCAGCAGTCTTGAATACTGCACCACAGCAGGCGAGGCTATGAACCCATCCGTGGCAGAAACCTTCCAGAAACTTACTGGCGTTCAGATTTACGAGGGCTTCGGACAGACAGAGACCACGATGACACTCGGAACCTTCCCTTGGATCAAGCCAAAGCCAGGAAGCATGGGCAAGCCAAACCCACAATATGATGTTCACATCCTTCGCCCAGACATGACGGAATGCGAAGATGGTGAAAAAGGCGAGATTTGCATCCGCATCGGCGATGACAAGCCTATCGGTCTCTTCAAATATTACTATCGCGATGAAAAGCAGACCAAATCGGTTTGGCACGATGGTTTCTATCATACAGGTGATATGGCTTGGCGTGATGAGGAAGGCTACTTCTGGTTTGAGGGCAGAATCGACGACGTGATCAAGAGTTCGGGTTACCGCATCGGTCCTTTCGAGGTAGAGAATGCCCTGATGACTCACCCTGCCGTAGTAGAGTGTGCCATCACCGGTGTGCCAGACCCAATCCGTGGTATGGTAGTCAAGGCTACCGTCGTACTGAAGGATGAATACAAGAGTATGGCAGGTCCTGATCTTGTCAAGAAGTTGCAGGATCATGTGAAGCACGAGACTGCTCCTTATAAATATCCTCGCATCATCGAATTCGTAGATGAATTGCCAAAGACCATCTCGGGCAAGATTCGAAGAGTAGAGATTCGAGAAAAAGACAATAAAAAGGAATAATGATTGAAGGGGCAAGGAATTTTAAACAACAGATTCCTTGCTCCAACTAAATATCGGCATAAAATGGGAAAAAGAATCGTAGTAAAGGTGGGCAGCAACGTGCTGACCCGAGAAGACGGAAAACTGGATGTAACGAGAATGTCGGCGATTGTGGATCAGATTGTCTGGCTCAGAAAACACGACTATGAGGTGATTCTGGTTTCTTCTGGTGCCGTGGCTGCCGGAAGAGCCGAACTGCATGTTGACCATCATTTGGACAGCGTGGAGCAACGCCAGTTGTTCTCTGCCATCGGACAGGTGAAACTCGTAGGTCTCTATTACAACCTTTTCCGTGAATATAAAATAAAGATAGGTCAGGTATTGACCATGAAGGAGAATTTCGGTGCCGAAGAGCAGTATAAGAACCAAGAGGCCTGCATGCAGGTGATGCTGGAAAACAACGTGCTCCCTATCGTCAACGAGAACGATACCGTGTGCATCACCGAGCTGATGTTTACGGATAACGATGAGTTGTCTGGCTTGATTGCCAAGATGATGAATGCCGACACCTTGATTCTATTAAGCAATGTGGATGGCATCTACAATGGCGACCCAAGCGAGCCTACCACCCGCATCATCCCATCGGTTTATTACGACCGCGACATCAGTGAATACATCCTTGCCAGCAAGAGCAGCCACGGCAGAGGCGGAATGACTTCGAAAGTAAAGACCGCTCACGACGTAGCCAATGCCGGCATCAAGGTAATCATTGCCAACGGCAATACGCCAAACATCCTCATCAATCTGAAGGAGCATCCGATGGAGACCCTTCATACTGAGTTTGTGGCAAGACCGCTAAACAAGTAAAATCATTAGGGATAAGAAATACAGAAACCTAAAAAAGCAGCAAGCCTATTATAGACTTTGCTGCTTTTCGTTTTTATTATGAATAGTTGATACGTTATTCTAATACCAATACGTGGCTGGTTCCATCGGTCTGGCTGAATACATTCAAACCGACTTTCATCAGATAGTCACCGCTGTACTGCTTGCCATTGCACTCCAAATCAGACTCCTTGCCAGGCATCAGATTAGTCTCCTTTACGGTATAAACCTTATCGGCATCCAATCCCTGCATCTTCACATTCATCACAGGCTCCTTGTAGCGTGGATGCAAGTCGTAAGCAAAGAGAACGGCACGCTGCTTGTTCTTACTTACATAGTTAATGGCACAGTGGTTGCCTTCGTATGGAGAAACCAGGCGATACTGGTCGCCATCAAGAATCATCGGCTTCATGCTATCGTAGTTCTTGACAGCATTCTGCACAAACTTGTAGTCATCACCAGAAAGCGACTTGAGGTCGATATCAAAGCCCAACTTACATGAACTGCAAACATCGGTGCGGAACTTCACACTGGTATTCTTGTTCCAGTTGGTTACATGCGAACCCATGGTCTTGGCTGGGAAGAACTTCGACAGGCTCCACTGGATGTAGAGGCGCTCGTATGGATCAGTATCGTCTGAACACCAGAACTCAGTGAAATACTTAAGCATCTCATAATCCATTCTGCCGCCACCGCCAGAGCAGAGCATCATCGGCAACTTAGGATACTTGTTATGAATACGGGTAAGCACCTTGTAGATACCACGCACATGATCGATATAGAAATTACCCTGATTCTCCTTATGATATGGAGAATAGATATTGGTAATCACACTGTTGCAGTCCCACTTGAAGTAAGCCACATCCGGATTCTCCGTCATGATGCGATCCACGATGCCGAACACATAATCCTGTACCTTAGGATTACTGATATCAAGTACCAGCTGGTTGCGGTAATAATAGGTATCACGCTTTGGCTGCATGATGACCCAGTCAGGATGCTTCTCGAAGAGTTCACTCTTAGGATTCACCATCTCTGGCTCAATCCAAATACCAAACTTTACACCAGCCTTCTTGGCATCTCTTACCAATCCAGGTATTCCATCAGGCAGTTTGCTCTTGGTAGCCTCCCAGTCGCCGAGACCTGCATGGTCGTCCTTACGAGGATACTTGTTGGCAAACCAACCATCATCAAGCAAGAACATATCTACACCCAGGTCCTTGGCATCCTTCATCAACTCAGCAAGACTCTGCTGGTTGAAGTCGAAGCCAGTATTCTCCCAGTTATTCAAGAGCGTAAGGCGATCTTCCATACCCATGTTTACCTGATACTGGCGAGCCCAATTGTGCAAATTACGGGAAGCCTCACCGATACCATTATCGCTCATAGCAAAGATAAACTCAGGGGTAGTGAATGTCTCACCAGCCTTCAGCTTATAGTTAGAGGCGTATGGATTGATGGCAGGAATAACACGAAGGGCTCCCACGTTATCTACCTCGAAGGTAAAGCGGAAGTTGCCAGGCCATCCGATGGTTCCAAGCATCACCTTGCCCTCATTCTCCTTGGCAGGCTCATCGAATCCCAGTTCAAAGAAAGGCTCCTCCTGCATGGCTGCACGGGTACCCAACTTAGTATCAACAATTTTCTTACCAGCAGTCAACTGGCAAGTTTCAGGCTGGCCTTCCTTAGCCCAGTCGCTATGATAATTGGTAACGAAATACTTGTTTGCCTTGAAATAAAGCATTGTAGAGCTATATCTCCAAAGCGTAACCGGAGCTTTCTCCTTATGAGAGATTTCGCTCCATGCCTTGATGACGTTCTCCTTAGGATAAGCTGCATAGTGGAGCTTCACAGTCAGCGGATATACCTTGTCCTTAAGAGTGATGATGGTCTCAACACCTCCACTGATAGCCTTTTCTTCAGAAGACTGATAATATAAATAGGTGGTCATGTTACCATCTGCATGGGTCACTGCCACTGCTGGCTCGAAGAAATCTTCAGCACCAGAGGTTGCATAAACCTCATGACCTCGCTGGCAGACGGCACCATCAGAGGCCGCATATACATCCCACTTCAGCTGATTGTAATCAGAAGGATTCTTCAACTTGTCACCCAGATACACTTGGTAGAGGCGACCCTTAGGAGAAACTTGCATCACGAGGTCGGTCTTATCGGTTGACACTCGGATGGTCTTTTGAGCAGATGCCATGATAGATGTCATGCACATTGCTGCGATAATCATAAATACCTTTTTCATCGTTCTTTGGTTTTTATGTGATTGCTATATTATATAAACGTTATGAAACTTTCGTTATTATCTTAGAATTTGATTCCTGCAGAGAATTCTACGGTGAATGGGCGAAGATAGTTGCCGCTCATATACTTACCTGCATATTTGCCGGCTTCTTCCTTGGTAATCAACTCCGAACCGTTAATGGTACCTTTGGCACCCTTCTCATTGAGGATGTTGATAACGCTCACACCGAGACTCAGTTTCTTGTTCACGTTCCAGTTGATACCGCCGAAAGTCTCCCAGTGACCGTTGAAATAGAGTGCCTCCTGGAGGTTGGCGTAGGTCTTGCCGAAGTAACGGAAGCTCAACCAAGCGTTCAAGTTCTTGGTGATGTCATACTTAGGGTCCAACTCAATGAGTACCTGTGGAATCTCCTTCACTATCATGTTGTTAGCATTTACGCCCATAGTCTGGCCGTCGTTGAACGTTACGCTTGCATTGTAGTTCTTATACACTGGCTTCTGATAGGTGAAGAGGGCGTGCATGTGGAAGTTCTTGAATGGATTGATCTCGGCAGAGGTGGTCCAACCCAAAGTCTGGATGTTATAGATGAGCAACACGGTCTTGCCCTCTGTTGTTCCTGGCTTGGTAAGATTCTGCTGGTCGATATTGTTCGACTTTGAAATGTAGGTCACCATTGAAGAAAGGTCAATCCAATCATTCTTGTAGAAAATACCACCACGAATCAGTGGGATGGTTACTCGCTTATACTGCTCCTCGGTAGGACCTGTTCCTGCATATTCGCTGATGCGTGGGAAACGGGTGGCAATGGTTGCGTCGGCTGTCAAACCAAACTGGTTGGTGAGGTTGTATGTCAACTGCAGGGTAGCCGCATAGTTCAGCTTATCCTTAGTCACCTTGGCTGGTTCGATATTATGTGCTGTGGCTACAATAGAACCATCCTCCGCTGTAGAATAGGTGTTGTAATTGCCGATATGGAATCCCTTGAAGCGTGAGGTTGAAATCTGGTCTGCCGACATGCGATAGTATTCCAGTCGTCCGCCATAGAAGACTTTGAACTTAGGGGTTACCTTCCATTCGTCGGTAAAATAAACAGCCAACTTATTCTCCGAACCCTTGGTGTATTCAGGACTCAGCTCGTTATATCCGAAGGTCTCGGAGCGACGTGCGGTCTGTGTATGGTCAAGAGGGTTTACGTACATTTGGCTCAATGTGCGAGGATAAGGCTCCACGGTACCTGCCCACTGGTAAGATGATGAATAGTAGTCGAGATGATAATACCACTCGTTCAGACCAATCATCAACTTGTGGTTGTTCAACTGCTTGCTGATTTCTGTCGTCATGAGAGCGTTGCTCACCTTTCCTATGTGCAACCAAGTGCGTCGTCCCTCGATGAGTCCGCTATAAGCTGAGCCGTCGGAGAGTTGATAGCCATCAGCCTCACTCACCTCCGAGATAGAGCTGCCACCGTAATCCACGTAGTTGGCGCGAGGAGCATTCATGTATTTAGCGTTGAATTTCCACAACCATCCGTTGTCAAACTGGTACTGGCTGATAAGGGCAATCTCGTTGGCGTGGTTCTCGCTTCCGTCGCTCATGTTCCAGGTCTCCATCTTGCCAGTCTTGGTGTTCAAGTATTGGAAAGAACCTTGTCGCTGTACGTAGGAGTTCATGCCAGGGTCGAAGCCAGCAATCTTCTTGATGCTGCCGTCACCTGCGTAGATGAAAGGTGCCGCATTGGCAAAGTTGCCTGGGTTCTTGCTGTTTGAGTACTTATATAATAAAGAGATGCGTCCCTTGCCTTCGTTCAGGATTCGGGTCAGACCGAAATGGTAAATCTGGGTGCGATCTGCATAATCGGTGAATCGGAGCTTGAAGCTTCCTGGGTCGAAGTTCTGGTACATGCTAGCTGTATAAAGCCAATTGTCACCGATTCCACCAGACAGGTTGAGATCTACATTCTGCATACCAAAATGGTTTGCCTTATAATTGAGCTTGCCCTTGAACTCTTTCTGACCTAATTCGCTGAAAGAAGATACAGCGTAAGCAATGTTACCAGTGGCAATAGCCGACTCGGAAGGCGTCATCAGGTCGGTACCTTTCAGAGAGGCATCGCTGCGCCAGTGGGCTGAGAGTTTGTGAACTGAGGATGAATAGACGGCAGGAAGACCGTTCTCATATACGGTTACGTCCTCACTCGGCAATCCAATCTGGATTTCACGAGGCTTGTTGGCGTCGGCAGCGTTAAGCATCACGTTGCGCTCTTCCTTCTTGTTCTTCTCTACTGATTCCTCTTCGAGGTTGAGAGACTTCTTTTCTTTTGTACTTGACTTCTCTTCATTATTGTTAGAAGGAAGTGCATACATGTAGCTTGTCGCTGCCATTGCAGCCAAAGCCATGGAGAATGTACGGATTCTTAGGTTCATAACTTATTATTTTGTTTATTCGTTATTATAATCTGTTTACTCATTCCAAAATGTTTTGGTATGAATCGAATGCGTTTCGATTTCGGTTGCAAAGATAGATTGTTTTTTGATAGCTTGGTGCTGTGTGTAGGGTGCGAGTAGATATTTAGATACTTTTATAAAGACTTAACTACCTAGTAATCAGAAAGAATGTAGAATTAATACTTTTTATGAGAGTAGATGTTGAAAAGAAGAATAAAAGTCGTATCTTTGCAGCCGTAAAGGGGTATTCTCTTTCATAGTTAAGCAAAACAGGTAAGAACAATAACAAATTAAGGACAATGAAGAAGATTGTATGGCTCTTGATGATGGTGGTGATGCCGATGGTAATGATGCCGATGGAGGCAAATGCGGCATTTTCCCGAAATGTGGCTTTGGAGAACGAGGATGAGTTGTTCCATCGTCTGGACCAATATATTGCTCGCCGGGATGAGTTCTCTTCCAAGAAAGAGAAGAAACTCATACGAATGAAGAAAAAACTGAATCTTACTTCCGACAAACGAGAGCGTCTGAATCTTTTCAATCAAATCTATCGTGAGTATTATACTTATCGATATGACTCAGCCATGGTCTATGCCAACAGGGGGCTGCAATTGGCAGAGCAGTTGCATGATGCCTATTACATTGACCTCAACAAGATTAATCGGGCTGCGGTGTTATCCACAGGTGGCTTCTACAGTCAGGCTGAAGACCTGTTGTTTTCTTTGAACCCTGAACACATTTCGCCCAAGTTGAGGCAATACTATTATTATACCTTGACTTGGGTGTATAACTATTGGGAATCTTTCTGCGAAAGGTCTGAATTCAAGGAGGGAATGCTAGATAAGAAAAGGCTCTATCTTGCCAAGACCCTAGAATATGTGGGCAATAAGCAATCTGCGCTCTATTATTATCTGAGTGGAGAGTTGGAGTACTTGCTACATCGCACAGACAAGAAAGTATTGGACTGGTATCAGAAAGCCCTTGCCGCCAGTCCTGTTGACAGCAGGGTGCATGCTTCATCGGCATATTGTATAGCCCGTTATTACCATGACAATGAGCAGATGGACTTATATGAGAAATATTTGGTAGAGGCAGCCATCTCCGACCAGGTTTGTCCCTTGAAAGAGAATCTGGCGCTTCAGGAACTTTCCACCTATTTATATAATAAGGATGCGAAATATGCAAAGCGTGTGTCAAAGTATATCTATTGTTCGATGGAAGATGCTCAGTTTTATAACAACCGTCTTCGAATGGTCGAGATTTCTCGTATTCTTCCGCTTATCACGGAGACGAATCATCAGCGAGAAATACGTCAGAATCGCATCATCACGGCTTCGCTGGTTGTAGTAAGCATCATGTCTCTTGGCTTCTTGGTAATGACGTTCTTTGCCTTCAGGATGAACAAGCGTTTGGCGAAGAGTCGCAGGGAAGTGAAGAGCCAGAATACGCTCTTGGAGGAATTGAATCAGAAACTGCTCAATACCAATAAGCGCAGGGAAACTTATATGCGATTGTTTATGGACATCAGTGCCGTATATATCAAGAAACTGGATGATTATCGCAAGTTGGTAAGCCGCAAAATCAAGGCAAAGCAGACTACCGATCTTCTGACTGCCCTCAACAGCTACAAGCTGGCAGAAGAGGAAGCTTCAAGTTTCTATATCCGATTCGACAAGGCTTTTATGGACTTATACCCTAATTTCGTGGATGAATTCAACCAACTGCTGTTGCCAGAAAAGCAGATTGTTCTCCCTGCACCTAACAGTCTCACCAAGGAACTGCGTATCTATGCACTGATGCGACTAGGAATTACGGATGGTCAGGAACTGGCCACCCTCCTGTTCTATTCTACGCAAACCATCTATAATTACAAGGCAGCCATCAGAAAGCGAGCCAAAGACCTCACCACTTTTGATGCAGCCATCAACCAACTATGCAATGTGATAGGCTAATAAATGGCAGAAAATTGAGTATGTTCCTCAACTTTCTGCCATTTTCTTTTGCTCATTCAAGAAATAGTTGTACCTTTGCCATTACATAAAAGTTGTAACACTAAAGATGTAATGGCGTATGAAACTAAGTAACAAGAAATTAGCAAATCCTTTCATCTATCAAGGTTATGAAAGTCCTGAGTATTTCTGCGACAGAGAAGCGGAAACAAAGACTTTGATATCGCACCTAAAGAATGGAAGAAACGTTACCCTCATTTCTCCTCGAAGACTAGGAAAAACTGGGCTTATCAAGAACACTTTCTATCATCTGGAAAAAGATGAGAAGGATTCCACATGCCTATACCTCGACATATTCGCTACCAAGAACTTGCACGATTTTGTGGAACAATTTGGAGTAATGGTTATCAATGACATAGTTCGCAAGAACTCCTCATTCATAGAGAAAACCATCGCCTTCTTCAGTACCTTGCGCCCTGTACTCAGCATGGATCCATTGACTGGTGAGCCTAGTGTATCTATCACAATTGAGCCATCCAAAGAGGACATCACCATCCGCAGCATCTTCAACTATCTCAACGAGAGTGGGAAAGAGGTATATATCGCCATCGATGAGTTTCAGCAGATTGCAGAATATCCAGAGAAAGGCACAGAGGCGTTGCTACGTTCTTATATCCAGTTTGCCCAACATGTGCATTTCATCTTCTCTGGCAGTAAGCATCATCTGATGGCTGAGATATTCGGCTCACCGAAACATCCATTTTACCAAAGCACCGAGATGATGGGACTTAAACCATTGAGAAACGATGTTTATTATGAATTCTGCCAAAACTTCTTCAAGCAGAAAGGTGGCAACTTATCAAAAGAAACCTTCGACTACATCTATCAACAATTCGAGGGCCACACATGGTATATCCAATGCATCATGAATCGCCTCTATGAAACCGAAATACAAGTTGATAGTATCAAGCAAGTAAATGCAGCAATTCTTTCAGTACTCGAAGGTAGAGAACCACAGTTTGAGAATATGGTACAGTTCTTCACAGAGAACCAGTTCTCGCTTCTGAAAGCTATAGCCAAGGATAGCATTGTTGCCAAGCCTACCTCTGGCAAGTTCATCAAGGAGCACAAGCTGAGTGGAGCCAGCAGCGTAAAGGCTGCCCTCAAAATCTTGGAAGACAAGGAATTAGTATATAGGACTAATGAAGGATACGTCATCTACGACAGATTCATGGATCTGTGGTTAAAGAGAATATAAACAAATAAATGTGCTTTAAACGTGCGGAATGTGCTTAAAAAAGACACATTCCGCACGTTTAAAGCACATTTCTCTCCTAGAAAGCCGTGCATCTTACAATGATTACGACCATGGGATTATCCGACAATCCTTATGACTGGGATGTTCAGTCGGTAGTAACAATGGATGACTTGTTTGTTCTCTAAACGTCCTAACTATATTAAGTTGGAGGAGATGGCAACAGAATCTGTTCTTAAAGCATTCTGTAAGGCATTAAAGATAAAGCTCGTAAAAGAGCGCCTCCCTTTACGTGATTTGAACGATGCTTGGGAATATCTTCACAACTACACTATGGATATGTAGATTCCCTAACTGCTTTAACAAGCCAGAGAATGTGGTTGCTTAAGCTTACGGACACTGAATCTCGGGTTAACGGAGATAGTTTCTTGAGTTAGCGGAGACAGTTTCTTGGGTAAGAGAATACTGCTTCTCGGAGTTTGCCACTAGGCTCAGCAGCTCTGCTGAGCCTAGTCAGCAGGTCTGCCGACTGCAGTCAGCACATCTGCTGACTATAGTGACAACACCTTATTGTTGTACAACAACACACCTTATAGTTGTACAACTTTACACCCTATAGTTGTACAACCTTACACCCTATAGTCGTACAACCTTACACCTTGTAGTTGTACAACAACAAAATCTTAGTAGAACAACTATGGCAGCAAACGCCTCAAATACAGTAGCCATAGTCGTAGAATTCCAAATTAGAAGAATTCTACTTATAAATTTTGTGAAGTCCATCAGCTGATTGTAATTCCATAATCACATCATCAACAATATACAAATCACTCATTAGATAGAGCAAAGAACGTTCATCATGGAGTAGTTCGTTGGTCTTACTCATTTGAAAAATATCAAACGCTCTTTCGGGAGAAATATCCAACCGCTTTGCCAACAAAGTACATATTCTACCTATCTTCATCCAAAGCTGTGAATCTCTTAACATGACTTTACCTCCTTTCTTGCTAAATCATTTAACGGCTCCGCAGATATGAAATGTAAGCTATCATCAAGTATATTTTGAGAGATAATACATATTTGATTATTCGGTTGATGCTCAGACAATCGTTTCAAAGCATATTCCATAGAAATATCTCCATTTAAATAATCTTCTATCGTTGTAATGACTCGGTCATCGGCAATACCACCTTCAACGTAATCATATTCTCTCCAGGGCATCTCTCCAGCTCTACTTTTTACTATAAATTTGAGCCATTCATTATCGTAAGCCGTGAATATTTTACAACGAGCATTTTGCTTAATGTAATTTTCGTCTAGTTCATAAATATTTAGCCATTGCGGCAAACCCAAGTTCACAACTCTTTTTGCCCAACTGATAGCCTGATCACGAATGTCTGTAACATAAAATCCCTTACCGAAATCGAGATTATCTCGTCCGATATGACAAAGTGGATATTCCACTATTCGAGTTGCTCCATGAAAAACCGTACGCATAATTATTAATTATTTGCTGTTTCCAGACGATGAAGAGCAGTTTGCAAAGCTGCAACAACATAATCTTTACTCTGTGTATGAAGGGCATCAAGCCTTGTGGTTAGACCATGTATCAGTCCAACCTTTTTCATCCGCAAGTACATTTCTTGCCTACTGCATCCTTCTGCCTTTGCAGTAAGATCGACACACATCGCTGCAAAAGCCAATGCCTGTTGAGTTTCTGCTGTACCCATAATATTTATGTTTTATATTAAACGATGATGCAAAGATACTACTTTCTTTTGGAAATACAATTTTTATCTGCAACTTTTTAAACGAAAAAACGAACTTTCTTTGATATTCTGATTTAACAGAAGTTAGACTGGCCTTCTTTGTTTCAAGAGATAGAAAAGCATTGCCTCCTAAGCACAGCCGTCAGTTTATAGTTTCTTAAGTAAGAAAATATAGCTTCTCGAAGATTGTCACTATAGTCAGCAGCTCTGCTGACTATAGCAGAAACACCTATAATCGCACGACAACAATTCTCTTGTGATACAACATCATCAACATTATAAGAGAATAAGGAACGTTCTTCATAGAACTATCCTTTGACTTTTAAAGATAAGCAAGAGGGCTGTGCAGACAAACTAAAAAAGAACAGAAGCAAGGCAAAAAGAAAATTTTTCCTTTAAATTTCTGGGTTTTATTTTGCTATTTCAATAATTATTCTTATCTTTGCAGTTGGAATCTAATCACACTATTGTGAGGACTTCCATATTTTTGATGGTTAAATTAGCGTTTGCTATTCGGTCATGCAAATTGGAACGTAGGAAATTTCAAAAAGAGCATTAGAAACGACAGATAGTGAACGTCCGCTATATCGTGGGCGTTACTTGTTGTTCTAATCAGCTTTTCCTACGGCTGCAATTTGGACAAGTTTCGTCCACGTGTTTGTATCCGTAGGTTATGTAGAACGATGGCTTCGCAATCTATCCAGTCAACTAATTTAATAACATTAAAAGCTTAGCTATCGGCATAACGGGCAATTTTTATGAAAAAGTTACATTTTTCTCTTTTGGCGATTCTTTTCGCCTTATTTGCAATGGTGTCTTTCACTGCTTGTTCTTCAGATGACGAAGACACGCCTTCCACAGAAGATGTCCAGACATACATCATTGGAATGTGGCAACCTACACATGTAACAGGCTATGACTGGGATGAAAATGACAAGCCTGCTAAAGTAGATCAGGACATAGACATTGATGATGCTATCTCTTTCGAATTCAAGCAAGGTAGCACTTTCAATGAGTATTGTTGGACTGGAAACAAATGGAAAATAGAGTGTTCCGGAGAAGCCTATAGTATCTCAGGCAACAAATTAACTACATACGAAAAAGATGGTATCAACGTTTTAGATGTTTATACCATACAGAGTATTAATTTGACAACTATGGTTTTAAAATACAATCTGGATGGCAACGCCTCATATCCTAGTACTATCACATTCAAGAAGATTAAATAATCAAAAGATTGCATCATAAATGGCAGAAAGTTGAGTATGTACCTCAACTTTCTGCCATTTTCTTTTGCATATTCAAGAAATAGCTGTACCTTTGCCATTACATAAAAGTTGTAACACTAAAGATGTAATGGCGTATGAAACTAAGTAACAGGAAATTAGCAAATCTTTTCATTTACCAAAGGATATGAAAGTTCTGAGTATTTCTGCGATAGAATTCGGAAAAGGATTCTCGGAGACAAACATCATGAATTTCAAGAAGTTCTACCTGAAATTCAAAGAGTTAACAATTCCTCAGACACTGTCTGAGGAATTCAAAAAGCAAAAACAGCAGACACTGTCTGCTGAATCTTCTTTGCTACTCCAAAAAGGTCAGGCGCTGCCTGACCTTTTTTAATATCATTTTCCGTATAACTATCCATTTATCTATAAAATCATTACTTTTTCTTGCATAAAGTTTGCAATTTCCGATATTTATGCTTACCTTTGCCGTTGTTAAGAGGGAACTCGTAACACATTACAAAATATCTTATCATAAAAATAAGAAAGGAAATAGCAAATGGAACTGAAAGAGACATTCCAAAAAGTGAAGGCAGCTAGCAAAACACTTGGCTTGCTAACTGATGAACAACGTAATGAAATTCTGCAGGCGGTGGCTGATGCCATCATCGCAGAGACTCCAGCGCTCTTGAAAGCAAATGCGGAGGACTTGGCGAAGATGGACAAGGCGAACCCGCTCTACGACCGATTGCAACTCACAGAGCAGCGACTCCAGGATATTGCTTCGGATATGAGACACGTAAGTACCCTGCCCTCACCGCTCGGAAGAGTTCTCAAAGACAAAACACTCGAAAATGGTTTGCATCTGCAGCGAGTTGCCGTTCCATTCGGAGTTATCGGCATGATTTACGAGGCTCGTCCTAACGTAACCTACGATGTTTTCTCACTCTGTTTCAAGAGCGGAAATGCGTGCGTACTGAAAGGCGGAAGGGATGCAAACGCCTCTAACTCAGCGGGTGTCGAACTTATCCACAGGGTGTTGATAACTTTTGGTATTGATCCGAATGTCGTTACGCTCCTCCCTGCTACCCATGAGGCTACCGGCGAAATGCTGAATGCCGTGGGCTATATCGACCTCTGTATTCCTCGTGGTGGAAAGAAGCTTATCAACTTCGTCCGTGATACTGCCAAAGTGCCGGTTATCGAAACCGGAGCCGGCGTGGTACACTGTTACTTCGATAAAGATGGAGACCTGGAGATGGGCAAGCGCATCATCACCAATGCCAAGTGCCGAAGAGTGAGCGTATGCAATGCACTCGACTGTCTGCTGATTCACGAAAGCAGATTAAGCGACCTCCCTGCTCTCTGCGAGGGTCTCGCCGAGAAGCAAACCAAGATTCATGCAGATGCCAAGGCTTACGAAGCTTTAAAGGGTCACTATCCTGACACCTTATTATATAAGGCGGAGGAAAGCGAAGCGAAGATGAAGGAAACAGATACTAACGTGAAGAGCATCTGGAACACCGAATGGCTCAGCATGCAGATGGGTATCAAGACCGTAGCTTCAGAAGATGAGGCACTCGAACATATCGCTACCTACGGAAGCGGTCACAGCGAGAGCATTGTTTCCAATGATGAAGCTGCCCAGAAGAAATTCCAGGCGATGGTAGATGCAGCCTGCGTTTATGTGAATGCTCCAACCAGTTTCACCGATGGCGCACAGTTCGGATTGGGCGCAGAGATTGGCATCAGTACCCAAAAGCTCGGAGCCCGCGGACCAATGGCACTTGAAGAGATTACCACCTACAAGTGGCTGATTACAGGAAATGGACAAACAAGGAAGTAAAGAACGAAAAGTGAAGAACAAGGAAGTGAAGAACGAAAAGTGAAGAGTGAAGAATTCAATAGCTTTATATTAGAAATAACAAATAAAAAACGAAATAACAATGAAGACATTCTTTAATGTTGAAGACCTTGGCGACCTGAAAGCAGCACTCGCCGAGGCACAGGAAGTAAAAGCAAACCGTTTCGGTTATCAGGAGTTGGGCAAGAACAAAACCTTGCTGATGATATTCTTCAATAACAGCCTCCGTACCCGTTTGAGTACACAGAAGGCAGCGATGAACCTGGGCATGAATGTTATCGTGCTCGATGTTAATGCCGGTGCATGGAAGCTGGAGACAGAGCGTGGCGTTATCATGGATGGAGACAAGAGTGAGCACCTGCTAGAGGCAATCCCAGTGATGGGTAGCTTCTGCGACCTTATCGGTGTGCGCAGCTTTGCCGGTTTGAAAGACCGAGAGTATGATTATGCCGAAACAATCGTAAACCAGTTCGTAAAGTACAGCGGTCGCCCAGTCTTCGCTATGGAGACAGCTACCGTTCACCCTCTCCAGGCATTCGCCGACCTCATCACCATCGAGGAGCATAAGAAGGTGGCTCGTCCTAAGGTAGTTCTGACCTGGGCTCCTCATTGCCGTGCCTTGCCTCAGGCTGTGCCAAACTCATTCGCCCAGTGGATGAATGCAGCCGATGTAGATTTCGTGGTTACTCACCCAGAGGGCTATGAACTCGACCCTAAGTTCGTAGGCAATGCCAAGGTAGAGTACGACCAGAAGAAGGCGCTGGAAGGTGCAGACTTCGTTTACGCCAAGAACTGGAGCTGTCCGGGCGTGAAAGACCCAGCACAGTATGGTGAGATATTGAGCAAGGATATGAGCTGGACCATCGACGAGGAGCACATGAGCTGGACCAATGACGGTTGCTTCATGCACTGCCTGCCAGTTCGCCGCGGACTGATTGTTACCGATGATGTCATTGAAAGTAAGAACAGTCTGGTGATTCCTGAGGCTGCCAACCGTGAGATTTCAGCCGAGGTTGTCATCAAGCGCATGCTCGAATCACTCTAAAGCAGGATACAAGAAAGAGATAGAGGGTGTGTCATAAGTTCATGACACACCCTTTTTTTCGCTCTACTCAACATCATCCTATCCCCATTTCTCGGTATTTTTATCTTTTCATCCGATTTATATTCTTTTATCTCAGATATTATCCGTACCTTTGCTACCGAAAAAGAAGAACAAGATGGACAAATACATAATATTATCACCAGAAGCCAAGGGGACGTTCAACGACCGCTTGAATTTTCTGTATCTGAAACTAGGTAACTATCTCGACACCGAGAAACTGGAAAATCGTACTTTGCAATATTGTAAGGTATTCCTCAGCGACGCCCAGAACCAGACTCAGGATTTAGAAGAGTCACTTCTTTATCAGGAGTATCTTAAGGATACCCATCTTACGGTTGTGGAGCAACCTCAGCTCAACGGGAGCAAGATTTCACTTCTTATCAAGACCACAGACGATAAGACCCCTATCCTGTTCCACAGTCTCCGACTGACTGAGGAAGAAGCGAAGGGAAAGGATTCATACGACCAAACCCGAATGCTATTCGACAAATACCTGCAACTTATCGCCGGTACAGATATGACGATGGAGCGCAACCTGGTAAGAACATGGATATACGTAACTCATATCGATGTAAACTATCAGGGAGTAGTAGAAGCGCGCAATGATGTTTTCGACCAGCAAGGTCTGACGGCAGAGACCCATTATATAGCCAGTACGGGCATCGGCGGAGCAACATCCGTACGTCATGCATCTGTAGCTATCGACTTTCTGACCGTTCCCGGCATCAGGGAAGAAGACAAGAAATATCTCCAGGCACTCAACCATCTGAATCCTACTCACGAATACGGAGTAGCCTTTGAACGGGGAACCAGCCTTTCTCTGCCCCAGAAGAAACAATATTTCATATCAGGAACAGCCAGCATAGACAAACATGGAGCGGTTGTATACGAAGGCGATATTATAAGACAAACCGGCAGATTGCTCGAGAACATCGGTGCATTATTGAAGGATGGCGATGCGATGATGAACGATATCCAATACTTTATCATCTACCTGCGCGATATCTCAGACTATCATACCATAGAGCAACTGATGAATCAGTTTTACCCTCAGATACCACATATCATAGTAGAGGCAAGAGTATGCAGACCGGGCTGGCTGATAGAAATGGAATGCATTGCAGAAAAGCAATCATAGAAATAAATGCTGATAAATGCAGAAATTTACTTTCAAAGAGTAAGTTTCTGCATTTTTTATGATTCATTCTAATATATTTTTACTACCTTTGCAGATATAAAAACTTATAAACCGACAAAAATGAGTGAACAGCAAACAAGCCAATCTAATTTTGGCATATATTCGTTATATGTATTGGGAGCCATCGCATGCTTTGTGTTCTTCCAATTTTTCTATCCCTACCATCTGTTTTATCAGGAGCAGAACCAGCTGTTTCTGTCATCATGGGATTATCTGACTACTTATCTGGATAAGCCGGGATGGCTGGCCTGTCTGGCAGGCGATTTCCTGACCCAGTTTTATTATTTCCGCTATGCCGGTCCTATCATCCTTACCCTCTGTATTCTTCTTACGGGACATAATGTAAAATGCGCAGTAAGAGATGCAGACATCCAAGGGAAAAAGACGGCACATATCGTAGCCTTCATCATGATGATTCTACTGGTATGTTTCAGTTTTCACTACGACTACTGGCTTTGCAGCATTCTGGCAATAGCAGGTGGTGCCAGTGTGTTCCGTGTCAGCACCAAGCTGCTCACTTCCACCCGAATGTTTCTCAAGAAGATAGAGAAGATGGACGACAATCCTTCTGCCGCAGCAGGTTTGGGAGCAGCGCATTGGGTTACCGCCTTCAGCATCATTGTTTCCGTATTCGTATGCCACTGGTTCTTTGGAAATGGAGTATGGATCTACGGAGCGCTGGTATTTACAGGATGTCTTTCCCACATCAAGAAAGTGGGAACCTACTATCGCCTGGCTGCCCTCGTGATTCCTTTCTTCCTGCTGATGCTGACCAAGCGACTCTACTTCTGCGACTTCCAAACCCTTTATACCTATCCGGGTATCGGAAAACTGGTAAAACCGCAAATGGATTTGGAGAAAACATTCTCAGTAGACTGTGAATATTACTTCGGTAATTATAATAAGGTTATCAACATCGTAGAAAAGACGGAAAATCCAGACCAATACATGAAGTTCTACTATAACCTCGTGATGGCGCAAAACGGATATCTTCCAGACAACCTGCTGAGATTCCAGAGCAACAACCTGGGTACATTCGAGAAACTGGGACCAGACACCCCAACCCTCACAATCAAGACCCTGAACGAACTGTATTGGGTTCTGGGCGACATGACTTTCTGCGAACGTGCCACAATGCTTGCCAATGTCTGCTCTCCGAACAACCGGAATATCAGAATGGTAAAGCGACTTGCCGAAATCAATCTGGTAAAAGGCGACTACGCAGCAACCCGCAAATATCTCCGTATCCTGCAAAAAACCTTCGTATGGAGCAGATGGGCAAACCGTGCCTTTTCCTCACTTGGCAGAAAAGCAACAACTGATGAAAAAGCTCTCTTGCAACAATACATAGAAAAGCGCCCGTTCATCAACCGGAAGGATACGCTACGACTGAACGAGAATTGCCACACCATCATGTGTGAACTGGCAGAAAGTAATCCAAACAACAATATCGCCATCGACTACATGCTCTGTAGCGATCTTCTTCTGAAAGACATGGAAACCTTCAAGCGGGATTATGATACTTATTATCTCAAACAGAAAAACGTTTCCTACGAACGCCTGTATCAGGAGGCTCTCATGATTTATCTGGCGGGAACCAAGGCTAAGCCGGAAAAATGGGCAAAATATATCAAGCGTCAAGATATTCTGAAACGTTTCTATCAGTATAATGAAGAACGGGGCAACCAGGCATTCAGCGATACCTACTGGTATTACTTCGACAAGGCAGAGGTGCCTAAGTTGAACATCAACTGAGGAAATAATTGACGCTAACTGTTCTTAACCGCAAGGGCAAACTGCGCAAGCTGAACCTGAAGAACGCCAACATGATTTCTTCAAGTGTATATTATGGTTTCAGTCCATCGGGCAAATACGTCACCTTCTCTACCAATATCATCATCCCAGCCTTTCATGCCAACGCCGACAAGCGACTGGAAGTATATGATTCGAAGAGCGATACCTATCACAGTTGGTCACATACCGGCAGATGGTTTGTCTTTGCCAGCAAACGTGACGACGGACTTTACGGCAAGCCTTACTTCTGCTATGTAGACCGCCAGGGCAAGGCTCACAAGCCTTTCGTATTGCCGCAGAAGGAACCAACCTTCTACGATGATTGCCTGAAGAGTTTCAACATACCGGAGCTGAGCCGCGGTCCCGTTCCATTCGATGCCATTGACATCGAGAATGTAATGAAGCAAGAAGCTGAAAAGTTCAAATAAGAAAAATCGAGTAGGAGGAAAACGAAGTAGTTTTTCTCCTACTTTCGTCTTCCGAC
>JAJWJX010000004.1:0-98867 GCA_021623045.1 Segatella copri | reverse complement strand
GCTTGTTAGGGACTTGCACCCATTAGAATAAGCTCATGCCGAGCATACAACAAAGCGGGCGGACCTCTTTTCACGAAGAAGGCCGCCCTGTTTCCTAATTAAACTTTGTTTTGCATTAAAGAAATGCAATGCTTGAGCAAAAATATTTTTATTTCTCTATCAGTCCCTCTACATACTTGCAGAGGATACCGATGCCCTTGAGGTTTTCGCCACCCTGCGGAATGATGATGTCAGCATAGCGCTTGGTGGGTTCGATAAACTGCTCGTGCATCGGCTTCAGGACCTTGAGGTATCGGTCTACCACCATCGATACGGTGCGACCCCTGTCGATGGTATCACGCTGAATGTTGCGTATCAGGCGCTCATCAGCATCGGTATCCACGAACACCTTCAGGTCCATCAGGTCTCTCAACTTCTTGTCCACCAGCGTCATGATACCTTCGATGATCACAACCGGTTTGGGGTCAACGTGAATCGTTTCCGGTTCACGGTTGCATTTGATATAACTATAGGTGGGTTGCTCTATCGCCTTGCCTGCACGCAGATCAGCGAGCTGCTGGTGCAAAAGCTTCCAATCGAATGCCGACGGGTGGTCGAAGTTGATCTGATGACGTTCTTCCTCGGTCATCTGCGAGGTATCGTTATAATATGAATCGAGGGGCACCACAGCCACATAATGAGGCGGCAGCACTTCTACGAGTTTCTTCACCACAGTAGTCTTGCCGGAGCCTGTGCCTCCCGCAATGCCAATAACGGTCACTTTATCTTTCATATTCTTTCTTCTTTTCTATAAGATTTCATCAAACATCTTGCGGTAAAATTCAGCCTTCTTCTCCACTGCCATAGGATAGGCACGGGAACTGGAGGGCATGCGGTACAGACGGAGTCTGCGGCCCTCGAACAGAAATTCTGCATAGCCTCCCATCTCAGGCTTTTCCTTGATGCCAAAGTGTTCTGAAAATACCTTCGTGGCAAGCTGGCCGGCTGTGAGCACCGCCCTGCAATGGGGCAGCTGGCGGAGCATGCCGTCGAGATTGGCGGGCTGCACGATCTGCAGGTCCTTGTCGGATGCCGTATTCTTGGTGCGTATCACCTGCTGTGCAGTATCATAGATGGCGACGCCCTTCTCCCCGAGAAATTTCTTAATAGCATCGAGGCGGTAGGTCTTCTTCTCTACATCCACGAAATGGAACTTATCCTGGAAGTAGATAATCCCAAATATCCTCCACATATCATTCTGGAAGTTGGGATAATACCAGGGCATGCACCACCGCTTCTCTGCAGGCGGAAACGTGCCGAGCATCAGCAGCCGCGCATTCTCGGGCAGCCACGGCTCAAAAGGATGATTTTCAACCATTTCTACTTCTTTTCCTTTACCAGGTACATCACTACCGGCAGGTGATCGCTGTAGCCGTTGAGCCATCTGCCGCCTGCCTTGGTACGCAAAGGAGCACCCTTGTACTGGCCCTCCTGCTGGATGAGGTAATCGCGGCGGAAGATGTGGTTCTTCCAGAACTTCAAAGAGCTGTAGTCCTTGTTCTTACTATCCCTGTTCAGGAGATTAGGCGTGATGACGATCTGGTCGAAGAGATTCCATGAACCGCTGTAGAACAGGGTTCCCTTGCCCTCCTTGGCCAGAATGTTGTACCATGGATTGTACATATCATCGGCACCCACCTCGCTGATTTCAGCCTTCGCCTTCAGCACCTTGTGCATGCTGGCGTTGGTTGGATCATCGTTCATATCGCCCATCACAAACACCTTCATCTCAGGGTTCAGACGGAGCAGACTGTCTTTCACAGCCTTGGTCTGGCGCGCTCCGCTCTCGCGATAGAACGAAACGGAGAAACGGCTTGGCCAGTGGCATACGATGACAGCCACATCCTCGCCCGCCAGTTCACCGCGAACAGTGAGGAAACCACGGGTCTTGTAGGCAGAATCCTTGGCGAGTTCCTGTACGTAAGGCACCAATCGGGTATTCTTCACCGTGAAGAGTGCCGGATTATAGAGCAGCGCACAGTCGATGCCTCGCTTATCGGGACCCTCTATATGGCAGAACTGCATGTTTCTTGCCTTGAGAGGCGGCTGTGCGGTGAGATCTTTCAGCACGTTGGCATTCTCAACCTCAGACAGACCGATGAAGGCACAGCCCACGTTAGGCAGCACATCGGTACCCATGTCGGCAAGTGCACGCGACATATTCTTGAGTTTATTGGTATATTTCATACCATTCCATCCCTTAGCAGGGAGATACTCATAATCATTCTTACCGGCATCATGGCAGGTATCGAAGAGGTTCTCCTGATTGTAGAAACCTACAGCATACACTTGAAACTGCCTGTTGCCTGAAGTCTGCGACTTCTTTTTCTGTGCTGTAGCGCCCAGCCCTATCATGAGGAGGGCAGCCAGCAAGAGCAATTGTTTTCTCATACAATATTAATTATTAATGTATACCTTATTATATATGTATTTCTTAAATTCATAAGGAAATACGCAGCAAAGATACCTAAAAAAAAGGAAATATCTCCACAAAAACGAATAATTTTTCAGTTTTCATGCATTTTTAACATAAATAACTTCTCTTTTTAAAAATAATTTTGTTACTTTGCAGCACTAATAATTATTTTTGATCGGGACAGAAGACACAAGACCAGAAACCATGATAAGTCCCCCTTACAGTTTACCTAAACAAAATCCAACGGGACTATAAATATATCATCACTGCTCAAAGAAATCACTGTTGCCGATCTATTAATATTTAAAACATATAAACTATGCAGAAGAAAGTAAACTTAGCAATGTTAGCGCTCTTCTCGTGTTCATTAGCTATGGCTCAGAACGAAAAGACTGACCAGAACGTAGCACAGGGACTTGACGAGAATGCTTTCACCTTCTCCGAGGCACAGTTGGGCGAGGACGATGACATGTCATCCAATGTCACCATCCTCAATTCTACCAGCAACGTATACGCGAGCCAGGCAGGTTACCTGTTCTCGCCAGCACGTTTCCGCTACCGTGCCTTCAACCAGAAGTACAACGATGTCTATATCAATGGTGCTTCCATGAACGATATGGAGACCGGACAGTTCCGTTTCTCCAACATCGGTGGATTGAACCGATTCTCCAGGAACGTAGACTTCGCCCTGCCTTTCGAAGCCAACGGCTATTCGATGACGGGCATGGCAGGCTCCAACAACTATGATTTCCGTGCCGGAAGCATGCAGGAAGGACAGTATGCCAGCGTAGGTGTTGCCAACCGCAACTATACCCTGCGCGGACTCTACTCCTACTCCAGCGGATTCAACGAGAAGGGATGGGCGATAACAGCCGGTCTCACCTACCGCTGGGCTAACCAGGGATACGTAGAGGGAACCATCTACAACGCCCTCTCCTATTTCTTCAGCGTGCAGAAGAAGTGGATGAACGGTCACTCACTGAGCTTCTCTACATGGGGTAACCCGACAGAAAGAAGCACCCAGGGCGCATCTACCGACGAGGCTTACTGGCTGGCGAACGACTACCAGTATAACCCATACTGGGGATACCAGAACGGACACAAGAGAAACTCACGCGTAGTGAACGACTTTGCACCTTCGGCTATCGCTACATGGGACTGGGAAATCAACGACCAGATGAAGCTCACCACATCGGTGTTCGGAAAATACTCTATGTACAAGAGCACCAAGCTCAACTACAACAACGCAGAGAATCCGCAGCCAGACTACTGGAAGAACATGCCTTCTGCCAACTACTATGTATGGGGCGACTACAAGAACGGCAACAACATGTATACCTGGGAAAACTGGAACAACGCCGTAAACTACTGGCAGGCAAGCAAGGCAAACCGGCAGATTAACTGGGACCGCCTGTACTATGCCAACCAGCAGGCTGCCAAGAACGGACAGGATCTGCTCTACTATGTTCAGGCTAAGCACAACGACAACCTGACGCTGAGCCTGTCGTCCGTACTGAACACCAAACTGACCAAGAAATCGAACCTGGCAACGGGTATCATGCTCGGAAAGAGTACCAACCAGCACTATCAGACACTGGAAGACATGCTGGGCGGTGCCATCTTCCACAACATCAACACCTATGCCCTGGGCGATTATCCTAAGACCGACCCACGTGTACAGTACGACCTGAACACAGCCGGCCCTAACAACACAGGCAAGCTGGTTTACGAGGGCGACAAGTTCGGTTACGACTATCGCATCGACGTGAACAAGGCAAACGCGTGGAGCACCTATACAGCCGAATTCTACAATATGAAGGCGATGCTGAGCGGACGTATCGGATATACCGGAATGAATCGCCGCGGCTACATGCGCAATGGTATGGCACCGAACAACAGCCAGGGCAAGAGCGGAACAGCCAACTTCCTGGACGGTGGCGTAAAGGGAAGCCTGAACGTGGATATGGGCAGAGGCCATGCCTTCAGCATCGGAGCCGGATACGAGCTGCGTGCGCCGATGGCAAGCACAGCCTTCATCTCGCCTGAAATCAGCAACGACTTCGTGACTAACCTCAAGAACGAGCGCATCTTCAGCTCAGAATTCAGCTACCTGTATCGCAACGCATGGCTGAGTGCCAACGTGAGCGGTTACTACAGCCGACTGGAGAACGTTACGGAATGGCAGAACTTCTACAACGATGATGAGAATTCATTCACCTACGTGAGCATGACCGGACTGAAGAAGGAATACTATGGTGTAGAGGTGGGCGCTAAGTTCAAGCTCACATCATGGCTCGACCTGAAGACCCTGGGCGCTATGAGCGAGGCGAAGAACATCAACAATGTAAACGCCGTATACATGCTCTCAAAGAGTGCTGAGGTTTACCAGGACAAGGCTTACGTGATGAATATGCGCGAGAGTGGCACACCGCTCACAGTGGGTAGCATCGGTCTCGATGCCCACGTAAACGGATGGTTCGTCAACCTCAATGCCAACTACTACGACCGCATCTACCTCTCTTATTCTCCAAGCTACAGATATGAGAAGGTGCTGACCAACCGCCAGGCTGCCTACAAGGCATTCCCTGAAATCTTTGCTCCTACTACACTCGACGGTATGAGCTGGACTGAGGATGCTGTAGCCCAGGAGAAGGGTCACGGAGGATGGATGGTTGACCTGAGCATAGGCAAGAGTGTGAGACTGAAGAAGGGTTCTCTCAACTTCAACCTCATGATTACCAACCTGCTGAACAACCAGACCATCGTAACAGGCGGATATGAGCAGAACTCACGTTCAAGCTATACACTGGATGCTAACGGCAACGTGAAGAATCCACGCCTCTACCAGTTCTCTAAGAATCCTAAGAAGTATTACACTTGGGGTACCAACGGCATGTTCCAGGTATCTTACAGATTCTAAAGAGCAGTTTCTCTTTAACATAAAGAACAGGGAGCAATCCCGTTTCTCTATAACAATAAAAAGAAAGAACAATGAAAAAGATAAAATTCATAGCATTGGCATTCCTGGCACTAACCCTGGGGTCGTGTATGGGCGACGGTTATGCTGACCCAGACCTGACCGAGAAGGTGCCTGCATCTCCATGGGGCAACAACAGCCTGAGGGAGAAGAATGTGATCAGCATAGCAGATTTGAAGACCCAGTTTGCTACGGTTATCAACAGCGACAATGGCTACAAGCAGATTGAGAAAGACATGATGATCAAGGCGGTAGTGACGGGCAATGATGTCAGTGGTAATATCTACAACCAGGTGAGCGTTCAGGATGCATCCGGCGCTATCATTATTGCCATCAACGGAAGCGGACTGTCGGGTTATCTTCCTGTTGGCCAGGAGATTCTCGTAAATCTGAAGGGGCTCTATATCGGAAGTTACAAGAAGTTGCCTCAGATTGGCGGTGTGAATACCAAGCTCTCAGATGGAAGTCTGGGTATGGGCAAGATAGAGCGTGCCATCTGGAACGAGCACTTCAAAATTCTGAACCCTGGCGAGGCTGATGCAAGCACGGTAGTGCCAGAGGAGTTTGACCTGACAAAGCTTACTGATGCAGCCTATATGGAGGCTAACGTGGGCAAGCTGATGACCCTGAAGAAGGTGAAGTTTGCTTCAGCTAACGGTACAAACGTATGGGCACCAGATGATACCAATACGAGTCTGGAACTGATTGATGCCGAAACGGGCAAGAGAATCAACAAAAACAACCTGGTAGTGCGCAACTCGGGTTATTCTAAGTTTGCCAACGAGGTGGTTCCACAGGGCGTATTCGATATCACCGGTATCTTCACCCGATTCGGCAACACCTGGCAGATTGTACTTCGCAACACGGATGATCTGAAGGCATCAGAAACAGGCGGTACATTGGAGAAGCCTTATACCGTGGCTCAGGCACTAGAGAAGATCAATGCCGGTACAGCAGGCGATGCTAAGGTTTATGCTACCGGTATCATCGTAAAGGTGAAAGATGTAGATACAGGCACGTATGGTAACGGTACATTCGTTATCTCTGACGACGGTAAGGATACAGAAGGCAAGACTCTCGAGGTATTCCGTTGCTACAATATCGATGGTGCAAAATGGACAGAGGAAACCAAAGGTATCCTTGTACCAGGCAAGAAGGTGGTTGTATCAGGCACCCTGCTTGATTATAACGGCACCAAGGAGATTAAGGGTGGCAATCTCATCTCTATCAAGTAATTACTGATTATCAAAATAGTAACAATATTTAAAAAGACAATAATATGAAAAAGTATATATTTTCAGTTTTGATGGCGGCAATGGCTGCCTTCACATTCAGCAGCTGTGAGGACGTACCAGAGCCTTATACACTGCCTAACCAGCCGGAGGCTCCAGGAGAGAACACAGATCCTAACCAAAAGGGTTCTGAAAGCAATCCATATACTGTTGCAGAAGCTATCGCCCTCATCAAGGCAGGTACAGCACCTTCTACAGCTGTATGCGTAAAGGGTAAGATTACAGCCGTAACTTTCTTCAACGCAACCTATAGCAGTTTGTCATATAACATCGCAGACGAGGGCTCTTCAGAGGTTATCGAAGTATACTCTGGCAAAGGCAAGGATGGTGCAAACTTCTCTTCCAAGGATGACTTGAAAGTTGGTCAGACCGTAGTAGTAAAAGGAATCGTCAAGGCATTCACGAAGAATGATGGCACTATTGTCAATGAAATCGACAAGAACAGCACCATCATCTCTATCGAGAACGCAGGAACTACAACTCCTGATACTCCAGCAACTGGTAAGGGTTCTCTCAGTGACCCATACAACGTGGCAGAAGCTATCGCAGCCATCAAGGCTGGCACAGCGCCTACTACACAGGTTTACCTGACAGGTATCATCTCAGATGTTGCTTTCTACAATGACCAATACAAGAGCATTACTTATTACATCTCAGACGATGGCAAGAGCAAGGACATGCAGGTTTACTCTGGTAAGGGACTGAACGGCGCAGACTTCGCTTCTAAGGAAGATTTGAAGGTGGGTCAGAAGGTTACTATCCTGGGTAAGATCATGAAGTTCGTTGATAAGAATAAGAATGAAATCATGGAGGTTGACAAGACCAGCTCTATCGTTAAGATTGAAGGTGAAGGCACTGGCGGTGGTGAAGTTAAGCCAGACCCAGAGACTCCTGATACACCAGCCGGCGGCAACATCGATATGACAGACGCAACTATCCAGAGTGGTAAGAGCGGTGATGTAGAACTTGTTACTAACGGATATGGCTCTCAGAAAGTTGACCAAGAAGCAACCTGGTACACTTGGAAGATTGGCGACATCACCTTCAAGGGGGCTAAGATAGCCATTTCAGAAGGCAAGAACGGAAAGGGCATACAAATGCAAGGTGATGCAGCTGATGCAACCAAACAGGGTTTCCTGTTTAATGCTACAGCCTTTGCCAAGGAGATCAAGACCGTAACAATCCTGTTCTCAACAAAAGCAACTTCTACTTATGCCCCAAGTTATACCTTCTATGCTGCAAAGGCTGCAAATGGCAAGGATACAGCTATCAAAGGCAAATCTACCAATGAGGTTTCAGGTGATTTCAAGACCTATACAGAGACTTTCGACTTGAGCGCTCAGAACGTCAAGCACTTTACTCTCAGCAACAACACGAAAGGTGCTCTCTACATCGAGAAGATTATCATCACATTGAAGTAATTCCCCTAGTAGATATTATGTATTAGAAAAAAATACTGATCCCCATCGTCCTCTACCCAAACAGAGACGATGGGGATTTCTGTTCTTATCCATAGAAAACATAGGTGTCAGGAGGGAACACGAACCTACGTATTATGCTCTTTTCCAAAATATTTCTTAAAAAGAAGAAGAAATATTTGGTGGTTTCAGGAAAAAAGCGTAACTTTGCAGCCTGAAATTGATAACAGGCTATAATGGGCATGCCCCGATAAGGGACACGAAATGATGCAGCAAGCATCCCCATGACGTCTAATTTTAATAACCCAATAAAAATAAAAAAGAAAAATGAAAAAAGGTATTCATCCAGAGAATTATCGTCCTGTAGTATTCAAGGATATGTCTAACGGCGATATGTTCCTCTCTCAGTCTACATGCAAGACTAACGACACTGTTGAGTTCGAAGGCGAGACTTATCCAGTTGTTAAGATTGAAATCTCTAGCACATCTCACCCATTCTACACAGGTAAGAGCAAGCTCGTTGATACAGCGGGTCGCGTAGACCGCTTCATGAACCGTTACGGCAAATTGAAGAAGTAATAATATACCTTTTTTATAAGGATATATTTATTATCGCAAAGATACTGAGTGCATTCCAGCGTAGTTGCATATACGTAGGAATGCACTTTTTTTCTCTCACTACTATTTCTCATACAATCGATTTTCTACATATCTCTATATATAGAAAGCACTAAATCTTTAACTTCAAAACATTATCGAGAATTATGAAGCATACTAAGTTTTTTATCTTCGCGCTCGTTGCTGCGATGACGTTCTCTGCCTGCGGCACTGACGATACCCTGCAGTTCTATTTTCCTGAAAATGGCGGTAATATGGGTGGTGGAAGCACAGGTGGCAATACCGGTGGTGAGTCAACCGATAAGAACAATACAAACAAGAATGTGGCTACTACCAACATGCCACAAGTGGTAAGAAACGCTATCGGCGGTCTGGAGTTCCCAAAGCTCAAGAACAATGGTACCAGCTATGCCATCGTTCACATAGATAAAACCACAGGTATGTTGAACTATTCTACAGAATGGGACGACAACATGAAGAGCCAGAGATGGAGTTGCTATACTTTCCATACAGGAAACAATAAAAACATTGTTAGTAGACCTAAAGATGATTATCCATCTGATACAGATTTAAAGTCTCTATATGGAGTGGTAGACTTCACTTATGATCCATATACTGGCAATGGAAGATATGATCATGGACACATCTGCCCATCAGGCGACAGAAGACTAAACAGTACCCAGGAAAGACAGACAGACTTTCTGACCAACATGCAACCACAATATGGTAGTTTCAACCAAAAGGGTACATGGTTTAAAATGGAGGACGCCTTGAGGAAAAAAGCCAGTTCTATAAAAAATGACAAGGATACTCTATTTGTTGTAAAAGGCGGTACTATAGACAGTCCTGAAAACATTATTGAATATATCAACGGAAGACAAACGGTCTATACTGCAACAACAGGTTACATCCCAGTACCAAAGTATTTCTTTGTAGCAATATTGGAAAAAGCGTTTGATACGGAAAGTAACAAGCACAAATACAGTGCTTTCGGCTACTGGTTCCCTCACGAGAACAAGGCATTTGAAAAGGGCGATAAGCTCGGCAAATATATCGTAAACATCAAGACGCTGGAAGACAGAACCGGCATCGACTTCTTCTGTAATCTCCCTGATGGAATCGAGAAGGAAGTGGAAAACGTAGATGCAGAAATCATCAAGAATCTGGGGTTTTAAATAAAAGGCTATATACAAACAAAGAAGAGGGTGTGTCATAAGTCTGGATAATAGTTGGCGCATAACAGTTGACCAACGCATGCACATCAGCTGTTGTGCATGCGCATATCAGCTGTTATGCAAGCGCACAACAGCTGTTGTGCGGCCGAAGATACTGACTGTCTCAATAACATATCCTATCTCTTCCAACAACATATCCTATCTCATCCAACAACAAGAAGAGGGTGAATCATAAACTTATGACACACCCTCTTTCTTTTGTTTATATCATCATCTTCTTGGCAACTTCTTGATAGCATGTGGCATGAATGCCCTGCCGGTAGCCTTACCGAAGCTAGGAGCTACAGAATCGGTTGAAGCAGAACGGGTCTTCTTACGGGCTCCACTCGGATTGTAACGCTCCAGATCGATTTGCATCACATCACCCTTAGCTGCTCCTGTTCCTATCATATAACCATAGAACACATCACGGCCCTTTTCTTCACCCAGATGGAAACCATACTGCTTAGCACCTGCATCCATCACATAGGTAGCACCCGAATCATTATAACGGATATAAATATCACCATTATTATCGATATACCAGGTAAACTTCAGAGTCTGGCTTTCATTGCTTCCATCATCGGCAAAATCCACTTCTACACCATTACCACTGAGCGAGTTAACCTTATCACCCGCCTGATAGAACGTCATCTCGGCATTGAAACTGTAGTTATTGCGAGACTGGCCGTCCTCAGCAAGTTCAGAGAGCATCACAGAGCCTCTCCAGTCGCCTGTAAGAGTCTGAGCCTCCAACAGCAGGTCATCATCCTGAGAGCCGTTAGAACCGTTGTTCCAGTCGCCCTGATTCCATCCCCAGTCACCATGATTATAGTCATCATGCCAGTAATCATCATCATCACATGAGGTGAATGAGAAAGATGCTGCGGCTATCGCCATCCACATCCATATCCGATTAAACTTTTTCATATCTTGTTTCCTTTCTTCAAACTAAATTCCTTATTGCCTTACTTCACTATAAAGCGGCGAACAGGCTTCTGATTATCATCTGCCACCTTAACATACTCTACAGAATCCTTAGCTCCGCGAGAAACAATCTGGGTGTTCTCCAAGCCCGAATGCTGCTTGCTGTAGCCCCAACCGTCATCGTAGTCCCAATCGTAGCCCCAGTCATAATCGCGCCAGTTATAGCTGTAAGAATCGCGATAAAGCTCGAAATAAGCACGGTTGCCGTTATCAGCCTCTACATATCCAGAGAACTTGCGGTCGCCCAGAGCATAATCGTAAATCACAACATCGCTACCCTCATCGAGAAGAGAGATATAGATGTTTCTGTTGCGTACTGTCCAGGTAATATGATTTGCTATATAATTGTTGCCATGCCAGTAATTTCCCTTAAAGTAATCGATCCAATAGCCTGTACCGGAATAGATGCCATCATTCTGGTCGAAGTGAATTACCGAATAGAGGGCTTTGGAATTACCGTATTCTACCAACATATTACCCTTCCATGTACCATCGAGGGTGTATGCAATGTCAGAATCCTCATCACATGAGGTGAATGAGATACTCATCAAAGCTATGAAAGCCATTGTGAGAAGAGTAGTAAACTTTTTCATATCAATTTATCAGTTAAGTTATTTATATTCTTATATCTTCTAATTATTGAGCTCTCGAAGAACAGCATTCTTTCTTGAACCCGATGCAAAGGTAGTGGATTTTTCGTCTGCATCAAAGGGGAAAAGGATATAAACTGAGGGGGAAATCCCTATTCTTTCAAAAGCAACTGCTTTTTTGAAGATATTTCTCTTTGCCTAGAGTGGTATTTCTTTCGGTTTTGATGGTCTTTCTCTGTATCAAATATTTAACACCTTCTTAACACATCGTATCGATATTTTTCGTATCTTTGCATCATAAATAAGTAATTATTCAAAGAACATACTTTTAGCACAAAGCAAATTCTAAGAATGCGCTCACAAAATGAGTTTCAACAGTTTATTAATTATACGTTAAACCTTTAAAATTATTAAGTTATGAACAAATTTTTACGCTATTCATTATCATTGGTTCTGGCGTTCGTAGCTAGCGTTACGTTTGCAGGAACAACTCCTTACAAAGTGTTGACTTTCCCTGATGAAGGTACTGAAAGCAAGAATATCAGTGCTTATGACAAAACCTGGAAGGCTACAATAGGAGAAGATGTTTGGACTATTGAGAATTTCAACTCAAACAAGTGGAACAACAACTGGAAATACATCAGATGCGGAAGTAAGAATTTTGAATCTGTTGCTTCTATCACTTCCCCTGCTATTGATCAGCCTATCAGCAATATTGTCCTGACCATCAACAAGATTACTAAAAGTAGCATTAATTCTATCAAGTTGCAGGTAGCAACTGATGTAGATTGCAAGAATGTAACTGAAGAAATCTCTGCCAAGATTGAAGATGGAGACCTGATCTTCAAGCCAACCAAGTCTGCAGCAAACAATTACTATAAGTTTGTCTTTGATTGCCAAAAAGGATCAAATAATGGTTTGATTGAGGTTTCTAAGATTGCATACTATAAGGTAGGCGATGCTCCTGTAATCGTGGACATCACAAATACAGCAGAAACCGCTTATACCATTGCTAAGGCAAAGGAACTGATTGATGCAGGTGAAGGTCTGAGCGAAAGTGTATATGTTAAGGGTACTGTATCTCAGGCTAGTAAAGAGTTAAATGCTACATACGGTAGCCTTTCTTACAACATTTCTGACGATGGTAAGACTGGAAATGAATTGCAGGTTTACGGAGGTCTTTCTTTCGAGGGTAAGAAATTCACTTCTGTAGATGACATCAAGGTGGGTGACGTAGTTGTTGTTTACGGTAAGCTTAAGAAGTTTAACACTACTTATGAGCTTGATAAAAACAACATTCTCATCTCTCTGAATGGTAAAACTACCGGCATCACTAACATTACAGCAGACGAAGCTGCAAAGAACGCTCCTGTTTACAACCTGGCAGGCCAGAAGGTAACCAAGGCTTACAAGGGTGTAGTCATCAAGAACGGAAAGAAGATAATTCAGAAGTAATCAAATTCAAAACAACATATCCCTACTACTCCCCCGATATTCATTTATCGGGGGAGTTTTTTTGTTAGGCATAACATAAGAAGGAACCACCAGCAAATCAACCAAATATTACCCCTATAACATGAAAAGTGGAATATTTTAATGCAAAAGCATAAAAAAATACACCTGATAAATACGTATTCTCAATAATTTTCACTACCTTTGTTGCGATTAATAAACGTATACGAATAAAAATGATGAAAAGAAAATTATATATCACACTATTAGGACTGCTCTCTACCATCATGACAGCAGCTGTACCCTACTGCGATGTGAGAAAATTCTCTATCACAGACGGACTCGCTGCCAATACCATCTCAGACCTGAAACAAGGTAAAGACAACCTCATGTGGTTCAGTACATGGAACGGACTGTCGTTCTATGACGGCTACAAATTTCATACTTTCAGAGACAACCCGGATGATATTGACGTCCTGTCAACCAACCGTATACTGAAAATAGAACCATCCTACACCAACAACGTATGGTGTATCACATACGACCAGCAGCTCTACGTATACGATACCCATTTATGCCAGTTTAGACAATTGGGAAAAAGAATAAACGAAATGTTCAATATAGACCTGCGTGTGAACCGGGTATACCCATTGAAGAACGGGACTACATGGATTACAGCTGAAAATGGAATAACTGTTAGAACAACAGGAGATTCTTATGACAAGCTTAACATAGAACTCATCAAAGTAGGAGAAAAGGGACTCAGAAGCGGAAATGTATGGTACATCCATCAAGATATACACGGAAGAGAATGGGTGCTTACCGACAAAGGCGCATACGTATACAATTCGAAATTCCCAAGCCAGCTGCCTTTCAAATGGCTCAGAGGGGTGGGAGAAGATGAGTTCCTGGCAACTGAAGACGGTAAACTGGCAAAATATGACCTGCAGAACCGACTCACCATGATACCAATGCCAGAAGGCGTAACCCGTATCAACCAACTGAAAAATACAGGTTACCAACTTCTGCTGGCAACCAATCTGGGTGTGGTCATCTACAACCCGCGCACCTTCAAGTTTGATGTCATCAACGTACAGAGCCCGAGTCAGCCTCTGGCAGAGGTAAAGAAGATTTATACCGATGATTTCGGCATGGTATGGGCATTCACTGACGGCATGGGAGTAACCCTCGTCAATCCGAAGACCAGACAGAAACAGTGGCTCTTTGCCGACCAGGACGACCCGATGGACCGTACAACCTGCGAAAGCAATTTTATCACACAAGATGAACACAAGACCCTCTGGGTAGTGCCAAGGGGAGGAACCTTCAGTTATTTTGACCGCAAGGCAGGAAAACTGGTGCCTTATCTGCTGAGAAGCAATTCATCGGGCAACTACCGCATACCGAAGATTACGAAATATGTACTCTCAGACCAGGGAATCCTCTGGCTGACAGGCTCTCACGACCTGACACAGGTAGTCTTCAAATATCACCCTTACATTATCAACAAGCTGGATGAGGGCGAAGACGAAGTGTTCTCGGTGAATGCATCGCCAGACGGACATATCTGGGCTGGTTATTACAATGGCATAATCCAGGTGCTCAACGCATCCTACCAAAGCATCGGATACCTGTCGCCAAGCGGACAGATTGTGCCACAGCAGGTAAACTTCGCCGAGAAGAGCATCATGTCTATCCACTTCGATATCAAGGGAAGAGCATGGATAGGAACCAACGGAAATGGTGTCTATCTGATAGATAAAATGCAGGTAAGACACTTTGTTTATGATGCCAACAACCCGTCATCGCTGCCGTTCGACAAGATACAAGACATTGTAGCCGACCGCACCGGACGCATCTGGATAGGTACCTACGGAGGTGGGCTGGCACTTGTTAACGAGGCGGCAGACGGCAGTATCAGCTTCATCAGTAAACGAAACGGACTGCCTTGGGAGAAACAGCATTACGACCGCATACGCCGCATCTGCTGCACCACTACGGGAACCATTCTCGTAGGAACTACAGATGGTCTCATCACCTTCAGTGATGCCTTTACAAATGCAAGAAAGATTAATTACCACAAGACCTACTACATACCGAACGATACAACTAGTCTGGCTGCAAACGATATGAACAATATCATGGAGCACACCAGCGGCAAGATGTATATCTCGCAACAGGGCGGTTTGATGGAAGAGATTGTGAGCAAATCGCTCCTGCAAAACAACCTGAAGACGAAATACTTCCATGCCATCGATATTAACGAAGGCATCGTACAGGGCATGGTAGAAGACAACCAGGGAAGAATCTGGGTAATCAGAGAATCGAGTATCGACTGCGTAAACCCGAAAACGGGACAGTGCAATGTGTTCGGACCTAACGACTTCGACTTCAACATGTCGCTCTCGCAAAGCCGTCCTTACCACGATCCGGCAAGCAACAACATCTCGGTAGGTACCCCGATGGGACTGATTACCTTCAATCCGGCTACGCTGAAGAAGAGCAACTACCAGCCTAAAGTCATCTTCTGTTCCCTCCACTATAGCGGAGAGAAGGAGTCGGAACCTATCCTGCACAAGGATAAAGTGGTGATTCCTGCCAACAAGCGAAATCTGACCATCACCTTCGCATCGCTCGATTATCAGCGCAAGTATCAGACCAAATATCTCTATCGCATAGATGGTTATACAGCTCCAGGCGAGTGGATATCGAACGGAAGCAGCAATAGCATCGGCTTCAACCGTATCAGTCATGGCGATTACGTACTCAAGGTGAGAGCCACCAACTCTCACGGTGTATGGAGCAAGTATGTGGCAGAACTGCCTATCGAAGTGCGCCCTACCTTCTGGGAAAGCATCTGGGGCAAATTTCTGATGCTGCTCCTGCTCTTCGGTATCGTAGGCGCAATCTTCTATACCTACAACCAGCGCCAGCGCGAGAACGTAACCCACGAGATGAGCGTGATGAAGAACGAGTTCTACAGCGATGCTGCCAACCGTCTGAGAACCCCTCTAACGCTCATCGGAGCCCCGGTAAAAACCGTTTTGGATACCGAACCGGGTATCACCCGAAAGGGCAAGGAACTGCTGAGAATGGTAATAGACAATGCCAACGAAATGCTGGTAATGCTGGACAAGGCTCAGAGATACGGCAACAAGGCAGACTTCCGTACGAACAGCGGTCTGAGCGAGGAAGATTACGACCTGACAGAAAGGGAGAAAGAGAACGGACAGATTGACGACCGCAATGCATCCGACTATCTGGAAGAAGTAAATAAACAGAAAGAAGAAAAGGATGCAGAGGCTGAACGCCTGGAAGAAATGGGCAAGGAACAGGAAACTGCACAGGAAGAAGCGGAACAAAAAGACCAGACGGTACTGGTAGTAGAAGACAATGCCGACCTGCGCAAGTTCCTCTACAGCATTCTCTCGCCTACCTACAACGTGCTGCTTGCAGAGAACGGAAAGACTGGTTTGGTGATGGTCCGCAAGGAGATACCAGACTTTATCCTCACGGACGTTACCATGCCTGTGATGGATGGTTTGTCGATGATTCACGAGATCAAGCAGGATACCACCCTCAACAACATCCCAGTGATGATTCTCTCAGCCAAGGCAAGCGTAGAAGATCAGCAGCGAGGCTTTGATGAAGGTGTTGATGCCTATATCACCAAGCCATTCTCTACCCCTTATCTGCTCGGCCGAATAGAGGCTATCCTCACCCAGCGCCGCAACATTCAGGTGGATATCATCAGAAAACTGAAGGAAGCTGGCGATAAAGATGCCATAGCAGCCTTGCGAATACTGCCTGCAGCAGCTCCTCTGCCTGCTATTAACCAGGCTGAAACTAGTGCCGAGAACGAAGCGGTTGACCCAAACAGCGAGCTGGCATTTATGGCGGCACAGATGCAGGACAGAACCATGATGCGTGCCTTCAGGTTTATTGTTGAAAATGCAGGCAACCCGGAACTCAAGATAGATGATATCTCGAACGAAATCGGTATGAGCCGAAGCGTACTATATAATAAGGTGAAAGCAACGACCGGAATGACGCCGGTAGACTTCGTTCGCCATATACGTATCAAGAAGGCATGCGAGATGTTGCGCAAGACAGACGACACACTGAGCAGCATCGCCTTTGCAGTAGGTTTCACCGACCCTAAGTATTTCTCGAAGGTATTCAAGAAAGAAACGGGTATCGTGCCTACTGAATACCGAAACAGAACGCAGGGATAGCCCGCATAATTACAGATGAAAGCAGTCATCATTACTGATGGCTGCTTTCATCTGTATTGACAAAAAAGTAATACATATACAGAACATATCTTCAGTTGTTGCCGAGCACAGCCTTCTTCGTTATCGTACACAGCAAAACGTTTAAGCAAGGAAAAAAGCAGAATAGTCATAAAATTGAGCCGTTTTGCTTAGTTTTTTGACCGAATATTGCAAAAAAGTATAAAAATGGGGGGGGGTATTTGATTAATTTTCCCTTTTTACTGAAAAAAAACTGAGAAAAAGTTTGGTGTTACAAGAAAATGTAGTATCTTTGCAACAAGTTCTTAGAAAAGTTAAATGATAGATTAATCGTAAACCTCTTTTTCTTTGTTTTTTGAGGAAAAAGAGGTAAAGAAAAAGGAATGCAGGGTTTGTGAAAATCCTGCATTTTTTATTTTTTCAACTTTCATGCAGGCCGTTATGCAGTCTTATAATCTACACACCTTTCTATTCACAAACCCAATTATCTACGGAATCTATATACTCTTAACTGCGATACTATCTACATTATATATATTACGCTTATTCCTTCATCTATGATTTTGTTCGATTTTTAGAATTTTTAAAAAAACTATTGAAGTATTCTAAGAGAAAAGTAGTATCTTTGCACTCTAGATCATATAAGTTGAGATCGGAAATATAGATAACACATACATAAAGATAAAAAAAATGAGAACTGTTTACGAATTTTCTGTTAAAGACAGAAAGGGAAAGGATGTTTCCCTCAAGGAGTATGCCAACGAAGTGCTGCTCATCGTTAACACCGCCACAAAGTGTGGTTTCACACCTCAGTATGAGGAACTGGAGAAACTTTATGAGACCTATCATTCTCAAGGTTTCGAAATACTTGATTTTCCTTGCAACCAGTTTGGTCAGCAAGCCCCTGGTACAGATGAAAGCATTCATCAGTTCTGCAAGCTTACATACGGCACAGAGTTCCAGCGCTACAAGAAGATCAAGGTAAACGGAGACGATGCTGCCCCTCTCTTCAAATTTCTGAAAGAATGTAAGGGCTTTGCTGGTTGGGACGAGAGCCACCCTCTCTACCCTGTTCTCGACAAGATGTTGAGCGAGGCTGATCCTAACTACAAGGAGAGTGCCGATATCAAGTGGAACTTCACCAAGTTCCTCGTTAACAAGAAGGGTCAGGTTGTAGCCCGCTTCGAGCCTACCACAAGCTTCGATGTCATCGCTAAGGCTATCGAAGAGTGGTTGAACTTCTAATGAAAGATAGAAGTCTCGAACTGAGAATAGAATTTCTAAAAAAAAGAGAATAGAATCTCTAAATAAAAGAAAATAGAATCTCTAAATAAAAAGCCAGGTTGCTTTTCGCAGCCTGGCTTCTTTTATAATGTGATCTTGTTATTTCAATATATCTCAAAGAATAATTGTCAACTGTTTGCTATAAACTATTAACTGTTAACTGAAAATTAGTCAACCTTTGGCACATCCTTGAGGAACTGCTGGATTTCTTCATCACTCACAGAATAATCGTGCAAATCGCCATTGATAAAGCTATCGTAAGACGGCATATCGATAAGACCATGACCTGAGAGACAGAACAGGATAACCTTCTCCTTGCCCTCTTCCTTAGCCTTCAGAGCCTCACGTATAGTGGCTGCAATCGCATGACAGCTCTCTGGAGCAGGAATGATACCCTCGGTCTGAGCGAAGAGCATGCCTGACTTGAATGACTCCAGCTGAGGGATATCTACACCATGCAGATAACCATCCTTCAGAAGTTGGGAGATAATCATACCAGCACCATGATAACGGAGACCACCTGCGTGAATGTTGGCAGGCTTGAAATCATGCCCCAGAGTAAACATTGGCAGCAATGGAGTGTAACCTGCCTCATCACCGAAATCATACTCGAACTTACCGCGAGTCAGCTTAGGACAGCTCTCCGGCTCTGCAGCTATAAACTCAGTATGGCGCTCGCCTGTGAAGTTGTGACGGAGGAATGGGAAGGCAATACCACCAAAGTTACTACCACCACCGAAACAAGCAATCACCTGATCAGGATACTCACCTGCCATAGCCATCTGCTTCTCTGCCTCTAGACCGATGATGGTCTGGTGAAGTGCCACATGATTGAGCACAGAACCCAGCGTATACTTACAGCCCGGAGTGGTTGTAGCCAGCTCAACAGCCTCACTGATGGCAGTACCGAGCGAACCAGGATGATGAGGATCACGTGTGATAATGTTCTTACCTGCGCGTGTACTCATAGAAGGAGAACCCTCTACAGTGGCTCCAAACGTACGCATGATGCTGGAACGGTATGGTTTCTGCTGCATGGTAATCTTTACCTGATAAACTGCTGCCTCCAGGCCGTAGAGTTTTGCTGCATAAGAGAGGGCTGCACCCCACTGTCCTGCACCAGTCTCTGTAGTGACATTGGTATCCCCCTCCTGCTTACAGTAGTAGCACTGAGGAATGGCTGAATTGATTTTATGAGAGCCTAACGGATTGATACTCTCATTCTTGAAATAGATATGCGCCGGAGTACCGAGTGCCTCCTCAAGGGCGTAAGCACGTACAAGAGGGGTTGAACGGTAGAAGGTGTACTTCTCCAGCACATCTTCCGGAATATCAATCCAAGCGTGCTCTGTATCAAGTTCCTGCTTTGAGCACTCCTTATTAAATACGTGTGACAAATCATCAGCATTCATTGGCTGGTGTGTCTGAGGGTTCAACGGTGGCAATGGCTTGTTAGGCATATCTGCCTGAATGTTGTACCACTGAGTAGGAAGTTCCTGCTCGCTTAAGATGTACTTTTTCTGTCTCATATTTATATATATGTTTAAAATTGTTGTATGCCAGAACAAAGGTACAAATAAAAAATGAAATAAAGAACTTTTTTATGTGTTTTTCCACTATTTTTTTATTCTTATCCAATAAAATAGTTCATTCTACAGGTATTATTTATTATATAAGTGTATTTTCAGTGTCATTTTTATAAATTCAATCAAATATTACCCCATAAAATACCAAATATTACCCCCTATATTATAATAAAAAATAGTATCTTTGCAACAGAAAAATTCAAAATGCGTTGTGAAACGCTTATCATCATCTTTTACTTATACAAAAAAATAAAACATTGGAGTTCAATAGTGATATTGAGATTCCAATGTTTTTTTTATACACTAAACTGAAACATATTATCATGTAAAGTTGACATATCATCATGTAACGTTGTCAGATTTCTAACCTTTCAGTATAAATCAACAGTCTGTTTTATTGTCTACTTCCACAATTGATACAGGATTTTACCCATAGACTGCAGACACAGATTATTTTTTCTCATTACCTAAATCTATCTGCGATATCTGATTCAACAGATTTACAGCCTGTCCTACTGTCTTCACATCATTGATGCGAAGCATTCGCTTGTTGAATTTTTCCTTCAGAACACAATCTTGAATATGACTGGTAACGTAAGCGAGTATGCGGTTAAACATCTGACTTCTGTAGAACGGACTGTTTACATTGCTCACAAACTGCATCTGCATATAGCCCTGCTTGAGAATAATCTTCTCGCAACCTAGCTTCTTGCCTACCCTACGCAGACCTACCACATGCATCAGTTCGTCTGCTTCATGAGGCACAGGACCAAAACGGTCTATCATACGCTTGCGGTAAGCCTCTACTTCCTCATCGCTCTCCAAACGGTCCAGTTCACGATAAAGGAGCATGCGCTCACTGTCACCCGGTACATAAGTCTGAGGAAAATACATCTCCAGATCGCTCTCAATGCCACAATCGTCAACGAAATCATCACCCGTAAGCTGGGCACCTTCATCCATCTTCTCCTGATAAAGATCACAGAACTCCTCGTTCTTCAACTCTGTGACAGCCTGAGAGAGAATCTTCTGGTAGGTTTCATAACCCAGATCTTCCATAAAACCGCTCTGCTCAGAGCCCAGCAGATTACCCGCACCGCGGATATCCAGGTCCTGCATGGCGAGATTGAAGCCGCTACCCAGTTCGCTGAACGTCTCCAGAGCCTCCAGACGGCGACGCGCCTCAGGAGTAAGTGCACTCTTAGGTGGCGCCATCAGATAACAGAAAGCCTTCTTGTTGCTTCTTCCTACGCGTCCACGCATCTGATGCAGGTCACTCAATCCGAAGTGATGAGCATCGCTCACGATAATCGTATTGGCATTGGAAATATCGATACCGTTCTCTACAATAGTGGTAGAAAGCAGTACATCATAATCATAATTGATAAAGCCCATGATGATTTTCTCCAAATCCTCTGGCTTCATTTGTCCGTGACCGATTGCTACCCTACAGTCTGGGATATGCTTCTCGATGAGCATCTTGAGCTCCGGAAGCTTGGATATTCTGTCGCATACGAAATAAACCTGTCCGTTTCGGCTCATCTCGAAATTGATGGCATCGCAGATAACTTCACTACTAAACGTTACCAGTTCGGTATGAATCGGATAACGGTTAGGTGGCGGAGTGCGCATGATACTCATATCCCGGGCGCCCATCAGAGAGAACTGGAGGGTTCGCGGAATCGGAGTGGCACTCATCGTGAGTGTATCGACATTTACCTTGAGCTGACGGAGTTTCTCTTTGGTAGACACACCGAACTTCTGCTCTTCATCGATGACGAGCAGTCCCAGGTCATGCCATTTCACGGTCTTTGATATCAGCTTATGCGTACCTATGAGGATATCAATCTTACCCTCTTTCAGGGCGTCAAGCACCTCTCTGGTTTCCTTCGTTGTACGGGCTCTACTGAGATAGTCTACCCTTACAGGCATGCCTTCCAGACGCTTTTTGAAAGTCTGATAGTGCTGGAAAGCCAGAACGGTAGTAGGCACCAGCACCGCAACCTGCTTGCTGTCGCACGCTGCCTTGAAGGCTGCACGGATGGCAACCTCAGTCTTGCCGAAGCCCACATCGCCACAAACCAGACGGTCCATCGGTCTGCCGCTCTCCATATCCTTCTTCACCTCCTGAGTAGCCTTATTCTGGTCTGGCGTATCTTCATACAGGAAGGAAGCCTCCAGCGTATGCTGCAGATAATTGTCGGCACTGAAGGCGAATCCCTTCTCCCGTCGGCGCTGGGCATAGAGTTTGATGAGGTCGCGCGCAATGTCCTTGATTCGCTTCTTAGCTTTGTCCTTGAGTTTATCCCAGGCACCTGTACCCAGTGTAGACAGGCGAGGCGGAGTACCGGTATCGCTGCGGCGATATTTGCTGATTTTATAAAGCGAGTGGATAGAAACATCCACCTTGTCATTGTTCGTATAGACGATGCGGATCATTTCCTGATAGCTGTTGCCCGTAGGAATCCTAACCAGACCGCCGAACTTGCCGATACCGAAGTCTACATGCACGATAAAATCTCCCACTTCCATCTCCTGCAGTTCCTTCATGGTGAGTGCCATCTTGCCGGCTCTCGCTTTATCTGAGCGCAGGTTATATTTATGAAAACGGTCAAAAATCTGATGATCGGTAAAGAAGCAGCACTTCTTGTCATGGTCAGTAAAGCCTTCATGAAGCGTCTTGTCTACCGGTGTAAAACGGATGGCGTAGCGCTTCAGCTCTTCGCTTTCAAAGATATCCTTCAGGCGCTGTTGCTGCTTCTGGCTATCTGCCAATATATATAAGGTGTAACCCTGGAGCAGGAAATCCTCCAGAGTCTGGCAAAGCAAATTGAAATTCTTATGGAAAAGAGGCTGTGGAGCGATATTAAAAGGTATCACAGCCGAACTCTCTGGCGGAGCGACCTTGCCGAACTCGATACGGAGATGAGCCGCTACTGCCTTCTTGAAATCGAGCGGAGAAACGAGGTTGAGCTCGGTCTTCATGTCATGTCTGATGCGCTCAGCCTCTACCTCAGTAGCCCCCTCCAGCTGCTCGGTAAGGCTCTGCGATGAGAAGCCTTCTGTATAGATCTGACCGATGCGGTCGCAAACGAAAGAAAGGTCTTTCGCCACGACTGGCGTACTTTCGGAGAGGAAATTGAGGAAACACTGCTTGTTGCTCTCGATATGGGCGAGTTCGGGCACGATTTCTATCTCTGTGCGCTTCGCCTGCGAGAGCTGGGTCTCAACATCAAAGGTACGGATGGTGTCAATCTCATCGCCGAAGAAGTCGATACGGAACGGATATTCGCAGCTGTAGGAATAGACATCGAGGATACTTCCACGCACGGCAAACTGGCCCGGTTCATAAACATAATCGGTTTCTTTGAGTTCGAAATCGCGCAGGGTATGAACCACATCGGTCTGAGCAATCTGCTGGCCTACAGTCAGTTTCAGAATTCGTTCATCCAGATTCTGCTTAGCCACAACGAGCTCTGCCAGTGCATCGGGATAAGTGACTACCAGGAAATGTCCTCCCGAAGAGAGGCGCGCCAGCACCTCTGTACGTAGGATTTCGTTCGCTGCATCACGCTGCCCGTATTTCACGGCACGCCGATAGCTGGAAGGAAAGAAGAAGACCTTCTCCTGCCCCATCATCTGAGTGAGATCGTGATAAAAATAGCCTGCTTCATCGGCATCATCCAGTACGAAGAGTACCGAACGCCTCATCTTCCCCTGCAGAGAAGCAAAGAACATCGGAGCCGAAGAGCACAGCAAACCCTGGAGAAAAATGGAATGAACCGACTTCTTCCCCATCAAATCAAAGAGGGCATCCGCCTGTGGCGAACGCCCGTATGTTTTTTCTATCTTTTGGATTTCCATCCAAGTACTGATTAGTGATTACTGATTACTGAGTATTAATCCTTCTTCGGATATTTCTTGAACCAGCCATCCAGGCGCAGTCGCATCACGCCAAAGAAAGCCTCACCAAAGATGCCACCACTCATCTTGCTCACACCTTCACGACGGTTAACAAAGATGACAGGCACCTCCTTGATCTTGAAACCTATTCGATGAGCCGTATATTTCATCTCTATCTGGAAAGCATAGCCCTTGAAGCGGATAGCATCCAAGTCTATGGTTTCCAACACCTTACGTCGGTAGCAGACGAATCCAGCTGTGGTATCATTCACCTTAAATCCGGTTACGATACGTACGTATTTAGAAGCGAAATAGCTCATCAATACGCGTCCGATAGGCCAGTTGACCACGTTCACACCCGAAATATATCTTGAGCCTACAGCCACATCATACCCCTCATCGTGAGTTGCCGCATAGAGACGAGGCAAATCATTAGGATCATGACTGAAGTCGGCATCCATCTCGAAGATGAAGTCATAGCCCTGCTTCAATGACCATTTGAAACCCATGATATAGGCTGTACCCAAACCGAGTTTACCCGAACGCTCCAGGATATGCAGACGACCGGCAAACTCATTAGCCATCAAGCCCTTAACAATGGCAGCAGTACCGTCAGGACTTCCGTCATCGATAACGAGGATATCAAACTGCTTTTCGAGACCGAAGACAGCACGGATGATTTTCTCGATGTTTTCCTTCTCATTATATGTAGGAATGATTACTATGCTATCACTCATAACTTCTTCTAATTTTAATGATTCTGATTCTATATAATGTAATACAGATGCAAAATTACAACTTATTTTTGAAATAACAAGCAAAAACCCGAAATTATTGGTCCGGATTCTCTACAAAACCCTGATATTTCTTGTCAAGTCCGCTCATGATCGCCTCATAGCTCTTGTTCATCTGGTTCTTGATATTGTCAGCTCCCTTGCCTATCGGCTCGATAGGCTCATGAATGGTGAGCTTCAGAGGATGCCAGAAAGCCCAGTAGATGTCCTTCATGCGAGGCTTCACATCAAAACTGCCATTAATGGTAAGCGGACATACCGGCAACTGCAGTTCATCGGCAAGCATGAAAGCACCGCGGCGGAACACGCCCATGTGCCCCGTAAACGAACGGGCACCCTCTGGGAATACCACCAGCGACATGCCCTCTTTAAGCACCTCGCGAGCACGGTCATAAGAAGCACGGATCTTAGAAGGTCCGCTCTTGTCTACAAAGATGTGGTGCGCATACTCACAGGCGATACCGATGAGAGGCACTTTGCGCAAGCCCTTCTTCATCATCCACTTGAAGTTTCTGCCCAGGAAACCGTATATCAGGAAGATATCGAAAGCGCCCTGATGATTGGCCACGAAAACATAACTCTGGTTCTTCTTGAGATGCTCACGTCCCTCCACCTTTACAGGCAGAAGGAGGATGCGGACCCAAAGCCAGGACCAATATTTACCAGGATAATAGCCCCAGAAATGACCATTACCCAGCATGCATCCCAAAACAGTAGTTAAGCTGGTTAAAACGCTAGCTACCAACAGGATAGGCAAGCATATTACAAGCTGATACAGACGATATAAGTACTTCATTTTTTATTTAAGAATGAATAATTTAACACTCAACATTTAACATTCAACACTCAACACTCCTTATTTTCTCTTTAGTGTAATGACCACGATTTCTGCCGTAGCCCCTATGCGGATTGGAACGGTACCGCCCAGACCCGATGTGGTATAGAGCTGGCAACCCTCCTCCTCGAAGAGGCCGTAATCATAAGGAGTAAACATCGACGGACGCAAGCCCAGGATACTGATCTGCCCCGCATGCGTATGACCGCTCAGCGTAAGCTGCGGTGCTACGACCAGCGAATCCTTCCTGTCAGGTCCTATCACATCGCCATCCTCATCCTTCTCCTTATTAATAGTAGAAGGCCAAGTCTCGCGCCATTGCTTCGGAATATGCTGCAGCATCAGCACGAAAGAGCCCGGTCTGATGCCATACAGCGCCTTCCTTACATTGGTGCGCTTTGGCTTGTCATAGTTCTCTGTACCAGCTACATAGATGCTGTCAGCGCCTCTATGCACCGCCACATGCTCATTCATCAGCAGGCGCCATCCGCAACTCCGCTGGAAGTCCTGCATCCGCTTCTCGAGCGCAGCTATCTCCTGCTCATCATCTACATCCATATAATAGGTGTAATCGTGATTGCCCAGCACACTCATCACGCCATCTCTGGCTTTCAGACTGCTGAGCAGCGCCTGATACTCAGGCAGTTCATCGGGCGTAACATTCTGTAAATCACCCGTAAAGCAAATCAGATCAGGTTTTTCGGCATTAATGCTGTCGATATCGCGCTGAGGCAGATGACCACGCCAGCCATAGTATGACCCGAGATGGATATCGCTGAACTGAACGATGCGATAGCCCTCGAAAGACTTCGGCAGATTAGGTACATAGATGGTGATACGCTTGACTTGCATCTTAGGAAAACCTTCGGTAAATCCGTAGATGAAGCAGAAGAACGCCACCGCTCCCACTACCAGTCCGAGGAGCTTGCCCCAGTTGCGATGGCCGTGGAGAAGCCTCATACAGCACCAGCCGAAGACACTGAACAGGCTGAAGACAAACTGCGGAACCGCACATACTGCCATCATCACAAACCAGATGTCGATGAGCACCGGATTGCGTGGCAGGAAGTTGGGCAGTATCGTGATATATGCGCTGTAGGCGATAACCACGAAAGCCGGCAACCAGAAGAGCACCCGCTGCCAGAGACTCTTCAGCCGTAACTTGCCATACCTTTTATATATCCACAGATACGGCAACAGGGTGAATAACACTACGGGTATCAATATTCTTGCTATCATTTCTTGATCAAACTTGATTGAAGATACGTTTTCATTGCCTGCACGGGCACTCCTCTGCGCTGTGCATAGTCGCGAAGCTGGTCGTCTCCTATCCGTCCCAGTTCGAAATACCGCGACTTGGGATGTGCAAACATCAGCCCCGAGACACTGGCATGAGGCGTCATCATTCCGCTTGTGGTGAGCCGGATGCCCACCTGACTCATATCGATGAGCTGGTCGATGATGAAGTTGGCACTGGTATCGGGCAGCGAAGGATATCCTATAGCCGGACGGATGCCCTGATAGCGCTCCAGATGCTGGTCTTCGATGCTCAGCTGCTCGTCGGGAGCATAGCCCCAGATGCTGCGTCTCACCTCTTCGTGCAACTTCTCTGCCGTGGCTTCAGCCAACCGGTCGCAGAGTGTCTGTGCCATCATATTGAGGTAGTCGTCCGAGCGATATTTCTTCTCCAGACCGCCATCTACCGTCGTGCAGAAGATACCCAGCCGGTCTGTTATTCCACTGCCCAGAGGACGGATGAAATCAGCCAGACAGAGATTGGGTTCTCCCTGAGCCGCCGGATGCTGCTGACGGAGCATCGGGAAGCGGACTTTCTGCCCTTCCAGCCAGATATCATCCCCCTCGCTGTTCGCCTCGAAGAGTCCGAAGACGGCATAGGTATGATATTCGCCTTCCCATGAATGGAGCATATCGAGCGCCTCAGCCTTCATTTTTTCCTTTTCCTCTCGAGGTTTGCCGCTCAATCCCCAGGCATGATAAAAGTATAGCCAGTTGATATATGGCTCAATTTCGCTTATATTGTATACTATTCTTCGCATCCGATACGATATTTTATTTTACAATCCCCGTAAGATTTCCATTTTCAGGAATTGTTTCTGAACTCCAGTTCCTCTCCTCTGCAAGCGGCATCAAACACACCTTTGTTATAGATCAGACTACCGTTGCAGAAAGTCTGTTCCACTTTCCATGCAAACTCGTCACCCTCTACAGGGCTCCATTTACACTTGCTCTGAATCACCTCTGCGGTCACCTTCCAAGGCTCTCCCTTGCGCACCACAACGACATCTGCCTTATAACCCGGACGCAGGAAGCCGCGCTGACTGATATGGAACAGACGGGCTGGATTATGGCACATCAGTTCAACCAGGCGCTCGATACTGATTACCTTTTCGTCAACAAGTTTCAGCATGCTTACCAGCGAGAACTGTACCATTGGCATACCTGATGCAGCCTTGGCACAACCGCCCTGTTTATCCTTCAACTGATGAGGAGCATGATCGGTACCCACTACAGTTATCTCACCATTACTCAGCGCCTTACGTAAAGCTTCGCGGTCAGCAGCGGTCTTTACTGCAGGGTTGCATTTGATGCGTGCGCCCTTCACTGCGTAATCTTTATCCGAGAACATGAGATGAGCCACAACAGCCTCGCCTGTAATATTTTCATCCTTACCGAAGAACTCCAATTCCTTAGCCGTAGTAACGTGAGCGATATGGAGATGCGCCCCGCTTTCCTTAGCCAGCTGCACCGCCAGACGGCTGCTTTCATAGCAAGCCTCCTCGCTGCGTATTTCCGGATGATGTTCTACGGCAGGGTCCTCACCCCATTTCTGCTTAGCCAGCTGCATGTTGCGGTTAATGATTTCGGTATCCTCACAGTGGGTCATCACCGGCAAATCCAGCTCTTTCGCCTTCTTGAAGATAGCCTGCAGCGCCTCATATTTATCCACCAGCATATTGCCCGTACTGGAGCCCATAAAGAGCTTGATTCCAGGAACACGATGCGTATCGAGCTGTTCAAAATCATTTACATTATCATTGGTAGCACCAAAGAAGAAACTGTAGTTCACATGACTTTTCTCAGCGCCCAGCTGCCGCTTTGCCTGCCAGGCCTCCAGAGAGGTAGTCTGAGGCACCGTGTTAGGCATCTCAAAATAGCTGGTCACACCACCAAAGGCAGCAGCACGGCTTTCGCTCTCGATGTCAGCCTTCTGCGTAAGTCCCGGCTCACGGAAGTGGACATGATCATCAATCACACCCGGCAAAACAAAACACCCCGAGGCATCGATGACTTCATCGTAATTGCCACGGGGTGCCTCGCCTTCATATATCTCCTTGATAAATTCACCATCCAACAAGAGGTCGCCCACAAAAGAGCGACCCTCATTTATAATGGTTCCATTCTTGATTAATTTCATATTACTAAACTTATAAAATGAAGAGTTTTACAAGATGTTAATGCCCAAGAACTCGAAAGAGCCCTGTTTCTACTCCTGACCTTCCTGTTTTTCAGGAATCGTAGGCGCAGCCAGTTCGTTGGCTGTAGGTGCCGGAGCCGCATCAGGATTTACCTGTGGAGCCGCTTCCATCTCTGGCTGCATGCCGCTCTGCGCATCTCGTGTACCGTTCATAATCTCCTGATTCTCTTGAGCTTTTTTATAATAGTCCTTTACATAAGGATCATTCTTGAAATAGTCGGTAGCCTTGCTCATGATATCCTCAATCCAAGGAGAGAGCATCGGATACTGGTTGCCCATTGTAACGAGGAAGAAGACGCCCGGTCCCAGCACATTGTTGAAATTGTCGGTAACAAACGAAGTGATGAGCTTGTCTTCCTGCTCAGAGAGGCGGATGGATTCCTCGTTCAGATGCTTGTTGACAGCCACCATATCGCTACCGTTCATGATAGCCTGGTCGTGCTTGTGTACCAGTTCGCGCAACTGATTCTGAATCTGCTGGTATTTCTTGAAGAATCCGAAGAGTTTATCGTTCATAGGAGTACCGCTTACCACCTGCTGTGTATCATCGAGCTTCACCGTAATGCTTCCACTCTCCAGCACCAGCGGCAGCACAGGGTCATCATCCATGAAGATATTCGCCATCTTCATAGAATCGACAGAACCCTGAAAATGGAACTGTCCGTGCACTACATCGCAAGAATCCACGTTCTTGAAATCGTTGTTTTCCAGTATCTTAAGGTACAGCATGCGTCCGTCCAGAGTACTTACGTTAGAAGTACCCGAGATATCGTAACTGTTGGCACAAGATGCAAGTGCCATCAAGGCAATGAATGCGTAAAATATTCTATTCATAAGCTATCTATATCACTTTCGGTGAACAAAAGTACAATCTTAATTTGAACTGACGAAATAAATTGCAGCAATTTAATTCATTCTTACAAGATTTATGTTTTGTTTGCACTCCTGTTGACCACCGAAAGCTTTTTTCTCGTCCTTTCTATATTACTGATTGTTTTCCTTCTTCAGTTCATGAGAGATGCGATGCGTGGTATACAGTTCCAGCAGGGCTGCGATGAGAAGGAAGACTACCCACTTATTATAGAAATAGGTGATATAGGTCTCATAATTCTCAAACCAGCGGCGCAGGAAAGCATACACCGTATCTACCATCGAGATGCCTGAGAGCACGAAGAAGATGTCTGCTACATACTGCATTCTCTTCAGGCGATGGATAACCAGCGAAGGTCCCTCATAGAACTGCATCGCCTGCATCACGCTGAAGAGTATGGTGCCCAGCAGGAACCCCCAGCTCGTTACCTGCACCAGCTGCGGATGTGAAAAACCAAATGCGAAGCAAGCCGCACCGACAACCATCAGCACGCCGCCCAGCAAGAAAATAGCACTTTCCAGTTTACTCAATTGTTTCATTTTCGTCTTGTTCGTTAGTTTTTTCCGGAATATCCGAACTCAATACAAAGATGTCTTCATCATCAGCCTTCATGAAATAACGCTGGCGGGCTATCTTCTCAAATGCCCGCGCACCATGCTGCATATCACGCAGGGTATGCTTGTCGTTTTCATACTGCTCACGATACTTTTCTATCTCCGAACGGAGCGTAGCTATCTCTATCTGGTACTTAATGTGCTGTCTTACACTGTTGTCGTCAACTACACCAACTACCAGAACACCCGCTACAATCACTATAAGATACTTATAATGAGCGAGATAATTCCATATAATACCAAGTTTTTTACTCATTTCTTCCGAATTTGTTTGCAAAGATAATATTTTTTTGTTATCTTTGCATCATCAATTAAGAAAAAATAATGGAAGAGTATATAGTTTCTGCAAGAAAGTACCGTCCGATGACCTTCGATTCGGTTGTCGGACAGAGTGCATTGACCACCACTTTGAAGAATGCAGTGAAGAGCGGCAAGCTGGCGCACGCCTATCTTTTCTGCGGTCCGAGAGGTGTGGGCAAAACCACTTGTGCCCGCATTTTTGCGAAGGCAATCAACTGCGAGCACCCTCGTGAAGACGGCGAGGCATGCAACGAATGTGAGAGCTGCCGTGCCTTCAATGAGCAGCGTTCCTACAACATCTTCGAGCTGGATGCCGCCAGCAACAACGGTGTTGACCAGATTAAGGTTCTGATGGAGCAGACCCGCATCCCGCCTCAGGTAGGCAAGTATAAGGTGTTTATCATCGATGAGGTCCACATGCTCTCTACAGCTGCCTTCAACGCCTTTCTCAAGACGCTGGAAGAGCCACCTCAGCATGTCATCTTCATCCTCGCCACTACCGAGAAGCATAAGATTCTGCCTACCATCCTGAGCCGATGCCAGATTTACGACTTCGAGCGAATGACGGTAGCCAATACCATCAACCACCTGAAGATGGTGGCAGAGAAGGAAGGCATACAATATGAAGAGCAGGCGCTCGCCGTGATAGCCGAAAAGGCTGACGGAGGTATGCGCGATGCCCTCTCTATCTTCGACCAGGCTGCCAGCTTCTGCATGGGCAACATCACTTACCAGAAGGTTATCGAGGACCTGAACGTGCTCGACAGCGACAACTATTTCCGTCTGGTAGACCTGGCTTTGGAAAATAAGGTGGCCGAGATGATGGTAACGCTCGACGGCATTCTGAGCCGCGGTTTCGATGGCGGCAACATGATACAGGGGCTTGCCCAGCATGTGCGCAATGTGATGATGGCGAAGGATCCTCAGACCCTGCCTCTGCTCGAGACCAGCGACGACCAGAAAGCCAAGTTCCAGGCTCAGGCCCAGAAGGCACCTACACCTTTTTTATATAAGGCGCTGGAACTGATGAACCAGTGCGATATCCATTACCGCGCCAGCAGCAACAAGCGATTACTGGTAGAGCTCACCCTGATACAGATAGGCCAGATTACGCAGCCCGAGGATCAGGATGTGCCTAGTGCGGGGCGTACGCCCAATAGATTAAAATCCCTGTTTCAGAAACTCCTGGCTCAGTCTAAGCTTGCCTCTCAGGGTGCAGGTTCTGAGCCTTCTGGCAGCAGCGAAAACCGGTCATCACAGCCGGGAGCGTCTGCTGCTACAGCTACTGCCGTGCCTTCGTCAGGGGCACCGACAGCCGCTCCTGCAGCCTCCAATGCTGCATCTTATTCTGCATCTGCCACCGCAGCCGCATCTGCCTCTCCAGAAGGCTCAGCCGCTGCCGGAGCTGCTACTGATGCTGCATCGCCTCACAAGCCACGACTCAAGAACATCAAGCTGGGCGGCATAGGCATGACTTTCTCTAACCTGAAGAAGAGGGAGGAGAACCAGCGCCGCCTGCACAGTCCGTATGATGATGCCAATGAGGAAAAAGCGACCATCACGGGTGACCAGAACGAGTTCACCCAAGAGCAGGTGGAAGCAACATGGTTCAGTATGTGCATGAGAATGCAGAACAAGCTGGATTTCATAGGCTTAGCCAACCGCATGAAGAGTATTGTACCGAAGATAACCAACTATCCGCAGATAGAGGTTATCATCAACAACCAGCTCTTGCTAGACGACGTTTTGAACATCAAGAACCGCATTCTCAAGACTTTCGTCTTAGGTCTTCACAACAGCGAACTGAGCATCACCTACCGACTTGCCGACCAGGAAGAGGTAGGCAAGGTTCTGACCAAGAATGAAGTTCTGGAACTTCTTATGGAGAAGAACCCTGCGATGAAAAAACTCACAAAGGACCTGGATCTGGTTATGACGTAAAAGACACTTCACACGATACGAAATTCTCCACTCCATGTAGGACAACCTATACGGAGTGGAGAAAATTGTTTTACAAATATCAGAAGCCTGGCACTTTAAGAGATATAGAAGAGAAAAGATCTAAGGCGTTACCGTGTGACAGTTGTGACAGTTGTGACAGTTTTCAGCGGAGGGGTATATTGCGAGTTTGCAGCTATCAAATTATAAGTATATATATTTAAATTATTATATATATATTTATATATAATAATTTACCTCTAAAGAAAGGGAAGGAGGGGGTAGGCGCTGAAAACTGTCACAACTGTCACAACTGTCACACTGTAACGCTTTCTGGGTAAAAAGGAAGTAGTCAGAAGAAATGGCTTTTTTTTATAGCATCTCATTGTTTTCTTGCTCAAAACACACAGAGAAACATTTTACAAAATATAGTTTTCTCCCCAGCAACTCTACGACTTTTTTTGTTTAACTACGAAAGCCGGAATGTTAAAATCGGTTTAACATAACTCTGCAGGGTGAATTTTGGCGGTTCAGAGATTTTGTTGTACTTTTGCACCGTATTCATTTTTTTCCATGAAGCGCAGACCTTGATGTCGCGAAACGCGACATCAAGGTTTTACACCCCATGAAATGCAAGGGTTGACGCTGTAAAACACAGCCTCAAGGTATAAAACAAAAAAGCCCCCGATGCAGAAAAGCACCGGGAGCCTTCGTAAGCAAATTATTATTATCTTAAAAAGATCAACTGAATATGCAGCACATCACAGTACACACCATGACGCACCGGCAGAAAGGCCTAGATGAGGTTCATGCCCGCTTCCTCAGCCTCCTTGCGCATCTCCTCAGGCCAGATGCTAGCCTGGATCTCACCAATGTGAGCCTTATGAAGCAATACCATGCACAGACGGCTCTGGCCGATACCGCCACCAATGCTCAGAGGCAACTTATCGTTCAGGAGCTGCTGATGGAAGTAAAGCTTCTCTCTATCCTCCTTGCCCTCCAGCTTAAGCTGACGCAGCAGACTCTCCTTGTCGACACGGATACCCATAGAACTGAGCTCGAAACTGCGACCCAGAACAGGATACCAGATGAGGATATCACCATTCAGTCCCATCTTGCCGTTCTCAGCCACGGTGCTCCAGTCATCATAGTCAGGAGCTCGGCCATCATGCTTCTTGCCATCGCTCAACTTGCCTCCGATGCCCTCTACAAATACAGCGCCATACTTCTTGCAGATAGCATCCTCACGCTCCTTAGGAGAAAGGTCTGGATACATATCGAGCAAATCCTGCGCATGAATAAAATGAATATCCTTAGGCAGGAAAGGCTTCAGCTGAGGATAATGCTCGCAAGCCAGGAACTCGGTACGCAAGATGGCACCATAGATGCGGCGCACGATATTCTCGAGGAAGGCAATGGTACGGTCTTCCTTGGTAATCACAGCCTCCCAGTCCCACTGGTCAACATAGAGCGAATGAAGATTATCCAGCTCCTCGTCAGCACGGATGGCGTTCATATCTGTATATACGCCATAAGCAGGCTCAATCTCATACTCGGCAAGCGTCAGTCGCTTCCACTTGGCAAGAGAATGAACCACCTCAGCCTCGGCTTCGCCCAAATCCTTGATAGGGAAACTTACAGGGCGTTCTACGCCGTTCAGGTCATCATTGATACCCAAACCCTTCAATACGAAGAGCGGAGCGGTAACGCGACGCAGACGGAGCTCGGTGCTCAGGTTTTGCTGGAAGAATTCTTTTATCATTTTAATACCCATTTCGGTCTGGCGCATATCCAGCAGCGCCTTGTACCCTTCAGGTTTTATCAGTTTGCTCATTTTTATCTATTTTTTAGTATTTGCGCTGCAAAGGTACAAAATAATAATTAATCTGCAAGCATTTTTCCAAATTATTTTGCAAAATGATAGCATTTTTTAGCTTTTCAGTAGCATTTTGTAGAACATTTTGCAAATACACATTATATATATGAAAAAATCTGCCCCAAATATTTGGTTATTTCAAATAAAAGCAGTAATTTTGCAGTCGACTTCCCGATTCGATGTCATTCAGGCGGAGAAACGGGCGGCAGGAGAGGGTCTCGTAGCTTAGCTGAATAGAGCGTCAGATTCCGGTTCTGAAGGTCGTGGGTTTGAATCCCACCGAGATCACCCGAAACAACAGAAATGATTAATAATTGAAAACATGGATTTAGTAGAACGATTTATAAACTATACGAAATTCGACACACAGTCGAGCGAAGAATCGACCAGCGTGCCTAGTACGGCAAAACAGCTCGAATTTGCCAAGTACCTGAAGAAGGAACTTGAGGACGAAGGACTGAGCGATGTCGAAATGGATGACATGGGCTATATCTATGCCACTCTGAAGAGCAATACCAAGAAAAAGACTCCTACCATCGGATTTATTTCACACATGGATACATCGCCTGATGCCAGCGGAAAGGATGTAAAGGCGCGCGTCATCAAGAACTATGACGGCAACGACATCGAGCTGAGCCCGGGCATCATCTCAAGCGTTGAGACTTTCCCAGAACTGAAGGCTCACAAGGGAGAGGATATCATCGTGACAGACGGTACTACCCTGCTGGGTGCTGACGACAAGGCGGGCATCGCTGAAATCGTACAGGCTATGTGCTATCTGCGCGACCACGACGAAATCAAGCACGGAGATATCCGAGTAGGTTTCAATCCTGACGAGGAAATCGGTATGGGTGCACATCATTTCGACGTAGAGAAGTTTGGCTGCGACTGGGCTTACACCGTAGATGGCGGCGACCTGGGCGACCTGGAATATGAGAACTTCAATGCTGCCGGAGCTAAAATCGTCATCAAGGGCGTGAGCGTTCATACAGGCTATGCCAAGGGAAAGATGGTGAATGCAAGCCGACTGGCTGTGGAATTCCAGAACATGATTCCTGAGAACGAGACTCCTGAGCAGACTGAAGGCTACCAGGGTTTCTACCACCTCATCGGCATCGAGAGCCGCTGCGAGGAGGCAAAACTCAGCTACATCATCCGAGATCACGACCGCAACAAGTTTGAAAGCCGCAAGGATTTCATCGAGGACTGCGTGAACAAGATGAACGAGAAATATGGCGACGGAACCGTAAAGGCGGTTATCTACGACCAGTACTATAACATGAAGGAGAAGATTGATCCTAACATGCACGTCATCGACATCGTGCTCAGAGCGATGCAGGAGAGCGGCGTTCCACCTCGCGTAGAACCTATCCGCGGCGGTACCGACGGAGCCCAGCTGAGCTTCAAGGGTCTGCCTTGTCCTAACATCTTCGCCGGCGGTGTCAACTTCCACGGCCCTCACGAGTTTGTGAGCATCCAGGTAATGGAGAAGGTAGTGAAGACCATCGTGAAGATTGCGGAAATCACAGAAGAATTTAACGACTAATACAGATATGGGGAATTTAGACACATCTAAATTCCCCTTTTTCATAAACAGAAAAATATGGCTGAAATTCCATTCTTAGTAAAAGACCTCGCCCTCATCCTGATGGTAGCAGGCATCGTAACCCTCATCTTCAAAAGGCTCAAGCAGCCGCTGGTGCTGGGATACATCATGGCGGGATTCCTGGTTTCGCCACACATGTCCTACACCATGTCGGTAGTCGACGAGACGGATATCCAGACCTGGGCCGACATCGGTGTCATCTTCACCCTCTTCTCGCTCGGTCTTGACTTCTCGTTCAAGAAAATCGTGAAGATGGGCGCTTCTCCCATCATCGCCACCGTGGTCATCGTGTTCTGCATGATGATGCTGGGCATCAGCGTAGGCCACAGTTTCGGCTGGGGAAGGATGGACTGCATCTTCCTGGGCGGTATGCTCGCCATGAGCTCCACCACTATTATATATAAGGCATTCGATGATATGCGGCTGCGCACCCAGAAGTTTGCCTCGATGGTGATGAGCGTGCTGATACTGGAAGATATCCTGGCTATCGTGATGATGGTGATGCTGTCGGCGATAGCGAGCGGAAGCAGTCCAGACGGCGGGCAGATGCTTGCCTCCATCGTGAAGATAGGCTTCTTCCTGGGCGTGTGGTTTATCGTGGGTATCTTCGCCATTCCGTGGTTCCTGCGTTCGGTGAGGAAACTTATCAATGCCGAAACCCTGCTCATCGTTTCGCTGGGTCTGTGCTGCGGCATGGCGGTACTGAGCACCAAGGTGGGGTTCAGCAGCGCCTTCGGAGCCTTCGTTATGGGCAGCATACTGGCAGAAACCATTGAGGCAGAGAAGATTATCAAACTCGTAGAACCGGTAAAGAATCTCTTCGGAGCTATCTTCTTCGTATCGGTAGGTATGCTGGTAGACCCGAAGATTCTGGTAGAATATGCCGTTCCTATCCTTGCCCTGGTAGGCACCATCCTGGTAGGTCAGGCGATATTCGGCACCTTCGGATTCATGCTCGGAGGCGAGTCGCTGAAGTCGGCGATGCGCTGCGGTTTCTCGATGGCTCAGATTGGTGAGTTCTCTTTCATCATCGCCTCGCTGGGTCTGTCGCTCGGCGTCATCAGCAAGTTCCTCTATCCAGTAGTGGTAGCGGTGAGTGTCATCACCACCTTCCTCACCCCTTACATGATCCGTCTTGCCACGCCAACCTATCAGGTGATGGAGAAGCATCTGCCCGACAAGCTCATCAATATTCTAAATCATTTTGCCATGAGTCATCCCCAGACGCAGCAGCAGAGCAAGTGGAAATCGCTGATTCGCCAGATGCTGGTCAACACCACCGCCTACTCCATCCTCTCGGCAGCCGTCATCGCCCTGATGTTCACCTTCGTGCTGCCGCTGATGCGCAATCTGCTGCCCGGCTGGCATCTCCACTGGTATGCCAACGCCATCACCGGTCTGCTCACCGTCCTATTCATCTCACCATTCCTGCGCGCCATCGTGATGAAGAAGAACCACAGTGCCGAGTGGAAACGACTCTGGGTGGAGAGCAGCATCAACCGCGTGCCGCTACTCTTTACGGTGTTCGTGCGCTTTATGATAGCACTGGCTTTCATCTTCTACATCATCAATTTCCTCTCGCGCTTTACCAATGCGCTGATTGTCTGCATCGGTGCAGCAGTAGTGATGCTGATGATAACCTCCCGCCGCATCAAGAAGCGTAGCATCGTGATGGAGCGCGTCTTCGTTCACAACCTTCGCTCGCGCGATATTGCGGCTCAGGTGAATGGCGAAAAGCGGCCGCTCTACGAGGGCAGACTGCTAGACCGTGATATCCACATCAGCGAATTTGAAGTGCCTGAAGATAGCAGTTGGACTGGCAAATCGCTGCGAGAGCTGCATCTGCGCCAGCGGTTCGGTGTAGACCTGAGCAGCATTCACCGCGGCTCTCACCGGCTGAACATCCCGAACGGCGACATGATCATCTTCCCGGGCGACAAACTGCAGGTAATCGGCAACGACGACCAGCTGCAGAAATTCAACACCGCCCTGCAGAGCGACCTGCTGCCTGAGGAGGCTGAAATAGAAAAGCGCGAGATGAAGCTCAGCCAGCTCATCATCAGCGGCGGCAGCGAATTCCTGGGAAAGACACTGATAGAAAGCGGAATAAGAGATAAATACAACTGTATGGTGGTAGGACTGGAAGAGGGTCGTGAGAATCTGACGCACGTATCCCCTACCCGAGTCTTCAAGAAGGGAGACATCATCTGGATAGTGGGAGAAGAAGCAGATTTGAAGAGAATCAAGAATTAAATAAAAGAACTTTCGTAAGTAAGCTCCATACGCCCTGAAAGGGCGTGCCGGGAACAACCAGATTACTTCACGGTGATATGGAAGCAACCCTGGTTCACCTCATATTTAATATAGCAGCGGTTCTTGTTGCGGAAATCGCGGAGCACCTCGGAGAACACCCATTTCAGGGTATCATTCTGCACCTGTCGGCGAGGCTGTTCACGGGTCTGAATCTGCTTGTAGCGGTTGTAGCAGATATCGAAGGTAGTACCATAGAGATGGCACGAATTCTCGGTAGCATTGCCGTTTCGGGTACGCAGTTTCGCCACATCATCCTTGGTGCGCAGAATGCTCGTCACGATAATCTTATGCAGCGGAATGCCCTTGATCTGCAGCGAATCAAAATAGGCACGGCCGATATCCTGGAGCAGCACAGAGGCACGAGGCACCAGGTAAGGAATACTGTTGTTCAGCTTATCGACATAAAAGAAAGGATTGCTGCCCACATACACCAGCTTGCCCTTGCTGTTCTCCGCCTCCAGACGGTTCTGTACCGGTTTCACGCCGTGCTTAGTAGCCGCCAGAATCTGCACATCCTGCTGGTCGGGGAAAGTATTGCCGAAATGAGGCACCGAGAAGATGCGATGCTTCACCTCCCTGCCATCCTTGTCGAAGAAGATAGAAGGCTTGCCGCTCTGTGCCGTATCAGGCATAACAGAGAGTTCATCCTTCTTCAGGTCCTCAGCCACATTTCCATCAGCACCAGCGGGAGTATCAGAAATCTCAGCAGAAGAAGCATCAGAAGCAGCCGAATCCTTCGCTGCCACGAGCGTAGAATCAGCCGCACCAGCAGCCGCAACCTTCGGTTTTGCTACTCCCGGGAAGATGACTCTTACCAGCGCCAGAAGCAAAACCACAATACCAAAACCCTGTAAATATCTGTTCTTACTAATCTTCATAATTATCTTATTTTCACGAAATAATATTCTATATTCTTCAGGCAAAACGGGAACCGCATCGCCAAATTTAGCTGCAAAGGTAACAAAATCTCTCGAAAAAATAGCTTTTTTAATATTTAAAGAATGTTTTATTCGCCGAAATTTGCTCATTTCATGGAAAAGTAGTAATTTTGCAGCGTTATATAACAAAATATTAGATAGGATAGTTTAAACTTTATAGAATTAAGACATTTTGATAGAGAAACATATTGTACTCGAAGATATCGATCCAGTGATGTTCTACGGTGTGAACAATGCCCACCTGCAGATGATTAAATCGCTGTATCCTAAGTTGCGTATCGTGGCACGCGACAACGTGATTCGTGTGCTCGGCGACGAAGAGGAAATGGCAAAGGTGGAAGAGGATATTGAGCAGATGCGCAAGCACTTGCTTAAATACAACATGCTCAATGATGAAGACATCCTGGACATCGTGAAAGGAAAACAGACCAAGGCGGACAGCGTGAAAGGCGTACTGGTATACAGCATCAGCGGCCGACCTATCAAGAGCCGCAGCGAAAACCAGCAGCAGCTGATAGATGCTTACGAGAAGAACGACATGGTATTTGCCGTGGGACCAGCCGGTACTGGCAAGACCTATCTCAGCATCGCCCTTGCCGTAAAGGCCCTCAAGGAGAAAGCCATCAAGAAAATCATCCTCTCACGACCAGCCGTAGAAGCCGGCGAAAAACTCGGTTTCCTGCCTGGCGATATGAAAGACAAAATTGACCCATACCTCCAGCCGCTCTACGATGCGCTGGAAGACATGATACCTGCCGTAAAGCTGCAGGATATGATGGAAAAGCACATTATCCAGATTGCACCGCTCGCCTTTATGCGCGGGCGCACACTCAGCGATGCCGTCGTCATCCTCGACGAGGCACAGAACACTACCTCCCAACAGATTCGCATGTTCCTAACCCGTATGGGCATGAACACCAAGATGATTATCACCGGCGACCTGACACAGATTGACCTGCCACGCGAACAGCGAAGCGGACTGAAGGAGGCGCTCAAGATTCTGGACGGCGTGGAAGGCATCGGAGTGGTGAAGCTGGGACAGAAGGATATCGTGCGCCACAAACTCGTAACCCGCATCGTCAACGCATACGACAAGTATGACAAGGAGAGAGCGGAAGCACGGGAAGCTCAGAAAGCAGAAAAAGATAATTCAAAATAATCAGAATGAAGAATGAACTGAATGATTCTTTAAAAATAGATTTCATCAAGAATGCAGATTATAAATAAAGCATATCATAAAGTTCAAAGTTCAAAATTCAAAGTTCAAAGTAAAATGAAAGCATTAACAAAGACAGATTTCCATTTTGATGGACAGAAGAGTGTTTACCACGGTAAAGTACGTGATGTGTATGACATTAACGACGACATCCTCGTGATGGTCGCTACCGACAGAATCTCAGCGTTCGACGTTGTTCTGCCTAAGGGTATCCCTTTCAAAGGACAGGTGCTCAATCAGATTGCAGCTAAGTTCCTGGACACAACTACAGACATCTGTCCAAACTGGAAGTTGGCTACTCCAGACCCAATGGTTACCGTAGGTTTGAAGTGCGAAGGTTTCCGCGTGGAGATGATCATCCGTTCTATCCTCACCGGTAGTGCATGGCGCGAGTATCAGAAGGGCTGCCGCGAGATTTGCGGTGTGAAGTTGCCTGACGGTATGCGCGAGAACGAGCGTTTCCCAGAGCCTATCATCACCCCTACTACAAAGGCTGACGAGGGTCACGACATGAATATCTCTAAGGAAGAGATCATCGCCCAGGGCATTGTTAGTGCAGAGGATTACGCTGTGATGGAGGACTACACACGCCGCATCTTCGCCCGTGGTCAGGAAATCGCTGCCAAGCAGGGTCTGATTCTCGTAGACACCAAGTACGAGTTCGGCAAGCGCGACGGCAAGGTTTATCTCATCGACGAGATTCACACTCCAGACTCTAGCCGCTACTTCTATGCTGACGGTTACGAGGAGAAGTTTGAGAAGGGTGAACCACAGCGCCAGCTCTCTAAGGAGTTCGTTCGCCAGTGGCTTATCGAGCACAACTTCATGAACGAGCCAGGCCAGACTATGCCAGAGATTACCGACGAGTATGCAGAGAGCGTATCCGACCGCTACATCGAACTCTACGAGCACATCACCGGCGAGAAGTTTGACAAGGCTGCTGAGGAAGGCGACATCGCTGCCCGCATCGAGAAGAACGTAAGCGAGTGGCTTGCTGCACACAAGTAAACTATATATAAATGTATAAGCAAGAACAGATAAAGCCCTACGAGGGCACAGGAGACAAGGGCAAGCTGGTAGAGGAGATGTTCGACAACATCGCTCCTACCTACGACACCCTGAACCACCGTCTCTCGTGGGATATCGATAAGGGATGGCGCAAGAAGGCAATCAGGCGTCTTGCGCCCTTCTCTCCTAAAAAGATGCTCGACATCGCTACCGGTACCGGCGATTTCGCCATCCTTGCCGCACAGATGCTACATCCCGACCAGCTGATTGGAGCAGACATCTCGGAAGGCATGATGGAGATAGGCAGACTGAAGGTAAGGCAACTGGGACTGGAAAACACCATCTCCTTTGCCAAGGAAGACTGCCTCAACCTCTCGTTCCAGGACGAGAGCTTCGACGCTGTAACCGCAGCCTTCGGTATCAGGAACTTCCAGAACCTGGATCAGGGACTGAAGGAAATGTGCCGGGTACTGAAAAAAGGCGGACATCTCTGCATCGTAGAACTCACCACGCCGGTCGGTTTCCCGATGAAGCAGCTGTTCAGCATCTACAGCAACACTGTCTTGCCGATGTATGGCAAACTCATCAGCAAAGACCAGAGCGCCTACAGTTATCTCAATAAGACCATCGAGGCATTCCCTCAGGGCGAGGTCATGATGGAGGTGTTCAAAAAGGCAGGATTCGCAAAGGCAGAGTTCAAGCGACTCACCTTCGGCATCTGCACACTCTATTTCGCAACCAAATAAAACAAAAATATTATGGACAAGTATGGACTCATAGGTTACCCTCTGGGGCATTCGTTCTCAAAGAACTATTTCAACGAAAAGTTTGAGAACGAGGGCATCGATGCCCAATACATCAACTTCGAGATACCTTCTATCGAAAATCTTACCGAGATTCTCGACTCAAATCCTGAGCTTAAGGGTCTCAACGTCACCATTCCTTACAAGGAGAAAGTGATCAGCTATCTCGACGTGGTAAGCCCTGAGGCGAATGCTATCGGAGCCGTCAACGTGATCAAGGTGGAGCACAGAGGCGAAGATGTTTATCTGAAAGGATATAACAGCGATGTAATCGGTTTTACCAAGAGCATAGAACCTTATATCGAGCCTTATCACAAGAAGGCTCTCATCCTGGGTACAGGCGGAGCTTCAAAGGCTATCAACTTCGGTCTGAAATCGCTCGGACTGGAAACAGCCTTCGTGAGTCGATACGAGCGTCCGGGTACTATCCAGTACGAAAAAATCACCCCTGAGGTTATCAAGGAGTATAACGTCATCGTAAACTGTACCCCAGTGGGCATGTACCCACACGTAGACGAGTGTCCTGCGCTGCCTTACGAGGCAATGGACAGCCACACCCTGCTCTACGACCTCATCTACAATCCCGACGAAACCCTCTTCATGAAGAAGGGCAAAGAACACGGAGCCACAGTAAAGAATGGCTTGGAAATGCTCTTGTTGCAAGCCTTTGCATCATGGGATTTCTGGCACCAGGAAAAATAAGCATATCATAAAGTTCAAAGAACAAAATTCAAAGTAAGAATATGAGTAACAATAGATATATGATGCGCGGTGTTAGCGCAGCAAAAGAAGATGTTCACAACGCTATCAAGAACATCGACAAGGGTATCTTCCCACAGGCTTTCTGCAAGATTATACCTGATATCTTGGGCGGCGACCCAGAGTATTGTAACATTATGCATGCCGACGGTGCAGGTACCAAGTCGAGCTTGGCTTACATGTACTGGAAGGAGACGGGCGACCTCTCTGTATGGAAAGGTATCGCTCAAGATGCTATCGTGATGAATACCGACGACCTGCTCTGCGTAGGCGCCGTAGACAACATCCTCGTAAGCTCTACCATCGGCCGCAACAAGATGCTCATCCCAGGCGAGGTAATCTCAGCTATCATCAACGGTACTGACGACCTGCTCCACGAGATGCGTGAGATGGGTATCGGCATCTATCCTACCGGCGGTGAGACTGCTGACGTAGGCGACCTGGTTCGTACCATCATCGTTGACTCTACCGTTACCTGCCGCATGAAGCGCAGCGACGTCATCAACAATGCCAACATCCGTCCAGGCGATGTCATCGTAGGTCTTTCTTCTACAGGTCAGGCTACTTACGAGAAGAAGTACAACGGCGGTATGGGCAGCAACGGTTTGACTTCTGCCCGCCACGATGTATTCGCCAAGTATCTCGCAGAGAACTATCCTGAGAGCTACGACCACGCCGTGCCAGACGAGTTGGTTTACAGTGGTAAGTATAAGTTGACAGATGAGGTAGAGGGTTCACCTATCAATGCCGGAGAACTGGTACTCTCTCCTACCCGTACCTACGCTCCTGTCATCAAGAAGATTCTCGACGAACTCCGCCCAGAGGTTCACGGTATGGTTCACTGCACCGGTGGTGCCCAGACCAAGGTTCTTCACTTCGTAGGCGAGAACTGCAAGGTAGTGAAGGACAACATGTTCCCAGTACCTCCACTCTTCAAGGCGATCCACGACTGCTCAGATACCGACTGGAAGGAAATGTATCAGGTATTCAACATGGGTCACCGCATGGAGATCTACGTACGTCCTGAGGTTGCCGAGAAGGTTATCGCCATCAGCAAGAGCTTCAACATCGATGCCCAGATTGTGGGTCACATCGAAGAAGGCAAGCGCAGCCTGACCATCAAGAGCGAATTCGGAACATTCGAATACTAAAAATAGAATTAAAATTAATGGATAATAACAACATATTACAGAAGCTAGAAGGCTTAGAGAGCCGATACGAGGAAGTAAGCACCCTCATTACCGACCCAGATGTCATCGCCGACCAGCCACGCTACGTGAAGCTCACCAAGGAATGGAAAGACCTGGGTGACATCATGGACGCACGCAAGCGATACATCAACTGTCTGAATAGCATCAAGGAGGCAAAGGACATCCTTGCCAACGAGAGCGATCCGGAAATGAAGGAGATGGCTCGCGAAGAACTCAACGAGAACGAGGCGCTGCAGCCTAAACTCGAAGAAGAAATCAAGATTGCGCTGGTACCTAAGGACCCAGAAGACGCCAAGAACGTACAGATGGAAATCCGAGGCGGTGCCGGAGGCGACGAGGCTGCCCTCTTTGCAGGCGACCTATTTAATATGTATAAGAAATTCTGCGAATCGAAGGGATGGACCGTCAGCGTGACTTCTGTTTCTGAAGGCGCAGTAGGTGGATACAAGGAAATCGACTTCGCCGTGAGCGGTACTGACGTTTACGGTACATTGAAGTACGAATCAGGTGTTCACCGTGTTCAGCGTGTGCCTGCTACTGAAACACAGGGCCGTATGCACACTTCAGCTGCTACCGTGGCCGTATTGCCAGAGGCAGACAAGTTTGAGGTGAACATCAACGAAGGAGACATCAAGTGGGATACCTTCCGAAGTTCAGGTGCCGGTGGTCAGAACGTGAACAAGGTGGAGTCTGGTGTACGTCTCCGCTACCCTTGGAAAAACCCTAACACAGGCGAGGTAGAGGAAATCCTCATCGAGTGTACCGAAACCCGTGACCAGCCAAAGAACAAGGAGCGTGCCTTGAGCCGCCTCTATACCTTCATTCACGACCGTGAGCACCAGAAGTATGTTGACGATATCGCCAGCCGCCGCAAGAGCCTCGTTTCTACCGGCGACCGCAGTGCGAAGATCCGTACCTACAACTTCCCGCAGGGCCGTGTTACCGACCACCGTATCGGTTACACCACTCACGATCTCAATGGTTTCCTGGCAGGTGATATTCAGGACATGATTGATGCCCTGACCGTAGCCGAGAACGCAGAGAAGCTGAAAGAAACAGAATTGTAAAACCCCGATTCATCGTTCCGTGCTTCGGGGCGATGAATCATCATATCAATCCATTATGAACAGAAAAGAACTCGTAGAGCAGATTTTCGCCAAGAAGAGTTTCTTGTGCGTAGGTCTTGACACAGATATCAACAAGTTGCCTAAGTGCATCACCGAGAGTGAAGACATCCAGGGCGCAGAAGCCGAAATGATATTCAGATTCAACAAGGCTATCATCGACGCAACAGCCCCATACTGTGTGGCTTACAAGCCAAACCTGGCTTTCTATGAGAGCCGCGGCATCGATGGCATGATTGCCTTCGAAAACACCATCAAGTATCTCCATAGCCACTATCCAAACCACTTCATCATCGCAGATGCCAAGCGCGGCGATATCGGCAACACCAGCAAGATGTATGCCCAGACATTCTTCGAGGAGTACAATATCGACTCTGTAACCGTAGCACCTTATATGGGCGAGGATTCAGTCAAGCCATTCCTCGAGTATGACGGCAAGTGGGTTATCCTCCTGGCACTTACCAGCAACAAGGGTAGCCACGACTTCCAGCTCACCGAGGATAAGGAGGGCGAGCGCCTCTTCGAGAAGGTTCTCAAGAAGAGCCAGGAATGGGGCAACGATGAGAACATGATGTATGTAGTAGGCGCTACACAGGGCAAGATGTTCGAAGACATCCGCAAGGTGGCTCCTAACCACTTCCTCCTCGTACCGGGCGTAGGTGCACAGGGTGGTAGCCTGCAGGAAGTTTGCAAGTATGGCATCATCAAGGACTGCGGCTTGCTCGTCAACTCTTCCCGCGGCATCATCTATGCCAGCAACGGCGATGACTTTGCTGAGGTAGCAGGTCAGAAAGCTAAGGAGTTGCAGGCAGAAATGGCAGCAGAACTTGCTAAGTTATAAAAACTCGATTTAGGCGCAAAGCATCTTGAAAAAGAGGCTTTGCGCCTAAAAAATACCCTTTTATGGGGCGAAAAAGCAAAATATTACAAAATAAAGTCGAGAATCTAAATCTTTTTTGCTATTTTTGCAAACAAATTGCGGTTACCTAAAGGTAATGATGCCTTGGGAACCTAAATAAAACAAACTAGAAGTCAGATAAATTATGGAATTTACCGCTCAACAAATAGCCCAGTTCGTTCAGGGCCGTGTGGAAGGTGATGAGAACGCAACAGTCAACACCTTCGCAAAAATCGAAGAAGGTAAGGAAGGCGCTATCTCGTTCCTTTCTAACCCTAAATACACTCATTATGTTTACGAAACCAAGTCAAGCATCGTACTCATTGATGAGAACGTAGAATTGGAACACCCTGTCAGCACAACCCTCATCCGTGTGAAGAATGCATACGAGTGTGTGGCTAAGCTCCTGCAGATGTACGAATCCATGAAGCCTAAGAAGACCGGCATCGATCCGCTGGCTTTCGTATCTCCAAAGGCTAAAGTGGCTGAAGGCGTATATGTAGGTGCTTTCGCATATATCAGCGATGGTGCAGAGGTAGGCGAAGGTAGCCAGATTTATCCTCATGCCTACATCGGAGAGGGTGTGAAGATTGGTAAGAATGCACTCATCTATCCGAACGTTACCGTATATCACGGCTGTAAATTAGGCAATAACGTTACGCTTCATGCCGGTTGTGTAATCGGTGCCGACGGATTCGGATTCGCTCCAGGTCCTGAAGGTTACGACAAGATTCCTCAGATTGGTATCGTTACCATCGAAGACGATGTAGAGATTGGTGCCAACACTTGTGTAGACCGTTCTACAATGGGTTCTACCTATGTTCGCAAGGGCGTAAAGCTCGACAACCTCGTACAGATTGCCCACAATACCGACATCGGCGCCAATACCGTGATGTCTTCTCAGGTAGGTGTAGCAGGCAGTACAAAGGTAGGCGAATGGTGTATGTTTGGCGGTCAGGTGGGTATTGCCGGCCACATCACTATCGGCGATAAGGTGTTCCTCGGTGCCCAGAGCGGTGTTCCGGGCAGCCTCAAGAGCGGCCAGCAGCTCATCGGAACTCCTCCTATGGAGCAGCGCGCTTACTTCAAGTCTCAGGCTATCTTCCGTCGTTTGCCTGACATGTACAAGGAACTCAACGACCTGAAGAAGCAGATTGAAGAATTAAAGAAAAACAATTAAAAATAATAAGGCACGGATGACGCGGAGGCTAACGCCACTAAGGAATCCGAAGAAAACGCAGAGAAAAAAAATCCGTGTAATCCGTGCCTAAAAAATGAATATAATTATGTCAAAACAGAAGACACTGAAAGGTAGTTTCTCTCTTTGCGGAAAGGGTTTGCATACAGGCTTGAGCCTCACCGTAACTTTCAATCCTGCACCAGAGAACACCGGTTATAAAATACAGCGCATCGACCTCGAAGGCGAGCCTGTCATCCAGGCTGTAGCTGAGAACGTTGTTGAAACACAGCGCGGTACCGTACTCGGTAAGGGCGATATCCGCGTTTCTACCATCGAGCATGGTATGTCAGCACTCTATGCCCTCGGCATCGACAACTGTCTCATCCAGGTAAATGGTCCTGAGTTCCCTATCCTCGACGGTTCTGCTGCTCCTTATGTAGAGAAGATTCAGAGCGTAGGCATCCAGGAGCAGAATGCTGAGAAAGACTACTACATCATCCGTCATAAGATTGAGGTGAAAGATGATAATGGGTCTGTCATCACCATCCTTCCTGACGAGGACTTCAGCATCACAGCCATGTGTTCTTTCGAGAGCAAATTCATCAACAGCCAGTTTGCTACCCTCGAAAAGATGGAGACATACGCAGAGGAGATTGCATCAGCCCGTACCTTCGTTTTCGTACGCGACATCATGCCTCTGCTCCAGGCTAACCTCATTAAGGGTGGTGACCTGGACAATGCCATCGTTATCTACGAACGCCAGGTAGAACAGACTCAGCTCGACCAGCTCGCTGACCATCTCAAGGTGCCTCACATGGATGCCAACAAGTTGGGTTACATCCAGCACCGTCCATTGCAGTGGGAGAACGAATGTACACGTCATAAACTGCTCGATATCATCGGCGATATGGCACTCATCGGCAAGCCTATCAAGGGCCGCATCATCGCTACGCGTCCAGGCCATACCGTAAACAACAAGTTCGCCCGCCTCATGCGCAAGGAGATTCGCAAGCACGAGATTCAGGCTCCTATCTACGATCCTAACGAGGAGCCAATCATGGATAATATCCGCATCCGTCAGCTCCTGCCTCACCGCTACCCTATGCAGCTGGTCGACAAGGTCATTGCTATGGGTCCTAACAGCATCGTGGGCGTAAAGAATGTAACCAGCAACGAGCCTTTCTTCACCGGTCACTTCCCTGAAGAGCCAGTGATGCCAGGCGTTCTCCAGGTAGAGGCGATGGCACAGTGTGGCGGTCTGCTCGTATTGAACCAGCTGGAAGAGCCTGAGCGCTGGAGCACTTACTTCATGAAGCTCGACGACGTGAAGTTCCGCAAGAAGGTGGTTCCAGGCGATACCCTCCTCTTCCGTGTGGAGTTGCTCGCACCTGTACGTCATGGCATCAGCTCTATGAAGGGCTACATGTTCGTAGGCGACCAGGTGGTGGCAGAGGCTACTTTCACAGCACAGATTGTTAAGAACAAGTAATAATAAAATAGAAATATGAATCAGATTAGTCCATTAGCGTTTGTTCATCCAGAGGCAAAACTCGGTGACAACAACATTATCGGTCCTTTCTGCTATATCGACAAGGACACCGTTTTGGGCGATAACAACGTATTGCAGAACAGCGTTACCATTCACGTGGGCGCTCGCATCGGCAACAATAATGAATTTTTCCCAGGCGCCAGCATCTCTACCAAGCCTCAGGACTTGAAGTTCAAGGGCGAGCAGACAACCTGCGAGGTGGGCGATAACAACAGCATCCGTGAGAACGTTACTATCTCTCGTGGTACAGCCTCTAAGGGCAAGACCGTAGTAGGCAGCAACAACCTCCTGATGGAGACCGTTCACGTGGCTCACGACTGCGTGCTCGGCAGCGGCTTGATTATCGGCAACTCTACCAAGTTTGCCGGTGAGGTGGTAGTAGACGACAACGCCATCGTCAGCGCCAACGTTCTCGTTCACCAGTTCTGCCATATCGCAGGTTACGTGATGATCCAGGGCGGTTGCCGTTTCTCTCAGGATATTCCTCCATACATCATTGCCGGCAAAGAGCCAACCCGCTACTGCAGCATCAACCTCATCGGTCTGCGCCGTCGCGGTTTCAGCAATGAGACCATCCAGAACATCCACGAGGCTTACCGCCTGCTCTACAGCAAGGGTATTTTGAAGGAAGGTATCGAGGAAATCAAGAAGAATCTTGAGGTTACCAAGGAGATTCAGTACATTATCGACTTCGTAGAGAGTTCTCAGCGAGGCATTATCCGATAAAAGTAAAAAGGTAAAAAAGTAAAAAGGTAAAAAGAGCATCCTTGCATAGGTTTATGAAACGAGCAAGGATGCTTTTTTTTTGAATATAAAGAATGATATATGAAAACATTGATTGTGGTCTTAGGTCCTACCGGTGTAGGTAAAACGGAGCTTTGCCTTTCACTGGCAGAGCATCTCGCTATACCTATCATCAATGCCGACTCCCGCCAGATCTTCGCCGAACTCCCCATCGGAACCGCAGCCCCTACTGCCGAACAGCAGCAGCGGGTAAAGCATTATTTCGTAGGAAACCACCATATCGAAGACTATTACAGCGCTGCCCAATACGAGGCTGATGTGATGAATCTCCTGCAGGAAGATATCTTCAAGAATCACGATGTGGCTCTGCTTACAGGTGGCAGCATGATGTATATCGATGCTGTATGCAAGGGAATCGACGACATCCCTACAGTTCGTGACGACATCCGCACTTGGATGAAACAACGGCTGGAAGAGGAAGGGCTGGAGGCACTGGTAGAAGAACTCCACAAGATGGATCCGGAGCACTGGGCGATAGTAGACAGGAAGAATCCACGCCGCGTGGTTCATGCCCTGGAAATCTGCCATCAGACCGGCAAGACTTATACTTCTTTCCGCACAGCCGAAAAGAAGCAGCGCCCTTTCCGCATCATCAAGATAGGCCTGAACCGCGACCGTGCCGAACTGTACGATCGCATCAACCAGCGTGTGCTGCTGATGATGGAAGATGGTCTGGAGGCAGAAGCACGCAGCGTATATCCACACAAGGGCCTCACTGCCTTGAGAACCGTGGGCTACAAGGAAATATTTGCCTATTTCGATGGCAAGATTGATAAGGATGAAGCCATCCGCCAGATACAGTCGCATAGCCGTGAATACATGCGCAAGCAGCTCACCTGGTTTAAGCGGGATGCAGAAATTCACTGGTATCATCCCGACCAGCAGGATGAAATCATCCGATTTATTGATGAAGAGATATAGACATAATCGCCCGATAGCATATTCATTTTTGTTGTTAGAAATATAGTTGAGATTCCATAATATTACATGGAATTCTCCGGAATCAGATTTGAATTCTGGTGCTTTATAGCCCATGAACTTTTCAAAATGCTCGTGTTCTTTGATAATTTTCTTCATACCTTATAAAATCAGCGTCTTGTTTGATGAAGAATTCTAAATAATTGGAGGTAAAAATGAAATAAGCTTCATGTGCTATCGAAACAGGCTTCATGTGCGATTGAAACAGGCTTCATTCGCCATTGAAGCCTATTTCATTTGGAACAGAAGAAAGCCAACTCAGTAGTCTATGTTATTTCTGTCAATATTTATAACCAAATTTTGCATACTGGTAAACTTGGAATCTAGCAACGAAAATAGGGAGTTTTGGGCATCTCGAATTCTCTATTTTTTGTTTCTAATTAAGCGAATACCCTATAGTTGTACAACTATAAAGTTGTAGTCGTACGACTATATAGGCTATAGTCGTACAACTGTAGAGTTATAGTTGTACAACTATAGGGGTTATAGTCATACAACTATAGAATTTCTATTTTAGCGCTATTAGCCAATAAATCCATAATCCATTGATTATTAGTATATTACCATTTTCTTCCATATTTTCAATATTCACAAAGAAATAAGAATCGTTTGAAAATACGAGAATCTCAACAAGGGAAATGTATAAAAAATAAAACGACCCGCACATTTGAGCATCGTTGAGAGGCTTGGCGGGTACTGGTTCTGCAAAGGTACGAAGATTCTTCGAAACCAGCAAATTTTTGGGGAGAAATTTTAATTTCGCATGCAAAAAAGTATAAAGCATTTACAAATTAAGCTACTCCGCCCCCATGCGGTAATTCTTTGGCGATAATCCGGTATGCTTCTTGAAGAAGGTGCCGAAGGATGAGGCATTCGGCACAGTCCATTCGTTGAGACTTTGGTATCACTGAAAGATGAAGAAGGAGAAGAATAAAAGTATTATATGAGTATTTTATAAGGGTTTTTAAGACCCTTATAAAATATCGAGTTATAAGATATCGAGAAGTTCCTCGAATCTTGAAATACGACGGAGCTTGGGATGTTCAAATTCCTCTGTCTTTTCATGCGCCCATGTGGTATGAAAAGGGATATGGACAGCCGAAGCTCCGATTTTTAATGCCGGAGCAATATCACTCTTGAAACTGTTACCCACCATCACCAGCTCGTCGGGAGTTACATCCAGTTCCCTGCAGAGACGATGATAAGCCTTGGGCGTCTTGTCGCTCACGATAGTCACCACATCAAAATACCGCTGCAGACCCGAACGCCACAACTTATTCTCCTGATCCATCAACTCCCCCTTGGTGAAGACTGCCAGCTTATATTTCTTCATCTCACGGAAACAAGCCAAGGTTTTCTCTACCCCTTCCAAAGGCTTGGCATCAAGATGCAGGAGACTCTTACCCAAGTCCACAATTTGGGCGATGACATTCGCCTCCACCTTACCATGACTCACCTTCACCGCATTCTCTACCAGGGATATGGTGAAAGCCTTGCAACCATAACCCAAATCAGCCATATTTTTACTCTCCGTCTCGAAGAGAGCAGCAGAAATATCCTTTTCCTTTCCATATTCCGCAAGCAGCTCGCAATACTCATGCTCCACGTCCTCGAAATAGTTTTGTAATGCCCAGAGCGTATCATCGGCATCGAAGGCTATCGCCTTGATATTCTTCAGCTTTTCCATACTTTTCATTTTTTTAGTTGCAAAGTTAATGTTTTTATCCGAAAAGGAAAACAAATTATTCTGCTTTCTTTTGCATATACCAATATTTTCCGTAACTTTGCCAAAAATTCAAATAAAGCAACAATATGAAATACACTATAAACTACTCTTTTAGATATATAATAAAAATCGTTGGAGTATTTAGGATATGTCTTCAGAGAATATAGGTTCGTCAGTCACATATCAACTGATGTGCACATGTCACTCAGCTTATATGCGGCTTTCTTGCATGGATACTCTTTCTTATAAGATATAAAGATGATACCACCAAGGAACAGAGAAGAAAACATCCTCGCCATCTTGCAGGCGGCGACAAGGATTATAGACAAAGAAACGAGGCCTGAAATACAACTCCAATCCCGAATGATGATTCTCTTCTATTGAATATGTCATTACTTCTCATCTTTTTTATAATCTTCAAACGACATTTCCTTGAAGAGTTTTCCATCCAAATCATAAACAGACACTACAGAATACCTACCAAACCTAGTATCAGAATAATGACGACAAGACTGGCAGATTGGTAATCCATCTTCAGATGTAAAGCCTACGCAGCCACGATTTGATGGTAACAATATCGCCTTTCCCGCATCCTTATCTACTATAAAAGTATAAATTGTATTCATCTTGTCTATTGTTCCATTTACAACTACCACATCAGGATTTAGAGGGACAAGCATGGCTTCACTTGCCACAAAAACAGAATCTAGCCCTATCGTTACACCATGTTTTTTATCTGGATTATACCATAACAAATCTGCCATAGGATGCGCCGTAACTATTTCTTGAATATCATTCTGCTTCTTATAATACTTCCAAATGGTAACTACGTCTCCGCCATAAATGCCATTTCCCCCATCAACGCTTCTCAACAAGATAGCATCAACATCCTCATCTGTTACAACAGTATTATTTGGCAAATGAAAATGTTTGATGATTTGTGCTATCATCGCTTGCGAATACTTTCCATCTTCATCATTTTCATATTTCAAAAAGGCATGATCTTGAGCAGGAGCAACTTGTTTTGCCCCCTTTTCTCCACAGCTGATAGAAAGAAAGCACAGCTGTAGCAGTACAACTACCCAATATTTACACTCTTTCATTTTCTAACTTACGAGAGTTTAAATGATACAAAAGAACTTCCTTTATATCATCGGCAACATTATTAGCCAACCTTTCAAAGACCTTTGGCCCAGAACCATTAGGCAAGCTATCAATTTCATTGACTTCTATAAGATTATAATGAGGAATTTCGGGATGGCTATAGTCATAGCGATATCCTCCAAATGTCAGAAACTCTGCATTCGGAATACCAATATCCTTCATACGATTGATTACATTAGTGCCAGCCCCACCGACACCGATGCACAATATCTTTATATTTTCTGTATCATTTCCCATATTATAGTAGCATCTATTAGTATCGATTGCAAAATTAATCAAAAATTTGATAAATTGTATCAGAAAGCCTTGCTTTTTTTATTCGCAAGGCTTGCGAACGACTTTATCTCTTATTCCTCTTCTTCATCTTCATATACACTGTCTCCTATCAATATGATGAACAACAGGAAAAATGAGACTGCCGAAAATAATAATGCTATTAAGAGTACTACAGCAAAAGAAGAAAAAGGATCGATCTTTGTCATTAAATTGACAGCAAAAAGGAATGGGGCTACCGCATAAGACAATTTCTTCAGACATTGCTTAGTACTTAATCCCGCATCATGAAATCTACGTACCATAGAAGAAAGGTTAGCAGGAATAGAGGCTATAGTAATCCCTAAAAACACTCCCGACAGCACATCAAACTTTTCAGAGTTCCAAGCCCCCAATGCCCCCAATGCTATAAAAGTAATAGGGACCTGAACCAGCCAGAACCACCAATACTCACTCTTTGAAGCTCTTCCCTTAAAATCAAAAGACTTCATGTAACACATTTTAATTGAATTGAAAAATGTCATAACCGTATATTTTATTCTGTTTGCTTATTTTGTGATTTAATTATCTTAGCTACTGCATTATCAAGAACTTCTTGGATATATGAAGAAGAAATATCAATTGACACTTGTTTTTTAGACAAGTTACCAACATAGCAAATTCTAAATGACATATCCAAAGGAGCAAGAAGGGAAGCTAACTTTATCAAATCACCCTTGACCATAAACTCATTTTTGAGTTCTACCCTCATAGACTCTTTACTTTTTTCAAACCCTGAAATATCAAGCTTATTCTCATCTATGGTATAGACAACAACACAAATTTGTCCTTGTATCCTTGCATGAGCAGACAGCAGCCCATCTTCAAGATCAACAAGGATATTCTTATTAAGTTCATTCAAATACAAATCCAGTTCTTCTCTTGGCGTTGGCTTTGGTTGATTTTGAGCATTTTTTACTTCCTTTGGTGTAAGAATAAACTTTATTTCTCGATGAGATTGCATTCCCTTTACCAACATTGCTACAGAATATCCTTTGTTGGCAATATCTACATAGCTGCAAGACTTAAAAGGAGAACTCTTTGCTACGTTTGCCATCATAATTCGCTTCTTCTGTTCTTTATTCTGCAAAAAGTCCTCAAAAGGATATTTCGTTTCGTCAATTTCCAAAGTACTAACGACTGTAGAGTCTTTCAAATCCACACTTCTAAGAGTCATACCATCCGTTAGTTTCAAAGGCATCTGCTCATTAATTTCTTCTACCGCAAGCACAACCTCAGGATCATCAGGAGGAAGAAGACTACGTCTATAAGACTCCATACCAAAAGACAATAACATTTGAACTAAACCAAAAACTCCAATACCTACTCCGAGAATACTCAACTTTACTTTTCTTGTTACATTATGGGAATTAAGTAACCAAATACACAATAATACCAACATAATTGTAACCACTATCGAAACAGCGCCAAAATATGCAGGAGAATTATCCTCCGCATAAGCAGTACGTATGGAAACCATTAAAAATGTAAACATTAAAAACTGTCTCATAACTTTTACATATTTTAGTCATCAATAAATCTCACTTTATCCCATAAACTTTCCCAATAGACATCACCAAAAGTTGTATGTTTCTTTACTGGTACAAAAAGAATGGAAGACACTATTGCCAAAAAGACACCATAAATAACGACAGCACGAATTACCAAGTTATGTACCTTAGCACAAGTATCATATTTTTTCGAAGCTAATAGAGTACCTCCAAGTTCTTTCTGTACCAACATTATATCACGCTTTGTTCTTTCATCAGAATACAGATACTCAGAGTCATTTGATGCACGATAAGCATCAAACTCTCTATCATATTCTGGTTTTAGCCGATTGGTTGAACTTAGCACACGATAAGCTTCCTGAATATTATGTTTATAAGTTTCACCATACAAACTATAATCTATACCGGAATTATATTTAGTCATAGCTTTATTAAATGCCTTATCTATGTCCTCCTCAGAGGCAGATCTGTCAATATTCAACAACAAATAATAATCCTTGAATATACCCAAGCCATCCCCTTTCAACTCATTTCCATCTTTATGTATATCTCCATAACTCCAATTAGAGAAATTGCGTATTTCCATCAACAACAAAGTTATTAACGAAACAGGTAATATATAAATGAGTACACCTATGCCTAATGGTGAACTACCCAACACAAAAAGTGGATATACCAAAAAGACTACAATGCTTTTATATTCTGCATCTGTGACATGTCTATTATACAAATATTTCTTTACACTTTTCGGTACCAAATAATCAAATGTGTTTTCTGCTCTACTCTTACCGTATATTATAGTAAAAACACTTGTGATAGTTGCGCCCAAGAATAGACAGAACATACACCACCAATAAAAATCTTGCATAAACACGCCTATACATATACCATAAATCTCAGTAAAGACACATAGCATATCCAATATGCCCAATACCAACATACAACGGCACAAGATGCTTTTTTGCCTTGACAATATTGTATTAGTTCTTAACAAATGCCTTGGCATAAGCAGACAAATAAGAATAAAAACTAAAAAGATAAAAGCACTTAAAACAAACAACAAGAGTTTGCCATTCACACTGTCATTAAAATCTCCGAGATAAAACGTGGTAAAACCTTTCATTATCCACTGAGACTTTTCTTCCAACTGATGTTCACTACGGACTTCAAGCATATAAGCTTTTCTATTAGCAAAAAATATGCTTCTCAAAACAGGTTTACCTTCTTGATCTTTAGTCGAATAAGCAATAGCTTTTCTGTTAGTTGGCAAAATCTTACCATAAAAAGTAGCCCAATAATTATCATAGACAATTTTTCTCTGCGCTGGTGAAAACATATAGTGCTTATATACTTCCAGCTCTTTTGCAAATAGAAGAGTTTGCTTTTCATAAACAGAATCTGTTGCATTAGCCGAAATTAATTCTGACATGTCAAAAGTAACTAAAGAGTAAGAATATTCAAATGGGATTTTCTTGACCTTATAATCCCAATATGGTTCTTTTACATATTTTGTTCTCTTTTCTTCATCGTACTCTATATTACCAAAATAATCTCTTCTTGGGATATTTACGGTATAATAAACCAATTTGTCTCTATATGCCACATAATTTTGCCAATATTCATATTTTCCTTCACCTACCTCAGAAAAAGAAGACAAAAACTTACCATTAGGAATAGGACCTATCTCACGCAAGAAATCAGAATTGTCCTTGGTTGCTCTATTTTTGAAAAGACTTCGTGTTTTCAATGCAGATATTTGCTCTTTTTCCAAGTTGTCAAAAAACTTAATATTATGTTTTTTGAGATCCATTTGTTCTTTCAAGCTAACAGAAGTTATTGCTATATACACTATAGCAATAACAGATATTACCAATAATACGACTACTATGAAAATTCCAGAAAAAGCCCTCTTTCCATTTTTTTTTCTTTCAGAGGATTGAATATTCCCTTTTAGTATATTAAGCATCACCAATAGCTCCTTATTCCCTTTTCAGTCCCATTAGGTCTTTTTGTTAAACAGAGAAGCGTGAACTGCAATGCCCACATCTCAATACTGGAGGCCCTAGGATAGCCCATACTCATAGATGCAACAATAGCAGCCCACGCTATGCGTGAGAACCACTATGCTTTCTTAGAGTATGTCGGGAAATTTCCTAGGTTTCCAGTACTTCGATAAGCATAACGCTTCTTAAATCTCAAAAATCAGTGGAAAGGGAATACACCCTATCCGAATGCAAAGATATAAAATACTTCCGTAACTTCCAAACATTTTCGCACTTTTCTTTGTTTTCGGTGGCAACTTTCTTATTCAATCGCCAGCACAACAACATCTTAACAATATTGTAACACCTGTTTAAATCGCCTGTAACATCGTACTCGTACCTTTGCACCCAGAAAAGTAAGGGGAGAAATGTATCTAGCTATGTTGAGATAAACCCCTTATATAATAAGGTATAATAAACAATAGTAAAATATATGGGTACAATTTATTTATGTATTGTGATCTTCCTGCTCTGTCTGGCAGTGTTCGATCTCTTCGTAGGAGTCAGCAACGATGCTGTCAACTTCCTGCAATCTGCCATCGGAGCTAAGGTGGCTAAGTTTCGCACGGTGCTGATTATCGCATCCTGCGGTGTGGTTCTCGGAGCCATCATGTCATCGGGAATGATGGATATCGCCCGCCATGGTATCATGAGTCCTGACCACTTTACATTCGAAGAGGTAATGACGCTCTTCCTGGCGGTCATGGTGACTGATGTCATCATCCTGGATGTGTTCAACACCTTAGGTATGCCGACATCTACTACCGTCTCTCTGGTATTCGAGCTGCTGGGTGGTGCTTTCATCCTCGCAACATTGAAGATGTATGGCGACGACAGCCTCAACTATGGCGTATTGCTCAACAGCAACAAGGCATTGGAGGTAATCATGGGTATCTTCTCATCTGTCATCATCGCCTTCGTGTTTGGTGCCTTTGTGATGTGGCTTTCCCGTATCATTTTCACCTTCAACTACCGCAAGCACAGCCGCTACAGCATCGCCATCTTCGGCGGTATCGCCTTTACAGCCCTCTCTTACTTCATCTTCATGAAGGGTTTGGGCAAGAGTCCTTACCTGCCTACTGAGGTGCGCGATTACATCGACCAGAATCTCGGTTTCCTCATCTGCATCACCTTCGTGGTATCTGCTGTTGTGATGGAATTCCTGCACCTCTGCCGTGTCAACATCTTCAAATTTACGGTGCTGATGGGTACTTTCGCCCTGGCTATGGCTTTCGCTGGTAACGACCTGGTAAACTTCATCGGTGTGCCTCTGGCTGGTCTTTCTTCTTATCAGGACTATATGGCAAATGCCAACGGTGCAGCGCCAGACCAGTTTATGATGACTTCATTGATGGAGAGTGCCAAGACAACTCCAGGCTTCCTGCTTGCTGCCGGTGCCGTGATGATTATCGCCATGGCGACATCCAAGAAGGCACAGAACGTAATCAAGACTTCTGTTGACTTGAGCCGTCAGGACGAGGGCGATGAGATGTTCGGCAGTTCTTCTGCAGCCCGCGTGATTGTACGCAACTGCCAGGCTACAGATTCATGGTTGAAGCAGTTTATGCCAAAGGCACTGATGAACTGGATCAACAGCCGTTTCGACAAGAATAATGTTGAACTCGAGGAGAGTGCTGCTTTCGACGTGGTTCGTGCAGCCGTAAACCTGGTACTTGCTTCCATGCTGATCACCATCGGTACCAACCTGAAGTTGCCTCTCTCTACCACCTACGTTACCTTCATGGTAGCTATGGGTTCTTCACTTGCTGATAGAGCATGGAGCCGCGAGAGTGCCGTATTCCGTGTAACAGGTGTATTGAGTGTAATCGGTGGTTGGTTCATCACAGCCGGTGTAGCTTTCGCAGCCTGCGCCATTGTTTGTATCATCATGCACTTCGGTGGTGTGGGCATCCAGGCTTGCTTCATGGGCTTGGTTATCTACCTGCTCATCCGCAGCAACATTCAGTATAACAAGAAGGCTAAGGAAGAGAGCAAGAGCAGTACCTTCCAGCTGATGATGCGTTCTCGCGACCCAGAGATTGTATGGGATTTGCTTCGTCGTCAGGTTTCACGCACCCAGTCTTACGTCTGCCACTTTGCCCTGAACGAGTTCAACCAGATTATGGATGGTCTTGCTAACGAGAATACCCGCGACCTTCGTCATGCCAACAAGGATCTGAAGAAGGAACAGGATATGCTGAAGAAGTTCCGCCGTCAGGAGATGCTCGGTTTGAAGAAATCGCCTATCGAGATTGCCATCGAGCGCAACACCTGGTTCCATCTGGGTGCCAACAGCAACCAGCAGTTTATCTACTCTCTGCGCCGTATGCTCGACCCAATCAAGGAACATGTTGACAACAACTTCAATCCGCTTCCTGCTGAATACACCAAGGAGTTTGCTCCTGTACGCCAGAAGATCAACGACCTGATGCGCATGAGCTGCGAACTGATAGAGACCGGCAGATATGACAGCTATCGCGAGATTCTTGCCGAGGCAGATGCCTGCAAAGACGAACTCTCTGTTCTCCGCAAGAAGCATATCGACCGCATCCAGCACATGACTGACAATACGCTGATGCAGATTTCTCTGGTTTATCTCAACGTACTGCAGGAGAGTCAGGAATTCCTGAGTGTGATGAGGCATCAGTTAAGAGCTGCAAAGAAGTTTATGGAAAAGTAAATTTTCTCTGACATCTTGTCATGAAACTACTTTTTGGTATATCTGTTGCTTGATGATAGATGACAGCGGATAACAAGAGTGTTATTTCGCTATCACAATATAATCTGAAAAGGTTAGTTTCTCATAGGTTAAGATTGTTAGGTTTAGTTTTTAGAAAAAAGTTTTAGGTTTTTAGTTAGATAAGGGCTCCAAGTGCTAGTGATTAGTATTTGGAGCCATTTTTTTGCCCAAATATTTGGCTATTAGGAAGAAATGTTGTAATTTTGCAGCCGATTTCTGAAAAGAATCATCATATTCAATAACCCGAGTGCTTGGTAAACCTCGTAAAAAACAAGAAAATGGACAAGAAAAAAACTCAAGTGAGCGTGCTGTTTATGCTTTTCAGCATCCTCTTCTGCGTTTGCCTGATTGCAGCAAACGTACTCGAAACAAAGCAAATCGCCTTCGGGCCAGTTTCCCTTACCGGTGGACTCATCGTATTCCCTGTAAGCTACATCATCAACGATGTAGTATGTGAAGTATGGGGCTATCAGAAAGCGCGTCTGTTAATCTGGACCGGCTTTGCGATGAACTTCTTCTTCGTGGCGCTGGGTGCTATCTGCGATGTAATTCCAGCAGCACCTTATTGGACCAACGATGCCGGTTTTCATGCCATCTTCGGTTTGGCACCCCGCATTGCAGCAGCCTCTTTCGTAGCCTTCATCATCGGTTCATTTGCCAATGCCTATGTGATGAGCGTGATGAAAATCCGCGATGGCGGCAAGCATTTCTCTGCCCGTGCCATCCTCAGTACCATTGCAGGTGAGAGTTGCGACAGCCTTATCTTCTTCCCACTTGCCCTGGGCGGTGTGGTGCCTGCATCAGAATTGCCTTGGCTCATGCTCTGGCAGGTAATACTGAAGACTGCCTACGAGATTGTGGTACTGCCTCTGACCATCCGTGTAGTAAAATACGTGAAGAAGCATGAAGGCGAAGATGCATACGACAATAACATCTCCTACAATGTATTCAAGATCTTCAGCCTCGGCTAAAAGATATCAGTAAATAGCAAACATTAAAACATTACCAAGCGTGGATAGAAAAGAAGACGGTCTTCAGGCATTAGGTGCCAAGACTACATATAGAATGGATTATGCGCCAGAAGTGCTCGAAACTTTCGTGAATAAGCATCCTGGCAATGATTACTGGGTACGTTTCAACTGCCCTGAGTTTACATCGCTCTGCCCTATTACGGGTCAGCCAGATTTCGCAGAGATTCGCATCAGCTATATTCCTGACGTAAAGATGGTAGAGAGCAAGAGTCTGAAACTTTATCTCTTCAGTTTCCGCAATCATGGCGACTTCCATGAAGACTGCGTAAACATCATCATGAAGGATCTCATCAAACTGATGGACCCTAAATATATAGAGGTAACAGGCATCTTTACTCCTCGTGGCGGTATCAGCATCTGGCCGTATGCCAACTATGGCAAGCCAGGCACCAAATACGAGAAACTGGCAGAGCAGAGATTCGCTACTCACGAATAAAAAAACAAGAAACCTCGGAAGATTGCTTTTATGCATCTTCCGAGGTTTTTATTGTTTATAGCTGATGAAATTATGGGAACTGAGGATAATCCTCGAAGCGAGGCTTGCGCTTCTCAAGGAACGCCTTGCCACCCTCCTGAGCCTCATCCATCGTATAATAGAGCATCGTGGCATCGCCAGCCAACTCCTGAATACCAGCCTGACCATCCAGTTCGGCATTCAAGCCAGCCTTGATCATACGGAGTGCCAGAGGCGAACGTTCCATCATGATTTCAGCCCACTCTACACAGGTATCTTCCAACTTTTCGAGAGGCACCACCTTGTTCACCATTCCCATCTCTTCAGCCTCCTTGGCAGAATACTGCTTGCAGAGGAACCAGATTTCACGAGCCTTCTTCTGACCCACCATTCTTGCCAGATAAGAAGAACCGAAACCGGCATCGAAGCTTCCTACCTTAGGACCAGTCTGTCCGAAGATGGCATTCTCTGAAGCGATGGTCAGGTCGCACATCACATGAAGCACATGACCGCCACCGATGGCATAACCATTCACCATAGCGATGACCGGCTTTGGCAAACGACGAATCTGCATCTGCACATCGAGCACATTCAGGCGAGGCACACCATCGTTACCCACATAACCGCCTCGGCCCTTCACATGCATGTCACCTCCTGCACAGAACGCCTTATCGCCGGCACCCGTCAGAATGACCACACGGATATCCAGACAGTCGCGGCAATAGTTGAATGCCTGCGCCATCTCCCAAGTGGTCAACGGTGTGAAGGCATTACGGTAGCGCTCACGGTTGATGGTAATCTTAGCGATATGATTATACTCTTCGAAGATGATTTCCTTGAAATCAAAACCTTCTATCTTTTTCCATTCTCTCATTTTATTACTTTGAACTTTGAATTTTGAACTTTGAACTTTATGATTACTTACTATCTTATTTTTTTGACAGAACTATCAGTTATAGTTCCTTACAGGTCCTCTATCAGCACTTCTGGATGGCTTCCAGCATCTTGTTATCTACATCCATATCTGTGAAAACCTCCAGAAGTATCGGGCGCTCGCTCTCGGCATGAATCAATTGGCTGATGCCCTGTTCCATCTCTTCCATCGTATGAGCTGCGAGATATTTTACCTCATTCTGACTACAGATTCCTTCAGCCGTTGCATGATGCTTTGCCATTATCATTTCTTCACGAGCCTGACTCTCCTTTAACCCCTGGAACTTGCCAAAGATGGCACCGCCACCATTATTGAGCACGATGATACGGAGCTTGCCGTTCAGATTTCTATTCCAGAGCGCATTCTGGTCATAGAAGAAACTCAGGTCGCCGAGAACGCAGTATACATGCTTATCAGACTTGTTCTTGCACATCGAGAAACCTACAGCCGTAGAAAGAGAACCTTCTATGCCGTTCACACCACGATTGCAGTAAACATGGCGGTCGGCATACAGATTCATCAACCGGATGGCAGAACTGTTACCGGAGATGACGCTGCTCATCAGACCAGGAAGGAATGTATCGAATTCGCGGTCATAGATACCATCGTTCTGAGCATCTTTATCGCCTAAGGTGAACGCTTTGAAATCCTGAGGCTCAACCTTCTGAAGCTGGCTGAAGAATTCCTTTACGGTAGCCAGACTGCTGAACTCAGGCTTGAAGTTCTCTTTACGTTCATAGCTTTTAGCCAACGCATCCATCCACAATCTGCGATAATCCTCCCAGTGGTTGTGCCAGCCAAAATTATCCAACCATGACATGGCATCACTGTTTGGCAAATCCATCACTTTAGTAAGATGCATGAACGTATCTTCGATATCAGCCTCTTGCGAAATTCTTATCTGCTCAACTCCTTTAAGCGAACGCAGATAAGATTTCAACTTCTTGCTCACAATATGTCCACCTATATAAAAAACCAGGTCAGGACGGAATCTTTCATCGTCCTTTATTTCATCCAGCAAATTCTCGAAAGCGCCATACAAGGTGGTTTTATTCCAATCTTCTCCCAGTTCTTCCTGAACCTTATATAGATAAGGTGGCATTGCCAGAGATTCCCATAATATAGGCATCCGGTCAATATAAGCCAACAAGTCTACATATTTTTCGGTATTGTCCAACTGTCCTATTACCAACAATGGACGTTTGGCTTTTAACACACATTCAAAAGGGGTCCCATCAAATGTGTCAATATTTGCCCTGCAGTAAGCAACCTCTATCTTGCGCTCAACGGGCAAAGCTTCTTTCGTAAACGAATAGAAAGGCTCAGAGATAGGTACATTGATGTGTACAGGTCCCTTTACCCGCCCCATGCTTTTCAACAGCGCTTCGTTGACCAGCCGGTTGCAATACCAATGCATCTCTTCCTGCTGCTCACCTGCGAACACTTCTGGCAGAGATACCGCTTTTCTTACCATCTGCCCCAAAGCATCAGGCTGAGGAAGCGTCTGACCATCCAGCTGGTTAATCCACTGTGCCGGTCTGTCGGCAGAAATCACGATGAGCGGGATTTGCTGATAATAAGCCTCAGCTACTGCCGGATAAAGATTGAGCAATGCAGAACCCGAAGTCACACACACTACAACAGGCTGATAACCTTCAGCCATAGAAAATCCAAGAGCTTGGAAGCCGGCGCTACGTTCGTCGGTTACAGGATAGCAAGTGATGTCTTCACACTCGTTGAGATTGTGAACTATGGCTGCATTTCTGCTGCCTGGACACACTACAGCATGGCGAACACCATGCGCTACCAGTAAACTTGTCAAAATATTGACGTTTTCTTTATTGCTATACATTTCACCTTATTTTTTAGGTTGTTTTTATGTTTTCAGATTCTTGAAGAGCCTTTGTCTTTTAGCATTATAAAACCAGAATGAATCCCTATCATTTCTCTGCAAGACCTTTACAGGACCGACAGGATGGTCTGCATCTTAGCTTCAGTTTCCTTCCACTCCTTCTCCATCTCGCTCTCCTTCAGCAATCCGCCTCCGGCATAGAGTTCGCAGGAGCCGTCATCCAGGATATTCATGCAGCGCAGGGAAACATAGAGATGCGTCTTTCCTTTCGGCGAAATCGGTCCTACAAAACCACTATAATATTTGCGCGACTGATGTTCATGCTGCAGGATAAACCGGCGAGCTTCATCCTTCGGTATCCCACAGACGGCAGGCGTAGGATATAAGGCATCGAGCACATCGCCCAGACGCCCCGTATCATGCAGACGGAAAGCAATGTCTGTACGGAGATGATAGAGATTGGCAGCCATCGTGGTATAAGGTCCCTTCTTCTGATATTCATCCGAAAAGACCTTGATGCAATCCTCGATATAATCGGTTACATACTGCTGTTCCTCTCTGTTTTTCTCCGACCATTCTATCCCTTCTACCGGATAATCGGCTACGGTCTTGGAAGGTTCAGCCTTTTGGGTGCCTGCCAGCGACATGGTTGCCATCTGATTCTGTTCACCTTTGAGCAGAATTTCAGGTGTAGCCATCAGCCATAAACCCGATTGGGGTGTATAAACCAAGGCTACAAAAAGACGGGGATACATCCGGCAGGTTTTCAGAAACAGAGCCTTTAAAGAGTCTGCATCCTGCACAACTGAAGCATTGGCTGTATTCTGCACAGCTGAAGTCTTGCCGGCATCTTGCACTGCTGAAGTCTGGACTGATTCTAAAGGCTGCCGATTGCTCTGAATACGCAGTTTTCTTGCCAGAACAATCTTGCTGAATTTACCTTCAGAGAGCTGCCGGTGAAAGCATTCAAACTCCCTTGCATAGGCTTCAAAATTACGTCCCGACGTAGATTCTGCTACGTCACGACGTAAATCCTGCTGCGTCACGACGTAGGAAGTGCCGCATCGCGATGCATTTTCAGCCCCCTCGGTAGAGATCAGTTTGCATTCATCCGGATGCATCAGCACCACAGGACATTTGCCGGACGGCGCGAAAGGAGCAATCACGAAACCTTCCTTACCATTCAGTTCTGCCACAGAAGAGAGCACCTCAGGTTCTCCCTCATGCTGAGCCACATAGGTAGCATGGTGCAGATAAGGCAGACGATAATACGCAAAAGCTATCATACCTTAGTTTCTGCCCCCTTTTTTCGGATTATCTTTCTTTGGAGTGAACACATAGTTGGTTACCTGTACGGTACAGATTACCTCACCAGCCGTATTCTTGATATCCACCTGCCAGGTATGCAAGGTTCTGCCCTTGTGCACAATCTTGCCAAAGGCAGTAACCGTATCGCCCTCGCTGACCGCCTGCACATGAGTACCGCTCACGTTGATGCCCACGGCAATCTGTCCCGGACAGAGCGCCAGGGAACCGATACCCGCCACATTCTCGGCAAGAGCCAAAGAAGCACCTCCACTCAAGAAACCGAAAGGTTGGCGATTACGCTCATCTACCTTCATCGTTGCCTGAAGCGTATCAGGCTCAGGGGTAGAAATAAAATGCATTCCAAGCGTCTTGGATAATCCATCAGTCTTGCTGATTCTTTTTACTAATTCATCTATGTTCATCTTATTTTCTCCTATTTCTCGTATTTTGTTATTGATTCAGAGCCATTCGTTTCCTCCTCGCTCCAAAGTATGTTTCTGATAAATTCAACGCAAAGGTAAGACTTTCTTCAGAGAAAACAAAATTTATCGCACTTTTTATTTGATGAAGGGCAAACTTTACATACCTTTTCCTTTCTTTAATAATAAAAAACATAAAAAACGGCATATAGTTCAGATTTATTTTGTATTTTTGCACCAAAAATAAGAAAATAAAAGATATATCTGAATAGAATATGAACATTTTAGAGCTTAGCGAACAGGAAATCGTTCGCAGACAGAGTCTTCAGACATTGCGCGAGATGGGCATCGACCCATACCCAGCAGCAGAGTTTCCAACCAATGCATTCAGTACTGATATCAAAGCTGAATTCAAGGACGAGGACGAGCCACGCCAGGTAGTTATCGCCGGACGTATGATGGGTCGCCGCGTAATGGGTAAAGCCAGCTTTGCTGAGTTGCAGGACTCAAAGGGAAGAATCCAGGTCTATATCGCCCGCGACGAGATTTGTCCAGACGAGAACAAGGACCTTTATAATACTGTTTTCAAGAAACTCCTCGATATCGGTGACTTCATCGGTGTAAAGGGTTTCGTATTCCGCACACAGACTGGCGAGATTTCTGTTCACGCCAAGGAACTGTGCCTGCTCTCTAAGAGCTTGAAGCCACTCCCTATCGTGAAGTATAAGGATGGCGTGGCTTACGACAAGTTCGATGATCCAGAGTTGCGTTACCGCCAGCGCTACGTTGACCTCATCGTTAATGATGGCGTAAAGGAAACCTTCCTGCAGCGTGCTACCGTGCTCCGCACTCTGCGCAGCGTACTCGACAACGCTGGTTATACTGAGGTAGAGACTCCTACCCTGCAGAGCATTGCCGGTGGTGCTTCTGCCCGCCCATTCATCACCCACTTCAATGCGCTCGACCAGGATATGTACATGCGTATCGCTACCGAGCTTTACCTGAAGCGCCTCATCGTAGGTGGTTTCGAGGGTGTTTATGAAATCGGCAAGAACTTCCGCAACGAGGGTATGGACCGCAACCACAACCCTGAGTTTACCTGTATGGAGCTTTATGTTCAGTACAAGGATTACAACTGGATGATGGCTTTCACAGAGAAGTTGCTCGAAACTATCTGTATCGCCGTAAACGGCAAGCCAGAGCGCGAGATTGATGGCAACATCATCAGCTTCAAGGCTCCATATCGCCGTCTGCCTATCCTCGATGCCATCAAGGAAAAGACCGGTTTCGACTGCAACGGCAAGACCGAGGAAGAGATCCGCGCATTCTGCAAGGAGAAGGGCATGGACGTAGATGAGACCATGGGTAAGGGTAAGTTGATTGATGAGCTCTTCGGTGAGTTCTGCGAGGGAACCTTCCTCCAGCCAACCTTCATCACCGACTATCCTGTAGAGATGTCTCCATTGACCAAGATGCACCGTTCTAAGCCAGGCTTGACCGAGCGTTTCGAGTTGATGGTAAACGGTAAGGAGCTTGCCAATGCATACTCTGAGCTCAACGACCCAATTGACCAGGAAGAGCGTTTCATCGACCAGATGAAGCTTGCTGACAAGGGTGATGACGAGGCGATGATCATCGATCAGGACTTCCTCCGTGCCCTCCAGTACGGTATGCCTCCAACATCAGGTATCGGTATCGGTATCGACCGCTTGGTCATGTTGATGACAGGCAAGACCTTCATTCAGGAGGTACTGTTCTTCCCACAGATGAAGCCAGAGAAGAAGATGCCACAGAGCACCATCAAGGAATGGGAAGAGATTGGCGTGCCAGAGGATTGGGCATACGTGCTCCGCAAGGCAGGCTTCAACCTCATCTCTGATATCCGTGAAGAAAAAGCACAAGGCTTGCAGCAGAAGATTGGAGAAATCAACAAGAAGTACAAGCTCGGCTACGAGAAGCCTTCTGTTGACGACATCCAGGGCTGGATTAATGCAGCAAATGCTTAATTGATAATGCATAATTAATAATGTATAATCAATAAAGAGTTCCGGCTTTTTATTGGTTATACATTATATCTACAAACAAAGGCGAAAGCCTCATTATTAATTATTAATTATAAATTCATTCGAAGTGTTCAACTGCGGTAAAATAGCGATAATTGGCGGCGGTAGCTGGGCTACGGCAATAGCCAAGATTGTGGTGGGTCATACTCATCATATAGGCTGGTATATGCGTCGCGATGACCGCATCGAGGACTTCAAGCGCATGGGGCACAACCCTGCCTATCTGATGTCGGCACGATTCAATGTAGATGAGATTTTCTTCTCTTCCGACATCAACAAGATAGTGCAGAACTACGATACACTCGTGTTCGTCACCCCGTCGCCTTATCTGAAGAATCATCTCAAGAAGCTCAAGACGCGACTCAGCGACAAGTTCATCATCACAGCCATTAAAGGTATTGTGCCAGATGAAAACCTCGTTTGCTCAGAGTATTTCCATCAGGTTTACGATGTGCCTTACGAGAACCTCGCCTGCATCGGAGGTCCTTCTCATGCCGAGGAAGTGGCACTGGAGCGACTGAGCTATCTCACCGTGGGCTGTAGCGATACCGAAAAGGCGCGTGCCTTCGCCAACGATTGTCTGGCGAGTGAATTCATCAAGACCAAGACTTCGAGCGATGTCATCGGTATCGAATACTCTTCGGTTCTGAAGAACGTATACGCCATCGCAGCAGGTATCTGTGGCGGTCTGAAGTATGGTGACAACTTCCAGGCGGTACTCATGTCAAATGCCGTTCAGGAGATGCACCGCTTCCTGACAGCCGTCCACCCTATCGACCGAAGCATGTACGACTCAGTTTATCTGGGCGACTTGCTCGTAACAGGCTACAGCAACTTTTCCCGCAACCGAACCTTCGGAACCATGATAGGCAAGGGCTACAGCGTGAAGAGTGCGCAGATAGAGATGGAGATGATTGCAGAAGGATATTTCGGCACCAAGTGTATGAAGGAAATCAATCGCCACATGCACGTCAACATGCCGATTCTCGATGCTGTATATAATATATTGTACGAGCGCATCAGTCCGCAAATCGAAATCAAACTCTTGACCGACTCGTTCAGATAGGCACATTCTATCCTTCGGTTTCGGCAGAAGAGTTTGTCTTCAAGTAGTAACATTAACACATTCATTTAGATATTAAAAGAAAAAATGAAAAGTATCAGCTTAAACATTACAAAGGCTGCATCATTCCTTGCAGAAGGTGCAGTAAAGGCTTACGAGCCTAAGGTTAAGGCCGCTCAGGAAGCTCTTGAGAACGGCACTTGTGAAGGTAACGATTTCTTGGGATGGTTGCATTTGCCATCTTCTATCACTCCTGAGTTCCTCAATGAGATTCAGGCTGTTGCCAATACTTTGCGCGAAAAGTGTGAGGTGGTTGTTGTAGCAGGTATCGGTGGTAGCTACCTCGGTGCACGCGCCGTTATCGAAGGCCTCGGCAACTCTTTCGCTTGGCTCGTAAACGACAAGAAGAACCCTACTATCCTCTTCGCAGGTAACAATATCGGTGAGGACTACCTCTTCGAGTTGACTTCTTTCTTGAAGGACAAGAAGTTTGGTGTCATCAATATCTCTAAGTCTGGTACCACTACTGAGACTGCTCTCGCTTTCCGTCTCTTGAAGAAGCAATGCGAGGATCAGCGCGGTAAGGAAGAGGCTAAGGATGTTATCGTAGCTGTAACCGACGCCAAGAAGGGTGCTGCACGTACTTGTGCTGACAAGGAGGGTTACAAGAGCTTCATCATCCCTGATAATGTAGGTGGCCGCTTCTCTGTTTTGACCCCTGTAGGTTTGTTGCCTATCGCAGTAGCAGGTTTCGATGTAAAGCAGCTCGTAGCTGGTGCGGCTGACATGGAGAAGGCTTGTGGCAAGGACGTAGCTTTCGAGGAGAATCCTGCAGCTATCTATGCAGCTACACGTCAGGCTCTCTATACTCAGGCAGGCAAGAAGATTGAGATTGTATGCAACTTCCAGCCTAAACTTCACTACTTCGCTGAGTGGTGGAAGCAGCTCTATGGTGAGAGCGAGGGTAAGGACCAGAAGGGTATCTTCCCAGCAGCTTGCGACTTCACTACCGACCTTCACTCTATGGGCCAGTGGATTCAGCAGGGCGAGCGCTCTATCTTCGAGACTGTTATCAGCGTAGAGACTCCTAACGAGAAGTTGCTCTTCCCTCACGATGATGAGAACCTCGACGGTTTGAACTTCCTCGAGGGCAAGCGTGTTGACGAGGTGAACAAGATGGCAGAGCTCGGTACACGTCTGGCTCACGTTGACGGTGGTGTTCCTAACATCCTGGTTAACGTACCAGAGTTGAACGCTTACTACCTCGGTCAGCTGATCTACTTCTTCGAGAAGGCTTGCGGTATCAGCGGTCTCTTGGAAGAGGTGAACCCATTCAACCAGCCTGGTGTTGAGGCATACAAGAAGAATATGTTCGCATTGCTCAACAAGCCAGGTTATGAGGCAGAGAGCAAAGCTATCCAGGAGCGCTTGAAGAATGAATAATTGATGAAGGAAATTATTTTTAAATATATGAAAGAACACGGCTTTGGGGAATTCAACCCTAAAGCCGTGCTTTTTGATATGGACGGCGTGCTGTACAACAGTATGCCAAATCATGCTGTGGCATGGCAGGAATCGATGAAACAGTTTGATATACACATGACAGCAGCCGATGCTTATGCCACCGAAGGAGCCCGAGGCATTGACACCATCCAGATGATGGTGAAGAAGCAGAAGGGCATCGACATCACGCTGGACGAAGCACAGAAGATGTATGATGTGAAGACCGAAATATTCCACTCGATGCCTACTGCCGAAATATTTCCTGGCGTAAAGGAAATCATGCAGAAGATTAAAGATGCCGGCATGCAGGTAGGAGTGGTAACAGGAAGCGGACAGCGCCCGCTCATCATGCGACTACTCAACGACTTCGGCGATTTTCTGGATGAAGCACATATCGTAACCGCCTATGATGTAAAGCGCGGCAAACCAAATCCTGACCCATATCTCATGGGATTGCAGAAGGCAGGAAACCTGAAACCCTGGGAAGGCATCGTGGTAGAGAATGCTCCTTTGGGCGTCCGTGCCGGCGTGGCAGCCAACATTTTTACGGTAGCAATTAACAGCGGTCCGCTACCAGATGAAGAATTATCCAATAAGGGTTGCAATCTACTCTATCACAAGATGACTGAATTCTGTGATGACTTTGAAAACCTGATTGCTAAGGCTTAATCCGGTTCACCCACAGATATTCTGACTTATTCAATAAAAAGACATCATTAAAAATATATAATGACATGAATAGAAAAGTAGCTTTAATTACAGGTATTACAGGCCAGGATGGTTCATACTTGGCTGAATTATTGTTGGAAAAAGGGTATGATGTTCACGGAACTATCCGCCGCTCATCTACCGACTACCGCGAAAGAATTGCCCATTTGGAGGGTACACCTAATTTCCATCTTCACTATGCTGACCTCGGTGACTCTATGAGTATCATCCAGGTAATGAACAAGGTGAAACCTACTGAGGTATATAATCTGGCAGCACAGAGCCACGTACAGGTGAGCTTCGACTCCCCTGAGTTTACAGCAGATGTAGATGCTACCGGTGTGCTCCGTATCCTGGAGGCTATCCGCCAATGCGGTCTGGAGAAGACCTGCCGCATGTATCAGGCTTCAACATCTGAGCTCTACGGTAAGGTAGAAGAGGTTCCTCAGAACGAGAACACTCCATTCCACCCTTATTCTCCATACGCTGTTGCCAAGCAGTATGGTTTCTGGATTGTCAAGGAGTATCGTGAGGCTTATGATATGTTCTGCTGCTCGGGTATCCTCTTCAATCATGAAAGTGAGCGCCGTGGTGAGACTTTCGTAACCCGCAAGATTACTTTGGCTGCAGCCCGCATCAAGCAGGGCAAGCAAGACAAGCTCTATCTCGGTAACCTGGATTCACTCCGCGACTGGGGTTATGCCAAGGATTATGTAGAGTGTATGTGGCTGATTCTCCAGGCTGAGAAACCAGAGGACTTTGTGATTGCAACAGGTAAGCAGCACTCTGTCCGTGAGTTCGCCCAGCTGGCTTTCCACTATGTAGGAATCGAACTGAAATGGGAAGGCAAGGATGAGAACGAGAAGGGTATCTGCGTTGAGGGTCCTGAGGAACTCATCGGCAAGACACTCGTTGAGGTTTCTCCTGATTTCTACCGTCCTACCGACGTGGTGAACCTTTGGGGTGACCCAACAAAGGCAAAGGCTAAGCTCAACTGGAATCCTAACACCACCTCTTTCGAGGATCTCGTAAAGATCATGGTAGAGAGCGATATGGCGAAGGTTGCTGCCGAGGATGCCGGTCAGAAGGTTCGCTGCAATCTTGCAGAATATCTTGAGAAGGGTATTGTTAAGTAATAGTTTATAGTTAACAGTTGATAGATAGTTTATAGCAATAATCAATGTTATCAAAAGATAGTAAGATTTATATAGCAGGACACCACGGGCTCGTGGGTTCTGCTATCTGGAATAACCTCAAGAAGAGAGGTTATAACAACCTGGTAGGTCGTTCTCACAAAGAACTCGACTTGACCGACCAGTATGCAGTAGAGAAGTTCTTTGACGAGGAAAAGCCGGATGCAGTAGTATTGGCTGCTGCCTTCGTGGGCGGTATCATGGCGAATTCATTGTATCGTGCAGACTTCATCATGCAGAACATGAAGATGCAATGCAACGTAATCAGCAACGCTTATTCTCATGGCGTGAAGAAGCTCCTCTTCCTGGGCTCTACCTGCATCTATCCTAAGAATGCACCGCAGCCTATGAGCGAAGATGTGCTCCTTACTTCTCCGCTGGAATATACCAACGAGGAATATGCCATCGCCAAGATTGCCGGACTGAAGATGTGCGAGAGCTACAACCTTCAGTATGGTACCAACTATATCGCTGTGATGCCAACCAACCTCTATGGCCCTAACGATAACTTCCATCTGGAGAACAGCCACGTAATGCCTGCGATGATGCGCAAGATTTATCTTGCCAAACTCATCCACGATGGCGACTGGCACAGCATCGAGGTGGATATGAACAAGCGCCCTATCAACCCTACTGATAAGCTCCGCGAAATCATCGGCGAGGGTAACGTAGACGGCAGCAACTCTCACGAGCGCATTCTGAAGGCGCTGGAGTTCTATGGCATCTACGACAACAAGGTAGTGCTTTGGGGAACAGGCAAACCATTGCGTGAATTCCTCTGGAGCGAGGATATGGCAGATGCCAGCGTTCACGTGCTCCTGAATGTAGATTTCAAGGACATCATCGGTATCGAGAAGTACAGTTCAGTATTCTATGGTGCCAAGGTAGATGGTGCTGTGGATAGAAACAACTCTGAGGGCCGTGGTGGCGCGATCCCTTCTCTCGGTGAGATTCGCAACTGCCACATCAACGTGGGTACCGGCAAGGAGCTCACCATCCGTGAACTTTCTGAGCTTGTAGTAAAGGCAGTAGGTTTCGAAGGCGAGGTAGAGTTTGACGCCAGCAAGCCAGATGGAACCATGCGCAAGCTCATCTCTGTAGATAAGCTCCACAGCCTCGGCTGGACGCATAAGGTAGAGATTGAGGATGGCGTGAAGAAACTCTTCGACTGGTATCAGGAGAGTCTGAAAGACTAATAAAGAATATCGATTATGGATACAGAACAACTTTCTATGACCAAGAAAACCCTTGTGGGAGTACAGTTCCTGTTTGTGGCTTTCGGTGCAACGGTTCTGGTGCCTCTTCTGATAGGCATCGATCCGGCAACGGCTCTCTTCACCGCTGGTGTAGGAACCTTTCTTTTTCACTTCATCACCAAGGGTAAGGTGCCTATCTTCCTGGGCAGTTCCTTTGCCTTTATCGCCCCTATCATCGCTGCAACCAAGCAATGGGGACTGCCGGGAACAATCGCCGGACTAACCAGCGTTTCTCTGGTGTATTTCGTCATGAGCGCCCTAGTGAAATGGCAGGGCAAGAAACTGCTGGACAGGATTTTTCCTCCGGTAGTCATCGGTCCCGCCATCATCCTCATCGGTCTCTCCCTTTCGGGCAGCGCTGTGGATATGGCAAAGACCAACTGGATTCTCGCCTTTGCATCGCTCATCACCGCTATCCTGGTGCTTACCTTCTGCAAGGGCTTGATGAAGCTGGTTCCTATCATTTCGGGGGTTATCGTGGGCTATGTCATCGCCATCTGCATGGGCGAGGTAGATTTCTCGGGCGTGGCAGCGGCATCATGGTTTTCCTGTCCTGTATCCTTCGATACCATCACCCATTTCTCCTGGGCTCCATTCCTCTATATGTTGCCTGTGGCGATAGCTCCGGTGCTGGAGCATATCGGCGATGTATATGTGGTGAGTGCCGTAGCCAAGAAGGATTTCGTGGCAGATCCGGGATTGCATCGCACGATGTTGGGCGATGGACTGGCATGTCTCTGTTCAGCCTTTCTGGGCGGACCTCCTGAGACCACTTATTCAGAGGTAACAGGTGCGATGTCTATCACCAAGGTAACGAGTCCTGCTGTGATTCGCATATCCGCAGCCACCGCCATCTGTTTCTCCATCGTGGGCAAGTTGAGTGCTTTGTTGCAGAGTATTCCTCAGGCGGTTTTAGGTGGCATCATGCTGCTGCTTTTTGGAACCATCGCAAGTGTGGGCGTTCAGAATCTGATGCAGAACAAGGTAGACATGAATGAAACCCGCAATGTCATCATCATCTCTGTGATGCTGACGATGGGCTTGGGTGGCGCCGTTCTCTCATCCGGTTCCTTCGCCATTTCCGGCATCGGTCTTTCCGCCGTCATCGGCGTAATTCTCAACCTCGTTCTTCCTAAGACGAAGAAGAAAGAGGCATAAATAAGGAAAAAGCTTTGAAAACGAGATTGTTTTCAAAGCTTTTTCTTTTTTTCTTGCATCATTCGGAGTAAGCGGATGAATTAGAACAAAAAGAGAGGTAAAACAAGGAATTTACCCTACTAAAACTGTTCTTTCAACTAAGAAAAAAAACATTTATACTTAGATAAAATCTCCGTTCATAGACGTTGAATGTCCGTTCAAAGACGTTGAACCGCCGTTCAAAGACGCTGAACCGCGGTTCAACGTCTATGAACGGAGATTTCAATAAGGTTAAAGAACATTTTATCCTATAATCAACCAAGACTTTTCCTAGGATTACCACATTATTAATACAGGAAGAAGGAAGAAAGGAGATAAGAGAGATGAAGAAAAGACGTTGTTTCTATCTCAAACTAAACCGATTGTACAAGAAAAGCGTGCAAGCTACATCTCTGTCGCCTGCACGCATCCTCTTTTATTTAATCGCGCTATGATATTATAATCGCCTTTTACAATCTCGCTCCGAATCTTGCGCTTGGCAATGGGGCGGCGAAGTAATAGTTCTGGTCGTTATTCTTATCCAGGAAATTCACCTTCTTCATGCCGAAGAATGGAAGGCCTTCTGGGAAGAGGCGGGCGAAATCGGTTACGCCGCCTGAGAGGGCAGGACTGTTATCCTGATACTCGAAATTCCAAGTCTTGTCGAATGCCAATGGAGCACCCTGAGCAACATCATCAATCTCACAATTGATATTTATCTTGTCGCTCTGAGTGAAACTCTTGAAGAGTGGATTGAGCTGACCAGCCACGCTGCTCTTGATATCGGTATCAAACCAGATGCCCAAGGCTGCATCCTTCGCCATCTGCTCTACTCCTGTTGAGGTAGATGCAAAATAGTAGTTTGGAGTGAGACGGCTGTGCTCCATATCAGCACCATCCTGCTTTGGCTGCTTCAGACCGAAACGGGAATCGTAGATGAGGTTGTTCACGAAGATTGGTTTCGCTGCCTTCTCTACCCAAACAGAACCACCCTTCTTGTTCTTTGAACGGCGCCAGCCGCAGTTGATGATGGTGTTGTTATAAGCTGTCATCTCGGTGAGAGGAATCACCTCACTATTGCCGGCATTGGAAAGCTTGAAGGCGTTGGTGCAGGCGTTGTAGATGATGTTGTTGGCAACATCGAGCTTGCAACCCGACTTCACGTTGATGGCCTCGCCACCATCGGCAGCATTTCCGCTATCGGCGAAGATATTGTTGATAATCACGCCGTTACCACCAGTAAAGTAAGTCTGGTCGTTGTAGTTGTCATGGAAGAAACTGTTTGCCATCACAAACTTACCGTTCACATTACAGAAGTGGAAGGCAGGCACACCACCATCGATGGTAGTCTTGAAAAGCTTGTTCTGGAAAGAAGCTGAACTCTCGGTAGGAGTAGCGCCGGCATAGGCCACATCTACGTGGTTGAGCACCACCTCTTCTGAATTGTAACCGCAGATGATGCCTCCCCAATCTTCCGGCTTCTTGGTATCAGAAGTGAAGGTAACTGGCTTCTCGGCGGTTCCCAGGCAATAGAGATTACCCAAAACCACGATTTCCACAGGCACCTGAACCTCTGATTTGCAGGTAACGGTTACACCTGGCTCAATATAGAGCGAAGTTCCCACCGGAATCTCTACGCTCTCGCTCAGGGTAGTATCCTTGCTCCAAACCACGGAACCTACCGGATATTCTGCCACCTTGGTTGTAATGACATCTTTTGAACCCTGGTTCTCATTGCTTCCACTTCCATTACCATTATTCACGTAATCGTATGGATTGATATTATCGTTCTCGCAAGAGGTGGAGAACATTGCAGCTGCTGCCATCAGAAGCAAAGCAGCTAAAGTATTTATCTTTTTCATTTTTTATCTTTTTACTTTTTTACCTTTTTACCTTTTTACCTTTAAAGTTTGTAGCGAACGCCGAGCAGGAAGGTTCTGCCGTACTTATAAGTACCCACGATGGTCTTATCGCTCTTCTGGCCCTCATACTCCAGGTTGCTCTTGTTCACGGTCTTCAAGTATCTCTCGCGCTTGGCATCGAGCAGATTGTTTGCCTTGAAGAAGATGGAGATGCCGTTCTTAAACTGCTTCTCGGCACTCAGGTCGAGACCGAACATCGCCTTGTCCCACTGGTCGGCATCCTTGAAAGGAGAAACCAGGGCGAGCTTGGTGCCCGTGAAGGAAGATGCCAACTGTGCATTCCAGCCATTCTCCGTATCCTTATATAATAAGGAGATGTTGGCGGTATGAGGAGCCTGATTAACCAGCGGACGGGTCTGGGTTACGCCCGATTTATACTCTGCACTACCCTCCTTGTACTCACGCTTCGAGGTGGTGATTTCAGAATGGGTATAAGTATAATTCGCCTTTACTCCGAAGTGGCGGATGTATTTGATGACGTCGATTTCGAAGCCCATGTTCTTGGCATTACCCAGATTATCCGGCATGTAGTAGGCATCGGTTCCGGCACCAATCTTACCATCAGATGTTACGAACACCTGCTCTATTGGGTCCTTCAGATACTTATAGAATACGCCGGCAAGAATCTGCTCGGTCTTGCTTGGGAACCACTCCCAGCGCAGGTCGATGTTGTCGATGCGGGCACGCTTCAGGTTTGGATTACCCTTTTCCTGATACTCCTCGCCCTGAATCTGATAAGGAACTATCTCGTAGAATCCCGGACGGTTGATAGAACGGTAGTAAGAGAGACGCACGTTCATCTTCTTGGTTGGCGTCCACTTGATGGATGCCGATGGCAGATAATCCCAGTAGCTCTGCTCGCCCACCTGTCCCATGTTGCGGAAGTGCTGGAGCATGGTGTAAATCTGGTTGGTGTGCTCGGCACGGAAACCGGCATTCAGTTCGCCCACCTCGCTCTTCAGGATTACCATGGCGTAGGCGCCTCCGATGTGCTCCTTGGAATCGTAGTTGAGTTGCGAAGCCTGAGAATAAGGAGTTTTGCAAACCCAATCGATATTGGCATACTGCTCTAATCCGTTTCCATCCATCGTCTGCGAGATGTCGGCAGGATTGAAGATGTAAGAATAGTATCTGTTGCTGCGTTCTTTTCTGCGATACTGCGCACCCGCCTTCCAGAGAGCCTCCACATCATTGGCGAAATGGGTATCGTAAGAAAGGTTGATGTAACCCGCCCAGTCGGTATCCTTGTTGTGCTGGAACCGGCGCTCGGCACTCTTTGGCAGGGTTTTGGTGATGTTCTTGTCGGCATCCCAGATGGAACCCGATACAGCATCGCCGCCATTCTCGGCTTTTCTGCTTACGGTATTCGTCAGGGTGACGTAAGTTCTATCCGGATCTTCCTCCTTAGCCTGCGAGAAGATGCCCGACCAATCGAGGGTAAAATCCTTGGTAAGATGATGCGTACCCTTCAGGTTGGTGGCGAAGATGCTCTGGGTGGTAGAAGTAGAGCGAACCTCATCGTCCTGGGTGTAGCTGTCGGCTCCGATGTATTCGGTATTGATGCCGCTATTGTATCTGATGCCCTTGGAATTGGTGCGCACATACATGTTGTACCACTCCAGCTTGTTGCCAGGCAGGGTTAAATCGAACTTGGCATGAGCACCCGTGGTAAGATCGTGGATGCTGTAGTAGCGATGGTGCAGATTGGAAATGTACATTGCCTGCTCGCCCGATGCCATCTTCACGGAATTATAGGTGCGCTCGGTGCCACGGAAAGTATTCTGAACGCTTCCGGCAAGCATCACGCCGAGGCGGTCGCCCCAGAATCGGTTACCGATGCTCAAACCTCCGATGAAGTTAGGAGATGGCATGGAATGGCTCTTCAACTGCACAGGACCGTTCTTGAAATCGCTCATCTGCGCCTTGTATTCAGAACCGAAAGCCTCGTAAGGAGATTTCTTTGTATAATCAGAGCGGTTGCTGGTAAGATAGTCTCTGCCATCCTTCCAGAAATAATCACTCGCTCCGATGGCTGCATTCGCCTGAATCTGGAAGTGGGATGGGGCATCCTTCATCACCATATCCACCACGCCGCCGGCTGCATCGCCTTCCATATCAGCCGTCAAAGACTTGGATACTACCAGGCGATCCATCAAATCAGAAGGGAAGATGTTCAACGGGATGTAACGGTTTTTATCATCCGGACTCGGAATCTTCACGCCGTTTACCAGGGTGTAGTTGTAGCGCTTGTCCATGCCTCGGAGGATGGCGTAGGAAGCCTCGCCCGAAGCATCACGCTCCATGGTTACACCCGATACTCGCTGCAGAACGCTCGCCACGTTGACGTCAGGCGAAAGCTGGATGCTCTGCTGGCTCATCACGTTGAGCACGTTGCCGGCATTCTTCACGGTTTCTATGGCACTTCGGTCGCTGCGGTATTCACGATGACCGGTAACCACCACTTCGCCCAACTGCTTCAGGTCTTCATCCATCGGAATATCCACCTTGTCTTTCTTTGCCACATCCACTACCATCTCCCTGGTCTTGTAAGACATGTAGGAAACGATGATGGTCACCTTGCCTTTATCAGGCAATTCATGCAGGGTGAAAGTACCATCAAGTCCGGTAGTGGTACTCACGTTGGGCAGTTCCTTTACTCGGATTACGGTTCCAATGAGGGGTTCGCCCGTTTTGTTATCCTTGACTATACCATCCAGCGTGTGGGCCTGGATGGCGGTAGTTGCAGCGGCAAGAAGCGCCGCACTCAATAAAAATCTTTTCATCTATATCGCTATTGAATTCTTCACTCTTCGTTCTTCACTCTTCACTTACTTTTTGTAATCGTGTGGATGATTTTTCCATCCTTGTCTATCATCGACATTCTGAGCTGCTTCTTATCTGCTGTAAATACAGAGAAACCATCGGCTGGACTACAGAACACGGTGCCATCAATAGGCTTCACAGGACGAGCCAGAGATGAAGAGGAATTGACTACGTAGTCGATGTTGTCGCCCTTCTTCTGGATGTGCTGGAAGTTGTGGATGTGACCGCAGGCATAAATCGCCACATTATTATATTTATGGAGGATAGGCAGAAGGCGCTTCTGCATGTCGAGGCGCTCGCTCTCCTTCTTACCTGTTTCGGCGTAGATTGGATGATGGCCTACAACGATGACCCAGTCTTCCTTGGCATTCTTCAGAGTTTCGTCGAGCCAGGAGAGCTGAGCCTCTACATCCTGCTTGCAGGCATCAGGATAGATTTCTGAATTCTTGCGGTAAGAATCGATGAGAGGGGTGGTATCGAGGAAGATGACGCGCACGGTGGTTCCCTTGTGGTCGAACACCTTGGTGTAATATTTGGCTGGCATCATCCAGCGGCGGCTCACCTTGCCGTAGTCCATAAAAGCCTGGGTATTACCACGATACTCATGGTTTCCACAAACCGGGAACCAGTTGAGCATCAGGTCGGGATGAGAATAAACATATTCGTAATTGGTAAGCCACAGAGGGTCTTGGGTTGAAGCCACGCCATTGAAATGGTGGATGTCGCCTGCGGCAATCACGCACTCCGGATCAACCACGTCAGCCATCTCGCCCATCAGTTCGGCGATAGGCTTCTGGTCGTAGTAGCCGTTGCGTCCCATATCATTGGTCATGTAGAGGGTGATTTCGCCCTTCAATTTCTGCCATTCGGCAGCATTCGCCTTCCAATTAGGATTCTGCTGAATAGCGGTTGCTGCACTCTGAGAACAAGAGGTTACTGCTGCATTTTGCGCCTGAGCTGCCAAGCCTCCGCCCAACAATAAAGCCGAAGCCAAAACTACAGTTGCTACTCTACCTTTCATCATAGCAAAGCCACTCATGCTGCTATGCTTACCCGATACTTTCTTTTCCATTTTTCTTTATCTGACTATAAATACTTTTATTAAAGATTTCCCCTTTCGGGGTAATACCTGTTAAATTTCGGGTGCAAAGGTAGGGGTATTATGTGTCAATGAGGTTACAAGGATTTTAATTAGCAGATAAAAGATACTACAATTTTATTACGGGAGTTCCCCCGATGCTTTTAGGGAAAATCATACGCTGGTTTATGGTTTTCCCCTTGTTGTTTTCAGCTATTCTCCCTATCTTTGCACCAGAATTAAATAAATGCAGTAATAACCCTTTAAAGAGAAGATAGTTATGAAAAGAATGATTATGACATTGGTAGCAGTATGGATGATGATTACATCTATGAATGCTCAGAGACTGACAAATATCCAGGCAGAGGCTCGTTTTATCACAGATAAGATGGTGGTAGAACTGGGATTGAGCAACGCCCAGCGCAACAATCTCCTGAACATCAACTTCACCTACCTGGACGGCATCCGCAGCTATCGCGACATTGATGCCTACGGCTGGCATTACCGCAACAAGCAGCTCAAGCGCATGATGACTGCCAGACAATGGAAGAAATTCAAGAACTCATACTATTTCTATCGCCCTATCGGCTGGCAGAATCATGTGTATGTTCACCATATTTACACCAAGTATCCAAAGCATAACTGGGGACACGACAAGCGCCGTCCTCGCCCCGAGTGCAGCTACGGAAGACCGGGATGGCCAGGCGGAACCCATGTAACTTATGGACCAGGAAAGCCGGACAAGCATCACAAGCATCACAAGCACGACAAGAAGTGGAAGCATGACAAGAAGAAGTGGAAGCACGATAGAGATTGGGATGATGATGATGATTGAGATAATGACTGAGATTAAGACAAACATTCGATGATAAAACAGAAGAAATCCAAGCTAGAGATCATTCTCCGGCTTGGATTTCTCGTTAAATAAAAACTAACTATGCCGACTAACTAATAATTAATCATTAATCATTAATCACTAACAAGATGTCTTCCACAATCTGCTCATCGAGCAGGCGATTATCCGAAAGCAACTGCTGCACATCATATCTGTCGTAGAGACCCTTTCGGATGCCGCCCACCATCACCTTCATTTCTGAAGTGCCATAGTAAGAGGCGATGCGCTCGCCGAAGCCGCCATCCTTCGAACCATCCTCCAGGGTTACCACCAACTGGTGGTTTGCCTTCAGGCTATCCAGCGTCTCGGCATCCACCTCATTCAGATAACGTGGGTTGATGAGCGTAGCATCGATGCCCTTATCAGCCAACAGGCGGACTACATTCTCGCCCTTCTGATAGAACGAACCGGCGGCGATGACCGCCACCTTCTCGCCCTGGTGCATCACCTTGTACTTTGCCTCGTAACCATACTCAGCATCAACGGCTTCTGACGTATGAACCACGCCATTGCTTGGCACGCGGATGGCGACAGGTTTCTTATCCTGCAGAATGCTCCAGCGGAGCATGGCGAAATACTCCTCGCAGGTGGTTGGAGCCAGATAGATGAGCCCCGGAATGCTGCAGAGCATCGGAATATCGAAAAGACAGATGTGGGTGATGTCGTTCATCGAGTTCACTCCGCCTCCTACCACGTTGATTACGGCTGGGTTGGAATTGATGCAGAGATCTTGCGCTATCTGGTCGTAGGTGCGCTGGATAAAGGTGCTGTAAACCGTCCATACCGGATGCAATCCACCCTTCGCCATTCCCGAAATCATGGCTACTGCCTGCTCTTCGGCGATTCCCATATCGATGTGCTGCTTGCCAGCCAGTTGGCGCTTATCGGCAGTAAAGCCGCCTGCGGTAGGAGTACCGGCGGTTACGGCGATGAGGGTCTTATCCTGCTTCATCTCGCTGAGCATCCAGTCAGAGAATAATGTACCGTAATCCTCTGTTGAAGCAACCTCCGGGAGGGTTCCGTCGGCATTCCTTCTTGGTCGCGAACCGTCTTCCAGATTGAAAGGCATTCCCCAATGCCATGCCTCCTTGTTGGCTACGGCTGGCGCAAATCCATGACCTTTCTCTGTGTGAATGTGAACCACGGTAGGCTTATCCGTATCCTTCACGCTCTCGAAAACCTGGATGAGTTTTTCGATGTCGTTACCCTCTTCCAGATACTTGTATTCAAAGCCCCACGCCTTGAACCAGTTGTGCTCGCAGGTGCCGTTGCTCTGGCGCAGGGCACGCAAGTTCTTGTAGATTCCGCCATGATTTTCGGCGATAGACATTTCGTTGTCGTTCACCACGATGATGATGCCCGTACCGAGTTCCGAAGCCTCATCAAGTCCCTCGAAAGCCTCACCGCCAGAAAGGGAGCCGTCGCCGATAATGGCGATGATGTTCTCATCGGTACCCTTGACGTCGCGTGCCTTCTGCAAACCGGTGGCAAGACTCACGGAAGTAGAAGTATGCCCCACCTCAAAGTTATCATACTCCGGACATTCGGCAGGAGAAGAATAGCCCGAAATGGCATTCATGTCATCCACATCGCCGAGGAATCCCGCAGCTCGTCCGGTGAGCACCTTATGCGGATAACATTGGTGGCTTACGTCAAACACGAGCTTATCCTTTGGCGCATCAAAAACGTAGTGAAGCGCCACGGTAGCCTCTACGAATCCCAGGTTCGGTCCCACATGACCGCCATGCTTGCTTACACGGTTCAGCACAGCCTGTCTGGTTTCATCAGCCACCACCTGCAGCTCCTTCAAATCCAGCTTCTTCAAGTCGGCTGGCGACTTTATTTTCTCAATATACATTTTCTTATATTTATAATTATGATTTCCGGGTGCAAAGATACGAAGAATCCTGGAAACACGCATTACCCCAACTACAGAAAAAATGAATAATTTTCCGGAAATCTCATCTTGGAATATTCTTCAGGAAAACTCACCTTAGAAATCAGCCTACAGCCTTATCCCTATCCTTCAGAATCACAGCCATATTATCCAGCGCCCATTCTATCAGATGATCCATAATAGGAATAAGGGTTTCAGCACGGGGTGTGAGAGAATACTCCACTCTTGGCGGCACTTCGGCATAAGCCTTGCGGGTAACGTAGCCATCAGCCTCCAACGATTTTAACGTGCTGGTAAGCATTTTCTGCGAAATATCCGGAATCAGCTTACGCAGGGCATTAAACCGGAGGGGACCATCCTGATGATTTTTCAGGGTGTAGATTACCAGTAGCGACCACTTGTCGCAAACGCGCGCCAGAACGTTACGGATGGGACAGTCCTGCACTACCATTTCTTTTATCATTCTTGCCATAATCTATCTTTTTTATATTCTACAATAATCTATAATATTCTGCAAAACTCTACAATATTCTGCAATAGGCTACAAAAGTAACTAATATCCGAAAAGATACCAAATATACCAAGTTAATCTAAGTTAACGCTTCATTTTTCTTTCTCCCATTCCCTCGCAATAGTTACTTCACGGTAACCATCTTACCCCCAAGTGCCCTCTTGCAGGAACCAGTTTTTCGCAGTATCTTTGCAGCGCAATTCAGAAATGAAAGCTGAAAACAGAAGTATTCACAAATTCACAATAAGAAATAAAAGAAAGAAAAATATAAACATTTAAAAATAACAGACAAGATGAAAGAAACAAAGATTATTGCTAAGGCTGCAAACTTTACAGCCACAGATTTTGGTAAGATGAGTGAAATCAAGGATTACACCTTAGAGCTGGGTCCTGAGATTAAGATTCCAGGAAAGGTATTCGGAGGTCAGAGCGTGAACGCTACTGGTGGCGAGTTCTCATTCCAGAGCTTTGCTCCTGGCACAGAGACAGGCTTTCTCCATACTCACAAGAACCACGAGGAATTGTATTTCTTCCTGAGTGGCAAGGGCGAATTCCAGGTAGATGGCAAGATATTCCCTATTCAGGAGGGAAGCGTGGTGAGAGTAGCACCAGCCGGCAAGCGCTCTGTTCGCAACAATGGTGCCGAACCTCTGCTGATGCTCTGCGTGCAGTATAAGGGCGAAACCTTTACAGCCGAAGATGCTGCTGATGGCGTGATTCTGAATGATAAGGTGGAGTGGTAGAAACTACTCTACCACCTCCATGATTTCAGGATGCTCAAGCTTTTCCTGTTTCTTGAGCTTCTTCACCACTTCGGAATAGCTGTGGCGAATCAGGGCCTGGATGAAATCATCTTCCAGCGTGCCATAAAGGTTTACCTGATTCCAGTATTTCTTATTCCAATGCCATGCGCCTTCTATTTCGGGATGCACTTCCCGGAGTTCGAGGGCGTAATCGGCATTACATTTCATCGTAACCCACTCGGGGCGCTCCAGATCAACACAGGCAAAGATCTTGCCCAAAATGCGAAACACCAAGGTCCGCTCATCAAAAGGAAAAACCTCGGTTACGAGGGGAAGCGAGAGGCAATACTCTCTAACAGATTCTATATTCATTATTTCTTCTGATTAAAATGTTTCTATGTTTTAGGAGACAAAGATAATGAATTCTGATGAAACGGCAAGACTTATCTCATAAAAAAAAGAAAAACTTTAAAATAACTCCCTTATGGAATATCTAAAAACAATCTTTTTGTAACTTTTTCAACAAAATATTTGGTAGTTACATAATTTTATTGTAGATTTGCAGCAGATTTTTTTAAGAAGGAGTGCTTATGCAGAATAAAAAGGATAAAAACCTGATGAAAACGGATGTAAAACCGATGAAACAAGGACTGTTGTCCCGGATTTTCCATCTCTATTACGATGGTTTCAGGACGATGACCCTGGGCAAGACGTTGTGGGCTGTCATCCTCATCAAGCTTGCCATCATCTTCCTGGTGCTCAAGCTCTTTTTCTTCCCAGATTTTATCAATACGAATGCCAAGAATGGAGACAAGGCAGACTTCGTTTCCAAGGAAATTCTGAGCAGATAAGACTCAGAATCCCCGCAACCTTCACATCGAAAGAAATACAAAAACATTATATAATAACAATTTTAAAACCATTCAACTATGATGACAAATCTATTGTTAGACATTACATCAGCCACCATCGACTGGTCGAGGGCGCAATTCGCACTCACGGCCATCTACCATTGGCTGTTCGTGCCGCTCACCCTGGGACTGGCAGTAATCATGGGCATCGCCGAAACATGCTACTACCGCACCAACAAGCCGTTCTGGAAGCACGTAACCCGTTTCTGGCAAAAACTCTTTGGCGTGAACTTCGCCATGGGCGTTGCCACAGGAATCATCCTGGAGTTTGAATTCGGAACCAACTGGAGCAACTACTCCTGGTTTGTGGGCGACGTATTCGGCGCTCCCCTAGCCATCGAAGGCATCCTGGCATTCTTCATGGAGAGCACCTTCGTAGCCGTAATGTTCTTCGGCTGGGATAAGGTGAGCCGGGGCTTCCACCTTGCCTCCACCTGGCTCACGGGACTTGGCGCCACCATTTCTGCCTGGTGGATTCTCGTAGCCAACGCCTGGATGCAATATCCTGTAGGGCAGGAATTTAATCCCGACACCATGCGCTTCGAGATGACTTCGTTTATGGATGTGGCACTCTCGCCATTCGCCATCAACAAGTTCACCCATACCGTTACTTCCTCCTGGATCATCGGAGCCACCTTCGTAGTAGCCGTAAGCTGCTGGTATCTTCTGAAGAAGAGAGAAATCCAATTGGCGAAGGCAAGCATCAAGATGGGTGCCGGCGTAGGACTCATCGCCACCCTTCTGGCTGCGATGACCGGCGACAACTCTGCCTATCAGGTGGCTCAGGTGCAGCCGATGAAACTGGCTGCGATGGAAGCATTATATAATGGTGGAAACGGCGAAAGTCTCACGGCGATAGCAGCCGTTCACCCATTCCGGCAGCCCGATTACGAAAGCGAGCAGGAGCCAGCCATGCGCATCGCCATCCCTAACATGCTCTCGTTCCTCGCCACCCGCACAGCCGATGGCTACGTGCCAGGCGTGAACGATATCATCAAGGGTTATACTAAAGAAGATGGCACCCGCGAACCATCCGTGCAGGAGAAGATAGCCCGGGGCAAGAAGGCGATTGTTGCCCTGAAAACCTATCGCGAAACCAAGGCGCAAGACCAGCTCCCAATCCTCAGGGAGGACATGAAATACTTCGGATATGGCTACATCAAGAACGCCCATGAACTGGTGCCGAGCATCCCAATCTGCTTCTACGCCTTCCGCCTGATGGTGGGAGTAGGCTGCCTGCTCATCCTCTTCTTCGCCCTCAGCCTATTCCTGATCTATAAGAAGGAAATCGCCCAATACCGATGGTTCCTCATTTCCGCCATCATCATGATTCCGCTGGCTTACATCGCCTCAGAATCGGGCTGGATAGTAGCAGAAATCGGTCGCCAGCCTTGGACCATCCAAGACCTGCTGCCAGTAAGTGCCGCCATCTCCGACATCGAGGCAGGCAGCGTGGCCACCACCTTCTTCATCTTCCTGGCACTCTTCACCACCATGCTCGCCGTGGAAATCAGCATCCTGGTGAAGCAGATTAAGAAAGGACCGGAATACGAATAAAAAAGACTTAAGATGACAAGCTTAAGATTATGAAATAACTTTATGACATTAACATTATGACATACGAATTTTTGCAATCATACTGGTGGTTCCTCATATCATTATTAGGAGCCCTGCTGGTGTTTCTCATGTTTGTACAGGGAGCCAACACCTTGATTTTCTGTTTGGGAAAAACAGAAGAGGAGCGTCGCCTCATCATCAACTCCACGGGGCGAAAGTGGGAGTTCACCTTCACCACGCTCGTCACCTTCGGCGGAGCCTTCTTCGCCTCATTCCCGCTGTTCTACAGCACCAGTTTCGGCGGAGCCTACTGGCTGTGGATGATCATCCTGTTCTCGTTTGTGATTCAGGCGGTAAGCTATGAATTCCAGAACAAGATAGGTAATTTTCTTGGACCGAAGACCTTTCAGAACTGTCTCATCATCAACGGCATCGTGGGTCCTCTACTTCTTGGTGGCGCCGTAGCCACCTTCTTCAACGGCAGCAATTTCCTGATAGACAAGGTGAATATTACCAACAATCTGCAACCCGTCATCAGCCGCTGGGCAAACGCCAGTCATGGTCTTGATGCCCTGCTCGACCCATGGAATGTGGTGCTGGGACTTGCCGTATTGATGCTGGCCCGCATCCTGGGCATGCTCTACATCAAGAACAACATCGAGCACCAGCAGATTCAGGAGCGATGCACCCGCCAGTTGCCATGGAATGCCCTGATTTTCCTATTGTTCTTCCTGCCATTCCTCATCAGATTAATGATAAAGGATGGATTCAGCACATCTTCTTCCAATATTACGCTGGAGAGCATGAAGTATCTTCACAATCTTCTGGAGATGCCAATCTTGCTTGTAATATTATTAATAGGAATAGTGCTCGTGCTTTTCGGAATTTTCAAGTCATCAAGAAACGTGCAGTATAGAAAGGGAGTCTGGTTTACGGGCATAGGAACCGTGCTCACCGTGCTGGTTCTGCTGCTGATAGCCGGCTGGAACAATACCGCCTACTATCCATCCAACATCGACCTTCAGAGTTCGCTCACCCTCGCCAACAGCTGTAGCAGCGAGTTCACGCTCCGCACCATGGCGATAGTTTCCCTCCTCATCCCGTTCGTCCTCGCCTACATCGTCTATGCCTGGCGCGCCATCGACCGCAAGCGCATCACGCAGGAGGAAATAGAGCAGGGAGAAGCGTACTAATTTTCCCACCGGATTCAACCCATTAAGCTGATTGAATTCATAATTCAAAGTCCCACAGATTCCACAGATATACACAGAATCATTCAAGCCATAATAGGGAGAAGGATTCCCCTAAATATCCAAACAAAAAAATCTGTGTTAATCTGTGAAATCTGTGGGACAAAATATCCTACAGCTCTATCACTTCCAAATCATCCGGAACGAAGATTCTGCCCTTGAAGTTCTCTGCCGCTTCACGGGTATAATTTTCTTTACGTGTAGCGAGCGTTTTCTCCTCCGTATGATACAGGATAATATTTTTTACACCCAGTTCCTCCGCCAGCTTTCCGGCATCAAGTGCCGTGCTGTGGCATTTCTCGTAAGGCTTGAACGTATCCCGGTCGGCATAGAGGCAGAACGCCTCGCACATCATCCAGTCAGCCCCCTCTATGTAGCGTCGGTTCTGCTCATTATAAGGCTCATCTCCCAAACAAGCCAGAATTAAAGGCTTACCCGATTCATCATCAGCAGAAGATTCTTCATCATCAGAAAAATCATCATCAGAAGCCGGCAGCTCAGCACGGAATCCAAACTGCTTCTCCTTAGTAGACTGAATATCAAAGCATTCCAGCTTCATATCCCCCACCTCGAAACAATCGCCATCTTCCAACTGATGGAACACCACCCTTTCAGCCACCTTAGCCAGTTGCTTCTTGGCAAGAATCATGTCGATGATGGTCTTGATCACCTTCATCACCTTGTCGTTTCCATACACATGCAGCAATCCCTCATAACCCTTACATTGTGCCACCATACGGATTACCCAGATCACACCCAACACATGGTCGGTATGCGCATGGGTAACGAAGAGGTGACGAATGTCAGAAATCTGAACATTCACCTTCTTCAGCTGCGCCAATATTCCGTTTCCTCCTCCCGCATCCACCAGCATCAGGGTACTGGGAGTCTTGAGCAGAAAACAGGTGTTATAAATCTGGGAAACCGTAGCATTTCCCGTTCCGAGCATCGTTATTTTATTCATCTTTTCGTTATTTTTCGTTATGATATCTATTTTCCGTTCACTCCAATCTCTCTTTCCCGAATTATTCCCATCATAAAAAGAGCAGATTTTCAAGCACAAAACTACTCATTTTTTGATAAACAACCAAGAAAAAGCCCCAAAAACTTTGCTTATTCCAAATAATAATCTTAACTTTGCGGCATAAGGGTAGGTCCATGCTTGCCGGGTACTCTGCAAAGGCATAAGAAAAGGTTATTTTTCAAACACGCAGCAAAGATAGGAAATCATTCAGCGGCGAGGGTGAAAAGAGATAAAACGGAGTCGAGGCCTTCTAGAGGAAATGGGGACTTCGGGGAGGCTGGTAACAGGCTCAAAACAGAAGTGATTTTCGGGCAAGCGTTCCAGTTGTTCCAGTTGTTCCAATTGTTCCAAATAGGTTTTCATAGGACAATATCCCTTTATAGAGACTCTATAACTACTTAATATATAGATAGTTATATATATAATAAGGTGGAATGGAACGCTCAAAAAATTAATTGGAACAACTGGAACTGGAACGCTCCTCCCAACCCAACTTCTCTCTAAAAGGCTCATAATCAATAAATTATGTAGAAATAGAGACTAAGAATTTGAAGTACAATATCCCCATTTCAACCGCTCCGACGATGAAAAAGCTGGGAAAAGGCATCGAATAGGTGCAACTTTTGCTCTCTCAGGCATCAAAAGACATGCAGGAACCCTTATTTCCGATGCTCTTCCCGATACTCGAAGTGGAGATAAATGGGGCTATTTTTCAGTATTCCGCCCTCAATTAGGGGAAATCATACCGTATGAAGACCTATCTTGTTGCCGATTCGGGCTATAATAAGGAACAACTGTCCAACATCGCTGAAACTATCTGTCCCAACTTCCGTGAATACGAAGAAACGAGATTGGAGAAAAATGTTCCGCAATCGCATGGTATCGCACGCTATCGCACAACTGACAAAACGGGATTTCGTATCTTTGCATCGTGATTCAGAAAGCGCGCAAAATCACTTGCCCAGTTGGAGAAAAAAATCTCCCTAATTGGGAAAATAAAAAGGCCTGATTTAACCCGATAAAAAAAGAGCCCCCAATGCGGGAAAAACATCGGGGGCTTTTATCTTGATATCAAAAATCCTTAGTAAGGAAACAGGAGCGGAAGAACGAAGGTCATCACAACGCCGATGATAATCTGCAGAGGCAAACCTACCTTCACGTAATCCATAAACGTATAGCCACCCGCCTTCATCACCAGCGCATTAGGAGGCGTGGAGAACGGAGAGGCAAAGCACATGCTGGCGCCCAACGTAACCGCAAAGAGGAAGGAATAAGGACTCACACCTACCTGCTGGGCCGCCACCAGGGCGATAGGAGCCATCAGCACAGCCGTAGCTGTATTGCTGATAAACATCGTCATCAGAGAAGTGGTGAAGTAGATACCTGCCAAGAGAGCTGTAGGTCCCATCGAACCCAAACTCTCTACCAACCCCTGAGAAACCAAGGCAGAAGCACCCGTCTTCTCAAGCGCCGTAGACATCGGCATCATGGCGGCTATCAGCACGATGCTCTCCCAGTTGATGGTCTTGTAAGCCGCCTCCACATTCCGGAAACAACCGGCAAAGACGGTCAGCAGTCCGGCGATGATGACCGCCGTGACCGGAGCCACAGGAATGAAATCGAACACCATCATCGCTATCATCAGCAGCATGATGGCAGCCGCCACAGGCGCCTTATAATCCAAGAGCACCTTGTCGGCAGTCTTCTCTGGCTGGTCGATAACCACCCAGTTGCTCGTATCGGTAGCCAGATGAGCCAGATTGGTCCATTCGCCCTGCACCAGGAGCATATCGCCCACATGCAGCTTGGTGGCTATCAGATTGTCGGTAATATATTCATCGCCCCGCTTTACGCCCAGCACGTTGATGCCGAATCGCTTGCGCAGATTAGCCTCGCCTATGCGCAGACCGGCAAAATTAGACGTAGGCATCACCACGATTTCGGTCAGTCCCAGGTCGTAGAAATCAATCTTCACATCCTTCATCTTCCTGAGGCCGTAATCGCTGGCAAAGCGTTTCATCTTCTCCTCCTCACCTATTATATATAAGGTATCGTGAACCTGAATGGTGCTGCTGCTCTTCGCCATGTTCTGGCTCACATCCTTCACCAGTCCCAGTCGTGATTTCTTCTCGTTTCTTATCTCGATGATACTCACGCCATATTTCTTCTGGATGCTCAGATCCTTCAGGGTTTTGCCCACGATATCCATCTGCTCGCCATTCTCGTCGAGGGCGGCAGAAGGGCGGCGGCTAGGCACGATGTAGCGATGCAGATTATCGAGCAGCTGATATTCGTCTACCAGGTCATCAAGCGATTTGCCCTGCTTCTTTTTCTTACCGCTCTGCTTTTTGCTGAGGAAGATTTTGCTGAGCGGCATGAGCACGATGATGCCGATGGCGATGACGATGATGCCCACAGGGAAGAAGCTGAAGAAGGCAAGCGGCTGATAACCGCCCTCGGTCAATACTTCATCGATAACCAGGTTGGGCGGCGTACCGATGAGAGTAAGCATTCCGCCCAGACTTCCGGCAAAGGCGAGCGGCATGAGAAAACGCGACGACTGCATGCCCGAGCCCGCAGCTATGCTCATGATGATAGGCATCATGAGGGCCACCGTTCCGGTATTGCTCACGAAGGCGCCGATAAAGGAGGTTACGAGCATTACGAGCAGGAAGGTAACGGTTTCGTTGCCGCGCGAAAGCGCCATGAGCTTATTGCCCGTAAGCTTGGCAAGTCCGGTCTGCATGATAGCTCCACCCACCACGAAGAGTCCTATCATCATGATGACGATGGGCGAAGAGAAGCCCGCCAGCGCCTCGGCAGGTGTCAGAATACCCAGAACCAGGAGTGCAGCCAGGGCGGTAAGCGCCACGATGTCGGCCCTCACCCTGCCCCAGATGAACAGGGCTACCGTAATAACCAATATGATAAGTGTTGTTGTCATGTTTTGAAAATTTTTATGTTATAATTACTGTATTCATTCTCTCACCTGCTGCGGCGTCATTCCGGTATGTTTCTTGAAATAGCGGCAGAAGAAGCTGGCATCAGCAAAATGATATTCCCATGCCATCTCCTTGATGCTCTGGGCGGAGCGCTTGAGCTGCATCTTCAGCTGGAGCACCACATACTGGTCGATGATGATTTTGGGTGTATGACCCGTTACCTATCTCACGATATTCGAAAGATACTTGGAGGTGATGTTCATCTGCTCGGCATAATAGTTGACATCTCTCGATTTCTTGTAATCACGTTCCATGAGCATCATAAAGCGGTTGAAGAGTTCCCTCACCCTGTAAGATTTCACCTCGTCGGGGCAGTTCTGCGGATTGCGTTGCAGATATTCGTGGAACCCTATGAAGAAGGCCTTGAGCTGATAGAGTACCAGCTGCGAGATACAGGTACAGTCGTGCTGCTCGAAATAGAGTCTGAGGAGAGCAAACATGCTGTCGATGATATGAGTAACCACAGGCGAATCCTGCCGGCATCGGTCCTCGCGCAGAGCAGAATAAACCGTCTGTTCGAGTTGCAGACTGGCTTCGCGCAGCAGAGACGGATTATATTTCAGCATCTCCACTTCGAAGGCAGAAGTATTCATGGCGGCACAGGCATCCCCCTCGCAGGAAGCAGAAGGCTCCATCTTCTTCACCTCTACCACATCATTCGGAAACAGGGTGATGACGGCTCCCTCATAGAGATCCCAATCCTTATAATTCACATTCAGCACGGCCCTGCCCTTGCGGCAAAGGAGAATGGCTCCATAGGTCAATACCTGCGGACCCTCCTGCCACTCGCTCAAATCGGAGCAGAAAAGACTGGCCTCCTGATAACTGTTCAGTTCTGATAATTCTATCATAAATACCTTTTATTCGCTTTTTGCGTGCAAATATACGGAAATAATGTGAGAAAAAAGAACTTTTGTTCCGAAAAAATCCATGCGGCACGAAAAATTTAAAACGGATATTCGCCAAAATCGCCGTACCTTTGCACCCGAATTCATGAGATAACAGATTTATAAAAAAAATAATAACAGATTTTTTGAATGATAAAGAAAATGATGATTGCAGGCCTTCTCATCTGGGGAGGCTCTCTATGGGCTGTGGCTCAAACCAGAATGACCATCGCCCAACTCTTCGAGAGAATCGAAGAAAACAGCAAGTCGCTACGAACCTCGAAATCGGGCGTAGAAGCTGCCAGCATCGGTATCGAATCGGCTAAAAGCAAGAAACTGCCCGACCTCGATGCATCCCTCTCCTTCAGTTACATCGGAAACGCCCTGATGACCGACCGCGACTTCAGTAACGCCCAAGGTTTGAAATCGCCCCACTTCGGCAATAATTTCGCCTTCCAGGCACAGCAGGTGGTTTATGCTGGTGGCGCCATCAACGCAGGCATCCGCCTCGCCGAACTGGGCAAGCAGCAGGCAGAGGTGGGCGTGAAACTCACCCGTCAGCAGGCTCGCTTCATCGCCCTGGGACAGTATCTGGATCTCTACAAGATAGACAACCGTATCAAGGTATATGAAAAAAACATCGAGCTCACCCGCCAGCTTATCGCCGACATCAAGGCGAAACAAACCCAGGGAATGGCACTCAAGAACGACATCACCCGATACGAACTGCAGATGGAGAGTCTGAAACTGGGACTCACTTCGCTACGCAACAACCGCAGCATCCTGAACCACCAGCTCCTGAATACGCTCGGCATGAACCAGGAAGATAAAGGGGAACAGGAGATGCAGATTATTCCGGACGCTACGATTGCAGACAAGGCTTACGCCAAGGATGGCGAAGCTTACTGGCAGACGGCAAGCACGATGAATTCGCCCCTGCTGGAACAGAGCAGCAACGCCATCAGGATAGCGGAACAGAAGGAGAAAATTGCCAAGAGCGATCTGCTGCCGAAAGTGGCGCTGGTGGCTGCCGAGAATTTTGACGGACCTATCCTCTTCGAGTTGCCGCCGATAGACAAGAATCTGAACGTATGGTATGTGGGCGTAGGCGTGAAATACAGCCTCAGTTCGCTCTTCAAGAGCAACAAGCGCATCAGACAGGCTGCCGTAGAAACCCGACAGGCAAAGGAAAGCCATGCCCTGCAGGCTGAACAGCTGAACAATAGCGTACAGACTGCCTACGTGCAATATCAGCAAACCTACGTAGAACTGGAAACACAACGCAAGAGCGTAGAACTGGCGCAGCAGAACTACGAGGTGATGAACGCCCGCTATCTCAGTCAACTGGCGCTGGTAACCGACATGGTGGATGCATCGAACCTGAAGCTCAACGCCGAACTGAACGAGGTAGATGCCCGCATCAACATCGTATACGCTTATTACCGCATGAAATACATAGCGGGAGAAATTTAGGAAGTGAAGAGTGAAGAATGAAGAAACAACGTTCGGCGTCCGAAGGGAAAGCCAATTCATCAGCTCTTTTTCAAACAATAAAACAAACATAAATTATGAATAAGAAGATTATCAAGAGAATATATAATGTAGTTATCATCCTCTGTTTTATAGGAGCCATCGGCTGGTGCTTCAGCCATTTTTATCATGGTAGCGACGTGGTTTATACCGATGATGCCCAGGTGAACCGCCACATTACGCCTATCAACACGCGCGTATCAGGATTTATCAAGGAAATCCGTTTCTCTGACTATCAGCACGTGAAGAAGGGCGATACACTCGTCATTATCGAAGATTCAGAATTCCGCCTGCATGTGGCTCAGGCAGAGGCTGGTCTGCGCGGTTCTAAGGCCGGTTCTTCGGTTGTATCAGCCAGCATGGGAACCACCACTACCAACGTGCAGACGGCTTCGGCAGGTATCGAAGAGGCACGTGTAGACATGATGAATGCCAAGCAGGATTTTGACCGTTTTGCAGCCCTGATGAAGAAGGATGCGGTAACCCGCCAGCAATATGATAATGCCTACGCCCGCTATCTGGGAGCCAAGGCACGTTATGAGCAGGCAAGCAGCCGGAAGGCAAGTGCCGCCTCGGTTCGCAACGTACAGACCCAGCAGCTGGGCGGTTCGCGTGCCGGCGAGAGTGTGGCAGAGGCTCAGCTCAATCTGGCTCGTCTGAACCTTTCTTATACCGTAATCGTGGCTACCTGCGACGGCGTGATGGGCAGGAAAGATATCCACGCGGGACAGCTGGTTCAGCCAGGACAGATGTTGGCACGCATCGTGGATGACAACGATGTATGGGTAGTAGCCAACTATCGTGAAACCCAGATGGACGGCATCCAGGTGGGCAAGGCGGTAGATTTTACAGCCGATGCCATTCCTGGTGTCGTATTCCACGGCAAGGTAGAGGCGCTCTCAGCAGCTGCCGGCAACGCCTACTCCATGATTCCGGTAGATAATGCCACCGGCAACTTCGTTAAGGTAGAACAACGCGTACCGGTTCGCATCGCCCTCACCCGCGATAACGACCCTAAACAGGTAGCCCTGCTCCGTGCCGGTCTGAACGTAGAAACCAAGGTTCGCCTCAAATAGAATGTTCTATAAACTATCAATTATTAATTAAAAAAATGCCAGGACCTCCTATGTTACAGGGACCCTTCCGCGTCCCTTCGTTCAACGGATATATTCCTCGCCGGTTGCAGCCTTGGATTTATCTCCTCTTCGCCTTCATCTTCCTGATGTCGGGCGGAATTTATGGAGGAGCCATGAGCCAGGTGATGGGCGAGTACAGTTTGATGAGAGAAGACGTGCTCATGATCATCATGTTCAACGTGGTGGGCGTGGCGATGCCATTCCCCTTCCTCTTCAAGATGAAGTTCCATTTTACCAACCGCCAGCTTCTGCTGAATGCGGCGTTGGTAGTGGCGGCTTGCAATTTTCTCATCATGTGGACCGATTCGGTTCCCGTGATGTGCATTCTCGCCTACATCGCAGGTTTCTTCAAACTCTGCGGCACCTTCGAATGTATGAGTACCATCCAGCTATGGATGACCTCCAAGCGCGATTTTACCATCTTCTTCCCCCTGCTCTACTGCATCGTGCTGGGAAATATGTTCCTCTCGCCTTGGGTTACCGAACACCTTATTTATATATATCAGGATTGGCGCATCATCAACTGGACGATGACAGGCGCCCTGCTGCTGGTAGCACTCATCTTGTATGTCACCACCCACGACTTCCGCTTCATGAAGCCCCTGCCCTTCATCAGCCTTGATTATCTGGGGTGCATTCTCTGGTCGGCATGGATGCTGGAGTTCATCATCTTCTTCACCTACGGCGAGCATTACAACTGGCTCGATTCGAAGATTATGCAGATGGATGTAGTACTCTTTATTTTTACAGGCTATTTCTGCATCCAGCGCATGCTCCACATCCGTCACCCTTACATCGCCCCAGCGGCATGGAAGTATAAACGGCTCATCCCGCTACTCATCCTCTTCGCCTTCGTAGAGTTCATGGGCAGTACGCCAAAGGTGCTGCAGACTGCCTTTACGGGCGGCGTGCTTCATTTCGGCACGTTTACCACCAATGTGCTCAACTTCGTAGAATGGGTGGGGGCCATCGTCGGATGCCTCTTCTGCCTGTTCTGGTGCAAGGTGCTCCATCAGAAATATACCCGACTGCTCACGATAGGCGTGGCAACGATGGTATGTTATCCCGTAATGATGTATTTCCTCATCGACCCGGGACTCAACATCGAGGCACTCTATCTGCCCATCTTCCTCAGAAGCATCGGCAACGCCATCTTCTTCTGCATGTTGACCATCTATCTGGAAGAGCTGATGCCGTTTGAGCATTTCTTCATGGGACTGACGATGGCAGGCATCATCCGCAACGGCCCTGTTTCGGCGATGTGCTCCGGACTCTACAGCTACGGACTTCGCCATCAGATGGCAGAAAACATGTCGCGCGGACTGCCTTATGATGCCGGCAACCTGCTGATGATCAGCATCCGCGAGCTCTACGGACTAACCTGTCTCATCGGCATCGGCGTGCTCATCATCTTCCTGCTCTGGGACATTCAGCCTATCCGCAGCACCCTGAAGAAGATGCCTGCCTGGAACTTTGTGGGAAGAAAAATGAAGAAAAATCTTGCATAATACAGAGATTTATGCTAACTTTGCAAACAAAAAAAGGTAGCAACATGACAAAGAAAGGTAAACATACCGTATTATTCATCTGCCTGGGCAACATCTGCCGCTCTCCGGCAGCCGAGGGAATCATGAAGAGTCTTGTAGAAAAAGCGGGGCTCCAGGATGAGTTTGAAATCGATTCTGCGGGCATCGGCAGCTGGCACGTAGGGCAGTTGCCCGACAGCCGCATGCGCAAATGTGGCGCCGAGCATGGCTACAATTTCAACAGCCATGCCCGCCAGTTCCAGAAGTCAGACTTCGCCCGTTTCGAAACCATCGTGGTAATGGACAACGAAAACTACCGTGCCATTACCTCCATGGCTTCTTCAGAGTCTGATAGGAAGAAGGTTGTGCGCATGGCCGATTTTCTGACCCATCATCGCGAATACACCACCGTTCCCGATCCGTATTATGGCGACTATAGCGACTTCGAGCTCGTTATCACGCTTCTCGAAGATGCCTGCCAAGAGTTGCTGGACAGCATTATCGGGGAAGGATAAAAACAGATAAAACAAAAAGGGATGAATCATCAAAATATCAGATTGATGACTCATCCCTTTTTTCA
>JAJWJX010000038.1:0-37057 GCA_021623045.1 Segatella copri | reverse complement strand
GGCTTGTTAGGGACTTGCACCCATTAGAATAAGCTCATGCCGAGCATACAACAACAAAAAGCAGCAAAGAATACATCCTTGCTGCTTTTAATGTCATCGTCAACAGACGAATCTTTCCTCGGAATTACTTTCCGTGGTGCTCGTCAGATACAGTTAACTTCTTACGGCCATGAGCACGGCGAGAAGCCAATACGCGACGACCATTCTTTGTTGCCATACGCTCACGGAAACCATGCTTGTTTACGCGACGACGATTGTGAGGCTGAAATGTTCTTTTCATTTTTCTTATTTATTTTTTAATTAATATTCTTCACAAAAGTGCAAAACACGCCCTTTTTGGGCTGCAAAATTACGCATATTTTCTGAAATAACCAAGAAAACTACCAAATTTAGCTTAAATATTTATGTTTTTTTCGATATTTCCTTTGATTTTTCATGTTTTTGCCGTAACTTTGCACTCGATTTTGAGATTATTGTAATAACATTCAAGATAAACAAGAAATGATTAATTCACAGGAAATTAAGATTGGTACTTGCATCCGCATGGATGGCAAAGTATGGGTTTGCATCGACTTTCAGCACAGAAAGCCAGGTAAAGGTAACACCGTAATGAACACAAAATTGAAGAATGTTGCCGACGGTCGTGTATTGGAACGTACATTCCAGGTAGGTTTCAAATTGGAGGATGTTCGCGTTGAGCGCCGTCCTTACCAGTACCTCTACGAGGACGCTACTGGTTGCATCTTCATGAACCAGGAGACTTTCGAGCAGGTGCCTATCGCTAAGGAGAACGTTACTGGTGGCCAGTACATGAAGGAGGGTGACGTTGTTGAGGTGGTTACTGATACAACTGATGGTACTATCCTCTTGGCTGAAATGCCAGTGAAGACTACTTTGAAGATTACTCACTCTGAGCCAGGTGTAAAGGGTAATACTGCTACCAACGCTACAAAGCCTGCTACATTGGAGACTGGTGCTGAGGTTCGTGTTCCTTTGTTCGTCAACGAAGGCGAGACTATCCAGATCGATACCCGTGACGGTAGCTACCTCGGTCGTGTAAGCGAGTAATACATCCTCCAACAGGAAGATTGTGCTCTTATTGAGTAAAACTAACCCTTAATAGTAAGAAGAATGAAATATTCCATCATAGTACCTGTATTTAATCGTCCTGACGAAGTGGACGAACTTTTAGAGAGTCTGACTCATCAATCAGAGAAAGACTTCGAAGTTGTCATCGTTGAGGATGGCTCACAGACTCCCTGCGAGGAGGTGTGCAAGCGATATGAGCACATGATGGATATACATTATTACTATAAGGAGAACTCTGGTCCGGGCCAGAGTCGCAACTATGGTGCCGAGCGCGCCAAGGGTGAGTATCTTCTGATACTCGATAGCGACGTGGTCTTGCCAGAAGGTTATCTGAAGGCTGTAAGTGATGAGTTGAGCCGCGAATCTGCCGATGCTTTCGGCGGTCCCGACAAGGCGCACTCATCATTTACAGATACTCAGAAAGCCATTTCTTATTCCATGACTTCTTTCTTTACCACCGGTGGTATCCGTGGCGGAAAGAAGAAGATGGATAAGTTCTATCCCCGTTCATTCAACATGGGCATCCGCAGGGATGTTTATCTCAGGTTGAATGGCTTTTCTAACATGCGTTTCGGTGAGGACATTGATTTCTCTATCCGTATCTTCAAGGCAGGCTGCCGTTGCCGTCTGTTCCCTGAAGCATGGGTATGGCATAAGCGCCGCACCGACTTCCGCAAGTTCTGGCGACAGGTCTACAACAGTGGCATCGCCCGCATCAATCTCTACAAGAAATATCCAGAGAGTCTCAAACTCGTGCATCTCCTTCCTATGGTCTTCACCGTGGGCGTAATAGGCACGCTGCTTCTGCTCTTCTTCGGCTTCCTGCCATACATGCTTGGCACCGTTCACGTATTCCCAACCTTGGGCAATGCGATGGCAGCATTGGGCTGCATCGGTCTCGCCGGCATCATTCTCTATACCATCGCACTGTTTATCGACAGCAGCAGAGAGAACCATAGCTTAAAGATAGGCTTGCTGAGTATTCGCGCTGCCTTCACACAGCTGATGGGTTACGGATGCGGATTCCTTTCTGCATGGTGGAAGAGATGCGTACTGGGACAGAGCGAATTCAGCGCATACAACAAGACTTTCTACAAATAAGACTTCCCCGCCAAAAGAGAAGCCAATAATAATCTACTAATCAGTTATTATTATGGCAGAGAAACTAACCATTGCCAATTGGGCAGAAGAAGACAAGCCTCGCGAGAAACTGGAGCGCTTGGGTGCCTCAGCATTATCCAATGCCGAGCTCTTAGGTATTCTGATTGGTTCGGGATCTACTGACGAAAGTGCCGTAGACCTGATGAAACGCATTCTGAAGGATTGCGACAACAACCTGAACCAGCTAGGAAAGAAGTCCATCAGAGAACTGACGCAATATAAAGGAATGGGACCCGCCAAAGCCATCACCATTCTTGCAGCCTGCGAACTGGGCAAGCGCCGCGCTCTCGATAAGATTGGCACACGTCCCGACTTAGGCTCATCCCTTGCCATCTACAACTATATGCTTCCGAAGATGCAGGATTTAGATACAGAGGAAGCATGGCTCCTGATGATGAACCAGAACTTCAAGCTCATCAAAGCGAGCTGCATCTCAAAAGGCGGCATTACAGAAACGGCAACCGACATCCGGCTCATCATAAAAGAAGCGGTGCTCAACAACGCTACCATTATCGCCTTCTGCCACAATCATCCCAGCAACAATCCTCAGCCAAGCAAAGCCGATGATGTACTTACCCAGAAGATTGCCAAAGCCTGCGAAATCATGCGCCTCTTCTTTATGGACCATGTCATCATAACCGATGGTGCCTTTTATTCATATCACGATAAAGGTAAATTGTAGTCTATTTGGGGTATATTAGACCTTCTGCAAGAAAAAAAACAGTTTTTCTTTTTGTTTTGTCTGCAATAATTATTATCTTTGTAGGCAAAAACAAAGATTATTATGACACAAGAAGAAAAGACAAAGATAGAAGAAAAGATCGTAGATGTGCTTAAGACCGTTTACGACCCAGAGATTCCTGTCAACATCTGGGACCTCGGTATGATTTACAAAATAGATGTGAAAGACGATGCCACCGTAGATCTCGACATGACCTTCACAGCCCCTTCATGCCCTGCTGCCGACTTCATCCTGGAGGATGTAAGAAGCAAGGTAGACAGCGTGGAAGGCGTAAAATCTGCCAATGTGAACCTTGTATTCGAACCGGCTTGGGATCAGAGTATGATGAGCGAGGAAGCTCGCGTAGAACTCGGCTTTGAATAAAGACAAAGCCGTTGAATTCTTCACTCTTCATTCTTCACTCTTCATTTAAATAGAATCGCTTATGAAAAATGTATATTTTCTCTCAGATGCGCACCTTGGCTCATTAGCCATTCCGCATGCCCGCATGCAAGAACGCCGCCTGGTCCGTTTCCTGGACAGCATCAAGACGAAGGCTGCGGCAGTTTATCTCCTGGGTGACATGTTTGACTTCTGGAACGAATATAAATATGTCGTACCAAAAGGCTATACACGCTTCTTAGGTAAGCTCTCGGAGTTGACCGATATGGGAGTGGAAGTACATTTCTTTACGGGTAACCACGACCTTTGGACCTATGGCTACCTGGAGGAAGAGTGTGGCGTTACCGTACATTACAAGCCTCAGACCATAGAGATATACGATAAAGTATTCTATCTGGCACATGGAGACGGACTGGGTGACCCAGACAAGAAATTCAAGTTTCTGAAAAGAATGTTCCAGAACCAGACCTGCCAACGCCTCCTTAATGCGATTCATCCTCGCTGGGGAATGGCTTTGGGCTTGAACTGGGCTAAGCATAGCCGACTGAAACGTGCTGACGGAAAGGAAGAGCCGTATATGGGCGAAAAGAAGGAGTTCCTGGTACGCTTTGCCAAACAGTATATGCAAGGCCACAAGGATATAGATTACTTCATGTTCGGCCATCGCCATATCGAACTGGATCTGATGTTGAGCAAAAAGACCCGACTGATGATTCTGGGCGACTGGATATGGCAGTTCACCTATGCCGTGTTTGATGGCGAACACATGTTTATGGAAGAATACGTGGAAGGCGAAAGCCAACCATAACAATAAAGGGCAGCTTTATGAGCTGCCCTTTATTGTTATCGCTGTATGCGACCTCCTGAAGAAGTCATGTTATTGATGATTTCCTCTTCTGTAACCAGATTCTGATCACCCGGAACCGTATTTTTTATCGCGCTTGCTGACAGTGAGAAATCCAGGCAATACTGGTTCTTGTCGCCCCACTTCTGATGGGCATGAATATAGGCAGCAATAAAGGCATCACCTACACCCATCGGATCAACAATCGGCTCAATATCATAGATTCTTGTAGTATAGAGCTGATCTTCTACAGCATCATAGAGCAAGCCGCTCAAGGTATGATGACTGCTGGCAATCTGATTTCTTACCGCCATCAGCATCTTCTTACACTTAGGGAAGAGCTGATGCATCTTGCGGAAATACTTCTGATAAGCCTCCTTGTCAATCTTATAGTCTGCATCCAAAGCCTCGAAAGGAATATGAGGCACACCGCTGGCTACCTCCCACTCATTCTGGTCACCAAAGATGATGTCGCTATACTGCATCATCTGGAATAGCACGTCATGAGGTTCCAGACCATATCCCCAGAGATTCTTACGGTAATTGATGTCGCAGGCAATGGTCAACCCGTCAGAAACAGCAAGTTTGATGGCATCCATAGTTGACTCCATCGCATCGCGGCTGATAGCACAGGTAATGCCGGAACAATGGAATACGGCAGCATCAGCCAGCACCTTTTCCCATTTCACCATTCCGCGCTTCAGCGTATAGAAAGAAGAATTCTTGCGGTCGTAAACCACACGGGAATTGCGCATAGCCACAGCCTCTTCGAAATAATAAGTTCCGAGACGTTCGCCGCCACGCACAACATGAGAAACATTCAGACCGTACTCTCTGAGATGCATCAACGCGGCCTCACCCATCTCACCGTATGGCACACGGGTTACATACTCTACATTATCGCCTAAATAAGCCAAAGAGATGGCAGCATTAGCCTCACTGCCACCATAATTGCCAAACATATGATGTCCCTGAAATAAACGTTGATAACCAGGCTTAGAAATCCTAAGCAATATTTCTCCGAAAGTTACAATCTTTGTTTTCATAATTCTAAAAATTTAAAAAGGTGAAGACCATTCACTTATGTTTCTAGTCTTCACCTTATTATATATAGCGTATGATTACTTGTTAGCAACCAACTCCATTGTATCGCGAGCGATAACGATCTCCTCGTCGGTAGGAACTACAACTACCTTCACCTTACTGTCGTCAGTAGAGATGATAGCTTCCTCACCACGAACCTTGTCATTTACTTCCTTGTTAATCTTGATGCCAAGATACTCCAGGTTCTTGCAAGAATCCTCGCGGAGGTCGGTCTGGTTCTCACCAACACCTGCTGTGAATACGATAGCGTCAACGCCACCCATAGCAGCTGTGTAAGCACCGATGTACTTCTTGATACGATACTCATACATACGGAGAGCCAACTGAGCCTTCTCGTTACCCTCGTTAGCTGCCTTTTCGATGTCGCGCATATCAGAAGAAATACCTGTAATACCGAGCACACCACTCTTCTTGTTCAGGAAGTCAGCCATCTCCTGTGGCTTCATGTTCAACTTCTCCATCAAGTAGGTAACGGCAGAAGCATCGATGTCACCACAACGTGAACCCATCATCAAACCAGCCAATGGGGTCAAGCCCATTGAAGTATCCAATACCTTACCATTCAATACAGCAGCTACAGAGCCACCGTTACCAATATGGCAAGTGATGATCTTAGAGTTGTTCTGGTCGAGACCGAGAATCTCGCATACACGCTTAGAAACATAACGGTGAGATGTTCCGTGGAAACCATAACGGCGTACGTGATACTTCTCGTACAACTCGTAAGGAATTGCATAGAGGTAAGCGTAGTCAGGCATTGTGCTGTGGAATGCGTTGTCGAATACGCAAACCTGAGGAGTGCCAGGCATCAATGAGTCTACGGCACGGATACCCTTCAGGTGACCTGCGTTGTGAACAGGAGCGAGGTCGCAAAGTTCCTCGATACCATCCTCTACGCTCTTGTCAACGATAACGCTCTCCTTGAACTTGTCACCACCCTGTACGACACGGTGTCCTACAGCATCGATTTCTTTCAAATCCTTGATAGCGCCGATTTCCGGGTCGAGCAAGCACTTGAACACGAAGTTCACACCTTCCTTGTGGTCAGGCATGTCGTGCATAATTTGCTTCTTCTCGCCGTTAGGCAATTTCACCTTGATGAAAGCGTTATCAAGACCGATACGCTCTACACCACCCTGTGCCAATACAGACTCATCGTCCATATTATATAATTTGTACTTGATAGATGAACTACCACAGTTCAGAACCAATACTTTCATAATGTTAAATGTTGAATGTTAAATGTTGAATGTTGAATTAAGCCTTCTTAGCATCCTGTGCCTGGCAAGCTGTGATAGCTACCATGTAGTAGATGTCATCTACAGAGCAACCACGAGAAAGATCGTTAACAGGACGGGCAATACCCTGGAGGATAGGACCGATAGCGATGGCACCACCCAAACGCTGAACGAGCTTGTAGCCGATGTTACCAACCTCGAGGTTAGGAACTACCAAAACGTTAGCCTTACCAGCTACCTCTGACTTTGGAGCCTTCTTGGCAGCTACCTCAGGAACGAGGGCTGCATCAGCCTGAAGCTCACCGTCGAGGTGAAGCTCTGGGAACTTCTCCTTAGCGATAGCAACAGCATCCTTCACCTTGTCGATGATATAAACACTCTTGCCTGTCTCCTTGTTGATGGCATCTTTGGCGCTACCCATTGTTGAGAAGCTCAACATGGCAATCTGTGGATCAGTAATACCTGCCACTGACTGAGCTGTATGAGCTGTAGTATAGGCAATCTGAGCAAGCTGGTCTGCAGTAGGGTTTGGAGTTACAGCAACGTCACCCATTACTACAACGCCATCCTGACCATACTGCTTCTGGTCTGAGATGAGCAACATAGCACCACTTACGCAAGTGATACCTGGACTGCACTTGATGATCTGAAGAGCTGGACGGAGAGTATCGCCAGTAGTGCTCAATGCACCAGAAATCTGACCGTCAGCGCCCTCAGTCTTGATAATCATACAACCGAGGTAGAGGTTGTTCTTAGTTACGAGTTCACGAGCCTGCTCTACGGTCATGCCCTTCTTCTTGCGAAGTTCAGCGAGCTTCTCAGCATACTCCTCAGACTTAGGGTTGTTTTGTGGATCAACGATAGTAGCCTTGTCGATGTTGTTAAGACCCCACTGAGCAGCGAGATTCTTAATATTGGCAGGGTTACCGATGAGGATGATGTCTGCGAGATCATCAGCCAAAACTTTATCGGCTGCTTTCAATGTACGCTCCTCTTCTGCTTCAGGGAGCACGATGCGCTGCTTGTCAGCTTTAGCGCGAGCTACGATTTGCTGTAATAAATCCATTTTACTTTTTAATATTTTATATATTTTGTTGTTTCCTAAGTAGATCTGTCAAAGTGTTAGGTGATGTTATCTTGTTTTTCACCTTTTTGCCACATCGACTTTGCAAAAGTACACATTTTCTTTGAAATAGCAGCGATTAAAATGTGTAAAAAAAGCTAAATCGGGAGATTATTCATGTCGTAAAGGTTTACGTAGCAGGAAAAGTGATGAATTCTTCACTCTTCGTTCTTCACTCTTCACTTTACTTATATCATCTCCAGAGTAAGGATGCTTTCCAGTTCCTCGGCAGAGAGTCGGAGTTTGAACTCGCCCTTGATGGCCACGCTGATTCGTCCGGTCTCCTCGGATACGATGACGGCGATGGCATCACTGCTCTGTGATATTCCGAGAGCGGCACGATGGCGGAGTCCCAGTTCCTTCGGAATATCGAGGTTATGACTCACAGGCAGAATACATCCGGCTGCCATGATGCGCTTATTGCTCACCACCATGGCTCCATCATGAAGCGGCGAGTTCTTGAAGAAGATGTTCTCTATCAGCCGCTGGTTAATCTTGGCGTCTATCTCCTCACCCGTATCCATGATGTCCTTCAGTGGAACGCCTCGCTCTATAACGATAAGAGCACCTACGTATTTCTTCGCCATACTCATACACGCCATCACAATCGGCATGATGGTCTCCTTGTTAGCCTCCTTCTGGCTCTCCTTGCTGGAGTGGAAGAAGCGAACCAGCCGGCGCATACCTTTCTGCGAACCTATCTCATAGAGGAATCTACGGATATCCTCCTGAAAGATGACGATGAGGGCAATGACTCCCACGCTCACCAGTTTATCCAGGATAGAACCCAGCAGACGCATTTCCAGTATCTGACTCACAAAGAGCCAGATTAGCACGAAGAGCATGATGCCCACGAAGATGTTCAGTGAGCGCGATTCCTTCATCAGACGATAAACATAGAACAGCAGCGAGGCTACCAGGAGAATATCGAGAAAGTCTTTGATGCCAAATTCTATCATGTACGTCCCTCCTTCATTGCTTCTATTATCTTCACAGCCTCAGCTGCTTCTTTCACATCGTGAACTCTGAGGATGCTGGCGCCCTTCATCAGAGCGATGGTGTCGAGCACGGAAGTTCCATTGAGCGATGTCGTAGCATCTCCACCCAACAGCTTATATATCATACTCTTGCGGGAGATGCCTACCAGAACCGGAAGTTCCATCACGTTCAACTTCTCCATTTCATTATAAATCTGATAATTCTGGATGAGATTCTTGCCAAAGCAGAAGCCCGGGTCAAGGATGATATCCTTGGCTCCCAGGTCACGCAACTGCTGCACCTCTCTTGCAAAGCCCTTCATCATCGTTTCGAGCGTAGGCTGCACCGACATTAATATATAAGGTACCTTCAGTTCGCCCACTACCCGGAACATTTCAGGATATTCCTCTTGTCTCTGCTCCAGCGGCACATTGGCGATGCCTGTAATTCCACCTTCTGATACATCGTTGATGATGTCAGCTCCCCACTCCTCGATACACTTGCGTGCCAAGGTAGGGCGATAAGTATCTACGGAGACGGCAGCATCCGGTTGCTCCCTACGAACGATGTCGAGAGCGAACTTCAGGCGTCTTCCCTCCTCCTCTTCCGATACTTCATCAGCACCGGGACGGGTGGAGAAAGCGCCCACATCAATGATGCTTCCACCTTCTTCTATAATCTGATTAGCTCTCTGAGCTATCTCCATTTCTGTCTGTTTTCTACTGCCAGAGTAGAAACTGTCGGGCGTAACGTTCAGGATGCCCATCACCTGAGGGGTACTCAAATCCATCAAGCGCCCCTTGATATTGATTGTATATTCCATTGGATTATAACTCCTTAAGCCACTTTTTACCTGGCTTTGTGTAAGTCCAGGCAAGAAAGCTTCCACCTATGATTGTTCCAACCACAAAGAAAAACAATAGTCCATTGTAAACTTCCATAGCTTAATATTTTACAAATCTTTCAACCATTTTTCGCCTGGTTTTGTATATAACCAAGCTAAAAAACTTCCACCGACGATACAGCAAATCAGAAAAAATAATGCTAAATAACTCATATAATCAATATTTTAAAATTTTATTAGCTATACCTGCAAAAACAGCTGTAGCCAAAACACCAAAAATTAATACAGAGACATCACCGACCGTAGCTTCACCTTTCAGCAACGGCAAGAAACCTCCTACCCCAGTCCCCGTAAAAGTCAACTGGGATAAACTGAAGAAATAGCCACCAAGCTTTTCCTTCCTCACTTTCACTTTTTCTCTTTCATCTCTGATGCCCATTCCGACCTCACTTTCTAAAGATTCATCGAATATTTCTGCAAAAATAGAAAGAATATTCGAGATTACCATCATTTTTTGGGAAAATTGTTTGTTATGTCCATAATTTAGATTACTTTTGCACCCAAAATAACAGTTATAGACTATGGATATTTCAGAACTCTATCAGATTTACCAAGCGCACCCAGTGATTACCACTGACAGCCGCGACTGCCCAAAGGGCAGCATCTTCCTGGCTTTGAAGGGCGCATCGTTTGATGGCAACAAGTTTGCCGACATGGCTTTGGAGAAAGGCTGTGCCTATGTGATTGTTGATGAAAAAGAGTATGCCAAGGAAGGCGACGAGCGCTACATCCTCGTAGAGGATTGCCTCACCACCTTCAAGGAATTAGCCCGTGAGCATCGCCGCCACTTCGATATTCCTGTAGTAGGAATCACCGGAACCAACGGCAAGACCACCACCAAGGAGCTCGTCTCTGCTGTTCTCGGCGAGAAGTTCAACGTGATGTTCACCCAGGGTAACTTCAATAATGATGTGGGCGTACCAAAGACGCTCTTCCGTCTCTCTCCGGAAAACGAGATTGCCGTTGTAGAGATGGGTGCTTCCCATCCTGGTGACATCCGGAAACTCGTGGAATACGTGGAGCCAACCTGCGGTATGATTACCAACGTAGGCCGTGCCCACCTGCAGGGATTCGGCAGTTTCGAAGGCGTGAAGAAGACCAAGGGAGAGCTCTATGATTACCTCGCAGCCAACGATGCCCTCGTCTTCATCAATGCAGACAACGAGCATCTGATGCAGATGGCCGAGCAGCGCAACATCAACCGCCTCATCACCTACGGCAAGGATGAGAACTGCGATGTTTGGGGAGAAGTCATCTCCTGCGCTCCTTTCCTGAAGTTCCGCTGGCGCACCGAGAGTTTCGACTGGCATGAGGTTCAAACTCATCTCATCGGCTCTTACAATATCGACAACATGCTTGCCGCCATCACCATCGGTCTTCATTTCGATGTGAAGCCTCAGCAGATAGATCATGCCCTGGAGAACTACATCCCAAGCAACAACCGTTCGCAATTGGAAGAGACGGCGCACAATAAGCTGGTGGTAGATGCCTACAATGCCAACCCATCGAGCATGGCAGCCGCCATCGAGAACTTCCGCGTGATGGATGTGCCTCATAAGATGGCAATTCTCGGACAGATGGGCGAGCTCGGCGAAGTGAGCCACGAGGAGCACCAGAAGGTAGTAGACCAGTTGCAGGCAGCCGGTCTGGAGAATGTATGGCTGGTAGGCGATGAATTCAAGGATATTCCATGCAGCTACCGCAAGTTCCAGAATGTAGAGGAAGTGAAGGAAGCGCTCAAAGCGAACCAGCCTCACGACCATTACATCCTCATCAAGGGCAGCAACAGCGTGAAGCTCTTCCAGCTTCCGGAGTTGTTATAAACGGTTATTATCGTACAACTAAAAGGTGTGTAGTTGTACGATTATAGGGTGTTGCCACTAGGCTCGGCAGATGTGCTGACTGCAGTCGGCAGACCTGCTGACTAGGCTCAGCAGAGCTGCTGAGCCTAGTGGGAATCTCTTAGAAACAGCCTCCTTGAACCTGATATTCCGACTTCTTGAACCTGAGCAAACGTATTCTTTCACTTACTCAGTCGTATTTGTAAGCTTGTTCAATCATATCAGTAGGCTTATTCGGACGGCTCATTGAGTTCACTCAGGCACATTGTTTCGCTCACTCAACAGGCCCACAGCCCCATCTACATGAACTCTGCAACAGCTTTTTAAATACAAAAGGATTTAACTGTACCATAAGCATTTACATCATTATGAGTTTTACGTAACGAAGATTTCATAATGCAAAGATACGATGAATATTTGTAAACGGCAAACATTTATCGGAAAAAAGTACCAGACACAACATTCATGCCTAATATGCATTTTAGCAAAGTTTGAAGAACGAAAATATGCATTTTAGCAAAGTTTAGAGAACGAAAATATGCATTTTAGCAAAGTTTAAGCATCGTAACCTACTGGTTTTAAAGATTTTATTATACTTTTGTAATCGAAATAAGAAATAATCCTCAAATAGAGCAACTATGGTAGATGAAAAAGTGATATTGCAAGTCTTGGCTGAGCAACAGGAATATGTTCAAAGTTATGAACCCCAAAAGTGGGTCGGCCGATATGAAGAAAACCTTTTTGAATTAGATAGTCCGCTTGCACAAGTGGTTATCGGTGTGAGACGAAGTGGCAAATCAACACTTTGTCATAAGGTTTTATTGGAGCATCATGTGAAATATGGGTACGCCAACTTTGACGATGATCGCTTGGCAAAGTTAAAAACAGAAGACTTGAATACCGTTCTCTCTTGCATCTATCAAGTGTATGGCACGGATATCAAATATATATTTTTAGATGAGATTCAAGATGTAGATGGTTGGCACTTATTTGTCAATCGTCTGCTCCGCAGCAATTTACATTTAGTGGTGACTGGCAGCAATGCAAAATTGTTGAGTGGCGAACTTGCCACTCATCTCACGGGACGTTACAATGAGATTCACTTGTTCCCTTTCTCCTTTTATGAATATTGCATGTTTCATCATGTTGACCTTGTTGGCATCACTACCAAGGCTGACGCTGAAAGAAAGCGAGCCTTTTTGGACTACATCGCCGATGGAGGATTTCCTGAGATGCAAAATATGCGCAACAAGCGTGGCTATGTACAAAGTTTGATGGAAGCCATCGTTACCAAGGATATACAGCGCCGTTTCAACATACGCAACGTTAATGCTTTGCGAAAGATAGCCAACCACCTTATTAACAATGTTTGCCAAGAGGTAAATTATGATGATTTAGCAAAAATCCTGAGCATGTCGGATGTAACAGTTAAGAAGTATGTGGATTATCTGCGTCAAGCTTTCCTTATACAACTACTCACCAAGCATTCCTTCAAGAGTAAGGAGCGCATCAGAAATGCCAAGGCTTATATCGTAGATTCTGGTCTTCAAAATAATCGTGACAATGCGTTTGCAGCAGAGAACATTGGGTGGCGCTTGGAAAATGTCGTTTACATTGAGCTTTTGCGCCGATGCACAAACTCTTTTTTGGACATTTATTATTACAAGGAGAGTCCACGTTCTAAGGAAATCGACTTCGTTGTATGTAACCAAGACAAGGCAGTGGAACTCATTCAGGTAGCCTACGATATAGAGGGAGAAAAAACTTTCAAGCGAGAGACGGATTCGCTCATCAGAGCCTCTTCTGTCTTGCGTTGTGATAAGTTGACTCTCATTGCTTTTACCAGCACTCGTGATTATAAGATTGACGGTAAAAGCATCCGCATTGTGTCGGCCATTGACTGGTTGCTGGGACGGAAATAGCCTTCAATAACAGTATCAGACATTCAATAAAAAAGTATCTTAGGATACTTGCTCATGTATCTTAAGATACTTGGCAATGTATCCTAAGATACTTTGCAATATAGCTTCATGTGCCTATGAAGCCTGTTTCATCGGCCAACGAAATAAGTTTCATCTCAGAATGAAGCCTACTTGCTGCACATCCCCAGAAAATACTTATGAATTTCCAGGCTTTCGTTCAGTTCAGGATGGAAAGCGGTAACGAGCTGGTTACCCTGGCGGGCAGCCACAATCTTGCCATCTACTTCAGCCAGAACCTCAGCATCTCCCCATACCTCTTTAATATAAGGAGCACGGATGAATGTCATTGGGATATTTCCCTCGATGCCCTTCATCGGAGCCTCGATGTAGAAACTGCCCAACTGGCGACCGTAGGCATTTCTCAAGGCCGTAATGTCCATCGAAGCAATGCGCTGGCTAGGCTCGCCCTCAATCTTCTTGGCAAGAAGAATCAAACCGGCACAGGTACCATAAACTGGCAAGCCGGCAGCAATCGCCTCCTTCACAGGCTCCATCAATCCCAGTTCATTCAAGAGTTTCGCCTGAGTGGTACTCTCACCGCCCGGAACAATCAAGCCATCCTTAGGCTGGTCCCAATCCTTCAACTGGCGAACCTCGAAACTATCCACGCCCAACTGAGCCAACTTCTGTCTGTGCTCAGCAAAAGCGCCTTGTAAAGCTAATACTGCTATTCTCATTACTTACCTCTTTCAGCCATGAGCAAAGCAATCTCCTGCTCATTGATACCTACCATTGCCTCGCCGAGGTCCTCGCTCAACTCAGCCAGCATCTTAGGGTCGTTGTAGTTGGTAACAGCCTTCACGATAGCCTGGGCACGCTTAGCAGGGTTACCGCTCTTGAAGATACCAGAACCTACGAATACACCCTCGGCACCGAGCTGCATCATCAGGGCAGCATCAGCTGGAGTAGCCACACCACCGGCAGCGAAGTTAACCACTGGCAACTTGCCGTTCTCGTGAACATACTTCACCAGGTCGTAAGGAGCCTGCAACTGCTTGGCTGCCTCGTAAAGTTCATCCTCGCTCATAGAAACCAGGCGGCGGATTTCGCTCTGCATCATACGCATGTGGGTAACAGCCTGAACCACATCACCTGTTCCTGGCTCACCCTTGGTACGGATCATGGTAGCACCCTCAGCAATACGACGGAGCGCCTCGCCCAGATTCTTGGCACCACAAACGAATGGCACGTCGAACTGAGTCTTGTCGATGTGATAAACATTATCTGCCGGAGAGAGCACCTCGCTCTCGTCGATATAGTCGATTTCTATAGCCTGAAGAATCTGAGCCTCAGCGAAGTGACCGATGCGGCACTTAGCCATTACAGGGATAGAAACAGCCTCCTGGATGCCCTTGATCATCTTAGGGTCGCTCATACGAGAAACACCACCTGCTGCACGGATATCAGCTGGAATACGTTCCAAAGCCATTACTGCGCATGCACCTGCTGCCTCTGCGATTTTTGCCTGTTCTGGAGTTGTTACGTCCATAATCACACCACCCTTGAGCATCTGAGCCAAGTTGCGGTTCAATTCTTGTCTATTTTCTGCCATAATTCTTATATTTTTATTCAATTACGGCTGCAAAGGAAACATTTTTCAGCGAAATAGCAGAAAAATGTTCCATTTTCTGCAAACATTGAGTCATTTTGTATAAAGGATGATTCGCAAAAGTATAAGCCTTATTCCGAAATATACAAAGCTCTACACAAAAAGATTTGTTAAACAATAATAATTTAAAGGAGTTTATCTTCTAAGCATCTTTATTTTTTCGTATCTTTGCGAAAAGTTTCGTTACGAAAAAATTCGATTATGGAAAATCCGTTTAAATTTGGCTCATTGGTTAAGACCCATTCTTCAAGAAATGGATACTCAAGAATATGATTGAGTAAGATTATAGCAACCTAGATGGCGACCTACCGTTTCTTGCCTAGTTATGGCGTAAAGTTGCCCTCTACCAGGGCAATTTTCTGCCGTAACTAGGCAAAAAATGCTCTGTGGCTTACTCGTTTTCTATAAGAAGACCAGTGGTGAATCTCAGAAGCGCAGAATGCTAAATCTACTTCACACTACACCATACACAAGGTAAACAACTGTATAACAGGCTATTATCATGCGTGCAATGTCAGCCTTAACACTACACTAACACTACACCACACTACACTACACTTTTCTCGCTTCCGGACGTTTTTAAAGGCTGCTGCATTCCAATCACCAACAGAGTGTAGTGTGGTGTAGTGTCCGTGTAGTGTGAGCAAGGGCGCTACACTCACATAAATCACTACACAACAGACAGTTACAATATATTCGTGTAGTGTGAAGTAGATTTTCAAACTGGAAAAGAAGAAGCACTATCTTCGTAACTTCCGCATCATTCCAGCTATCACTTTGATTGGATATCAAGAAGTTTCAACTCTATATTATTTGATTCTCTTTATTCCATATCAAAAGCATTTTAGTTTCCCAATTCCAACTGATTCTTCACCTGGTTGATGAAGATACTTCCAGCCTCCTGGGTCTGTTGGAGTTTGAGCACATAGCATACTATCATGCTGAAAACAAACAGGAAATCTATTCATTTACTTTTCCACATCTAAATTCTTACTATTATTTAGCTTTGTTGTCTTCCCCTTACCCAAACTATACTTAACACTGATTAGGGCAACAAAAGCATTTACTCTATTATCTCCATAGGTTTGATAAGCAAAATTTGGAAGGCTCACTTTCGTATAAGTCTTCTTGGAAATCATGGACGTCGGTATGCTTACTTCCAAAGATATGGGCAACTTACCTTTTAACAAAGAGTAAGAAGTTCCAACAAACAACTTTTCCTCTTCATCATACTGTTTACCTTGTAATAATGGCAATTTGTCGTGACGAAGGAAATAGCTAGCCATAAAACTCAATTTTGTATTTGGAACATTCCAAAGAAGCTGTGTATCAAGATACCAGGTTCTGCCAAAATGCTTCGTGTCATCTTTCATATACCGATGATACCACTGGTAATTTGCAACAAATGACAGTTCTACGCCATTGCCAAGATTATAATCACCTTCCATTCCCAAGTAATTATGTCTGTAATTACAATTTGCTTGAGTCTGATAAGTTTTATCCTCTTCATGCTGATAATAGTCTATAATCTCATCCTTGCTCTGCTTGTACATATAGTCAATCTTGACTATATTGACAAAGTTGACCGTAATTTCAGAATAATGCATAATTCTAGGTTTCAACTCAGAATTGCCTCTATGCCAAAGCACATCGTTCACTTGCCATCTTACCGTTGACAACTGATCAAGGTTGGGATACTCCACATCACAAAAATAATTATATTGCAAATACATCCACTTAACAGGTTTCCAATAACCTTTGAACAAAGGCATCCAAGATGTATGTTTCTCAGATACTGCCGTCTGCTGATTTTCATCTTTGACAGTCAACAAATGAGAGCCTAGCAAAGCATTGAAATTTCGAAATGGTTGATATGATATTGCTCCCATCAATTTACTTCGAGTTTCCTTGCTATTATACAACACTATATTTTCATTTCGGTCAGAATTAGAATAGTCTTTCCATATTTGGGTGTAGTCAGCCCACAAAGACACCTTGTTACCCAAATAATAATTGGCAGACAAATAATAACGCCAATAATTCTTATTCCCCTTGTAAGGACTAAGAACAATATTGTCCTTCTCACTATATATTCTATCTTCATGAATATCATACCTATTATATATGAGTTCCGAAGATAAATTCAAGTGATTCGCAAACTTTCCTTTATAAAACAATCCTATGGTATAATCATCTGTCTTAAAATCATCCAGACTATTCAATTCATAAAACTTATCATTATTGAACACAGAGAAGGAATCATTCTGTTTAGTTCCTTTTCTTTCTATCCATGCTTGCGCAGATAGAATCTGATTGTTTGATAATCTATAATCCGCGCCCAAACTAAAGCTCCCCATATTATTCCTGGTACTTATGTTTGGCTTTTTATAATCAGCTGCCTCTGATTTAATCATAAGATCAGACATACTGCTATATTCATAACCAGATACATCATAATTCTGACGATGATTAAAGCTTAAGCTACCATACAAGTTAACCTTGGGTAAGGTATAGGTAAAGCTGGTACCTATAGCTTCCCTATTAGAATGCTTGTTCCTGAAAGAATACAGATTGCGGGTAAAAGTACTTACATCCCATCCTTTATAATCATCAGCCAATTCGATATTAAGTACAACAGGATAATCAGAATATTTACCTGCAGGATAACGCATAATTTCAACTTTCTTGATGCGTTTAGGATTGAGACTGATAGCATATTCCCTTTTTACTTCTTTACCATTGATAACTATTGGCACATTTTTGTCTTTACCGACATTTACCTCATCTGTTCCCCAGTCAGTTGTTATTCCAGGCAACTTTGCCAATAATTGTATAGCACTAACAGTTCCCTTACGAAGGGAATCTGTTATAAATATTGTTTCTTTTGATGCATTTCTACTCACCATATCAGCCACAACCACAACATCCTTCAGTTCTTTTTCTAAGGAAAAATTTGCAGAAGGCGTGCTGGTAGAATCCGATACGGACACAACCTTTCCTTTCACCTGCGCTAAGCAAGTGAAAGGAAACAAAAACAATATCAACACTAGTTTTGAACCAATTCTCATATTATTAAAATTTTGATGTTATTGAATTTCTGCAGCATTATTTTTATCTATTCTACTTTCAGAAGTTTTCTATGTAGTTACGAAGCGAAAAATGCTCATTTTTGATGCCAACCTTATCCTTATACAAGAACAACTTTTCTTCGTTCATACACAACGCTGATGCAACTTAGTTCCCTTACAAGACAAGAAGTAAAATGAACCTTATTTTAATCTTTCAAGCATCCGATAGGAACTACAAAAACACCATCTTTTCTTCGATATTTCCTCAGTTGGCTGGATTTTATTTCCTCAGTTGGCCGTATTTCGTTTCCTCTGTTGGCCGTATTTCGTTTCCTCAGTTGGCCGTATTTTATTTCCTTAATTGGCTGGACTCATTTTAATCAACAGGTTTTGGTTGCCTGAAAGCAGAAGGCGTTACCCCTCTCATCTTCTTGAAGAACTTGGTGAGATGAGCCTGGGATGAGAAGCCGAAGGTATTGGCTATCTCCTGAACCGTATGCGTGGTGGTAGAAAGTTCGCGCTCTATCTCCTTCACGATGTATTCATCGATGATAGCCTTCGGAGTCTTGCCGGAGATGCGGCGGGTAACCTGAGCCAGATAACGGCCACTCACATTCAGTTGGTCGGCATAGAAATGAACATCGCTGTAAGTGCGGCAGAAGTTATTCACCTGCGAGATAAACTGATTATAAAGCTCGGAACTCCTGCCCTGCAGATTGCTCTGGCGCACGAGTTCTACATTGATGAAATCCTGCGCCATCGCCAGTGCCTCCTCCATCTTCTTGCCCTGATTCAGATAAACGGCAAGAGCTGAAGAGAAACGGTTGATGAGACCATGCGAATTGGCATTGTCGAGGCGGTAGATTCGGAGTCCCTGCTTTTCGGCAAGTTCCAGGAGTCGGGAGTTCTGAAGAATGATGTCGCTCTCCTTCTTTCTCGCCACGACTACCGAACAGAGCGGCAGCAGACGGTATTTGATCTGGCTTACCACATCCTCCGTCATCAGTGCATCGCCCTGGCTCGACCAGATGGCAGGAGCATAGATGATATGGGCAGGACGATACTTGGTCAGCGCATCGATGACCACATTCAGCGTTTCCACCCTGCGTATCATACCAATCTTTACGATATCAGGCTGCACATCGTTCATGATTGCCTCTATCTGCCCCGAAACTATCTCGGCAGGAATATCGAAAAACTCCTGAATACCGAGCGTATTCTGCACAGTGATGCTGGTTATTGCCGAAACAGCATAACCGCCCAACTCGGAAATCGTCCTGATGTCCGCCTGTACACCAGAGCCTCCGGTGCTGTCTGAACCTGTAATCGTTAATATCATATTCTTTAAACTTTGAACCCGATGATAAGTTTGAGGGCAAAGATACAAAAAAAGAGCGAATAATCCGCAGAATTTGCAGATAATTCGCTCTTTTTTTATTCTTCAGTGAGATCTTTACATTCCTTGAGAATCTCGGCAGGTACCTCATCGCAACGCTTGTAACGGCTGATGTCGGTAGCATCGTCCTTGACGGTCCATATCATCGAACCCGATGCCAGGAGGCGGGTTACGAGATAACTCTGATTCCAGTCGCCCTTACCGTTATCATAGCTTCCGCTGATGATGTAGCCCTGGTATGGATCGTTCTTGATAGCGAACGAACCGGTGATATGGCGACCATACATACTGTCAAACTTCTGATACATCTCGAAAGTCTGGTCCTTGCGGTTGAAAACGATGTAGCAGTATGTGCCCTCAGCAAGAGGTTCACCGTTCCACTCAGCCAACTCCCATGTGCCGTGAAGATTGGCAGGCGTAACTTCCAGAGAAGGCTCCTCCGGCTCATCATCATCGCTGCTGCAGGCTGCAAAACCACAGGCAAACAACGCAATTACCAGGAGGGTGAAGAGTTTTTTCAAATATTTCATTGTCTTGATATTTTTTTCTTGTTTACTTTTTTCCTTTTTTACCTTTTTACCCTTTTACTTTTTTACCTTTACTACAACCTGTATCGTCCTGTCAGACGGGCGGGCATCCAAGCCCTCCAGGATAACAGGGAAGGTGAAAGTTTCGGGCATCGTAGCCGGAATCTTATCGGCTATGATGGTGATGACGAGGTCAGCCTCATCACCCGGTTCTATCACCTCAGGTTCTGTCGTAAGACGGGCATAAGGAGGAAGAAGGAGGCTGGATATACGGAGCGGCTTGTCGCCGCTGTTTCCGCAGAGGATGCGTGCCTCAGGCTCTGTGCCCGGCTTTACCTCTGTGATACTTGCCTTCGCCTGTTTCAGTCTGAGTGCGCCCATCTTGTGCGGATAGCGTGCCCACTGGTCAGCACCCGGCAACACCTTGCCCGTTAGGGCAAGCTTGACGGCAGGCTGTCCCTCTACCTCTTTCAGATAGAGATAAGCACCCGTATTGATGGTGCCCGGATAGCGGTTAGGCGTGAAGGTGATTTGCACCTGACAGGTATCGCCAGGCTTCATCACATCGCCCCTGACATAAGAACTGGTACATCCACAGGTGGTTCTCACCTGTGTGATGTGCAGTATCTTCTTGCTCACATTCTTACCTGTGAAGTTGAAGGTGCGAGGCGCATCGTCCTCGGTCATCGTACCTGCATCGATAAGCGGATGCTCAAACTTCAGCAGTTCCTCCTGCGCATTCACCATAACAGGCAAAGCCAGGAAGAAAAACGATAGGAAAGCAAATATCTTCATATTACATCCAATTACATCCAACCATTGTTGCCGGCACTCTTTCTTACGGTCACAACTACTTTCTGGCTGGTGCCGTCGGCAGCTGTTACGGTGAGCGATGTGCTTCCGGCAGCAAGTCCCGTCACGGTGAGCGTCTTGCCATCTACTGAAGCAGAAGCGACACTGCCATTCGCTACTGAGCAAGAGAAGCCCTCTGTCTGACCTGCGAAATAAGGAGCGAGGTTGAGAGTATATGTCTTCTCGATGCCCACATACACGTTAGGCAACTTCATATCAGAGCTGAGCTCCTTGTTCTTGATGTTATTCAAGAGCTGAGCAGCGTCAATCAGACCAGCACCCATCTTGCCGATGTACTTAGAAAGCTGTACGATTTCTGGCGAAGCACCTACGGTAGTATGGTTCAAATAATAGGTCTTGGTTGCACCATTCTCATAATGGCTGTCCAGAGGCTTTACTGACTTCTTCATCAGCGCAACGAAATCGGCAGCACGATAATGACGGTTCGTCTTGGCAGCATAAGCGAGACCCAAGGCAGCCACACCCGAAACGTGAGGACAAGCCATAGAGGTTCCCTCCATGTAGCCGTAAGCAGGCTTACCGTTCTGGATCATCGTAGAGAGCACAGCACCTTTCTGCTCGGTTGTCGTCTCTGCCCAGTATTCATCTTCCTGCTCGCCAATCTTGCTGTAATATTCCAAGTCGCCACCAGGAGCGCTCAGGGTTACGAGCGAACCGTAATCAGTGTAGCAGGCTGGAGTATAGTCGGCAGCTAATGAAGATACGCTGACGCACTTAGAGTAAGCACCTGGGAAAGCAGGATTGCCAGCATACTCGTTACCGGCTGCGAAGACAGGAATACCGCCGTCGATGACACCGTTAGGCGAACCGGCATTGTTGATGAAGTAATCCAGAGCTTCCTTCTCCAGCGGATAGGTCTCAGCCCATTCCTTCTCGGTAGCAGGACCCGGAGTATAACCGTTGATGATGCTAGACTCTGAAGAGTTGTAACCCCAACTGCACTGCAGGATGACAGCACCATTATCGGCAGCATACTTGATGGCTCTCGCCTCGCCTGCCAAGGTTACACTGTTCTGACCGGAGAATACCTGGCAAGACATGATCTTCACACCAGAATTAGGAGTTCCGTCACCACCAGCTACACCACAAACACCTCTACCATTATTATTTACGGCTGCAATGGTACCAGCTACGTGAGTACCATGACCGGTGTCATTGGCATCAGTCCAGGTAATATCGCCGCTCTCAGTAACGAAGTTATAGCCATGAAGGTCGCCCTCATAACCGTTTCCGTCGCCGTCAGTCTTGGCACCCTGAACACTTTCGCCCGGGTTGCACCACATGTTGGCTTCCAGATCAGGGTGCTTATACATCACGCCCTCATCAAGAATAGCCACGATGATAGAAGGATCACCTGTGCAGGTCTTCCATGCCTCAAGTGCATTCACGTCACATCCTGCCTTAGCACCTACGTGATTATTGTTGAGGTTCTCAAAGTTATAGTGGCCCTCGCCCAGGTTACGGTAGTGCCACTGGCTGGCAAAGCCTGGGTCATTAGGCTCACCATTGGCTGCTGAGCGGGTAGACTTCTGCTGAAGTGCCTTATCGCTGAGATAGATGCGCTTGCTGTCTGTCTTGTAAGCACGCTTGATGCGGCCGTTGGTCTGAACCTTTGAGATTTCGCCCAACTGCTTCAGGCGCTCGGCAGCCGCCTTCAGGTCGGTTCCCTTATTAAACTTCACCGTATACCAGAGGTGGAGTCCCGCCTCGCGGGTTCTTGCCTCAGTATTTGCATCTACCGGGAATACTCGCTCAAAGCTGTAGCTTCCCAGGATGTCGAGCACCTCGTCGGTAGAAGGAATACCCGAACGGGTAGCCTTTCCGGAGCGAGTCTTGCTCAGTTGTGCCTGGTCGAGGATATCGCTCATTTCCGGACTGAACTTAATCAGCAGTTCACCCGCCTCAGCATCTGCAGGGATGGTGATTTCTGAATTGCCATCAGAAGAGCCGATGGTTGACAGGCTGTCAGAACAGCCCGTCAATGCCAATGCGACCATTGCTATATAGAAAAACTTTTTCTTCATTGTTTGCTTCTATATTGTTTTTATGTTTATCTTACTTTTTCTTAGTTCTCCTGTACTTAGCCATCAGCGCAGCTTCATTAATATCGCCTGCTGCCACGTATTTGCGGTAGTAGAGCGGATAAGCTACCCCTGGAACCTCCCATTTATTACCAGGGTCGCTGGTTCCGTAGAAGTAATCGAAACTGAAGCTATCCTCTGTCATATTAGAGAAACCAACGGCAGCGCCATCGCTGTTCTTACCCTTAGGCTGCTGGTTGAAGATCATGATAGAAGGAGTCCATTCTACCAGATGTGGATGATAAAGAATCCACTTTGGCACCGCACCAGTCAGGAAGTTAAGGTTGAGCGACAACTGACGGCAGTTTGGCAATACACGTGGCACCTCGTAAGGATAAACCTTCTCACTAACTACAGAACCGTCCTTGTGTTTGCAGGTTACAGGATTATCCCTGCCAGAGAGCAACCATTTACAGGTATCACCTACTAGCTTGTCGAGATAATCAGCCTTATTGGTAGAGAAGTCTGCCCTGCTGTAGCGGGTAGCCTTGCCAGCAGCCTCTAAAGCTTCAGTCATCTCTTCATCGGTAGGAAGTTCACCCTCCAGGAAGCAGTAAGACAACTCCAGTGTATTCAACTTATCCCATGTCAGGAGCTTGAGAAGCGCCTGGCGGTCTGCGGATCCGGCATTTACCTTACCATACAGTCCGATAGGATAGTTATTATAAACATAGACGCCTGATGCGTTCTTTTCTCCCAGCGAAGCGATGTTGGTGACAACATCCGTACGGCGCTGTGCATAGAGAATGAGGTTACGCAACTTAGGGAAGTTCTTCTCGTTGACGATATTGGTGATATCCGACAACTTGTTGAAGTTGTTACTTACCAGGTTGAGCGATTCAAGACTCTTGCCCAGCTTAACAAAGTTAGCAGGCAACTGAGTCAGACCGTAAGCCTGAACGGTAAGATTCTTCAGATACTTCAGCGAGCAGATTTCTTCACCGAGCTTCACCTCACGAATCTGGTTGTTCTCGTTAGCTGCAACAGAGAATGACTCCAGGAACTTGAGATTGCCCACTTCCTTAGGAAGGGTTTCGCCACTCTTGAGGTTGAACATGCTGAACTTGACAGAACGTACACGTCCTAAAGCCTCAGGATGAGCTTTCACGAAATCATCAGTAGCTTCCCAGAGCGTTACGCCGCTCCAGTTGCGCATGTTATCGCTGGAATCGAAGGTAGCAATGCTACCCAGTTTCTGGTTGATCATGATGACAGAGAGAGAGTCACCGGCACGGTTGTCCTCAATCTTTGGTGCTGCCTTCTGACGAACGGTCAGGATAACATCATCTATAGGTTTTCCATCTGCATCTACCAGCTGGTCTTCAGCCTTGACTGGCACGAGATGAACCTTAGCCACACGAACGGCAGGAACCACGTTCATCGCCCAGCGGAACTTGAACTTCACGCTGCGAGGACGCGCCTTGCGGTCGAGCACGATACCCAGATTAGTACCGGTCAGTTTATCCTCATCCTTGCTATTCAGGAGCCAGCCTTCACGTTCTTTCTCATTCTCTGCCTTCTCGGCATCAGTCATGTCACCTTCGAAAGAATACTCTATCTTACCGATTTTGCATTCCACATTGGCAGAAATCAGACTCTCGAAAGCACGCTTATCGTATGATTCTGAATTTTCGATTTCTACAGTTGGTTCCTTGATGTCAATCTGCTTACCATAACCAAACTGTTTTACGGAAACGGTGCGGCGCTGACCGTTATCGCCGATAAAGACGATATCGGTAGTACGGCGTCCGTTCATCAGAGTAGAGTCAACTACCACAGTTGCAGTAGCAGAACCCACGCCATTGGCAGGAGTGAGCATCAGCCAAGGCTCATCCACGTTAGCCACCCAATTCTGTGAGGCAGCAATGGCAAGCTGTTCGCTACCGCCCTCAGCTGCTATTTCAATCTGCTCCTTGTCGATGGCGAGTCCGCCTGGGATATCTACATCATCGCTATCGCTGCAGGATGCAGTCATCAGACCTGCACCCAGAACGAGGAGCCATGTAAGTTTATTAATATATTTCATATTATCTTACTTTCTATTCGTTTAATTTTCGAGATCCAAAGCATCGCAACCGCGGATGTCCTGATTCTTGTCGTAGAACAGCTTATACATACCTGCCTTGATGTATGCGCAGACGCTGGTTACATCGATAGAGATGTTAGGGTTGTCTGCGATATTCAGGATATAAAGGTGAGAGGTCAGTGTCTCTTCTACCTTACGGATATCGTTGGAACCAATCTGGAACTGGATCAGGCTCGGACAGGTTGTGATTCCTGTAGGCCATGTACGCAGGCAACGCTGGTCGGTATTCTCATCACGCTGGTGGTTGATGGCAAAGGCACGGAGCACGGCACTGTTCAATGGCTGGGTTGGCACCTCGGTGAAGCAGTTGTAGCTCAAGTCCATATTGGTAATGTATGGCAATGTGGTTGAGCGGAAGTCATCAGAGAGGGAGGTCAGCTTGTTGAATCGGAGGTCGATGACCTGCAGCAGATAAGCCTTCTTGCCCTTGATGGAACCCTTAGGGATGGTACGCATCTGGTTGGCGCTCAAATCGATGGTTGTGATTGGCGAACCGGCTGTGAACAACTCTGAAGGGAACTTCTCTATCTTGTTGTTAGACAGAGTAACGCTTGCTGCATTGATACCCTTGTAGGTTCCATGACTATTATCTACACCTGTAATCTCGTTGTAAGAGAAGTCTACAGAACCCATTTCGCGAACAGAGCTTGCATCGAAGATATTAGGAATCTTCTTCAGTTTGTTGTGGGCGAAGGTCAGACTCTCTACATCATCTGTAAAGGCACAGAGATTAGCAGGAATCTCTTCAATCTGGTTGTTGTTCAGATAGAGAGAAGAGAGAGCTACCTCAGAACCGAACGGATGCAACTTCTTGATGTTGTTGTAAGCCAGGTCGAGCAAACCGAGATTTACCATCTTTCTCAATGCAGAATACTCTGGGAACTCCTCCAGGTTGTTGTAACTCATATAGAGAATCTGGAGTGTCTTACCTGTCTTCTCCTCAGCTAAGCGAGTCCAATCTTCTCTCAACTGGTTGGCTGAGATGCCCTTGCATCGTGCCAGGTTCATCGCCTGCAATTTAGGGAGTTTATAGTAGAAGTCTGGAATGCGACTGATCTTCGGACAGTTGTAAAGTTCGATATCGGTCAGGTTTTCCATCTTGTCCCAATCCTCTTCCTTGAACTCCTGTGCAAACTTACCGTAAACAGGATCGTCAGCATTGTAGAACTTCGCACAAACTCCATCTTCTGTGATAGAAGAGTTACCGATATAGAACTGCTGCAACTTAGTCAGGCGATAGATGGCCTTAGATACACCTGTAATCTTGTTGGTCATTGTACCGATCTGAGCATCCTTCAGGTTGATGCGGCTGTCCTTCTTGATTCTGTTCTTCGGTGCCACCTTAGGATCAGAGTTGTAGCTTTTTACAATCATCTCCGACATGTTGGCACGTGGGTCATACTTCAGAAACTTGTTCTCATAGTCGTGACGCATGCTGCTCTTCTTTGCTGCAGTCAGACTGTTTGCATCATAATCATTGAAGATGTTGGCACCAATCTTCTCATCGTGAGAACCGAGGTTGAGCACCTGGAGTTCAGTCAGCTGTCCGATGGCATCAGGTACGATTCCCTTTGCACCGAAACCGGCGATGATAAGACCGATGACACGGCCGTTGCTGTTGAGCGTTACGCCCGGCTGTTCGCCCCACATATCGAGTTCCTTGTTGAAGTTCCAGTTAGCTCCCTTGAAGGTAGCATCGCCATAGAAGCTCCACTCCTTACCCTGGAGAGATTCCCAGATAGCCTTCAAAGCCTCATAGTCCTTGATATACTCCTTGGTCTTGGAAAGGAGGATAGGCACCTGAGCCTTATCATTCAGTTGATTGTCCTCTACGATAAACGCCTCACCCTTTACAGGCTGGGTTTCGTACTTGGTCTTCACCGCACCCGTCTTACCATAAGTGGTATATGAGGTAACCTGATAAGTACCGGCAGGCAGCCATACGGTAGAATCGCAGTAAGCTGTACCTGTATCCATATACTTATCGTTCTCATTGTCTGGATTCTGATTCTCCTTGCTTCCCTCCTTGTATTTCACCTTCAGTTCAGGGAAGGTATAGGTTTCACGGGTAAAGAGGTTGGTTACGCTGACATCAACGAGACGGATGTTAGAGAAGAGATACTCAGTACCACCGGCACGGGTCTTCTCCCACTCCTTCACGAGATTAAACTTCACCTTACCACGCTCCACAGTCTCCACCATGAGTTTCTGTACTTCCAGACCGCCACCTACTACAGTGAATGTTTCGCCGGCAGAAGAAGCCAGCAACTCCTCGTCTACAGCATCATAGAGATAGAAACCGATGACGGTGTAAGTACCCGAAGCGAGTTGCAGTTTTTCACTTCTCAGACCATACTCAGCATTCTCTGAATTATAAGAATTGAGCACCAGTGTCTGAGACACAGTTGTACCGTTGTGCTCCATGACCACCTTGATTTTCTTGGCATCATCCAGTTTCTCAAGTTTGTCAAGGGCAGCTGCACGGGTAGCTCTTGAAGAAACCTTCTTGCTGAGCTTGAACTGCACATATCCGTATGTGCCGTCCCAGCCTCCGGTCTCATCATCCGAGCAACTTGTTGCTGCAAAGGTCAGGAGAGAGACCAAGAGCAACAAGAGTGCCTTTGAAAATATTTTCATTCTGTTCATTACTTTCTAATTTTTCTGATAGAAGTATGTTTCTTACTCATTCCCTCACCAGGAGATTCAACAACAAGAACCTTTACAGGAGTTCCGTTGTCCTTAAATACCATAAACATCGGAGTAGCTTCTGGTACTTGTACAAAGAATATCCAATTCTCCTTTTCGTCTTGTGAAGCCTCTGCGTTAACATCATTTCCGTTGAAATCCTTAACTATAAGATAGCCTGTCTCCATCATAGTGGTAGGGTCCCAATCCTTGATATTAGGATTAACTGTAAGAGAGCTTCCTGCTTCTGACTGAGCGACATATATTTCGTCACCATTGTAGCCAAATGTTCCTGATATGATAGAACCATACTTTGATTTATCCTTCTTGCACTCTACTGGCAAGTAGTTCATCTTCAAGATTGATGGTGCTGCAGACTGATCATCAGCAGAAGAGTTGGCCTCCTTCTGTACAACATCCATCAGGAAGTAGCGGTCGTAATCGCTCTTCACAGTTGTAAAGTTGTTCTCAAGCATTTCATCGAGACCGTTTTCGAAAGTTGCGTAAACGCTCTGTGGCAATGCATAAACCAGGAACTCACGGCTTCCGCTGCTCAAGGCATCAATAGTGAGCTTAACGTCACCCTTCTCACCATGCAACTTCACAGCACCAATTCCATCCTCGAACAAACCATTCTCCGTGTTCTCGAAGACTACCAGCTGGTAAGCATCACCCAAGGTCTTGAGGGTGAAAGGAACGAAGTTGTAGAAGGTGAAATCGTTGGTATCACCACCATTCAGGCTAGAACCATTCTGAGTGAACACCTTACCATCGAGAGATACATTCCATACTGCCCACCGTGAAGAGGTTGGATAAGTAACATCCATGGTGCTGGTGGTCATACCATTATAGATAACAGGTATGGTTACAGCAGCCTTGCCATCCTCAGAAGTAAAGGTGATGGTGTAGTTGCCGTCCTTAGCGATGGCATACTTAGCACTTACGCCCTGATCCTCCTTGAAGGAAACACCGCCTACAACTTCCTTGTTAGGTGTACCTACCAGGAAGCCGCCTTCCAAGTCTACCCAAGCTGGAGTATTGGTAACAGCAAAACGGAAGTTTGACTTTACAGTAAACTTGTTGTATACATTGTAACCTACGGTGATACCTGTCTCGGTGATATCATTGCCAGCCGCATCGTAAACCGTCAGTATATGGTCGGCAGCCGAACGCTTAACCTCAGCGATGGCAACCTTCTGACCACCCATGCTCAGGAAGAGCTGAGCCACGCTCATGTCATCGCTGGCATCATCAGCAGTAATCTTAACTTTGATGGTCTGCTTGCCTGCAGTACCATTGAGTACGAAGGCGTCTGTTTTCTCGCCCTGCACCAGTTTACACCAGATTTTGTCTGAAGAAAGGCTCCAGCTCTCGTTGGCATCGAAGGTGAAGTCCAACTCAGCGCCAGCTGCACCGCCGATAGTCTGTACCTGTGGGAACACAGGAGTTACGGCATCGTCGTCATCGCTGGAACAAGCTGTGAACAGAGTCACTGATACCAGCGCCATCAATACGAGCCAATATTTTGAAATCAATGTTTTCATTTTCTTTTTATTCTACGATTAATATCCTTGTTCTTTCAATTTCTCTGCCTCTGCATCGCTGATCCATTCATACATGGTGATGAAGGTTCCTACGTTGCCGTAGGTTGAACCATCCTTGTTGTCAACACTCATGTTGACATACTGCAATACATAGTTCTGGCAGGTGTTATAATAAGAGGTATAGAGAGAAGGCTGGCTGATGCGCAACTTGCCGTCTCCATAGATGGTACCGAACGCCTCGCCGGTCTCACCGGCTATCTGGTCGTCCATCTCTACCTTTGGCTCAAGAATGTTCTTGGTATTGAACTTCAACTTCAGGTTGTAGCCCTTATAGTAAACATCCTTCAGCAGAACGGTATTCTCCTCGCCTTCCACCACCTCGGTCTTGATCAGACGGTTGTTTACGTTGTTCAGATACTTGCTGTAGAAGGTAGATGTTACCATGCACCAGCCAGAGAAGTTGTGGATATCGAAAGGACAAGACTTCTGCATTACCACGTGGGCATAGTCCTTATAGAGATCTGTCCAGTTATACTTCTCCGGAATCACCAGTTTCAGGGTGAAGCCGAGCGAATCGGTCTTGCCGATGTTATCATAGATACCCTGAACCTTCACATTTCCTACCATCTCGCCCGCCTTGATTGTAACGGTGTTGTTGAGGATGCGGTAATGCTTACCCTCGATGGCATTGCTCTGCTTGTCTACTACCTCCACGCCGAAGGTGCGGTCGTAGTCAGCTTTTTCGGTTGCAGATACAGGCACATTGAAAACCTCATTGCTTTCCTGTACAGCATACTGATAGAGCGTATCAGAGAACATGATATGACTTGGACCAGCATAAGTGGTATAATCCTGTGAACAACTCACAAGAGCGATGAGTGCAGCTACGGCTGCCAAACATCCCATCATTATTTTCTTCATGATCGTCTCCTTATTTTATTTGTTACTTTCATTAGGCTGAATCTCAGAACCTGGTGCCTCAAGCTCATGCTGAGGAATTGGCCAGACAAAGAGAGGGTCATCCTTTTCAACCTTCAGACTGCTCTGCACGAAGTTGGCAGCAGGCTGGTCGGCAGCCTTACGCTCAAATCCCTTGTGCCAGCGCTTGAGGTCGTTCAGACGGAAGCCTTCCATATAGAGTTCCTTCACGCGCTCTGCCTCGATTATCTTCATGGCGTTGCTCTCGCTCATCGAGGTGTTACCACCATAAGATGAGTAGCGGGCTGTACGCAAGGTAGAGATGTCCTTACCTGCCTTACCATATTCCTCCTTCATGGCGTAAGCCTCAGCACGAATCAGATACTGCTCTGACAGACGGAATACCATTGGCTGATGAACATGCAGGATATTGTTGTTCAGGAATTCTGCATCGCCGAAATACTTGCTCAGCAAAGGCCACTGTAAACCGTGCTCATAACCTGTTACACGGGTTGTGAAGATGGCTGCAGCACGGAGGTCATTGCTGTCGAATGAGTTGATGACCCATGTCTCAGGCACATAGTCAGGACGATAAGTTACATAGTTGTAGTTATCGAAGATGGTACCCAGTGCACCGCCATAGCTGTTCACGGTAAAACCTACCTTCCAGATAGCCTCACGCGAATCACCATAGGTCCAGATATACTTGTAATCGTTCACCTTGTTTAAATAGGTGTTGGAAGAAGCCTTCTCCAATGTATAATACTTACTGCCGATTACCTTAGATGCATACTTGATGGCATCATCATACTTGTGCATATATAAGGATACGCGCGCACGTAAGGCATGACAGGTATACTCGTTGAAGTAAATCTCGTTGTAGAGACTTCCTGTGAAGTCTTCGTCTACCTTCAGATACTCAGCAGCCTTGTCAAGGTCTCTCAATACGAATTCGTATGATTCCTTCAGACTGGCTCTCTTCTGTGGCTCATTGCCGTAATAGTGCTCTGTGAGTACAACGCCGAGTTCCTTCGCAGCCTGCTCGTCGCTATCGTAAGCCTTGCAGAAGCACTTGATCAACTCTGAGTAAGCCAGGGCACGGGCAAAATAAGCCTCGCCCTCACACTGCTCCAGCTTGTCGAGCTCCTTATCACTGTTGGTGTTTGCCTTTACCTTATCTACATTATCGAGCAGGAAGTTGGCATTGTTGATAACACCATAAAGATCGGCATATACCGCCTCGATGTCGGTGTTGGTAGCCTTGATATCTTTCCAACGGTAGATATCGCCATAGGCATTAGAGTAGCCCTTCACGCAGTACACGAAGTCTGCCTGCAGATCTGGCAGGATTGTCAGATTGCCCGAATAGAGGGCGCTGCTCTTGAAACTGTCGTAGATACCGTACACCAGCTTGTCTATGTCGCCCACCGTGTTGATAGCCTGGTCCATGCGGATAGAATCCTCTGGATACTTATCAAGACAGGAAGACATCGAGAGGGCTAGGATTCCCGACAGGATGTATGTCTTTATATTTTTGATATTCATTTTTTTCTCCTTTCTTGGTTAGAATTGCAATTCAACACCCAGAGTAAACTGGCGTGATGCCGGATACTGTGCCTGGTAAATATTGGATGAAACCTCAGGATCCAGACCGTTGAAACCGGTTACGGTGAAGAGGTTCTGTGCCTGACCGTAGATTCTGACCATAGAGAAGAAGTTGGTCTTGCGCAACAGACTCTGTGGCAATGAATAGGACAGACTGAGATTCTTCAGACGGAGGAATGATGCATTCTCCAAGAAGCGGTCGTCGAGCTGGGTTACCTCGCCCCAACGTGGGATGTCGGTAATATCGCCAGGCTGCTTCCAACGGTCGTACAACAGACGGTTTGACTGGTTGTAAGCAGTACCGAAGGTTACACCGCTCTCCTCGAAGTAACGGTCGTTGTTGATCACGTAGCGTGTACCAATCCAGCTGAACTGGGCAGAAAGCTGCAAGCCTTTCCAACGGAAGCTTGTACCGAAACCGCCCATCCAAGGTGCATCATAGGTCTTGCCTGTCATCACCTTGTCGCTCTCGCGGAACTCGTTGGTTACGTTGCCATCCTTGTCATACCAGAGCTGCTCACCATTTGCAGGGTTCACACCAGCATAGCGGTTCAGGAAGAACTCACTTACTGAGTGACCTACTACATACTTCAAACCGGTGGTTGAGTTTACATACTCGGTTACACCGTTATAGAGTTCCTTCAATCGGTTCTGGTTGTAAGATACGTTGGCACTTACATTCCAGGTAAAGTCGCGTGTGCGGATTACATCACCGTCAGCACTCAACTCGATACCCTTGTTAGCCATCACACCTACGTTCTTCCAGCGATAACCCTCGCCAGTTACGGTGTAAGACTCAGGCACGCGCATCAGCATGTTAGAGGTACGCTTGTAGTAAGCCTCGAAACTGAAGTTGATTCTGTCGAGGAAGCCCAAACGGAGGGCGAAGTTGTTTGCCCATGTTGACTCCCAACCCAATTCCTCATTACCACTCTGTGATGGAGAGAAACCGGCAGTATTATCGTAGTTGGCACCACCCGATACCAGAGCCAGGTGATAATAGTTAGGAATCTCAGAGTTACCCGATGTACCGGTACTTACGGCAATCTGGGCTGTGCTGAGCCACTTCATATCCTTCAGCCAGTCGGTTGACTTCACGTTGTACATGAAACCGAGCGACCAGAATGTACCCCAGCGATGATCCTTACCGAAACGTGAAGAAGCATCAGTACGCAGAGAGAAGTCGGCATAGTAGAGCTCCTTATAGTTATACTCGCCACGCATGAAGAATGACAGGTAAGAGTAGTCAGAAGATGAATCTGCCCAGCGGCTGGCACGTGTACCTGATGATACATTGGTCAGGAGATCGCTGGTCTGACCCTTGGAATATACCTGGAAACCCTCTGAGTGGAAATTGACAGCCTCCTGACCCAGCATCACGTTGAACGAATGGATATCGTTCAGGGAGAAACGGTAGTTAGCCGTAGTGGTCTCTGTCAGGTTGATGGCATCGCTGCTCTGGCGTGCCGCAGTACCCTGTCCGTTATTTGAAGAGAGACTTGGGAACGACTGGAGGAACGCTGTAGAATGGGTGAAATCGGCACCGAACTGAGTACGGATAGTCAGATTCTCTATCGGATAGATTTCAGCATACATGGTAGAGAGTACCTTATATTTCTTGTTCTTGATAGGATTCAAGCCCATGTAAACGATAGGGTTCTCGCTGGTTCCAGCCCAGTTGCCTGCAGCAAGTGAAGCCAGACTGCCATCCTTTGCGTATGGATTCCAGTAAGGCAACATGAATCGGCATGCTGAGATAGGAGTAACGGTTGTATAGCTACCGTCGTCAGCCTGCTGAGCCTCCTCGTAGGCTGCCATGGTGTTGGTACCCACCTTCAACCACTTGCCTGCCTTTACATCAGCATTGGTGCGGATGTTGTAACGGCGGAAGGTTGAATTCTGTGCGATACCGTCCTGATCGTAGAAACCACCAGAAACATAGTAGTTCAAACGGTCGGTAGCACGGTTGATAGAGAGTTCGTAGCTCTGCAGCGGAGCGCGGTCGTTGAACACCTCGTCCAGCCAGTTTACGTTTACTCTTGAAAGGAGATTGTAATCCTTACCTGTATCCAGACCTACTTCTTTCTCAAACTGTATACGCTCGTCGGTATTCATCATCTTCCAGTTGGTCTGTGCCAACTCAGAGAAACCATACTGTGCACGGAGCGTAATCTTCGCCTTGTCCATTGCCAAGCCTCGCTTGGAAGTGATGACAACCACACCGTTGGCAGCACGTGCACCATAGATAGAGGTAGAAGAGGCATCTTTCAATACAGAGATACTTTCGATGTCGTTAGGACTCAAGGTATTGAAATCTGAACTTGAGATTGGCACGCCGTCGAGGATAAAGAGTGGCGACTTGCCGGAGTTGATAGAGTTGGTACCACGGATCTGGAAGGTAGCCGCCTTGCTAGGTTCACCCGAAGAAGAGATGACCTGCAAACCAGTACTCTGTCCCTGCAAAGCTTGGTCGAAGCTTGCCGCCGGCACATTTTCTATCTTTTCAGACTTTACGGCAGACACGGAACCCGCAATGGTTCCCTTCTTTCTCACACCATACGCCACCACAACCACTTCATCCATCATCTTGGAATCAGGAGCAAGGGTGATGTTGAGCGTATTTGTCTGCGCTTTCACAACATGCTTCTGCGTAACGCATCCCACATACGAGTAGGCAAGCGTAGCCTTCGAAGCACCCTTAATTTCGATGGTATAGTTACCGTCAATATCGGTCACCACACCATTTGATGTTCCCTCTTGCATAATGGTCACACCAATCATCGGTTCGTTATCTTCAGCAGACACGACTGTACCCTTGACGCTGAAGCTCTGCGCCAAGACCGATTGGATAGACAACAATACAAGTGAGACAAGTAAAAGAGTTAATCTTCTCATCCTTGTTTTGTTTCAAGTTTATTAATTAATAATTATTATTTTTTTCTCATTTTTTTCTCGTTTGGTAAAAGCCGAAAGCACTCAGGGCGACACTTCGCCCCTCCATTTATACATTCTTTCACTAAAATGCATGCATGGAAATACCTATTTAACTTAAATCGGTGCAAAATTACGAATATTTTCTTATTTACCCAAGATAATCGCTTAAAATTTAAATAATTAACACGAAATATCTATGTTTTTTAGCATATTTGCTCATAAATTTAGTTAATTGTCGATTTTTTGTCACTTCCGATTACTGTTTGCAAAAACAAGTTCAATACACACCTTTTTTTGTTACTATGCAGCCGTTTTCATAAAAGCCATCGCCTTATTTTACATATTTCAGTATCTTCAGGTGTTTTCTACGCTGAAATTCTATGGCATATTATATCGGAGGCTAGATAACGCATAATAGTAAGTTTCATTTGCAAAAAGCTCGATAGTGGTGCCAAAAGTGCCTAAAAAAGCAACTTTTGGCACCACTATCGGCACTTTTCAGGGATTTTCCATCGTTTTTCCATTATTTTAGGTTATCTTTGCAGAAGATTAAAGAAATGAAGATATGCTGCAAAATATCATTGGAAGAAAACGGGAAATTGAGCTAATCGAGAATTGCATCAGTTCCAACAAGCCAGAATTCATCGCCATCTATGGCAGAAGACGAATCGGCAAAACATATCTCGTCAAACAATTATTGGGCGAGAAGTTTAGTTTCTATATGACGGGGGTGTACCAATGCTCCAAGAACGAGATGCTCGCTTACTTCAGCGAGCAGTTGGCATTGTATTCCGGAAAGAAACAACCCAAACCTAAAAACTGGTTCGAGGCATTCTCTCAACTGCGTGTTTATCTCTCCACCCTATTGGAAGAAAGAGACCAAATCGTCATCTTCATAGACGAACTGCCATGGCTGGATACGCCGAAGTCTAATTTCATCCGCGCCCTAGACCTGTTTTGGAACGGATGGGCTTCAGACCAGCCAAACATCAAGTTCATCGTCTGCGGTTCTGCTACTACCTGGATGACCAATAAGCTTTTGGGTGACAAAGGCGGCTTGCATAATCGGGTAACCAGAAAGATTTACCTCGCCCCCTTTGACCTTAACGAGACAGAGCTTTTCTTACAATCAAAAGGTATCGTATGGACACGCCATCAGATAGCAGAATGCTACATGATTATGGGAGGCACGCCATTTTACCTCAACATGATAGACAAGCAATATAGCTTGCCTCAAAATATTGACATGCTTTTTTTCGCAGAAGGCGCAGAGCTATCCAATGAATACGAGTTTCTGTTCCGCTCACTCTTCAAGGATTCCATACTTTACCGCAGAATTGTGGAACTTCTTGCCAAGAAAAAGGTGGGTATGACAAGAGAAGATGTGATGAAGGCGTTGCATCTCACATCGGGCGGAAAACTGTCTGAGGCATTCAATGACCTCATCAGTTGCGACTTCATCAGGAAATATAACTCTTTCGGGAACAAATCGAACGGTGCCATGTATCAGTTGACCGACCTCTACACCTTATTCTATTTACATTATATCAGAGGTAAAGAGGAGACCGACGAACATCTTTGGAGCAACATGATAGACTCTCCATCCCATCGTGCCTGGAGCGGTTATGCCTTCGAGCAGCTGTGCCTGCACCATATCTCGCAAATCAAGAAGAAGCTAGGTATCTTGGGAGTACAGACGAATGTATATTCCTGGCAACAGAAAGCCAACAAGGAAAAAGGAATTGAAGGTGCACAGATTGACCTTATATTAGACCGCAGAGACCAGATTATCAATCTCTGCGAAATGAAGTATTCTCTCAAAGCTTACGACATCACCCCTGCTTATCTGCAAAAACTGCTGGACAGAAGAGAAATCTTCCGACAAGCATCAAATACCAGCAAGGCACTGCATCTAACTTTCGTTACAGCTGCAGGAATAAAAAAGAATGCTCAGGAAGGCATGATTCAGAGCGAAGTAGGATTGGATGATTTATTCGGAGAAAAAGTTTGAAATAGGTGAATTGTCAGATGGAGGGTGTGACATAAAATTTCTCCATTTTCATTTCCTACAAAAAAGTTTCCGGATGGCAACCAGGACGCTTCTGAAATTACGTCCGGACGTATCTTTTGCTGCGTCGGGACGTAGCAAATGCTACATCGGGACGCATTTTTTACTGCATCGGAACGTATTTTTCTTCCTTTGTTGCCAAGTAAAATTGCAAAAAACGATTGAAAAAGCCTAATATTGAACCGAAAAAACAGTGTTTTTGCTCAATATCCTCTTAGTTTTGTAAGCGTCTCCGCATTTATACCTTGCCCTTTATCGTAAAAGTTCTTACCTTTG
>JAJWJX010000037.1:0-37142 GCA_021623045.1 Segatella copri | reverse complement strand
GGCTTGTTAGGGACTTGCACCCATTAGAATAAGCTCATGCCGAGCATACAACCAAGGAAGGTCTATGGTGTTTTCGCCATAGACCTCACCTAAAATATAATAATGTATATTGACAAAGATTACTTGCCGGTAGTCTCGCCACCTTCGGTGTTATCTCCACCCTCAGTGGTGTCGTCCTTCTTAGAGTCGCCATTTATCTCCCATCCTGGGTTTTGACCGAGGTTAGGCGCACGTTTCACCTCGTTGGCTGGAATCGGGAAGTAGTTGTTCTTTGGATAGTTGAAAACAATGTGATCATTGGTTTCTGCCTTACCATAGGTGAAAACTGGAGCATTTACGACATCAGCTCCTGTAACCTTTACACCATAGAGGTTGAGCACCTGCTCGTAACGTGGTTTAGATACCTCACCTGTACGAGTGACATTCTTATAGAGTTGCCAACGACGCACATCAAAGAAGCGATGATCCTCGAAAGACAGTTCAATACGGCGTTCATTGCGGATACGCTCACGCAGCTGAGCCTGGTTCATGCCGCTGTAATCAGGCATGCCGGCACGTTTACGTATCTGATTGATATAAGTATAGGCAGCATTTGGTCCCTGTGCCTCATTGAGAGCCTCTGCGGCATTGAGAAGTATCTCCGTATAACGGAAGATAGGCCAAGCGTGGAGGAAATTAGTAGGATTCTTGCAAGAAATGTTGTTGACAAACTTCTTGAGATAATAACCAGTATAAGTTCCGCCCATGGCTGAGCTGTAGTCGATACCTGCTTCTCCTGTATTGGAAGAGATATCAATATTACGCTGCTCACCATCCGAAGCTACGCCCCAAACTGAATTCTGGTGGAAGACAATCTGATCAAGTCGAGGGTCACGATCTTTGTAAGGATTTTGCTCATCGTATCCGCTACCTTCCTCGTCAATATGCTTACCATTCTTCATCTCGAAGCAGTCTACGAAGTTCTGGGTAGGATTGGTACGTCCTGCGCCACTGAAATTACCGGTGAAGCCCACAGGCAAGAATACCTGTTCAACCTTTCTGGATCCAGCCAGACCTCCCCAAATAGAACGAGCCAGAATGAACTCTGGATTCTGAGTAGGGTTGGTGGCATTAGAGAAGATATTGTAATAGTCATGGTTGGCATCGCCTGTTTCCAAAAGATGGTACTTATTGCTGAGCTGGTTGTTCTTGGCTATGAAGTCGGTAGCTGCATCGGCAGCCTTCTGCCACAGTGCTTTGTCACCACTCTCATTGTAGAGAGAAGAAGCACGGTAGAGCAAAGCTCGGCTCTTCAGAGCGTAGGCAGCGGCTCCGTTCACACGTCCCCAGTTACTACCCTCATCAGCATAACGGAATGGGAGTACGTCTTTCACCTTGTCGCATTCAGCTGCTACCCACTCCAGTGCCTCAGCAGCTGGGGTGCGTTTCATATTCATAGAACCAGCTTCGCCCATATCGAAGATGATTGGATTACCATCGGCATCCTCTGCGATGATAGGGCAGTCACCAAACCAGCAGATAAGATCGAAGTGGAAGATGGCACGCAGCAGACGTGCCTCTGCCATATTGCGGTCGTAGAGGCAGTTGTCATCACCGTCCTTGGCATTGTTGCCAATAACATCTTTGCGTGCCTGCTTCATAAACTGGTTACACTTGCGGATATCATAAAGGTCTGTATTCCAAAAGCCGAGCAATGGATGATCGGCAGCTGTATAAGTATCTGTAGACACCTTAGGATAATAATGCAACCCCCAGGAGGTGGTGGCATTATCGGTCATACAGTCGCGTGAAGCTCCAGTAAACTGGTCATCGTTCAGCGGAGCGAATCCATCAGGCAAGTTGGTATATATATTGGCAAGGAAACCACGTGTCTGAGTCTCATCGCTGAAGATTTTATCTCCAGAGAGTGAGGCATCGTATTCCTTGTCCAGAAAGTCGCTACATGAAGTAGCGACTGTTCCTGTCAACATCAGCATAACTGCTGAAAGAATGATATTTCTTTTTTTCATATTCGTCTAAATTAAGAAACCATTAGAACTCTACGTTTACACCAAAAGAGAATGAGCGTGTCTTAGGATATGCCCAGATGTAGTTGGTTGGGTTCTCTGGGTCGAATCCCTTGCCCATGTGACTCCAGTTGCACAGATTATAGCCACTAAAGTAGATGCGGCACTTGGTCATATACAGTTTGGATATCAATGCCTTTGGCAGAGAGTAACCTACCTCTACGTTACGAAGGGCGAGGAAATCACCATTCTGCAACCAGATATTGCTGGTGTTGTATGGATAGTTACGGTCTACATTACTGAACGATGTAGAGAGACGTGGATACTTCGCATTGATGTTACGTGGGTCTGTAGGATCATCGGTATAGTAACCCCAAGTCTTGGTAACCTCATGAGTGGAAGTTCCGCCCCATCCAAATCCGTAGTCCATATTCTCACGACACTCAATAGTTCTGTTGAGATATGCTGTCAATACCACACGGGCATCGAAGCCATAAGTCTCGAAACCAATGTTTACTGTTGGTATCAACTCTGGTATCTTAGAGTTAGAATAACCATTTGCGATCTGGTCGTAGGTATCAATCTTGCGGTCACCATTAACATCCTTGAACACAGCATTACCCAACTTGTAGATACCTGCCGCACTATAAGGATATTTCTCAGGATGAGCCTGTGCATCCTCCCAGCTGGTAGGAATCAGGTTAGGATCACTAGCCCACTGGTCGAGAATGAACATAAACTGCTGGCCGATGCGCTTTCCGGTCTTTGCCTGGTAAGCATAATCAGGAGTCAACTCATCCATCTCGGTAATCTTATTGCGGTTCCAAGTCAGCTTGCCCTCTACATAGTACTTGAAGTTCTTACCGATATTATTGCGGTGTCCGAGAGAAGCCTCCCATCCCCAAGTCTCTGCTTTACCATAGGAATCCTGTGGAGCAGTCAATCCGAAAATGGTCGGAACTGTAGCACGGTCTACCAGAATCTGTGAACGCCACTCCTTGAAATAATCCACACTACCATAGAGTTTCTTGTGGAAGATGTCGAAGTCAAGACCAAAGTTAGTCATCGCCGACTTTTCCCAAATATTATTCAGGTTACCTGCAGTAGATTCATAGGAACCTTCGATATAGTTCTGAGATGTACCAAAATTATAGCCACTGCCCTGTGCATAAATACTTTGGTATGGATAGCGAGACACACCTGTAGCTGCCTGTCCTGCCGTACCATAACTTGCACGTAACTTCAGAAGATCGAAAACCTTGAGATTCTTGATGAAACTTTCTTCTGATGCCAACCAACCAGCAGACACTCCATAGAAGGTAGCCCATCGGTTGCTTGGTGCGTAGTTATCACAACCCATGCGAGATACACTGGCGCTAGCTATATAGCGGTCGTTGTATACATACATTCCCTGCGCATTCCAAGAGAGATAGCGGTTAGAAGAGTTCATACCTCTCACCACATTTTTATAGGTACGCATAAAAGCCTGTGCATCCACGAGGTGCTTGCCAAACTTCTGGTTATACGCCAAGCCGAAACGGCTATTGATATTATAATAATAGTCGCGTGGAGTGGTTGTAGGGTCTGGCAGAGCCTTGAAGGTACGCACACGCTGATACTTGTAAGCATCTACGCTTTCCACATTATCCTGGAAATTATAATAATAGCCATCGATATCTGCCTGTTGTACCTTTTGGAAAGTCTCGTAAGAGTCGAAACTCACCACAGCCTGTGCTTTCAAACCTGGGAGCAGGGAATCGAGATGACCTGTAGCGGTAACCGTAGTATAGAGATTACGGCGACGGTTCTGTTCGATGCCTCGACCAGCAATCTGTGCTGCACCATTCTTACTGTCTGAAGTGGTTGGGAAGAAGAACTCTCCGTTAGGACAATATACCGGATAGATAGGAAGGTTCTCGCCTGCACCCCAAGTAAACAGATTCCATACGTCGATACCTGGCTGCACGATGTTATCAATACGACCGCCCAAATCAAGACCTACAGTAAGGAATTTGTTGACATTCAAGTCTACATTTACACGCAGGTTATAACGGTTCAAAGTCTCCTGACTGTTGTAGCTGCCACTATACTTGGTCCATTTGGTATCAAACAAACCCTCCTGTCGGAGATAAGAGAAACTGACATAATAGCGGGCGCGGTCGTTACCACCGCTCAACTGCAGGTTGGTGCGGTACATAGGAGCGGCATCGCGAAGCATTGTATCGTGCCAGTTGGTATTGAAGTACTTGTACTTGTCCATACCAGTGAGTTCCTCACCATTGCAAACCTTGCGATACTGCTCGATATCATAATCAGAGAACTCTGGGCTCAAACCATCCAGATAGCGAGCCTGGTTACGGGTAAGAGCATAATTGTAAGAGTTCTGACTCTCAGGTATGCCAGCAATAGTCTGGAATCCTACTTCCTGAGTGAAATTCACTTTCATTCTGCCAGCCTCACCACGCTTGGTAGTAACGAGGATAACGCCATTGGCACCACGCATGCCATAGATGGCTGTGGCTGCCGCATCCTTGAGTACCGTGATGTTTTCTATAGGATATGCATCGAGGAAGGAGAGGTCGCGCTCCACATTGTCTACAATCACTAATGGAGAACGGGCATTGCCGTTCATGGTACGGATACCGCGGATATACATGTTAGTCTCACTCCATCCTGGCTCTGACTGCGCCTCATAAGTCTCCACACCTGTCAGGGTGGAGGTAAAGGCATTCTGCAGTACTGTAACAGGATGCTTTTCCAGTTCCGAACCGGTTACCGTAGAGGTTGACTCTGTGACAAACTTCTTAGGCTTTGCCGTAAAAGCAACAGGAGCCAAATGGTCATACTCGTTGTCCTCCTGCATAGTTACACTCACCTCGTCCTGATTTAATGCCACCTTGACATGCTCGTCTTTGTAGCCCAGATTGGAGATGTAGAGATCATCACCCGGCTTTACCTTGATGGTAAAGCAGCCATCCGCATTGGTGATGGTCTTGCGAAGTGCCTCATTGATATTAACGATAGCACCTGTTACAGGATTGCCTTTCGTATCAACGATCTTGCCATGTATGGTTCTGCCGTCGTTGGCAGCGAGTGCTGCCGAAGCCGACATGGTGAGCGCTGCAGCCATCAAAACTCGCGCTGCACTTGGCTTGATATGTTTAACTATAATATTTTTCATTGTCTAATCTTCTTTTTATCAATCTACTCAACTTTTGATGATATTTTCAAGCAGGAAGTCGCTCTTACTTCCAACCCTCGTTATTAAGGAAGGTGGATGGAAGTTTCCACATCTCGGCCTCAGGTATAGGATAGAGATACATCTTGTCCTGGAACACTCGGTTCTGGGCAACTTTACGAGTATACACATCCCTACCATCCTTCTTGGTTACATTGACACCATAGATGTCACGCCCCAGGGCTTCCTTAGCCACATTCCAGCGGCGCACATCCCAGCAGCGATGCTCTTCAAAAGCCAATTCTATGGTGCGCTCCTTATGGATGAAGTTGCGCATAGCTTCCTGAGAGTTCAGGTCGGTACGGTCTCCAACATTACCCATGATACCTGCACGATGACGAATCTGGTCGAGTAAGTTGCAAACCTCATTTTTATTAGCTGCAAAATCTACCTCATTGAGTGCCTCGACATAGTCGAGAAGAATCTCAGCATAACGAGAGATAATCCAGTTGCGATAACTGCTACCAGCATGGTTATTGTTGAGTATCACCTCTGGAATATATTTTCTCACGTAATATCCAGTAGGAGTAGCATTAGCATTACCAGAAGGGTTATCGCGACCTCCAGCCGTCACATCAATAACATTGGTTTTGGTTGTCGTCGCTTGTCCCCAGGTTACACCATTATATAAAACGGAAGCTGCCAATCGTGGGTCACGGTTAGCTACCGGATTGGTATCATCATAACCACTAGCAGTATTTACCGTAGGTGCAGCCACACCGTTCACCTTATTATTATAGAGAGGTGCACCAGTTGCATCATAGCCCGTAAAAGGTGCAGAACCATCTGCCATATCATACATATCGATGAGATTCTGACTAGGACAAAGACCACCATTACCACCCTCACCAACAGGTGTATCGTTGCTGATAGCTCCCCAATTAAAGGTTCCATCATTGCGATAGAATATCACCTCGTTGTTCTTCTCTGAGTAGGCATTGAGCAAGATGGCATTGGTGTAGCGCTGTTCAGGAGTCAGATTTGTACCCTGGTACAAGCCGTAGCTATCACCAAAGTCATTGATGAAACTTTTTGCCATGTCTGCCGCATCATTCCAAGTAATACCGCTCTCGGCAGCCCAGCGAGGGCTTGCCATATAAAGATAGATGCGTGTAAGCAATGCTCTAACGATAGGCTTGTTGATGCGTCCCTGCTTACCATCCTCGTCGCTGGTTGCCTTGTCCATCACCTGATTCTCGCATGCTTTTAACTCTGGGATGATGAAATCGACTACCATTTCTTTCAGCGTAGGGCGAGTAGTATAACCTGTGAGCAAGTCGCCATTAGGGTCGAGCACATCAGTAACCACCGGCACTGGTCCGTACCTCAGGAACAACTCCCAAAGGAAATAGGCACGGAAGAAACGAGCTTCACCCTTTATCCAGTTTTTATGCTCCTCATACTGCTCTTGAGTATCATCTGTACTTTTAGGCACGTTATCAATGCGAGCCAGAGTCATGTTGCACTTACGGATACCACGATAACGGGATTCCCAAGGTGCTGTCAACTCTGCAGACGCTGCAGATGCATAATAATTTCCGATATTGAAGCCCACACGTGTACCACTGGATGAAACACTAGACTCTGCCAAGTCAGTGGCAGCATCCAACCAGCTGTTATTGATGCGGTTGGCGCCATTGAGCAAAAAGTTGTATGTATCAAAATGGAACTGCTCCATTGTAGTCCAACTGCTGAAGGTCTGGTCACCAGTCAACTCATTACTTGGTTCCTTATCGAGAAAACTACCAAAGGCATCTTCGCAAGAGGTGAGAGCCATTCCCGAGCCTAAGACCAAAGCAGCTGATAATATATATTTTTTCATTGTCGTAGTCTTTTAGAATTTGACGTTTACACCAAAGTTCACTGTCTTCATGATAGGATACCTGTTGGAGCCTGAACTTTCTGGGTCAACCAAGTCATCCAGGTGATCCCAAGTGATGAGATTGTTCGCATTCACAAACAGGCGGCATTCGCTCATAGCAAGATGCTTAATCCACTGCATTGGCAGCGAATAACTCAACTCTATGTTCTTCAGACGAAGGAATGCACCATTTTTCAGGAAGAAGGAGTTCTGCTGATGGTTGTGATTGCCATTTGAATCATAGTGAAGCAATGGATAGGTAGCATTTGCTAAGTTCCATTTCTCACTCATAGTAGGATTCCAACGACCCTCATGGTGACTCTTTACCTTACCACCATTTACAAACTCATACATCGACTCTGCATCATAATAGCGAGATACATGATCTACGCCCTGGAACATCACATTGAATCCCCATCCCTTGTAAGTTGCACCCAAGGTCAGAGAATAAGTATTCTCAGGAATATCACTCAGACCGATAAAGGTCTCGTCTCTACCATCGATGAAGCCATCACCATTCATGTCGCGATACTTCAAATCGCCCACCTTTACATCACCATAGGATGACTTAGGGAAATTAGGGTCAGCCAGATCTGCAGCAGTCACGAATCCATCGCATACCAATCCGAAGTATTGGTTGATGGCATGTCCTTCACGTTTACGGTAATCTGTCTTACCAGCTGGCTCATCCATATTCTTGATTTTATTCTTGGCATGGCTGAAGCTGAGACCTACATTGTAACGGAAGTCCTTTCCGATGGTATTGGAATGATGAAGTTCCAACTCGAAACCCTGGTTCTGGGTTTCACCCAGGTTACCTGCTGCCATTGTAGTACCTACCCACTCAGGACGGCTCTGGTAAGAAGTCAGAATATTATTACGCTTCTCATAGAAGTAATCGAAGCTACCATAGAGCAGACCGTTCAGGAAACTGAAGTCTACACCTGCATTATATTTATGAGCTTTCTCCCAAGTTACGTCATAGTTAGGATACTGACTTTCATAAATGGTTGTAACGCCCGTGGTACCAAAACGATAGGCATTGGCATACTGTACCCATTTCTCCTCATAGAGGAAACGCTGGCGAACACCATTTACCAGATACTGATCGTTACCTACTTCACCATAGCTGGCACGAATCTTCAGATTGTCAAGCCACTTTTCGGTTGATTTCATAAATTTCTCGTTAGAGAGTCTCCAACCCAATGAGAAAGCAGGGAAGAAACCGAAACGCTTGCCCTTGCGGAAGTTCTCAGAACCATTGTAACCGAAGTTAACCTCTGCCAAGTAACGGTCATCGTAACCATAAGTTGCACGACCTACCAAACCTTGGTAACGGCGGGCCAACTCTGCCTGATACCGATAGTCGTTCTGGTTGTAGAGCAACATTCCTGTAATATCGTGCTTGCCAAATTTGCGGGCATAATTCAACTGACCTTCCATATAGAGTTTGTAGGTCGTGGTTTGATCATCACCTGCGTAAGCAAGCTGGGTATCAGAATTATACTTATAATAAGAATCAACTACGTTAAAATCACTAGCGTTTCTGTTCAACTCATAGGTAGCAAAACTTGCCGTAAACTTACGGTCATAGTAAGCATTATAGTCGAAACTTACCATCGCACGGGCAGAAAGTCCTGGAGTCAGCCAGTCCATCTTGTAGTTGGCAATGAAGTTGGTCTCATTGATGGTGTTGGTTGCACGATAGAAACCAGCCTTCGCCAAACGAGCCACTGGGTTGTCCTGATACTGTGAAGAACCTGCATAAAGAGTACGCACACTACCATCATCATTTTTCAACTGATAAGAAACAGGGAACAACCAACCTGGTGTGTGGTTCAAATTATAGAACACCTGTGAATATGAACCATCAAAACGCTCATCACTGTTAGGACCTTTACGCTCCTCGAAACGAGTACCGAAGTTGACAGAAACTGTCAAATCCTTGGTCATCAGGAAGTCAAGGTTTGCACGGAAACCAATACGATTATAACTTTGGTTAGACTTATTGCCATACTGATCCTCGCTAAAGTTCTTAAACAAGCCCTGCTGATCATAATATTCAGCAGAAACAAAGTAGCGCATACGCTTGGTACCACCCTGAATATTGATATTGTAACGCTGTGCAGGAGCTGACTTGCGAAGCACTATGTCGTACCAGTCTACATTAGGATAGAGTAAAGCATCAGAGCCAGAGAGTTCGCCAGCACAACTCTTGCGGAACATCTCGATATCATGAGCATTATACTGAGAAGGCAGACCATCATTGGCAAGTGCTTCTTCCAAGAGGCGCACACTATCGTATGAGTTGAGATAAGTATCTTCTCGAGTAGCTGAAGACCACTGCCAGTTAGCAGTCAAGCTAACCACAGGCTTAGCATCAGAACCACGCTTTGTTGTAATCAAGACAACTCCATTAGCACCACGCACACCATAAACTGCTGTGGCAGAAGCATCCTTCAATACGGAGATAGACTCGATGTCATCAGGAGCAATCTGAGAGAACTCACGCTCTACACCATCTACCATGATAAGTGGCTGGTTGTCTCCAGCAAAAGAAGCACGACCACGGATATAGAGTTTCATGTCATCGGCTCCAGGAGCACCAGATGTCTGGGTAGTAACAAGACCAGCCACCTTACCAGAAAGAGCCTGAGACACATTGGCTGCAGGCGACTGGAGCAACTCTTTGTTGCTCACCTGGCCGATAGCACCTACCACACTCTCTTTCTTCTGATGACCGTAACCTACTACCACAACCTCACCAAGGCTCTTGTTCTCATCCTTGAGAACCACCTTGATATTACGCTGGTTGCCTACACGGATGTTCTGGCCGAGCATACCGATATAAGTAATCTTCAGACTAGCCTTATCATTCTTCACCTGAATCTTGAAGTTACCATCAAAATCAGTAACAACACCATTGGTTGTCAATGCTTCCATAACAGTAGCACCGATGACAGGTTCGCCAGTCTCATCTGTGACAGTACCCGTTATGGTTATCTTGTCTTGCGCTGATGCTCCTAAAGTAAGGAGCACCAGTGCGAGGGTCAAGAATAACTTATGAAATATGTTATTGTTCATTATTCTACAATTTTGGGTTATTTATTTTCAAACAACAGTTTATAGTATGGGAAGTAACCTGCCTTCAATACGTCAAGGCTGGCAAGTTCAGCTGTCAGGAAGAATCCCGCATTGCCCTCTTTCATGCTATTGAACTGGAATTGGAAATCTGGCATATACTCACCATTCTCCTTACGCTGCTTGGCATCCATAGTTAAAGAATTACCAGAACGGGTAAACTTCAAGTAGCACATGGCTCCATGCATATCGCTCACATAGCTATCCCAATTGAATGTCTGCGTAATCTTGAAATCAAGGTTGGCAGTGTTTGCATTTGAATCGCCTCCTGCACCAAACCATGCAAAGGCATCAGAACGTATCACGAAATTCTCAAAATATCCGTCACCACCTCTGTCTGCAGTAGAACATACTACAAGCCAGTTGTTCCAGTTTTTGCCAGAACCAGAGTTGTTGTTGACAAACTGGATGACAAATGGGCAATCATCAGAAATACTGCTATTCAAAGGATAGTACTTAGAGAACGCAGTCCACCAAGCAGCACTGCAATCTGCAGGACCCACCAAAGCAGAACCAGAAGCATATTCTTCACCAACAAATGTCTCTGCAGCATTCAACTGGAAGTAAGAATGATCGCAAGCCAGGAATGCACGAATATTACCATCTGCGGCACAAGGCTGATGATACATTTCCTTGTATACGGTACCATCTTTACAAGTAGCCACGGCAGTTACATACACTTCTGCACCTCTGCGCTCCACTGTCATATCAACAGTAGCACCTTCCATGTTCTTCTTGAATTGCTCCCAGTCACCATATCCCTCGTTGGTTATATTATCAGCATTGTAATCTGCATTTCCCCAGCCATAAAGATCACTGCGTAAAACGAAATACTCCGAATAGCCGGCTGCGCCACGATCAGCATCAGTAGCGACTACCAAATTCCAGTTATGCCAGTTATCCGCGCCACTAGTATGATTGATAAACTTGGTATGGAAGGTTTGGTTGGCAGGAATTACGAAGTAGTCTGACCATTCAGACCAAAAAGCTGCACTACAATCTTCCGGACCGACAGGCACATAAACAGCTTCATCTTCTGTACTTCCTCCATTGCCAGTTGGAACCTTATTCCAATCTTTCTCATTCATCTGGTTGCGGATAAGAGTGACATTGTCTAAAGAAATACTGCCTTGTTCCTTCACACCAAACTCTGCACTCGTAGTACCTAAATATAAATAAGGTAAACTCTGGATAGAATCAAGCAAGGTCTGATAAGAGAATGTGGTAGCACTTACACCCTCAGGCTGATAACCTGAAAGGCTTTTCTTACCATCCACGTAGAGCTGATATCCTTTCTGTCCCAGCTGAAGGGCTACAAAATGCCATTCATTTGGCGACAGGATTCCTGTTTTATAAGACGCAGGATCATTTTCGTTGAGATTCAGACTTTCCAACTGACCCGGTCTGCTATAAACCAGCTGCCCATTAGAAGTAAAGTAGAAACGGGCACTGGCGTCATTTCCTTCGACATCCTTCTCTTCTGAGCCAAACGAAAACAACGGACGAGTAAGATTCATCTCCTCGCCCTCAGCGCAATCTACCTTTACGTAAAAGGTAATAGCCGCTCCATTTTGCAACTTGACATTGTTGAATGGATTGGCAATCTTAGCACCTCCCATACCAGTGAGATGCAACACATTACTACCAAGATAGTCATCCTTGACCACCTCGCACACATCGTTGTGAATAAGCATGTCTGAGAGCTCTGGCTTATCCTCAGAATACTCAAAGTCGTAGGTCGTGAGTACTTGACGCTCAGGATAAACTTGATTGCCAGCGGCACCATCTTGTTCACCCCAATCTGTACAAGCTGTAAAGCCCAACGCCAACAACATAGCACAAGCGAATGAAAGTAAAGATTTTCTAATCTTCATAACTTAATGCTTTTAGGTTTATATAAATTTGTTTATTCTTTATTAGCTTTGTATTGTTAAGTCATATAAATGATTTGACGATACATCAACCATCATTTTTCAGTGGCAAAAGTACAATTAACCGGATTATCTTGGGTGGACAATTGGGTTTTATAGGTGGACAAAACGCATAAACAGTGGACTTTTAAGGATATTACGTGCTTATCCACCAGTTGTGTACCCACACATACAAAACAAGGGGTTACTTGACTTATATCAAGTAGCCCCTCAGTTTTATTTTATTTACTTAACAAATTATCACATCCAGGAACATTATTTCTCCGAAGAATCCAAGGAGAACTATGCCATATCTGAACCCTGAGAATCCAACTGATCCTTATATGCAGTCGGCGAGATGCCAAACTGCCTGGTGAAGCAACGGGTGAAATACTTCGGATCGTTGAAGCCTACACGGTAGGCTATCTCCGTTATATTTCGGTTGGAAGTTTTATCAGCCATCATCTTGCGCGAGATGTCGAGACGGTAGTTGCGGATAAACTGGGCTGTTGGCAAGCCTGTCTCCTTGGAGAGATTCTTGCTCAGTACACTGCGGGATATACCCAAGGCATCTGCCAGTTCCTGTACACCAAACTCCGAATTATCGTAATTCTTCTCCATCACATCCATCACTTCTTCCATGAATGGACGCATAGTCTCCTCTACCATCTTCCTGTCAGCCTCAATGCTCTTTTTCTGACTGTCCTGATAACGCTTCTGGTTCTGCAGAATCATCTGGATGCGACTCTGCAGCTTTTCAGGTTCATCACTTTCCTTCATCGCAGCCTCGATAGGACGGTACAGAGCTTCTACTTCCTCTTCGCGCATCTTGTTGAGACGGCGCACATAAGCATATTGGAGCAAGGCGATGATACCTATTATAATAAGGGTAACAAACCACCAGCTCTTCCAGAAATAAGGAGTAATCTGAACTTCTACAGAGATCACCTGCTCCTTGTCGGAATTGATAGATGGGATATATTTCACCTCAAACTTATAGTCTCCAGCTGGCAGAGTGGAATAACGCACACTATGCTGACCAGCCTTGAGTTGAACCCACTCATTCTCGTATCCCTTCATGCGATAAAGGTACACGCCCTGTGTCTCGCAGCCATAATTGAGCGCTGAGAAAAAGAGGGTGAACGACTTATCACTCTCATGGATACGCAACTTTCTGGCGATGGAGATATCTTCTTCCAGATAATCGCTGCCGGCAAAGACAGGCTGGTTATCTACCAGAAGTTCGGTAAAGCACAACTTACCCGTCTGATGCACAGAACGGTTTATGCCCTTTACAGCCATCATACCCGCATCGGTGCCCAGGAATATTTCGCCCTTGGCATTGCGGATGGCACCATTGAAATAGAACTGCGAACTGATCAGACCATCTTCACGGGAGAAACTGCAGAAAGCCTCGGTCTTCGGATTGAAGATAGAGAGTCCGTTATCGGTAGCTATCCACAACATACCCTGGTTATCCTCTACAATACCCTTCACGATATTGTTGGCAAGTCCGTTATTGGTGGTATACGACTTCACTTGAGGCTTTCCGTTTTTATCGCTGGTATAGCAATACAGACCGTAGCCGTTACTGCCCATCCATATCTTTCCATCCTTAGCCTGGCAGAAAGACAATATCTTATCGAAGACTCCACTCTTCGGATTGTCGAGTTTATACTGATGATACGTCACAGCGAAATCGCCCTTGCCATGAGGACGCGACTTGAGGTCGACCTCTACCATTCCCCGCACACAACCCATCAGGAGTTTGCCCTTTCGGGTTATCAGAGAACCAATGCAGCCGCGCACATTCTGGCATCCCCTGAAAGGTTCGATGAGTTGGCGGCGCTTCATATCATAGAAGAAGAGACCGTCATTGGTTCCGAGCCACATACCATCATTGATAGGATCGTAAGCCAAGGCACCGGCAAAGTTAAGTAAATGCTGATGCTTAGCATCTATCACCAGAGGAATAATCTTGCCCGGCTGACTGAGATTCATCACAGCAAAGCCCCTTCCCCAGGTACCAATCCAGAGCTGATTGCGGTTATCGGCTGCAAGAACCGAGACGGTATTATGCGGCAAACCGGAATTTGCCACCGTATAATGAACAAAGTTCATGCTGCCTGGAGTCAAGGCATTGAGACCTCCCTCTACTGTTCCTACCCACAGGGTTCCGTCGGCTGCCGCATACATGGCATTGACAGCATTAGGAGAGATACTGCCCGGGTTGGCGGGGTCGTGACGGTAGAATTCCAAAATCAGCTGACGTGGAGCCAGCTTGATAACACCACCTGTCTCGGAACCTACCCATATCTGTCCGTTCTTAGAAAAAAGACTGTTGATAAAGTTGCTGCTCAGCGGATTCACAGCCGTAGCAGTGTTCCAATGTTCTATCTCTCCGGTCTTATCATTGAAGATATCTACGCCACAGAGCGTTCCTACCAGAAGTTTGTCATCTGGAGAAACAGCAAGGCTCGTCACTACTTCGTGCTGGAGCGAATGGTCGGTAGCAGAGCAATGGAATTCCTGCTTTGCACTATTAAACAATCCGCGATTCGTACCCATCCATATCTTACCATGATAATAAATAAGCGCCCCCCCATACCGACCTTCGAGCGGAGGGAACAGGGATGAGATATTCTTTGCTACGAGCTGATTGTTCTTCACAGAAAACTCGCTCACCACTCCATTGTTGCATAATACAACCGTTCCTCTGCGATAGACATCACAGATTCCGAGGTCGGGAGCATTATAAGGATAGGATGTGGACAAGACGCTGTTCACCTCGCCCTTTTCGTTAAAGCCGAAACGGGTAAGCTGGTTGAAAGAAAGCATCCATATATTGCCCTTTGCATCACAATATGTTCGGGTGCAAAGGTTCTTGAATACTTTGTTGAGGTGTGCCTCTACCTGGCTGTTCTCACAAGGTGGAACAACAGGCTGCATTGTTTTGAGGTCGAGCACCTGTGGCCCTTCTTCAAAAGCCACCCAAAGACGCTTGAAATGATCTTCGCAAGTATTGCGGCAGCTGTTGCTTCGCAGACTGATACCAGGAGTCCCCAAACCGAAGTTCATGAAATTGAAACCATCGTAGCGTACCAGTCCACCACCATGCGTACTGATCCATACGAAGCCGTAAGAGTCCTGAAAGATATCATCAGCAAAATTATTCGGCATACCTGCAGCCATATTGAGATAGCTTACATTATAGCGACTAGGCAGCCCACCTTGCGCCCAACTGCTCAAGGTAACGATCAATGCTGCTATAAAGGTTAGAATGTATCTTCTAATCATTATTTTCCTTTCTTCCTGTCTTCTATTTTTGCATAGATGACCATACCAACTCCTAACAAAGCAAGAGCGATATACATACTAAAAAGATTCCAATTCATATCATATCTCTTTTAATTAATACACTAAATCAGTTTTTGTCTCTTTTTAAGAAAAATACCCCTATACCAAACAGTAAAGCCATAATTATCACAGCCCCCACTGCAGACATAAAAGTATCAATCTTAACGAACATATTCGTCAAGATAAATGCCGTTACTATATACTTCGCAACATCCAAGAACCATTTACCAATTTCTTTGTTCATGACGTTTGTTATTAAACTCTGCTGCAAATTTACAAAGAATAATTGAAACGAAAGAATATTTTTATGAAAAAAAGCAGGCTAACACTGATAACTGCGTTAGCCTGCTGAGATATGAAAGTATCAAGTGACTGATACTAAGTCTTTAGAACGCAAGAATCATGCTCTGGCGAGGACGGAGCTTCACGTTCTTGTTGATAAGAACGGTGCGACCGTTTGTAACATCCGTAGCCTTGTCATGAGAACCGATAATCTCTGCATATCGGGAAACATTCAGCTCGTTTGCCTCGTTCTTGCCGTTGATAACCGTCATCACATTCTTACCCTTATACTGGCGGGCAATTACGTAAACACCCTTCTGAGGACAGAACTGGGTCTGCTTGCCCTTGGTTATCACTTCATTGCCCTGGCGCCAGTGCAACAGATTGCTGAGCCAGTTGAACATCTGGTTTTCTGCCTGTGTTCTACCTTCGGCAGTAAAGGCATTGTGCTTATCACCAGCCCAACCGCCAGGGAAGTCCTTGCGTACATTGCCATCGGTTACACTCTTGGTACCGTTCATCAGCACCTCTGTACCATAATAGAGCTGAGGAGTGCGATTGATGGTAAGAAGCAATGACAGCGCCTGCTTCAGAGCCAGGGTATCCTTGCCTTCACCCAGGAAGCGGTCGGTATCATGATTCTCGATGAATGCCATTACGCTCTTTGGATTAGGATAGAGATAGTCGTAGCAGAACACGTTGTAGAGACGGTTCATGCCGTTCCACCAGTCATCGGTCTCTTCTTTCTTTGCACTATTGATGCGGTCGAAGAAGGCGAAATCCATAACGGTTGGCAGATAGCTGTTCTTCTCTGAAAGTTTGCTGTCCTTCTGCCAGGCTGCAGTATAGGCTGGCTCGGTTACCCAAGTCTCGCCTACGGTATTGAAGTGAGGATACTCCTCGCCCAGCACCTTCATCCAGTGTGCCATCGCATCGCGGTCGGCATAAGGATAGGTATCCATACGGATGCCGTCGATACCAGCGCTCTCTATCCACCACTCGCTGTTCTGAATCAGATACTTGATAACGTGTGGGTTACGCTGGTTGAGGTCAGGCATAGTTGGAACAAACCAGCCGTCTACGGTTTCTGTGAGATCTACCTTGCTGGCGTATGGATCAAGTACCGGAGTCAGCTTATAACTGGTCTGCAGATACTTATCGTTCACCTTAGCAGCGCCATCCACCGTACCGATGTTCTTCTGATGCTCGGCAGTCTGATTTTCAGGAGCCAGCCATTCTGGTTTATTGAACCAGTCCTTTGAAGGCATATCGGCAACCCAAGGATGTTCGAAGCCGCAATGGTTGAAAATCATATCCATCACTATCTTCAAACCTTTCTTGTGAGCCTCATCTATCAGCTGCTTATAATCGGCATTGGTTCCGAAACGTGGGTCTACACGATAATAATTGGTGGTAGCATAACCATGATAACTGCTGTTCTTGCCGTTGCTTGGACTGTCGTTCTCCAAAACCGGGGTAAACCACAGGGCGGTTACACCCAACTGGTTGAAATAATCAAGATGCTGACGGATTCCCTCCAGGTCACCACCATGTCGCAGACTAGGCTCCGCACGGTTGCAGGTCTTATCGCGCATGGTCTTAAAGGCATCGTTCTTCAGATTGCCATTGGCAAATCGGTCTGGCATCAGCATATAGAGCACATCCTCATTAGAGAAACCGATGCGCTTATCGCCCGCCATCTCACGGTTCTTCAAGACATATTTTACCTTCTTCGACTGTTTGCCCTGCTTGAAGTTGAGGGTCATTTCACCAGCCTTTGCCCCATCGAGGTTAAGATAAACCAGGAGATAGTTAGGAGAATCAAGACGGGCAATGCTGTCTACCTTTACACCCGGATAATCTACCGTTACATCGGCTGTCTTGATATCCTTACCATACACCATCAGCTGGAGCGAAGCATCTTTCATGCCCACATACCAGTCGGTAGGTTCAATGCGGTTCACGTTGACCGCTGCACTCATGTTTATTGCACTACTCATAAGCAATAATGAAGCTATTATCTTTTTCATATTTACACCTTATTATATATATAAACTATTTCTGATAAAGAATGATGGCACTCTGGCCATCAACCAACACTTCCTTTCCCGAAACAAAGCCTAAGCCTTCTTCGTTGATGACTCCGTTGCAGCAAGCCACGGTATAGTTGCCTTCAGGAATCTGCATCTCCTTTGCCTCCTTATTGAAGTTATAGATGACGATGATGTTCTTCCACGCATCAATACCCTCCAGGTTCTTGAGCTGGAAACCTACGAGACAAGCCTCTTGAGCAGGTAAGAACTCCAGATGCTGACGTACCTTATCGCCTGTTGAAAGACGGAAGGCTGGATGGTTCTTGCGGAGCTGAATCAGACTCTTATAGTAAGCGAATGCCTGCGGATACTTCTGCAGATTGGTCCAGGTAAACTGGTTGATGCTGTCAGGAGAGTTATAACTGTTGTGCACTCCCTTCTTGTCGCGGAGCATCTCCTCGCCGGCAAGGATGAAAGGAACACCCTGAGAGGTGAAGACGCAGGTCTGCGCAAGCTTATCGATGCGGAGCAACTCGGCAGTACGTATCGCTTCAGGGATATTCTTGTCGGTAAGTGATGCGATGCTTGCCTTCAGACGGTCAACCAGACACATATCGTCGTGGCAGCTTACATAACTGATCTGCTCGGTAGGATTGTTGGTCCAAGGCTTCTTGTCATAGTTCACCTTCGACATATCCACCTGCGGATGGGCGATGCCACCCACGATACCGAACTTCAGACTCTCCTCCTGACCAGTAAGACCTGCCAGGAGCGCCCCCTGATGGTCATCAGAGAAAGGACCACGGAGCGCATCACGCATATCATCGCTGAAAGCACCGATGCCCTTAAGCTGCTGGGTATTAGCCTTCATCGCCAGTTTCTCGGTAGGATAAGCACAACTGCCTGCGCTCCATCCCTCACCATAGATATAGATGCTAGGATCGATGCGGTTTACCATCTCACGGATAGCCTGCATGGTTTCGATGTCATGAACGCCCATCAGGTCGAAACGGAAGCCGTCGATATGATATTCGTCTATCCAATATTTCACGCTCTCCAGCATATACTGGCGCATGAGAGGCTTCTCAGAAGCTGTCTCGTTGCCACAACCTGAACCGTCAGAATACTTTCCGTCCTTGGTTTTGCGGTAATAATAATCCGGATAGGTACGCTGGAAATTGCTGCCGTTGATATCGAAAGTATGGTTATATACGGCATCGAAGATAACACGGATGCCTGCCTTGTGCAGCGCCATTACCATCTCCTTAAACTCCTTGATGCGGGTAGCTGGAGAATAAGGATCGGTAGCGTAACTGCCTTCTGGCACATTGTAATTCTTCGGGTCATAACCCCAGTTGAACTGCGGTTTGTCGAGTTGGGTCTCATCTATAGAAGCGAAATCGAATACAGGCTGGAAGTGGATGGCGTTGATGCCGAGATTCTTGAGATATTCGATGGCCTTTGGCTCGGTGAGGGCGAGATACTTGCCCTTATATTTCAAGCCGGATGTAGGAGAAATGGAGAAATCACGCACGTGAAGCTCGTAGACAACGAGATCGGCTGGCGATTTCAGGGCAGGACGCACGTCCTGATCCCATCCAGATGGATCGGTATCATACAAATCTACGATGGCGCCACGATTTCCGTTCACACCTACCGCTTTGGCAAATGTGCCTGCTGTTTCGCCCTTGCCGATATCAAAGGTATAGAACTTTCCTTTGAGATCGCCCTTTACAGTTGCCTCCCAACGTTCATCACCCAACTTCTTCATCTTCAGCGTCTTATAAGCTTTTCCTCCTTGTCCATTCTTATAAAGTCGGAGGGTTACAGAAGACTTTTTGGCTGTTGGAGCATTGAGAATAAACATGGTTTTCTCCTTGGAATACATCATCTCATTGAATGTCTGCTGGGCATTCAATGAAGTTGGTAAAACGGTTGCTGTCAATGCTGCAATTATTAGTTTTTGGATACTCATATTGTTAAGTTATTGTTATACAGGACATTAAAGCGAACTGAGCGAAGAAAACCGTGACAGATTATCTACGCTCATTTTTAGCGTATTTCCGACCAACCGGACAGTTGGACGGAAATACGGAAATTATAGGCTTATTTAGCGAGCAAAGAGATGGCGAAACCACCACCACGTGCTTCATTAATCTTCAAAACATCACCCTTCTTCACTGTCTTGTGAACAATCTTGTAAGATTTAGGGTTCTTCTCGTAGTCAGCATTCTTGCCGTCCTGATAGATAGCGCAAGCATACTTCTTGCCCTTATCCAGGAAGTCGAGTTTTACTACGGCTGTGCGGGCTGCATCAGTCTTACCGCCTACAAACCAGTTGTCGGTACCCTTAGCCTTGCGTGCTACGGTGATATACTTGGCTGGCTCTGCTTCCAGGTACTTGGAGTCATCCCAGTCGCAAGCTACGTCGCGGATAAACTGGAAGGCATCATCGTACTTCTCATAATGCTCTGGAAGATCGGCAGCCATCTGCAGCGGACTGTACATTACGAGATAGAGAGAAAGCTGACCACAGAGAGTGGTATGAACATAACTCTTATTGTTGCTCCACTCAGAAAGCTTGGTCTCGAAGATACCAGGAGTGTAATCCATCGGACCACCCTGCAGACGGGTGAATGGCAACATCACGGTATGATAAGACTTGTTACCGCCAAATGCCTCGTACTCTGTACCACGGGCACTCTCGTTACCCACCAGGTTAGGCCAGGTACGGCAGATACCTGTAGGACGGGTTGCCTCGTGGGCATTCACCATGATATGATGCTTGGCAGCGGTCTCGATGACACGCTGGTAGTGATTGTTCATCAACTGGCTGTAGTGATACTCACCTCGTGGGATGATATCTCCCACATAACCGGTCTTCACGGCATCATAACCATATTTGTTCATCAGGTTGAAGGCATCTTCCAGGTGGCGCTCGTAGTTGAGAGCTGCAGAAGATGTCTCGTGGTGCATCATCAGCTTCACGCCCTTAGAGTGAGCATATTCGTTGAGCATCTTGATATCAAAGTCAGGATATGGAGTCACGAAGTCGAAGACATCGAGTTTCTGATGACCGAACCAATCTTCCCAACCTTCGTTCCAGCCTTCTACCAGCACCTCCTGCAAACCGTTCTTGGCTGCAAAGTCGATATAGCGCTTTACTTCCTCGTTGGTTGCACCATGAGTACCGTTAGGCTTGCACTTGCTGTAATCGGTAACGCCGAGACGCACAGATGGCAGATCGTTGGTGTAGCTCCAGGTCTTGGTACCCACAATCATGTTCCACCATACACCGCAGTACTTGGTAGGATGAATCCATGATGTATCCTCAATCTTGCAAGGCTCGTTGAGATTCAATGTCAACTTGCATGAAAGCATATCACGGGCATCATCGCTTACCATAACGGTACGCCAAGGAGTATTGAATGGAGTCTGGATGAATCCCTTTCTGCCCACGGCATCAGGAGTCAACCAAGACTCGAAGGTCAATGTCTTCTCATCCAGGTTGAGGTGCATGGTTGGATAATCCAGACAAGCAGCCTCATGGATATTGATATAGAGTCCATCCTTGGTCTTCATCTGGAGAGAGGTCTGGACACCGGTATCTGAGAAGACGGTGGTAGATGAATTGCTCTTGTAAGCTTCACGGTTTTTCGCAATAATTGGACGGATACCTGTCAACGGAGTAATGTTGTAGTCATACTCCTGGGTGTCGTAATCGCCAGGAATCCAGTAAGCAGTATGATCGCCTGCCATGGCAAACTGTGTATGCTCCTCCTGGATAACGAAATAATTCAGACTCTCCTGCTGAGGGAACTCATAGCGCAAGCCCATACCATAATCATAAACACGGAAACGGATGGTGATGTTACGCTTAGAAGCAGCCTGGTTCAGGCTCACCTCTAACTCATTATAGTTATTGCGGATGGTAGCGGTCTCGCCCCATACCGGCTTCCAGGTTTCATCGAAAGTCGATGTCTTGCTGCCAGTTTCAGTAAAACCATCCATCAGGCTGGTTTCCTCCATACCCTTAGAGGCATGCTTATCCTTCGCCAACTCCAATCCTAAGTGGGATGGCTTACATACAGTCTTTCCCTTATAGCTCATCTCATAGGTAGGCTGTCCCTTTTCGGTCAAAGAGAATGTTACCGAGACATTGCCGTTAGGTGATTTAACGGTCTGGGCTGCTGCCAACATAGGAAGCAAGAGACCCATCACTAATACATTCAGTTTTTTCATACTGTTCAGTTGTTGTTTATTCTTGTTTTTGAATCTTCGTTAGTTTATCTCAATCATTATCTGTTTATTCTTAAGATAGTGCAAAGATACAAAAAACAAAAATACCCTCCACGTTTTGGGAGGGTATTTTTCTGCAAATGAGTGTGCAAACGTTTGCACTGTATATATAATCATGTTAGTTAGACTCTTCCAGACTGCGAAATCATCTCTGTGATATTCTGCACGAAACGCTTGTCAGCAGCCAGATCCTCTATGTTGAGGTGCATGCGGTAACGCCAGTAATGCTTAGGATTAGCCGGGATATTGATACGCTCGGCATTGGCATCTGGCAGACGGAGAGCCTCATCGGTAGCCAACCAGTCCTGGATGCTCAATATGCAGAGCATGGATGGAGAGGTGAGATGGCGGCTGATGATGTCACTAGCCAACCAGCCTGGGAGCGGATGAGGAGCAGGTCCCTGACGGTAGAGCATCGTATTGTAATACTCCTGGGTACGCTGGATATTCTCATCCCACCACATGCGCAGAGTAGGCATATCGTGGCTCGAAATAGTACATACCGAGCGGTATGGGTTACGGCTCAGATGTCCGAACTTAACCGATGGATCCTTTGGCATGCTCTGGAGTTCCAGACTCAAAATCTTCAGTTCATCCATCACCCATGGCACACAATCAGGCACCATACCAAGGTCTTCTGCACAAACCAGCATGCGGGTAGCCTGAACCAGCTTAGGCAACTTCTTCATCGCCTCCTGATACCAGAACTGGTTGTTGCGGCGATAGAAATAGTCGTTGTAAAGGCGGTTGAACGCAGCCTTGTCATTATCATAGAGCGACTCGTAGATAAAGTCAAGCTGGGCTGAGATACGTGGATGGAAGACGCCAGGGTTGGTATGATCACGTACGAAGAGTACATCGCTGATCAGGGCATACAAGCCATCACGCAGCCAAAGTTCCTTCTCATCTGTTACATCCGCAAAGAGAGCCTCTACCTTGCGCTGGGTATCTACCTCAGGCTTCATCTGATAACGCTCGTCATCCAGACGGTCGAGATACTTCTCCTTTACCTCGCCGGCACGCTCATGGAACACACGGTCCAATACCCAATCGGTAATGAACGGACGGGTAAAACGGTCATCCTGGAAGTGCAAACCATAGCTTTCTATCTCTTCACGGCTCATGGCGAGCGCAGGTGCAAACTGTCCGAGCAATCCATGTACGCTATGTACCGGAATCTCCCAGATACGGAAGAAACCCAATACGTGGTCGATGCGGTAAGCATCAAAATATCTTGCCATGTTCTGGAAACGGCGGTTCCACCACTGGCAGCCATCCTTCAGCATCTCAAACCAGTTATAGGTAGGGAATCCCCAGTTCTGACCATTGGCAGAGAAGTCATCAGGTGGAGCACCCGCCTGACCATTGAGGTTGAAGTATTTAGGTTCCATCCATACATCGCAACCATTGCGGTTTACACCGATTGGAATATCACCCTTCAAAATAACGCCCTTAGCCTTGGCATGCTCGTGAGCCTCCTGCATCTGGCGATCCAGTACGAACTGTACGAAATAGAAGAACGCCACGTTCTTGTAAGCTGCAGTCTTAGGGTCGGTAAGTGCCTTGCGTTCAGCCTCATCCCATACCTGATGGTCTGGCCACTGGTTGAAATCAGCCGTACCATTCTTATCACGCAGGTATGAATACTGTGCGTAAGGAACCAACCACTGTTCAGTATCCTGGAAGAAAGCCTTGTATTCGGCTGTCTTCATCATCTTTCCACCTTCCTGATTGAAGATTTGGCGCAAGTAATTTATCTTGAAATCATTTACCTTTTCGTAGTCTATCTTATCCAGTGCGTTCAACTCAGCACATGTCTTCTCAGCCTCAGCACGAGCCTTTGCATCCTTCAACTCAGGAAGAGCATGAAGGTTGGCATACTGCGGATGAATGGCGAAGACGCTGATGCAGCTGTATGGATAACTGTCGGTCCATGTATGAGTGATGGTGGTATCATTGATAGGAAGGAGCTGGAGCACCTTCTGACCGGTAGATGCCACGAAATCAATCATGGTCTTCAGATCGCCGAAGTCACCGATACCGGCACCCTTACGGGTACGCAATGAGAACACAGGAACCAGGGTTCCGGCAAGTTTCTGATTATACAGAGCGAAGAAAGCCTGGTCGAGTTCATAGGATACCAACTCACCTGCCTTCATCTCCGGCAAATCCACGGTTCTGTTCATGCTGGTTTCCCAGAGAAGCTCGTTCTTCGCATTACGGAAAGCCACGAACTTAAACTCCAGATGACTGCCCTCAAGATGAGCCGCATCAATATCAGCAACCCATTCATTATAGGTATGCTGAGTCATCGGAAGAATCTTCTGCACATCCCAAGCACCCAAAGCTTTATCTGCACCCAATACACCCAGACGCTCACCATCACGAAGCTGAGGAGCACGGACTATCAGACGCACAATCTTGCTGCCCGTTTCCGGCTTCATCTCCTGTGGAACCTGATGATTGATGCAATCGGTAAAGGCGCTGCTGTAGAGGAAAGCATCCTCAGGCATAGCCTTCCAATGATCGTAAAGGGTATAAACCGCAGCCTTCTTGGCATTTACATCGAGCTGATGCTTAATCATAAGCCATTCGGTCTTGACTGCTCTTCCTTCACGTTCTACACTATAATAATAGGTATACGATTTCTCTGGTGATTCAACACCCCAGTCGCATGCCCATCTTTCACCATCTGTTGTCTCGAGAGGAAGTTTCAGTTCACCTTCCTCCGTCTGAATGTTTACGACGATCTGTTCGCCGAACATTGCTTTATACTCAATATTAAACTGTACTGTCATAAGACTCTTAAAGGCTCTTGAAAATGTTATAATTTATGTTTGATGCCACAAAGGTAAGAAAAAAGTACGTAACTCGTTTCAAAAGTTTGCATAATCTTCATTACAAACCATGCAAACGTTTGCATTTTTCTCACCCCGTGGCTAAGGTAAACTAACCGCAACTCAATCACTTACACTCACTTCTTATCCTTGATGATGCTTACAGACAGCGCACCCAAAATCAGCAGAATACCTGCCACAATCATCATATCGCTCTGATGAGAACCCACCAGACTCAGGACAGTTCCACCGCAGATGGCAGCCACAATCTGAGGGATACAGATGGTTCCGTTAAACAGACCGAGATAAGCACCCATGTGACCATATCCCTGCAAAGCATTGGTAACAAAGGTGAAAGGCATAGCCAGCATGGCTGCCCAACCGGCACCAATCATCAGGAATGGAATAAACTGCAGATACTGGTCGTGAAGGAACGGTATCAGGGCAAAGCCCACACCACCAACAATCAAGCTGACAGCGTATGCCACCTTCGTATTCTTAAACTGAGGGAGAACCACAGCCCAGATAACACTACCTACCGCCTGTACGGCAAAGAGAATGCCCACCCAGTTGCCTGCCTCCTGAAATGCTTCAGAAGCAGGGTCGGTCGTATTCCATACGGTTTCAGCGATGGCTCCCGTAGAATAATTCCAGAGATAAAGGAAACCAGCCCAGCAGAAGAACTGAACCAGTCCCACCTTCCAGAAGGTAGATGGCGCCTTGCGGAGCAAAGTAATCCAACCAGCCTTGTCTTCAGAAGCCTCAGCATTAGCATTCTTCACTCCCCCTTCTTCACTCTTCGCTTCATTATATTCCGCATACTGCTGTGGATTCCACTCCTTCACCTTCATCGTGGTGTAGATGACACAGAGAATCAGGATAGCCGCACCGATATAGAACGACCAGATGACAGAATCAGGAACCACACCCTTCTCAGCATAATTCTTGATACCGAGGAAGGTAAAGAGGAATGGGAAGATATATCCGGCTACAGAACCGGCATTGCAGAGGAAACTCTGGATAGAGTAAGCCTTCGCCTTCTGTTTTTCATTTACCATATCGCCTACCAGCATCTTGAAAGGCTGCATCGCCATGTTGATACTCGTATCGAGGAACATCAGCGCTATCAGTCCGAAGAGCATCGCACCGCTCACGGTCAGTCCGAGCGAACCGGCATTCGGCAGCAGGCACATTACCAGGACGGCAATCGTGGCACCCACAAAGAGATAAGGGATGCGGCGGCCGAAGCGGCACCACGTCTTATCGCTCAACGTGCCCACGATAGGCTGTACCAGGATTCCCATCAATGGAGGGAGAATCCAGAAATAACTCAAGTTGTGTGGGTCAGCACCCAACGTTGCAAAGATTCGGGAGATGTTAGCGCTCTGTAGGGCGTAGGCAATCTGTACCCCGAAAAATCCGAAGCTCAAGTTCCAGAGCTTCCAGAAACTTAAATCAGGTTTTTGTTTCATATTGTTATGCTTTTATTTATATTCATTCAGAAATTAAGGCACCCCCTCTAAAAGGCACCAGCAAGAATGTCAATTCAACATTCAACATTTAACATTCAACATTACCTCGTCGTTCCTCTCACCACGAGTCGTGTTCTCACCACTCTCTTCTCCACCTCATCTCTAGGGATGGAGCCTTCCACCTGACCAATCAGGATATTGGCAGCTTCCTCGCCTACGGCAACACCTCGCTGCTCAACCGTAGTAAGCATCGGGTCGCACGCCTTGGCACGGTCACCATTGGTGAATCCGCAGATACTGATTTCTTCAGGCACCTTGAACCACATCCGCTTGGCGGTATAGAGAATGCCGATTGCCGTATCATCATTGATGGCGAAGAACGCATCCGGACGATCTTCCCCTATCAGAATATCCGGCGTTATTGCTTCGGCACTGGCACGGTCATCGCAGATCTTCACCCAGTCAGGGTTCTCCGTCAAACCATGCTTTACCAGCGCATCATGATAACCGTTATATCGGTTCTTGGAGATTTCCAAATTCATCGGCGAGCCGTAGAAGGCAATCTTCTTGCAGCCCGTATCAATCATGTGGGTAACGGCAGTAAAGGCACCCATATAGTCATCTACCACCACTCGCGAGCAGTTCACGCCCGTACATATTCTATCATAGAAGATGAGCGGCACCCCATTCTGCAGCAGTTTTTCGAAATGATCATACTGCTTGGTATCCTTCGCCTGTGAAACGATGATGCCACAAACCTTGTTCTGATAGAAGTCTTCACAGATGGCCACCTCCTTATCGTAACGCTCGTTACTCTGCGCCACCATCACACGGTAGCCTCTGGCTCTAGCCTCTTCCTCGATGCCCGAAAGCACCGACATGAAGTAATAGTGTACCACCTGAGGTACAATAACTCCAATCACCTTCATCGGCTTCACCTTATTATGTCTTAAAGCTTCACCCAGGAAATTAGGAAAGAAGTTATGTTCACGCGCGTATTTCTGAATACGCTCCTTTTGGGCAGTACTGATACGAGAACTGTCCTTCAATGCTCGGCTCACCGTGGCAACACTTACGCCCAGGTCGCGAGCTATATCTTTCATTGTTATTGTTTCTTTATCGCCCATTGCTATTAGTTGTGCTGCAAAATTACGAAATATCCTCAATATTGGTCAGAATTCATTGACATAAATCAAGTAATTTCTGTGCAAACGTTTGCACAAAATAAATAACGGAATTAACATAAAAATAGTACAACATAAGAGAAAAGAACTTAATTTTGCACACAGAAACGACAAGTTTATGGGCAAACGCCCCATTCCTACCTTATATAATATAAGTAAGATGCCAGAAAGACCCCGAAAAGAGCCAGAGCGGTATTTTAGAGTAGGAACGATGACAACTTAAGCCAAAAAGAATGAAAAAGTAAATAATTTAATATTATACATTAACTTAAAAATCAAGCAAATGATGAAGCAGGTAAAAATTAAATTGCCTCTCAGAGCGTTGACCCTAGCAAGCGGTCTGCTTCTGACGGTGAGTTCCTTTGCGCAGAGTAATGCAATTAAGGGACATGTGAAGGATGCTTCTGGTGAGCCTATCATGGGTGCTACCATTACAGTGAACGGTAAGGCTGTAGGCATTACCGACATGGATGGTAACTTCTCAGTTGATGCAGCGCCAGGTGCAAACCTTACTTTCACTTATCTGGGTATGACACCACAGACAGTGAAGGCATCTAGTAACATGAACATTACGTTGAAAGATGACTCTAAGTCTTTGAACGAAGTCGTAGTCATCGGTTATGGTGCCGTTAAGAAGTCAGACCTTACAGGTTCTGTAACAGCTTTGACACCAGACTCTAAAAACAAAGGTCTTGTAGTTAATGCACAGGACATGATTTCTGGTAAAATTGCCGGTGTCAATGTGACTAGCAACTCTGGTGAGCCAGGCGTTGGTACCCAGATCCGTATTCGTGGTGGTTCGTCTTTGAACGCATCCAACGAACCATTGATCGTAATCGATGGTGTTCCTATGGATAATAATAAGGTAGGTAACACAGGTTCAAACATCCTCTCAACTATCAACCCTCAGGATATTGAATCTTTCAATGTTTTGAAGGATGCTTCTGCGACAGCTATCTATGGTTCTCGTGGTTCTAATGGTGTAATCATCATCACAACCAAGAAGGGAAGCAAGGGACAGAAGCCACAGGTAAGCTACTCTGGTTCCGTATCAATCTCTGAGAAGAAAAAAACATACGATATGATGGATGGCGATGAGTATCGCGCCTTTATCAAATCTAACTTTGCGGAGGACGATGATGCTGTCAAGGCTTTGGGTACAGCCAATACAGATTGGCAAGACCTGATTTATCGCACTGCTGTCAGCCACGACCATAACATTAGTGTAGCGGGTTCAGCAGGTAAGTCCCTTCCATATCGTGTTTCTGTAGGTTACACAGGTCAAGAGGGTATTCTTAAGAACTCAGATTACAAGCGTTATACAGCAGCCATCAACCTCAATCCATCTTTGTTGGACAACCACTTGACACTCAATCTCAATGCCAAGGGTATGCACTCCAAAGCAAAGAAGGCAGATACAGGTGCCATTGGTGCAGCCATCACTTTTGACCCTACGCAAAGTCCATACGACTTTACTTCTGAGAGAGACTTAGCTATGCTTGGCAGTGGTAAGCAGCAGACGCTTAATAACTTCGGTGGCTATTTCAACTGGCTTACATCTGCCAGTGGTTATAATGATTCACAGTGGCCATATACAAGATTCAAGGATGCTACCAGCAACCCATTGGCACTTCTTGAACTCGGTGGTAACGTAGAGAAGGTGAACTCTTTCATCGGTAGCGCAGACATCGACTATAAGGTACATGGATTTGAGGACTTGCGTCTCCATATGACATTGGGTGCAGAGGTTGCTAAGGGTACTGTAACAGAAAATCAACCTACTTCATATCCTTCTACCATCTATTATGGTGGCATCACGGATAATTCCAACTTGAAGCGCAACCTCTTGTTGAGTGCATACGCTCAGTATTACAAGGACTTCAATAAGATTCACCACTTCGACATCATGGGTGGTTATGAGTATCAGCACTTCTTCTTCCGTTACAACAATAGTTGGAAGCAGTACTATCCTTCTACCAGTCCTAATGCAGGAGAAATCTTCAAGGATACTCCAGACTATGATAAGTACGAGAACTTCCTCGTATCATTCTTTGGTCGTGCCAACTATACATTGTTGAATCGTTACTATCTCACAGTGACCGTACGTGATGACGGTTCTTCACGTTTTGCTGATCACTGGGGCTTGTTCCCTTCATACGCATTTGCTTGGCGTGTCAATGAGGAAGGATTCCTCAAGAATGTAAAATGGTTGAGCAACTTGAAGCTTCGTCTCGGTTATGGTAAGACTGGTCAGCAGGAAGGTATCAGCAACTATATCTGGTTCAAGCAGTACAAGAAGGGGCAAAACTTCGGTAAATACCCAGTCATAGGTGATGGTAGCATCTATACTCCTCTTTACTACAATGATAAGTTGAAGTGGGAGACCACAGAAACTTACAACGCAGGTCTTGACTTTGGCTTCCTCGACAATCGCCTCAATGGTACGATTGATGTGTATAAGCGTAAGACTAAGGACTTGATTAACGATGCTCCTGTAGCAGCACTTGCAGGTTCTGCCGATAAAGGTTTGCAAAATATTGGTTCCTTGGAGAACAAGGGTGTTGAGATCGCCTTGAATTGGGTTCCTGTAAGCACAAAGGACTGGTATTGGACGATGAGCTATAACTTCACCTATAATGACAACAAGATTACAGACTTGAATGGTGTAAGCGACAATGGCGACCCAGTTCTTGTTGGTGAAAACATTGACCAGAGCAATAAGGTATTGGCTTACCAGACAGGTTATGCTGCCAATTCGTTCTATGTATTTCAGCAGTTGTATGACAAGGATGGAAAGCCAGTAGAGGGTGCAGTCGTAGATAGAAATGGCGATGGTAAAATTACAGATTCCGACCGTTATCTCTACAAGAGTGTGATGGCTCCTGTTACGATGGGTTTCTCAACAAGAGTAGAGTACAAACACTTCGACTTAGGATTCTCACTCCGTGCTAGCATTGGCAACTATGTATATAATCAGTTTGAGCAGGCACAGCGTCTGAAGACAACAGGTTCACTTTGGTGTCAGGGCTCTTTCCTTGTCAATCGCTATGTCAAGTCTTTGGGTTGGATGTCTGACGCCAATAGTTCTAAACTCAGTGACTACTTCGTGCAGAATGCTTCATTCTTGAAGATGGACAATATCACCTTGGGTTATTCATTCAACAACTTGTTTAAGGCAGGTTCTTGGAAGGGAATCTCTGGCCGTGTATATGGTTCTGTCAGCAACGTATTCACAATTACCAAGTATGATGGTCTTGACCCAGAGGTTGTAAGTGGTATTGATAACAATGTCTATCCACGTCCAATCACCTTCCTTCTTGGTGTGAACTTGAATTTCTAAACAATTTAAAGAATTACGACAATGAAAAAATATATAAAGACTGTTTTTGCACCTGCTGTTGCCCTCATGTTGGGAATGGCTTCAACATCGTGCGTAAACGACCTCGACAAAGAGCCAATCAGTCCAAAGATTGACCTAGAGGTTAACAATGACGGACTTTTGAACAAATGCTATGCCAACTTCGGTATTAACGGAAATGGTAGTGGTAGCAATAGTGATGACGATTGCGATGTAAAGGGATTCTCCGACAATGGTATGACAGGTTTGGTACGTGCCATGTGGTGTCTCAACGAGTTGCCAACAGATGAGGCTACTTGTAACTGGGGTGATGGTTTGCAAGAGTTGAACTCTGCCAAATTCGATCCTTCACATCCTTGGATGAAATTGTACTTCACTCGTTTGACTTTGGGTATCACATTCTGTAACCAATATCTTGAGGTAGCAGGTGGCGAGGATGCAACAAAGACAGCAGAGTGCCGTTTCCTTCGTGCCATGCAATATTATCTCTTGATGGATGCGTACGGAAATGTACCATTCTCTGAGTCTATGGGTAAGCCTGAGCAGAAGTCACGCAAGGACATGTATGAATGGCTTGTCAATGAGTTGACTGAGATAGAGCCAAACCTCTCCGAGCCAAGAGTGAAGACTGGTAGTGACGCTGATTATGGCCGTGTTGATAAGGCTGCTTGTTGGTTGTTGCTCTCAAGGCTTTATCTCAATGCTGAAGTTTATACAGGTACTGCTGAGTGGGCAAAGGCCAAAGAATATGCCAAGAAGGTAATGGATTCTCCATACGACATCAATACCGATGGTACAGCAGATGGCAAGTGGAGTGCATACCAGATGGTGTTCATGGGTGATAACGACAAGAGTTCTGCTTCTAAGGAGTTGATTTTCCCTATTGTCAACATCTCAGGAAAGACAGCAAGCTATGGTAACTCTCTCTTCCTTATTGCAGGTACATTTACTCCAACTTATAACGTTAATCCAGATGACCCTGCTGGTTCTAATGGCGTAGTGGGTCAGCAATGGCAAGGTTTGCATCCACGTACTGCTCTGTTGAAGAAATTCTTCCCTAACTCAGTAGCACCTGAGGTTCCTTCTTATGAGATGACCCAAAAGGCTAACGATGACCGTGCTATCTTCTGGGGTAAGGACAGACCATACGAAATTGATAATATTACTCAGGACAAGTATGGTTATGGTGTATGCAAGTTTATCAACTACAACAGTGATGGCTCTAGTCATGTCGATCCTTCTTTTGCAGATATGGATTGGCCTTTCATGCGTGCAGCTGAGGCTTACCTCAACTTTGCCGAGGCAGACGCTCGCTTGAACGGTGGCAACACTACTGCAGATGGTACAAAGGTATTGAATACACTTCGTGATCGTGCTCATGCCACAACTCGTCCAGAGTCTTCAAGCTATTCTCTCAACGAAATCTGTGATGAATGGGCTCGTGAGTTCTACTTCGAGGGTATCCGCCGTACTACATTGATACGTTTCAATCTCTTCGGTGGTAACACTGGTTATAACTGGGATTGGAAAGGTGGCGAGAAAGCTGGTACTAACATCGAGTCATACAAGAATGTTTTTCCTATTCCTTTGACTCAGATTCAGAGTAACAGCAACTTGCATCAGAATCCTGGCTACCCAGGCTAAACATTTATTCATGTAAAAATATAAGATATGAAAAAGGTATTAAAATCAGCTTTACTGCTGATGATGGGATTGGTAATGTTCGCTGCTTGTTCCGACGATCGTGACGACAATCCAACCATCACCACTCCAACGGAGTTTATACTCAATACTCCAGCTATTGCAGGTAACAATATCGACCTTGCGCACTCTAGCACTTTGCAGCTCACTTGTTCTCAGCCAAACTATGGCTTCCCTGCTGCAACCAAGTACAATGTTCAAATATCTTTGAAAGAGGATATGAGTGATTGCGCTACCATCGATCAAAACTTCTATTCTGCAAAGGCAGACGTGGATGCTTCACTTTTGGCAGCTACGCTCACAAACCTAGAGTTGAATGCTGGTAAGACAGAGGCAGATTTCCCAATGGATATTCCTGTTTATGTTCGTATGCGTGCCGTGATGACCACTGAAACTGGTGATGAGATAGAAGGCACAGACATTCTTTCTAATGTTGTTACATTGAGTAATGTTCACTTGCTCTACGCTTTGGCTCCAGTGACAGTACCAGCTCACCTCTACGTAGTAGGTAATTTCTGCGGATGGGATTGGGGCAATAGCTTCGAGTTTATCCCTGTCTATGACCATCCAGAGATGTACTGGCGCATGGTTTGGATTGATGAATCAGGTGTGAAGATTAATACAGACAAGGCTTGGGATGGTAACGAAAAGGGATATGCTGATATTACTGTTGATGGCGAATTGAAGGATAAGATTTCATCAAATGAAGGAAACATCAGTTCTACTACTCCAGGATGGTATCTGATGATTGTCACAGCAACTGTTGAAGGTCGTGACATCAAGTACAATGTTCAGTTCAACGAGCCAAACGTTTGGTTGACGGGTATTTGTATCGGTGACCCTGATTTTGGTGAATTAAACGAGGCTGGTAAGTTTGAGGTTCCTACTACTCAGGATGGCGACTTTGTATCTCCAGCAATTACGGATGCTTGCCCTGGTGGTGATGATGGCGATGGCGTGCGTGTTTACGTCAAGATTCCTGGTAACGATTGGTGGCACTCTGAGTTCTTATTGGAAGGTGACAAAATTTCTTACCGTGGTGCTGGTGGTGACCAAAAACCTCGTCTCGCTTGCGCCGTAGGTCAGAAGATGTACTTGAACTTCTCTACAGGCAAGGGTAGCCTGAAATAATATCAGAGAGTTGGTGGTGTGAAAACCACCAACTTCCCTACAAACTTTATTCACTTAAGTAATAAACAAAATGAAAAAACTTTCGAAATATATAGCATTCGCTTTCTTGGGTATGGCAATGGCTTCATGTGGAGATGACTATAATGATTGGGCAAATCCGCAGACTAACCCACAGGAAGATGCCATAACAATACCTGGTTTGACAGCGACTGCAGCTGATGCCATTGATTTGGCAAATGTTAGCGAAGATAGTGTTAGCACCTTCACATTGAGCACAGCGGCTCTTCCTGAAGGTTACAAGTTGGCAGATGCTCGTGTGGAAGTAACACCACAAGGTGTTGAAGGAGCCACCAAGACTACCTTCAATGCGGGTATTGAAGGTCGTGCAGCAGCTGCCGATCTTAGCGACTTGGTTGTCAATGCCTATGGTAAGCGACCAACTGCTCGCACATTTGATGCTCATGTCTATTTGGATGCCGTAAAGGATGGTCAGGCCGTCCTCATTGACGCTGGTAAAATCAATGTGGTAGTAACTCCTAAGGCTCCATATATTGCCAGCAATTATTATCTCGTAGGCGATATGTATGGCGAAGGAAAATGGGCACTTGCCGATTGCGTCAAGTTCAACCACTCTGATGCCGATGTATATGAGGATCCTGTATTCACCTTGATGGTAACAACGACCAAGGACAATCAGTATTGGAAGATTATTCCACAAGGAAATATTGATGCAGGTAATCCTTGGGCAATCCAAAATGACCCTAAGGGTGTTGTAGGTGTGACAAAGAATGGTGATGATGCAATGAGTGGTACATTGGTTACATCTGTCACAAAGGACGATGGAACAACAGATGCTCCTAATGCTGCAATGATAGCTAAGGCAGGTATCTATCAGATTACTATCAACATGATGGACTATACTTATAGCATCAAGCAAATATCTCCAGAATATTACCTTGTAGGTAAATTGCAGGGCTGGTCAGACAAACTTGAAAACAAGACCTGTCTCATGTATGCTGAGACTCCTATGGTTCAGAGCTATACCACTCAGTGGAAAGATGATGCAAACCTGAAGATTTGGTTGGGTAGCGATTGGGGAACTTGGAGCAGTGCCTATGGTAGTGCAACAATGGCTGATGCCAATACCCCAACAGGTAGCTTAAAATCTGACAACAATGCTGGTGCTATCATTTGCCCAGAACCAGGTGCATTCTACACATTTAAGGTAGATTTTTCTACCATGACTTACTCTTGGACTAAGCTTGAGAATCAGAATCCTACTGAATTCGAACATGTCAGTCTTATCGGAGTTGGTGGCAAATGGAATGACGGTGATGACATTGACATGACACAGGTTACTCCTCACAACTGGTTTATCGAAACAACTCTCCCTGTAGGTGGATTTAAGATTCGTGCTAATTACGCTTGGAATAAAGGTGGAAACTGGGGCTACACAGCAGATCAGGAGTTCACTTCTACAGGTAAGTTGTTCAACGATGGTGGCAGCTCAGATATCAAGATTGCAACTGCAGGTAAGTATCGCATCTTCTTCAACGATATTACTAACGAGTATGCAATCATTGCTGTTGCAGAATAAGCATTTATTTTATTAATACATTATAGGCGGCTCTCAATTCCGGGAGCCGCCTATTTTCTTTTTCTCCTCCCCCTTTTCAAGTATTTTTTCCCTAAATCCTTGGAAGTTAAGGATAGTTACGGCATCACAGAACCCTTTAGATTCAATCAAAGGGTTCTCTTTATAATCAGCCTTAACTGATTCATCAAGATAGATGCGAATAAGGGATGCCTCTTCTTCTACACGTACTACTTCAAAATTTGAAAGTATCTCTGATGGCAGAATTAATTGTGCCAACGCTAATTGTCCTTGATTTTTCATGACACAAAGGTATAAAATTTTCAGGAAAAATAAAGTCCATAACAACAGACAATGGGATGGATTTTTGCACTTGCTTGTTGAATTCGCATTCTTTGTCTTCTATGAAAGATGATGCATATCTAATAATGTGATAACTTGTATCTTTTGGTGTAAAATATTTAATGCGTCTGCCCTGTGGAATATACCTTCTCAGACATTGCCACTAGGCTAAGCAGCTCTGCCGAGCCTAGTCAGCAGGTCTGCTGACTGCAGTCAGCACCTCTGCTGAGCCTAGTGACAACACCTTTTAGTCGTACAACTATAACCTCTTTAGTCGTACAACTATACACCCTTTAGTCGTACAACCGTAGCTTTATAGTCGTACAACTATAACCCTTTTAGTTGTACAACCGTAATATAATGATAAGCGGCTCCGCAAAACGTCAATCGTAAGAAAGGCTTCCCAAGTTCTTCCTGTTTAGACTTACTAACATTTATGCCTAAACACAGGTTTATGCAGGTGCCCCGAAAAGAAACCCTCATTTTTTCTTTATTATCATCCCTACATTTTTTTCAAAAACCTTGGAAGTTACGAGGAAAAGTCGTATCTTTGCCAACGAATAGCAATATTGCGTCCACGACCTTATAAAGCGTAAGCAGATGGCAAGATTTATAGACCCACGTGTTGACTGGGCTTTCAAGAGGATATTTGGAAGCGAAGACACGAAAGAATGTCTGATCACATTCCTCAACGGACTGTTTGAAGACGAGTTGGTAATCAAGGACGTGACGTTTGCCAAGACCGAAAAACTTGGCTTGCGCCCCGATGACCGCGGTGTGGTCTTCGATGTCTATTGCATCACAAACGAAGGCAAGCATGTCATCGTAGAGATGCAGAAGAAAGAGCAGGAATACTTTGCCGACAGGGCATTGTATTACACGGCACGTGCCATCGTGCAGCAAGGCATCCGTGGAATCTGGGACTACCACTTGGCTCCAGTCTATACGGTATGTTTCATGGACTTTGTATCGCAAAGTCCGATATTAAAGGAGTTTCGCACCGATCTGGTGCTTACCGACTTGCAGACACGCCAGCGAGTGTCCGACAGGATGCGTATTGTGTACCTCCAGTTGCCATTGTTCGACAAGCATACGGAGGCAGAGTGTATGGATATATTTGATTGTTGGATTTATATAGTGAAGAATATGAACATGTTTGAACAGATGCCATTCAGCGAGAAGTATCCAGTCTTCCGCAAGTTGGCAGAAATAGGCGACCTCCGCAAGCTCTCCCGAGAGGAACTAGAGCTGTATGACGAGGACATCAAGAATATGCGTGATATATATGCCACCAGAAAGTTTGATGAAAAGAAAGGTATGGAAATAGGTATGGCGAAAGGTATGGAAAAAGGTATGGAAAAAGAAAAGCTAGCCACAGCTCGCCGCCTTCTGTCAA
>JAJWJX010000036.1:0-37450 GCA_021623045.1 Segatella copri | reverse complement strand
GTTAGGGACTTGCACCCATTAGAATAAGCTCATGCCGAGCATACAAGAAAAAGGGAGGAAAACCTCATCACTGAGGTCAACCTCCCTACACTTATAGTTAAAAATAACCGATTTATTTGTTCAGGAACTTATCTACCTGGGCAGCAATCTTTCTGCCGCTTGCCATGGCGCGTACTACCAGAGAGGCACCGCTTGCTGCATCGCCTGCCACGAAAACATTCTCGGCAAATTCAGGCTGCTGTGGCTTCAGAAAGCCCATTGCTAGGAATACAGCCTCAGCCTTGATTATTTCTGGCTCACCAGCCTCTACCATCAACGGACGACCACCCTCAAGGTTTGGTTTCCAATCAATAGGCTGAACCTTCACGCCTGTCAACTTGCCATTCTTTCCGAGGAACTCCAGAGAGTTAATATTCCAGCGGCGAGTACAGCCTTCCTCGTGACTTGAGGTGGTCTTCAGGGTGCGAGGCCAGTTTGGCCAAGGATTCTTAGGATCCTCAGGGCCTTCTACAGGCTTCGGCATGATTTCTATCTGGGTTACGCTCTTGCAACCCTGACGATGAGCAGTTCCGATACAGTCGGAACCCGTATCACCACCACCGATTACCAATACATCCTTGCCCTTGCAGTTAACCAGTTCGTCCTTAGAGAACTCCATACCGGCGAGGATACGGTTCTGCTGAGAAAGCAGCTCGAGGGCGAAATAAACGCCCTTCAATTCTCTTCCAGGAATTTTCAGGTCGCGTGCCGTTGGCGTACCGGTAGATACCACATAGGCATCGAAGCCTTCTGGCAACTTGGTAACGTCAATATGCTGGTTGTATCTGAATTCAATACCCTCCTCTTCGAGAAGACGGAGACGGCGGTCGATGATGCTCTTGTTGAGCTTGAAGTTTGGAATACCATAACGCAACAGACCACCGGCATTCTCACGTGCCTCGAATACAGTTACCTTATAGCCCTTATGGTTCAACTGGTTGGCAGCTACCAATCCCGCAGGACCGGCACCGATGACAGCCACCGTCTTGCCATTACGCTCAGGAATCTCAACATGTACATAATCCTCAGAGAAGGCGTGCTCCACGATGGCACACTCATCCTCACGGTTGGTGGTTGGCTCATGATCCATGAGATTCAATACACACGCCTTCTCGCAGAGTGCAGGACAGATGCGTCCTGTGAACTCAGGGAAGTCGTTGGTGGAATTTAGGAGGCGGTAAGCCTGCTCCCAGTCGCCCTTGTAGAGGGCATCATTCCACTCCGGTGCCTTATTGCCCAGCGGACAAGCCCAGTGACAGAAAGGCACACCACAATCCATGCAACGTGAAGCCTGCTGTCGGCGATCGTTGCTATTCAATGTCTGTTCTACCTCGCTAAAGTCGAGGATTCTATCGTGAATTGGTCTATAACCTGCTTCCTTGCGAGGTATAGTCAAAAATGCTTTTGGATTTCCCATCTTTTTTTCTAATTTTAAAATTAGTAATCTCGTTGCATATCCGCAATCTTCTGCTGCAACTTCTTTACCTGCTCCTCCTGGAGAACTCGCTTGTACTCGATTGGCACTACCTGGATGAAATCCTCTACGTAGTGGTTCCAGTCGTCGAGCATGGTACGGGCAAGCTTACTGCCAGTGTAGAGATAATGCTGACGGATCAGCTCATGCAACTCCTTGCGATAGGTGCTGTCCTCCACGAGGTTGATCTCCACCATATCCATGTTACAGAAGTAATCGAAGTTGTGGTTCTTATCCCATACGTAGGCAACACCACCACTCATACCAGCGGCGAAGTTACGGCCAGTTTCACCGAGCACTACTACTCTACCGCCCGTCATATACTCGCAGCAGTGGTCGCCAGCACCCTCAATCACGGCGATGGCACCGGAGTTACGAACACCGAAGCGCTCGCCTACCTTACCATTGATATACAACTCACCGCTTGTGGCACCATACAGACCGGTGTTACCGGCGATGATGTTATCCTCAGCAGAGAAGTTGCTGCGGATAGGAGGAAGGATGGAAACACGACCTCCTGAAAGTCCCTTGGCGAAATAGTCATTGGTCTCACCTTCGAGTTTGAAATCCACTCCCTTAACCAGGAAGGCACCGAAGCTCTGACCTGCAGAACCCTTGAACTTCACGTTCACGGTCTTGTCTGGAAGACCAGCCTCACCATATTTCTCGGCAATCATACCGCTCAGCATCACACCGGCAGCACGATCGGTATTCTTGATGGCAAAATCGAGGTTCACCTCTTCCTGGTTCTCGATGGCACGCTGTGCACCACGAATCAACTGCTGGTCGAGTACATTGTCGAGGTCATGAATCTGCTCGGTAGTATGATAGAGCGAGCAATGACCTGTCTCACGATGCAAGAGACGAGAGAAATCGAGCAAGTCGGCCTTCTCCTTGATGCTCTTGGCCACCTCTGGCTCTACGGCATCCGAACCCTCGGTAGGAACAATCTCCTCATCCTTCTTGCGGATGATGAGCTCGGTATGGCCGATGATATCGTTCAATGAGGTGTAACCCATCTCTGCCAGATACTCACGAACCTCCTCAGCGAGGAAGCGGAAGTAGTTGATAAGATACTTGTAGCTGCCACGGAAGTGCGCACGGAGCTTAGGATCCTGTGTGGCAACACCCATAGGACAGGTATTCAGGTTACACTTACGCATCATGACACAACCCAATACGATGAGGGCGGCAGTACCGAAACTGAATTCCTCAGCACCGAGCAAAGCCATCAGAATGATGTCACGACCGCTCTTCAACTGACCATCTACCTGCAGGCGAACCTGACCACGAAGACCGTTCTTCACCAGTGTCTGCTGGGTTTCAGAAAGTCCGATTTCAGGAGAGATACCAGCGAAACGCATACTTGATGCAGGGCTGGCACCTGTACCGCCCTCAGCACCAGAGATAACGATGAGGTCGGCCTTTGCCTTAGCCACACCGGCAGCGATGGTACCCACACCACTCTCAGCAACCAACTTCACAGAGATAGCCGCCTTAGGGTTTACGTTCTTGAGGTCGAAGATGAGCTGAGCCAAATCCTCGATACTGTAGATATCGTGATGAGGTGGAGGAGAAATCAAGCTGATGCCAGGGATAGAGTGACGGGTCTTGGCGATGACCTCGTTAACCTTGAAGCCAGGCAACTGACCACCCTCACCCGGTTTAGCACCCTGTGCCACCTTGATCTGGATTTCCTCTGCATTTACCAAATATTCTGTAGTCACACCGAATCGACCGGAAGCCACCTGCTTAGTTTTGCTTGAGAGGCTGATGCCATCCTGTGTAGAATGGAATCGCTCGTTATCCTCACCACCTTCACCGGTATTGCTTCGGGCACCGAGGGCGTTCATGGCGAGTGCCATTGCCTCGTGAGCCTCTTTGGAGAGGGCACCGAAACTCATCGCACCGGTAACGAAGTGCTTCACGATTTCCTCTACCGGCTCCACCTTATCTATAGAGATCGGATTCTTGCGGAAGGTGAAGAAGTCGCGGATGAAGATAGGCTCCTGCTTATCGTCAACGAGATGTGTATATTTCTTGAAGAGATCATAATCGCCCTTGCGGGTTGCGAGCTGCAGGGTGGCGATGGTCTCTGGGTTCCAAGCGTGCTTGATACCGTCCTTGCGGTAGTGGAACTGTCCCATACTTGGCAGGAACTCGAGCTTCTTGGTCTCGAATGCCTTGTCGTGCAAGCGGATGGCATCACGGGCGATGGTCTCGAGTCCGATACCGCCGATGGTGCTCACCTCTGTTCCGAAGTAGCTCTTCAGGAGGCTCTCGCTCAAACCGATGCTCTCGAAGATCTTGGCTCCACGATAGCTTCGGATGGTAGAAATACCCATCTTAGCCATAATCTTGAACAAGCCCTTCTTCACAGCCTTGATGTAGTTCTGCTCGGCTGTATGGTAATCCTCCTGAATCTTTCCCTTCTTTACAAGGTCGTCGAGGATGGCGTATGTCAAGTATGGACAGAGGGCTGATGCACCGTAACCCAACAGGAGGGCTGCATGCATTACCTCACGAATCTCACCGCTCTCAACGATGAGGGCAGTCTGCACACGCTTGCCGGCATCAATCAGATAATGATGTACGGCACTCACGGCGAGCAGAGATGGAATGGCGGCATGAGTTTCATCCACGCCACGGTCGCTCAAGATGATGTAGTTGTAACCATCATCCACGCTCTGTGCTGCCTGCTTGCAGAGCTCATCCAGAGCCTCATGCAGTCCTTCTTCGCCCTTGGCGGTTTCGAAGAGCATGTGGAGTTTTACTGTATTAAATCCCTTGTAGCGGATATTTTGAAGGATATCCAGCTGAGTATTGGTCAGGATAGGATGTGGCAGACGGACCATCTTGCAGTTGCTTTCGTCTGGGTTCAAGATGCCGGAACCTACTCTACCGATATACTCGGTAAGACTCATCACAAGGTTCTCACGGATGGAGTCGATGGCAGGGTTGGTAACCTGAGCAAACTGCTGACGGAAGTAGTTGAAGAAAATCTGTGGCTGGTCGGAAAGCACAGCAAGCGGAGTATCATTACCCATAGAAGCTGTAGGTTCCTGACCCTTGGTAGCCATTGGGATGATGGTACCGTCGATATCTTCCTCGCCAAAACCGAATTCCAATTCCTTGCGAGTGAGGTTGTCCACACCATTTTCCACCTTACGGCCACTGCGAAGTTTCTCCAGCTCAATACGGTTGGTGTTCAACCACTGGCGATATGGATGCTGGGCAGCCAGGCGCTCCTTGATTTCACCATCATAATAGATTTTGCCTTCCTGGGTATCAATCAAGAGGATCTTACCAGGCTGTAGACGACCCTTCTCGGCAATCTCTGTTGGGTCGAAATCCATCACACCTACCTCAGATGCGACTACCATCATATCGTTCTTGGTGATGGTGTAGCGGGCAGGACGCAGACCATTTCTATCGAGCATACCACCGGCATAACGGCCATCGCTGAAGAGCAGGGCGGCAGGGCCATCCCATGGCTCCATCAGGATAGAGTGGTACTCATAGAATGCCTTCAGATCCTCAGAGATAGGGTTCTTGTCATTGAAACTCTCAGGCACCATCACAGCCATGGCATGAGGCAATGACAGACCGCTCATTACGAAGAACTCAAATACATTGTCGAGGCTGGCAGAGTCACTCATATCAGGCTGGACGATAGGAGAAATCTCACGGATATCGCCCAAAGCCTCGCTGCTCAACACACTCTCGCGTGCCTTCATCCAGGCACGGTTACCACGGATGGTGTTAATCTCACCATTGTGGGCAAGGAGACGGAATGGCTGAGCCAGACTCCATGTTGGGAAGGTGTTGGTAGAGAAGCGAGAGTGAACCAGAGCCAGACCGCTTGTGAAATAATTATTGGTCAAGTCAGGATAATATTGGCGCAACTGGAGGCTGCTCAACATACCCTTATATACGATGTTCGAATTAGACAACGAACAAATATAGAAATCAGGATCACTGACACGTTTCTCAATACGTTTACGGATAAGATAGAGGGTGCGCTCAAAGACAGGCACCTTATCATCTGTAACACCTGTGATAAACACCTGTTTGATAGCTGGTTCGTTACTCAAAGCAGCCTCACCCAAACAATCAGGGTTAGTAGGCACATTGCGGAGATGCATCAGCTGCAATCCCTCGCGTTCAATTTCCTCAATCATGATAGAGAGAATATCCTGCTGTTTCTTCTCATCCTTAGGCAAGAAGACGAGACCCGTACCATATTTACCTTTTTCTGGCACTGGGATACCCTGAAGAAGAATAAACTCATGTGGAATCTGGAGCATGATACCGGCACCATCACCCGTCTTGTTATCGGCACCCTCTGCACCACGATGACGCATGTTCTCGAGTACCTTCAAGGCGTTATCAACCAGCTCATGACTCTTGTTACCGTGGATATTCACCACCATACCTACGCCACACGCATCGTGCTCATAGGCTGAACTGTACAATCCTTTTTCCATTTCTTGTTCGTTTTATATCGGTTATTTCTAACTATTTTTATTACTTAAATATGAAGTGCAAAGTGATTCTCCACTCTTCACTTATTTATACGCCTGTTCGTGAACTCCCGCCACGGCTCTACCGCTAGGGTCGTTCTGGTTCTTAAATGAGGCATCCCAGGCAAGGGCTTCGGCTGTAGAACATGCTACGCTAGGCACACTAGGTACGCTCTTGGCAGCGCTGTCGCTTGGGAAATGCTCGGCGAAGATAGAACGATAATAATACTCCTCCTTATTCTGTGGAGGGTTGATAGGGAATCGCTCAGCAGCATGCGCCATCTGCTCATCGCTGACGGCAGATGCGGTAATCTGCTTCAGGGTATCAATCCATGAATAGCCCACACCATCTGAGAACTGTTCCTTCTGTCGCCATGCCACTTCTTCTGGAAGCAAATCGGCAAATGCCTCACGAACCACCTTTTTCTCGATGGTCTTATCCGGACACATCTTCAGCACAGGGTTCATACCCATCGCTACATCCAGGAACTCCTTGTCGAGGAAAGGCACACGGCCCTCGATGCCCCATGCTGCCAAACTTTTGTTAGCTCTCAGACAATCGTAGAGATAGAGTTTACCCAACTTTCGTACGGTTTCCTCATGGAATGCCTTGGCATCCGGTGCTTTATGGAAGTAGAGATAACCTCCGAATACCTCGTCAGCACCCTCGCCCGAAAGCACCATCTTGATACCCATGCTGCGGATCACTCTCGCCAGCAGATACATCGGGGTAGATGCACGGACGGTGGTCACATCGTAGGTTTCGATAAAATAAATGACATCACGGATAGCATCCAGACCTTCCTGAATGGTATAGTTGATTTCGTGATGCACAGTTCCGATGTGTTCGGCAACCAAACGTGCCTTTGCCAAATCAGGCGCACCCTTCAAACCAACAGCGAAAGAGTGCAGACGTGGCCAATAAGCCTTGGTCTCTCCCCCATTTTCCACACGGGTAGAAGAATATTTCTCGGCTACGGCTGAAATGACAGAAGAATCAAGACCACCACTGAGAAGAACACCATAAGGAACATCACTCATCAACTGACGTTTGACAGAAGCCTCCAAAGCATCATGAATCTCTTTCACTGCCGCTTTCTCCTGAGGTTCAGCATCCTTCAGCTGTTCTTCAGCCTTCTTGGCATCATCAATCTGATATTTTTTCTGCATGGCAGCATACTCAAACCAATCGCGTGTATAGTAACGCTTCATGCCAGGGTTCTTGCTATAATAATAATGACCCGGGAGGAATGGCTCGTAGTGATCGCACTGACCTTCCAGAGCCTTCAACTCGCTTGCCACCAGCACTTTTCCATCCTTATCATAACCAATATAAAGAGGAATAACACCGATAGGGTCGCGGGCGATGAGAAACTCATCACGTTCGGCATCGTAAAGTGCGAAGGCAAAGATACCGTTCAGCTCTTCAAGCATCTTGGAGATACGGGCGTGGAGCGCATCCTCACCTTTATATATTAAGGAATCAAAATCGGAATCTGCTCGCATCTCACGATAGAGAGAAAGAATCACCTCACAGTCGGAACCGGTCTGATACTGGTATTTGCCAGCAAAACGAGCACGGATGTCCTGATGATTATAAATCTCACCGTTTACGGCAAGCACCTGTTTTTTGTCTGGTGCAAACAAAGGTTGGCGACCACTTTCAGGGTCAACAATACTCAGACGCTCATGTGCCAGGATAGCAGAACCACCACAGTAGATTCCACTCCAGTCTGGTCCGCGATGGCGAATCTTCTGGCTCATACGAAGCGCTTGCTGTCGCAATTCAGGAGTCTGCTCCTGAATATTGAAGATAGATACGATTCCACACATAAATCTTTTCCTTTCTTTTACGGTTATTTTTAACTATTATTCTCTCTTATTCACCTTGGCATGTCCAATCCATTCTTTTAGGAGCAAACCAAGCAAAAACAAAGCTTAAAATTACTTTTTGCTATGTTTCGGGTGCAAAATTACAACTTTTTGTTAGAATAAAGAAAAGATTAGTAGCATTTTGTCTTTACTTTATCACAACAATAACATATTAACGCATATTAGATTAAAACATATGATAAACTGAAAAGAAAAATGTACTATTTAATTACAATCTGTAAAATACAATCATTTTTAAGATAAACAAAGCGTATCCAGGGCATATTATACGCTCATAGATATGCAACAAAGCATCCAGGGCATTATACACAGTTTCTTACCCCCCCATATCATACAAAGAAATGCCGATAGCTCTTTGACGGAACTATCGGCATTTAAAATAAAAAAATAAAAACTTAAACCTACCAACGTAAGATTATATCGTAAAACCTAAGAGCCTATTATGGCTGCAAGGTAAAACCTACTACCAGGTAAGCTTTTTCGGTGCTAGGGTTAGCAGCTACCTGAGCGAAGACTGGAACAGAGAAAGAATCTGTAATCTTCAAATCCTTGGTAGCTTTCAGTGAAACATTGGTAACTGCAAAACCATTGGCATCACCATAGAAAGATGTTGCAAATGGAACTGCGCCTATACTTGCTGCCCAATCACAACCGCCCAACTTGAATGGGGCTGTAGCCTCAACATATGAAGAATAAGCACGGTCACCATCCTTGTTTAATCCATCATGGCCTGCAAAGTTGGTGTACCAGTTCAAGGCAACTGGACCAAAGTCATAACCTACATTTGCCTCAAAAACATGAGAAGTTTCATGTGCCTTATAGGCGAAATACTTCTCGTTAGGAGAGTTGAACCAGTAATCGGTCACGCCGATATGGAAACCACCGGTTTCATAAGCCAAGGTAAGGTCAAACTCCTTAGTATCCTCTGGCTGAGAGATACCTACACTTCCCCAAGCTGTCAGAGACAAGCCCTTGTAACCAATACCGAGTGTTGGCTGCAAAGAGACTTCTCCCAGTGACTGACCACGCCAGATATACTGGTTTACAACATCTGCAGCGATTGTAGTTTCAACCTCATCCTGAGCAGAAGCAGCAGGAGCAAAAGCAACCAAACCAAGTGCAATGGCACCCATTTTCTTTATATCAAAAACCTTCTTCATATTCTCTTATTTTTATGTGATACATTTTTGTTTTTAAAAGTTTCGGCAGCAAAGGTACTGCAAATCGAAGACAATACAAAATAAATCGCGATTTATTTATATTGTTGAGATGCAGCGTACCTTATTCAAAGGTACAAATAACAACTCTGCTCGCCAAAACTTCTGCTGAAAAATCTCTCTCGCTCGCTATATGAAAGCATCTTTAGTTGTAGCAACTCTCACCATGCTCATAGATATCGAGACCTTCTTCCTCGATTCGCTTATCAACACGGAGACCAGCAATCTTCTTGATACCCCAGAAGAGGATAATACCGGTTACGGCTGCCCAAAGGTCGATGCAGAGAATGCCGAAGCACTGAGCACCGAAGAATCCGAAGCCACCACCATAGAAAGCACCACCGTCGAGGGCGAAAAGACCGGTCATCAAGGTACCGAAGATACCGCATACACCATGTACTGAACTTGCACCTACAGGGTCATCAATATGAAGCTTTGTATCAATGAACTCGATAGAGAATACCAAGATTATACCTGCCAAGAGACCGATGATGGCTGAACCCAATGGACTAACCAAATCGCAACCAGCAGTAATGGCTACCAAACCAGCCAGAATACCGTTCAATGTCAATGAGAACGAAGGTTTGCCATACTTAATCCAAGAGGTGAACATAGTACCGAGACCACCACAAACTGCAGCCAAGTTGGTTGTCAGGAATACGTGACTGATAGCAACACGGTTAACCTCACCAGAAGCAGCGAGCTGAGAACCAGGGTTGAATCCGAACCATCCGAACCAGAGGATGAATACACCAAGAGCAGCAGCCATCAGATTGTGGCCTGGGATAGCAGTACTCTTACCATTGCGATACTTACCAAGACGAGGACCTAAGCAGATAGCACCAACCAAGGCAAGTACACCACCAACACTATGTACGATGGCAGAACCTGCGAAATCATGGAAGGCAGCACCGAAGGTGTTCATCATGAATGAGCCTGCCTCGCTGTTGCAAAGCCAACCGCCGCCCCATGTCCAGTGACCCTCTACAGGGTAGATAATCAATGAAATGAAGAATGAGTAAACGCAGTACATGGAGAACTTGGTACGTTCTGCCATAGCACCTGAAACGATGGTAGCACTAGTAGCGCAGAATACGGTTTCAAACATCAGGAAGCCTTCAGTAGGAAGACCGGCTGCATTTGTATAGAAAGACAAATCGCCGAAGTTAGGCATACCGATGAAACCGGCGCCATCGCTACCAAACATAAATCCGAAACCTACGAACCAGAAGAGAACGGAACCGATCATAAAATCGACAAAGTTCTTAAACAAGATGTTCGCTGTATTTTTACTACGGGTAAAGCCCGCCTCGCAGAGGGCAAATCCCGGCTGCATGAAAAAGACCAACATGGCTGCCAAGAGCATCCATACGGTATCTACTGAAATTCCTAAATCCTGTACACTCATAACATAAAATCTTTAAAGTGTTCTTTAAACCTGAAAACTATTCTCTCTCCTCCATATTAGCATTTTATTTCTCCTGCTCAGCATTATAGAGAGCGATGTCGCCTCTTTCACCTGTACGGATTCTTACGGTATCCTCTACAGGAATTACAAAGATTCGACCATCACCAATCTCGCCTGTACGGGCAGCCTCCTGGATGGCATTAATCGTTTTCTCTACGTTCTTGTCGCGCACGACAACATTCAGCAACACTCGCTCGATACTGCTGGTATCATACATGACACCACGGTAGATTCGAGCCTGTCTCATCTTGCCCTCTCCTCTTACATCGTAGTAAGAGAACCACTCGATGTCGGCAGCAAGCAATGCTTCCTTTACATCCTCAAACTTAGTCTTACGGATGATTGCTTCAATCTTTTTCATGTTAATCTCTCCTATTAATTAATTTACATTTTGTTTATTTTCTGGTGCAAAGGTACGACATTTTGCTTAATATTTCATGATATTACTTACTTTTTGATGTTATTATTTTCGTTTGATTATTATTTTGCGTAGTTCTTTTCAAAATACAGAACAAAATGAAAGCAAATTACGCATTATTCGTTTCATTTTGAAACAAGCAATAAAAAAGCCGCTTGAAAGGCCCCAAAGACCCTTCAAGCGGCAAACCTAAAAACAAACTCTCAACCCTAAAACTAGGGTCACTTTATTATTTAAACTTAATCTTATACCCGTATTTCCGCATATATCTGAGTTTTATAACGGAAATTTTATTTTGCCTTTATTTTGAATGTAAATTCACGATCAGCATAATGGAGACGATACTTCTCCATAGGCTTGGTCATCCAACTGTCGATGCAGCCCAAAGGATACTGGCATTTCTGGATATGCAACTGCACGAGTCCCTTATCCACCAGATCACCACTGTGTTGTCCCCATGCATGCATCTTCTCGATACCAGAATCCAAATCCTCTACCAGATAAGGGATGGCACTGCACTCCATAGGTTCATACCCCTCGAAGGTAATCCCCTTGCCGGTGGTTGGATTAAAGATAGAGAAATAGCGGATATCGGTATGGTTGCCACTCTCCTGCGGACGGATATATGGATAATATTCATCCTTCACTTCAGACTCGTACTTGCCAATAAAAGCAGAAGAATGACGATCTACGTAGTTCTCTTCAGGACCTCTACCATAATACTCAAGCTTAGAGAAAGTAGCAGGCATCTGCAACTGCAGACCGAATCTGAACAGATCGGCAACCTGAACCTCCTTGTCGGTAGTCATCTTCTGGGTAACATTCACCTCGCCCGCAGCACTGATGTCATAGCGGAGCATCAGCTGAGCTTTCACATCAGGCATATCGAAGAGAGCTGTCAGCACCACATTGTCCTTACTCACATTTTTGTCGAAAGACTTCAGAGTCATCTGCGGGTTCTTCCATACTCTCATCTCCTTCTGCAGAGATGCTCCATAGTCATTATCGGTAGGAGCACGCCAGAATTCCGGAGTCATACTCTCACGGAACTTCAACATCGGTTCACCATCTACATCGAGATAATCTATCATACCCGTCTTCTTGCCTATGGTAACAGACATTCTCTGTGCGCTGACCTTCACATAAGAGTTGGTTTCCTCCACCTCCATACTGCTTGTCTGCTGCACCTTACCCTTCTTGGTTGGCGCAGCAGCAACAGCAGGAACCGCCGGTTTGGCAAACTGATAATCGCTGATGATAAACTGCTGGCGAGCCATCACCTGACCCTTGTCTACCAGCGGCTGTGTGCCATCGCTTGCAAAAGCAAAGTTTAGAACAATCTCCTCCTTTGCATGCTTCGATTCAGCCTCAGCCACCGCATACTTCAGTTCATCACTCTTGATCAGTTTGGTAGCCTGAGGAGCAATAGCCTTTGTTTCAGGAATCTCAACTGTAGCCAGTTTCACACCATTGGCATAAACCGTAGCAGTCAGGTTCAAGTCATCGATATTCTTGAAGAAGTTCTCGTTGTAAACCTTGAAAGCACCATTCACAGCATCCAGGTCCTTGATCCATACATTCTGATGATAGTACTGAATCTCGTAAGCATGAGGATTCAGACGGCGGTCTGGAGCAATGATACCATTACAGTTGAAGTTATAGTCACTTGCCGGATAGCGGCCGTAATCTCCACCATAAGTAAAGATTTCCTTACCGGTGACAGGACTCTTGTCACGAATGCCCTGATCTACGAAGTCCCAGATATAGCCACCCTGATACTTAGGATACTTACGGATGAGGTCCCAATATTCCTTGAAACCACCTTCCGAATTACCCATAGCATGAGCATATTCGCACTGGATGTATGGTTTAACACCATCACTCTTGCAATATTTCTCACTCTCCTCGTAGTCGATATACATCGGACAGTAAATATCAGTCTTGCTGTCATAACCGCCACGCTCATACTGAACAGGACGGGTCTTGTCGAGCGCTTTCACCCAGTCATAGGTCTTTTCGAAGTTGATGCCGTAACCACACTCATTACCCAAACTCCATACGATGATAGAAGGGTGATTGATAAAACTTTTCACATTACCTTCATTGCGTTCGATGTGAGTCTGGAGATACTCAGGGAACTTAGCGAGTGATTTCTCCCCATATCCCATACCATGAGATTCGAGGTTAGCCTCAGCAGTAAGATACAGTCCGTATTCATCACAGAGTTCATACCAGCGAGGATCGTCAGGATAATGGCAGGTACGAACCGCATTGATGTTCAACTGTTTCATGATTCTGATATCCTGAATCATGCGCTCTACACTTACCACATATCCACCATCCGGATCTATCTCATGCCGGTTGGCACCCTTAATCAGTACAGGCTTGCCGTTCACCAGCAACTGGGCGTTCTTGATTTCCACATTGCGGAAGCCCACCTTCTGCGGAATCACCTCCGCTACCCCCTGCTTATTCTTCAGAGAGATGTATACCTTATATAAATAAGGTGTCTCAGCAGTCCAAGCCTTCACCTTCGGTACTTTGATTACACCCTGAGCTCCGGTAGCCGATGCTATTTGCTTGCCATCCTTATCGCACAAGGCAACAGTCACATCAGTCTTGCCGCCCTTCAGCGCTATCTGATAGTTCAGGATACCATCCCGATAATTATTCATCAAACCGGCATCAAGACGGATATCGGCAGCATGAAGTTTCGGACGTGCATAGAGATAAACCTCACGGGCTATACCAGTAAAGCGCCAGAAGTCCTGGTCCTCGAAATAAGAACCGTCGCACCAGCGCATCACCTGCATAGCTATCAGGTTCTTGCCCGGCTTCAGATACTTGGAGATATTAAACTCGGCAGCCACCTTGCTGTCTTCACTATATCCCACATACTTGCCGTTTACCCAAAGGGTCAGGTTGCTGGTAGCCGAACCTACATGGAAATAGACATCCTTGCCCTTCCAGTCCTTAGGAAGTTCGAAGGTACGACGATAAGAACCCGTATAGTTGTTGAGTTCGCTGATATAAGGAGGATTCGGATCAAACTGGGTAGCCCAGGCATAACCGACATTCTTATAAGTAGCATCTCCATAACCGTTCAGTTCGAACAGCCCCGGTACAGGGAAATCCTTCCACTCCGAATCGTCATAGTTGGCTGCAAAGAAGTTGGCTGGACGCTTGTTATGATCCTTCACGAAGTTAAACTTCCACATGCCTTCCATCGAAAGATAGTTGGCCGACTTCTTCTTGTCAAAACTCTGTGCTTTGTCAAGGGTCTCGTATGCAAAGAAAGCAGCACGGCGAGGTTCGCGGTTCTGCTGGTTGATATCCACATTATGCCAGCGCGACTCGTTCTGAGCCGCCACGCCATTGCTGACAGACAGCAAGGCGAGGCAAAGCGATACATTTGCTATATTTCTGAAGCTCATATCTATTTCTTTTTATTTTCTGAAAAACATAGAGTTATCTACTGGTGTAAACTTCTGTTCACTATCTTTGCGCATTTCAATGCCGAGACTGCTCCACCATGAAGGCCAGCCGCCAACGATATTGCTGAGGAAGACCACTTTTATTGGATGCAATCCCTTAGCCAATGCTACAGAAGTATCATGATTGGTACCAGCCTTCACTTCCCCCTCGTTACTGATCATGAGTTTGTTGTCAATCCAAACCTGCTCCAGACGGGAAGAGAGATCGTAGACACCATCCTCAGGAATATTGATGTAGCCCTCAGCGATGGCAGCATAATTATTGGCTCCGCGCAAAGTAGCAGCATCATCCTTCTGCTGAATCTTCATCTGATCCAAGCCCTCGATGTTTGCATACTCCCAGGCAGCATCAGCCCATTCCAGCTGGTCAACCTTCAGATAGTTGCCCTTAATGCGCTTCATCTGCAACCCAGGTTTTGCGTCCTCCACCTTAACAGCAGGAGCATAAGTCTGCTTCTCAACATCAACGGTTCTGATACGGCTCATCTTGCCTGAAGGCAATATGGTTGCTATCTTGATGATGGTATTTCCACTCACCCTGATAGGCTCTGTATAAACTGCAGAAGAAGGAGTTGGTGTACTTCCATCCAGTGTATAAACCATCTTCATAGGACGCGAGGTGGTAAAGGTTACCGCAGTATCCCCCGTAATAACCACCTTATCACAAGAACCGAAAGGCTGTTCAGGCAATGGGATATGATAACGGATATGGCGCTCGTCCAGACGAACACTGTTTGCATCCAGTCGGCGGCAGAAATCCTTGAAGTTTTTCCTGCTCACTGGCGACCATGCAATCTCAGAGAGAGCAATGGCACGAGGATACATCATATACTCCATCTTGGCATTGGAATACATATATTCCGACCAGTTATTACACTGAACGCCCAGGATATGATGAGCCAGTCCCAGCGACTTGATGGTATCAGGTACCGGATTATAATTATAGGTAGAAGCCAGATATCTAGGAGGACTAGGAATGGTTACAGGCTCCACCTTACTGTCACCCTGATAATAATCGAGATACATTCCATCGCTGCCCGGCGTCATGATGACATCATGCTTCTGCATGGCAGCCTCGATACCACCTTCCGTTCCGCGCCATGACATCACGGTAGCATTCTCGCTCAATCCGCCTTCCAGAATCTCGTCCCATCCGATAATCTTTCTGCCACGTTTCTCCAGCATTTTCTCTACGCGCTTGATAACGTAGCTCTGCAATCTTTCCTCTGCCGAATGCTTTCCTTCAGCCTGCAAGCCCTCTGCCTGAATACGTTTCTGGCAGGTAGGGCAACTCTTCCAACTGGTCTTCGGACACTCGTCGCCACCGATATGGAAGTACTTGCCAGGGAAGAGAGGAACTATCTCACTGAAGATGTCATCTAGGAAACGGAACATATCTTCCTTGCCCGGACACATCACGATATCCTCCACACCCCAGACAGTCCTCAACGACCACTGCTCACCTTTGCATGAAAGATAAGGATAAGCAGAGATAGCTGCCATCATGTGCCCAGGAAGGTCGATTTCCGGAATCACGGTAATGTAGCGTTTGGCTGCATAATCCACTATTTCCTTAATCTGCTCCTGGGTATAGAAACCGCCATAAAGAGAGCCATCGCCCTCGGTACGGATACTGCCCACAGAAGTAAGTTTAGGATATTTCTTGATTTCGATACGCCAGCCCTGGTCTTCCGTCAGATGGAAGTGCATGGTGTTCACCTTGAACATAGACATCAGGTCCAGTTGCTTCTTCACATTCTCGACAGAAATGAAATGGCGGCATGGATCGAGATGGAATCCACGGTAGCCGAAGCGTGGAGCATCCTGGATATCACAGCATTGTGCTACCCATTTCACCCCATCCACCCGGGTTGCGCTCTCTATCTGGGCAGGGAGTAACTGCATGAAACTCTGCATACCATAGAAGGCGCCCTTGGCGGTCTTCGCCTTGATAACAACCCCCTTGGCGGTTACGGTAAGGCGATAACCTTCCTCGGCAATTTTCAGCGAAGGAGAAATCTGTATAGAGATATTCCCCTTCTTTCCACCTACCGTTACCTCATAACCTGTAGAAGCCTTCAGTTTGTCTGCCATGTACTGGGCAATATTTCTGCCTTCAGCCGTCTGGTAAGCGATTACCACCTTCTGTGGCAATACGAACTCACCTTTCTGTACCTGAATCTTCACCGGTATCGGGATAATATTAATATCGGCAGCAGATACCGGAGAGGAGATACCACCCAGCATCGCTGCACAGGCTACAAACGAGCCTAATAAACGATTGAACTTTGCCATGATTTAAATATATTAATAAGGTATTACAATGGTTTGTACTCCACGAAAGCCTCCATGGCCTCATAGCATGCCAGACCCAACTGGTCGTAGAGCGATGCTGTAGCACGGTTACGGTCCTCGGCTCTCTGCCAGAACAGGCGCTCGTCGTTGCCCAAGAAAGGAGCACTCTCCATCTGCGACTGATGCTTGAGAATAGAGTTACGCTTTGCCCGCAACTCCTCAGGGCTCAATGGAACACACATTTCGATATTCTCAATCTCCCATTCTGCCCAGGCACCGCGATACATCCAGATGCGACAGTCCTTCAACCATTCTGCACCCGCTTTCTTCTCTTCGTCGATAGCTGCCAGAACGGCATCAGTACACTTCTTGTGGGTTCCGTGAGGGTCAGCAAGGTCGCCGGCAACATAAATCTGATGCGGCTGCACCTTCTGCAACAGAGCTCTCACTACCTCTACATCCTTCTCGGTCATTGGCAACTTCTCTATCTTGCCGCTCTCATAGAATGGCAGGTCGAGGAAGTGGACATGGTCAAGCGGAATTTCATTATAAGTACAAGCGGTACGAGCCTCACCACGGCGGATCAGTCCCTTGATGGTCAGAATATCTCTTGTATCGAAGTCACTCTCCTTCTTCTTGGCAAAGAAGGTCTTGATTTCCTTATATTTATTAGAGATGATGCTGTCTTTTGAGTCTGCAAAGAGCTGGTTGAAACCATTGATAAAGTGCATGAATCTTGTTACTTCCTCATCACCCACAGCAATGTTTCCTGATGTTTCGTAAGCTACATGCACATCGTGGTTCTGCTGTACCAGTCGGCGGATGGTTCCTCCCATAGAGATAACATCATCGTCTGGGTGTGGAGAGAATACGATAACCTTCTTAGGGAATGGAGTTGCACGCTCTGGGCGATAGGTATCATCGGCATTCGGCTTACCACCTGGCCATCCGGTAATGGTATGCTGCAAATCATTGAAAATCTTGATATTGGCATTGTAGGCTGAGCCATAGAGAGCCAGAAGTTCACTCAATCCGTTCTCATTATAATCCTTATTGGTCAACTTCAGGATAGGCTTACCGAGTTTCTGGCAGAGCCATACCAGTGCCGAACGCACCAGTTTATCACTCCACTGGCATGAAGTTACGAGCCATGGATGCTCAATACGTGTCAGATGATGAGCAGCACCCAGGTCGATGACAACATGAGCATTCGGATGAGTCTGGAGGAATGATGCCGGCAGGGTATCTGTGATAGAGTTTTCTACTACCTTCTGCATAATCTCTGCCTTCTCTTCGCCCCAGGCTGTCAGATAGATGCTCTTGGCTGAGAGTAAGGTGGCGATACCCATGGTGAGCGAACATGGAGGAATGGTTTCCTTGGTCTGCTCACTGTTCTCCATCTCTTCGCGAGAGGTATTGCCGATGAGGATGATACGGGTCATCGACTGGATGCCCGAACCTGGCTCGTTGGCTGCAATATTACCCGAACGGCCTATACCTATGAGGGCTACATCGAGACCGCCAAAGGTCTTGATACGCTGCTCATAAAGACGGCAACTGTCCTGTACGGCATCCTGTGCCACAAAACCATCCAGTGTAAAGATGTTCTGCTCAGTCACATCCACATGATCAAGGAAACGCTCCTTCAACTGGTTGATGGTACGGAGAGAGCTGTCCTTCTGGAGCGGATAATATTCGTATGCATTGAATACAACAACATTGCGGAAGCTCAGGGTCTTCTCGTTGTAACGGCGAACGAGTTCATCGTATACAGAATAGAGAGAAGAACCGGAACCCAGCGCCATCACATAGAATTTGCCTTCCTGCTGGGCTGCCTTGATACCAGCTTCTATTTTATCCGCTACATGACTGGCACCTTCTGCCATAGAGGCAAAGATGTCTGTATGAATCTTCTCCATTCTGGAGATTTCAGAATATTCTACAGTCGTCTTTGGCTTGTAGAACTCTACAGGTACTTTATTGAGTACGATTTGCGAACTAAGATTGAGTCTCATATCTTTATCTATATTTAAATAGGTTATATTTTCTTTTTTTAAAATGACGGATTAGAGTTCAGATGCCATTGCTGCAGCACCCAGGATAGCAGCCTTGGCACCATCCAGTCCGCTCATCAGAAACTTAGCCTTACCTTTATATAATGAGAGCACATGCTCGTTATATGCTTCTTCAATAGGACGGAAGAGCAGATCGCCAGCCTGTGCCAATCCTCCGAAGAAGATAAAAGCCTCCGGGCTCAGAAAGGTAGCTATCTCTGCACAGGCCTTGCCGATTCTTGTACCGGTTTGTCTGAACACTTCCTGTGCCAGTGTATCTCCTGCCATGGCTGCCTTATAAACTGCATAAGATGTAATTTCTTCCCTTGGAATATTTCTCAGCTCAGTTGCCCCGGTTGATGCTTCGAGCATGGCCAAGGTAGTACGGACCACGCCTGTAGCCGAACAGTAGGTTTCCAGACAGCCCTTTCTGCCACAGCCGCATGGTCTACCGTCAGGATCCACTACCATGTGTCCCAACTCACCGGCAAAACCGTCGCAACCATAAATCAGCTGCCCGTTAGCCACGATACCCGATCCTACGCCTGTTCCAAGAGTGAGTTCTACGAAGTTTTTCATGCCAACCGCAGCACCATATTTCATTTCTCCCATAGCAGCCGCATTTGCATCATTGGTAATAGCAACCGGAATGCCCAGTTTCTCTGCAAACATGTCAGCCAACGGTACAATACCCTTAGCCCATACCAGGTTTGCTGCATTTTCAATGGTCCCCTTGTAATAGTTACCACAAGGAGCACCGATGCCCATGGCACGAATTTTCTCCATACCACCTACCTGTTCTACTATCTGCATCACAGCTTTTACCGACTCCTCTACGTATTGTTCCACGCGTTGGAATGTCTGGGTCTTGATTGAGGTTGTAGCTATTATTTCTCCGTCCCCATCAACGATGCCGAAAACGGAATTGGTTCCACCCAAATCCAAGCCAATCACTAAAGACTTTACATCGTATTCCATACTTCTTTTAATTAATAGGTTAAAATCAAAAAATAACGATGAGCGATACAAACTTTTATTTATTAAATTATTTATTAACGCTCAGTTCGTTACTAAAATATTTTATTTTGCAAAGTTACAAGTTTTATCAAACACTGCAATGAAAATAGAGTTAATATTTCTAAAACAGAAACATTTTTTATACTTTGAGCCTTCTTATGGCCGAAATACCTGCACTTCGCTCGCTTCTGATGCCGATTAAGTGTAACCCCCTTTTGTGCACTTACGTATCCAACCTCTCTATATATAATAAGGTATAGAAGAAAACATGATGTCCGAAAACGTCGAAAAGTATACTATTTTTCGACGTTTAAGTTTTATTAACTAAGAAAATGTTGCACCTATTCGAAAAAACCTTATCTTTGCAACTAAAAAATATTAGTTATGAAAGCTGACTTAATAAAATATCTTAGAAAGATAAACAAAAAGCCCTCAGTTCAGGGCAAGCTCCTGGAGCAGTTTATCTCTCACGGAGCCTCCACCATCCCAGAGATGTCGAAGGCTATCGGAGTTAGCTTACCGACAACAACAAGTGCCCTCAACGAGTTGATAAAAGAAGGACTCGCCAGAGAGATTGGAAAGAAAGACAATTCTTCGGGACGCATCCCGATGGTTTACGACCTTGTTCCAACAGCAGGCTACTTCATCGGTGTCAATCCTGAGATGAACTGCCTGGCACTTGCAGCAAGCGACTTCGCAGGCAATCTGATTATCGAAAAAACAAGAGTGCCTTACGTATATGAGAACTCTCCTGAAAACCTGGAAGAGATAAGCAGAATCATCAATGAGTTTATCGAAAGCCTTCCTGTTTCAAGAGAAGAAATACTTCAAGTTTGCGTGAACGTGGCTGAGCGCGTGAATCCTATACAGGGAAATGCCTACAACATGTTCACCTTCCTGAAAGAGTCATTGACCGACAAGCTGACCCAGCTCATACAGCTACCTGTATGTATCGAGAACGATACCCGGAGCATGGCTTTCGCTGAGTTGATCAAGGGACAGTGCAAAGGACTGAAAGACGCCATTTTCGTGAACGTATGCTGGGGCATCGGAATCGGAATCATCATCGACGGCAAACTCTATTACGGAAAGTCGGGATATTCTGGCGAATTCGGTCACATGACTGCCTACAACAACAACATCATCTGCCACTGCGGCAAGATTGGTTGCATAGAAACAGAAGTTTCGGGCAGAGCACTCAAAAGGAAACTCATCGAGAAGATAAAGGAAGGAAAGACTTCCATCCTCTCTGAAAAAGTTCTGAAAAAGAATGAAGACCTATCACTCCAGGATATTCTGGACGCCATAGCAAAGGAAGATGTACTGAGCCTTGCCACACTGCAGCGCATAGCAGATGAACTTGGCAAACAGCTGGCAGGAGTCATCAACATCTTCAACCCAGAAATGCTGGTCATCGGAGGTGAAATGTCGGTTACAGGCGACTACCTCACGCTACCGGTAAAGATGGGTATCAAGAAATTCTCTCTCAACATCATGAATGAGGATTCTAAAATCGTTACCTCAAGTCTGAAAGGTCTTGCAGGAATCACAGGAGCCTGCCTGATGGCAAGATACCGGCTTCTGAATGAGAACATCGACAAATAAGGAATTTAAACAACCAATACAAAACCTATTTTAAGTATGAAGAAGTCTCTTCTTTTTGCACTATGCCTGGGGCTGGCAACCATAACAGCTGCCGCCCAGCGCAACTACAGCCAGGTAGACCCCATCCAACCTGTGCCAACCGCCAAGCAGGTGGCATGGCAGAAACTGGAAACCTATGCTTTTATCCATTTCGGCCTCAACACCTTCAATGATAAGGAATGGGGATACGGAAATTCGGATGTAAAGACCTTCAATCCTAAGAAACTGGATTGCGAACAATGGGCAAGAACCCTGGTTGCTGCAGGCATGAAAGGAGTCATCATTACTGCCAAACATCATGACGGCTTCTGTCTCTGGCCTACACGCACCACAGATTACTGCATCCGCAACACACCTTATAAGAATGGTGAAGGTGATGTGGTAGGAGAACTCTCCCTAGCATGCAAGAAATACGGTTTGAAATTCGGAGTTTACCTCTCGCCTTGGGACAGACACCAGGCAAGCTATGGTTCTCCCTACTACCTGAAACTCTACCAGCGCCAGCTCAAGGAACTTCTGAGCAACTACGGCGAACTTTTCGAAGTATGGTTTGACGGAGCCAACGGAGGAGACGGCTGGTACGGAGGTGCCGAAGAAAGCAGAACCATCGACAGAAGGAACTACTACAATTTTCCTAGGATTTTCGAAATTGTTGACAGTTTACAACCCAATGCCATTCTTTTCGGTGATGGCGGACCGGGATGCCGATGGGTAGGAAATGAAAATGGATTTGCAGGCGAAACCTGCTGGTCTACAATACCATCCAACACCGTCTATCCAGGCTTCAAAGACTACAAACAGTTGCAGTTTGGATGGGAAGACGGCGACCAGTGGACACCAGCTGAGTGCGATGTTTCTATCCGCCCGGAATGGTTCTACCATGAGAAAGAAGACAGTAAGGTAAAAACCGTTGAAGACCTGTGCGATCTCTACTACAAGAGTGTAGGACACAACGCTACCATGTTACTCAACTTCCCGGTAGACAAGGATGGACTCATCCACCCTATCGACTCTGCAAATGCAGTAAACTTCCACAGGAAAATCCGACAAGAATTATCTGTCAATCTACTGAAAGGCATCACACCTAAAGTAGACAGCCAGCAAGGCAAGCACATTGGCAAGAATATCACAGACGGCCAGTATGACACCTTCTGGGCTTCTAAAAAGAAAAAAGATGCCTATATCGAGTTTCAACTCGGAAAGCCAAAATCTATCACACGCCTCATGCTCCAGGAATACATACCTCTGGGGCAGCGCGTAAAAGCCTTCTCAATCTATTACCAACAAGGCAAAAACTGGGTAAGGCTCGACCCTAAGGAAGAGACTACCACTATCGGCTACAAGCGAATACTTCGCTTCGATAAGATTACTACAAGTGGCATCCGCATCGTAATCGACGATGCAAAGGGATGCCCTTGTATAAACTCTGTTTCAGCATTCTAATAACTAAAAAGAAGTACGAAAAATTTTATAACTAACAATAAATAATAGCCCTATGAACAAAAGAGCAAATTTGTATTTTGCAGCGCTTTTAGGTGCGATGTCACCTCTTTGCACTGTTTCTGCATTGGCTGCTCAAAGCAATTCTAACATTGCTACAGCTACCCAGCAGCAAAACTCATGTACAGGTACTGTTAAAGACGCTACCGGAGAACCTATCATCGGCGCTACCATCAGAATCGAAGGTAAGACCGGTGGAACCGTAACTGACCTGGATGGTAACTTCACCCTCAGCAACATCGAAAAGGGTGCCAAACTTACCATCACTTATGTGGGTTACAAATCACAGACCCTCACATGGAGCGGTAGTCCACTCAACATCACTTTGCAGGATGATGCCAACATGCTTGAAGAGACCGTAGTCATCGGTTACGGTACAGTAAAGAAGGCTGACTTGGCTGGTTCTGTGGCAGTTTTGGACAGCAAGAATTTCAAGGACCAGCCTGTTGCACGTGTTGAGGATGCCCTCAACGGACGTATGTCTGGTGTGCAGGTAATGTCAAGCGGTGTTCCTGGTGGAGCCATGAAGATTCGTGTACGTGGTACAAGTTCTGTTAACAAGAGCAACGACCCTCTCTACGTAGTAGACGGTATCGTTCGCGAGACAGGTCTTGAGGGTATCAGCCCTGAAGATATCCAAAGCATCCAGGTATTGAAGGACGCATCTTCTACCGCCATCTATGGTGCCCGCGGTGCCAATGGTGTAGTTATGGTACAAACCAAGAGCGGTTCTGCCGGTGCTACCCAGGTAACATTCGATGCAAGTTTCGGTATCTCTAACGCTTACCACATTCCTGAGGTAATGGGAACCAAAGAATATGCACAGGCTTTGATTGACTACAAGGGTGTAGCCAAGAGTGCCATGCAAGGTTATCTTGACGGAACCAAACCAGGTATCGACTGGATGGACGAGTTGCTCCAGACTGGAATCACCCAGAACTATAAGGTAGCAGTTTCTCAGGGCAATGAGAAGACTCAGACCTACTTCTCTGCCAACTATATGGACCAGAAGGGTGTTATCACAGATACAAAATCAAGACGTTACGCTATCAAGGCTAACATGCACAATAAGATTTTCGACTGGTTAGAGATGACCACCGATATCAACCTTGCTCAGACCGACAACTCTGGTGCAGGTTTTGCACAGAACCAGTCTAACCCTATCTGGGTAGGATTGAACTACTCTCCAACGATGGAAATGATGGCACCTAACGGCAACTACAATGTGGATCCTTACAACTGTATCCAGAACAACCCTTACGGTATTCTCCATGATGGCGACAACGACCGCAAGCGTACCATGGTAACCGGTCACATTGACTTGAAGTTCAACCTTCTCAAAGGCTTGACATTCACCACCACAAATGGTATCGACTATAATGATTATAAGTGGTACAACTTCACTTCAACCAGAGTAAATGTTTCAGGTAACTCCATGACAAATGGCGATGCTACAGTAACCGCTTTGCAGTCTACCAACAATTTGACTTACATGGGCAAGTGGGGCGAGCACGCATTGACAGCTACCGGTGTATGAGAAGTTTCTTCTAACGAGGTTCGCAAAATGCAAATGACCGGTACCGGTATTGCCCACGAGCAGTTAGGTTACTGGAATATCCAGGATGCAGCTTCCAAGAATCCGACTAATGGTTACAGCAAGTGGACCATGCTCTCTGGCGTTGCCCGCGTCATGTACAACTATGCCGACCGCTACATGCTGACCGGTACATTCCGTGCCGATGGTTCCAGCCGTTTCACCAACAAGAAGTGGGGTTACTTCCCATCTATCGCAGGTGCTTGGACTGTTTCTAACGAAAAGTTCTGGGAGCCTATCAGAAATGCAGTAGAATACATGAAGATCCGTGCCAGCTATGGTATCATCGGTAATCAGGACATCGCTCCTTATTCTACTCTTGGAACTTTGGAATCAACAGGTTTCTCATACGGAACAAACCAGTCTTATACAGGTTACTGGGCAAACAGTTTTGCTACACCAGACCTGACCTGGGAGAAGGTTCACCAGTTTGACCTCGGTGTTGACCTCGGTTTCTTCGGTAACCGTTTGAACATCAGTTTCGACTACTTCAACAAGACCACCAAGGATGCCCTTTTGCAGACTGCAGCTCCTGGCTACTTGGGTGCAACCAAATATTGGGTAAATGCCGGCGAGGTAAACAACAAGGGTGTTGACGTAACCATCAATGGTCAGATTATCCAGACCAAGGATTGGTCATGGTCATCTACACTCAATGCCAGCTACATCAAAAACAAGGTAACCAAGATGACAGCCGATGAACCTATCATTTATGGTGAGAAGCCAGCTCCTGGTACTGTTGACCCATGTACTATCATCAAGGAAGGTGAAGCTATCGGTACATTCTACGGATTCAAGTGGGCTGGAGTAGAAAAGAACGACAAGGGACAGTATGTAGACATGTACTATACAGCAGACGGAACCAAGACTGCTTCTCCAAATGCAGGTACAGACCGTTTCGTATTGGGTCGCTCAAATCCTGATGTCACATTAGGCTGGAACAACACCATTACCTATAAGAACTGGGACTTCAACATGTTCTGCAATGCAGCCTTCGGTGCAAAACGTTTGAATATCGTACGTTTCGCAATGAATGCAGAGGTTGGTGCTTCAAGATTCGTTACAGACAAGGATCACTTCAGTAATATAGGTGTAACAATGCCTACCATCGGTGCAGAGAACAAGAACTATGGTAATTCAGACAAGTGGCTCGAGAATGCCGACTACTTCCGTTGTGAGAATATCAGCGTAGCTTATACATTCCCACGCAGCGTAACCAAGTTGGCAGACATCCGTCTTTCACTCTCAGCTCAGAACCTCTTCACCATCACAGGTTATAAGGGTATTGACCCAGCAGGTGCTTCTTTCAGTGATGCCAACGTAGACCGTGATAATGGTTTGGATATGGGTGCTTATCCTAATCCTCGTACCATCACAATGGGTGTTCGTGTAACCTTCTAAATTCAACAATCTAAAAACTGTAAGAATTATGAAAACTAAGAAATTATTATATACAGGTTGCTTCATGGCAGCTTCCATGTTGTCACTCACATCATGTGGCGATTTCCTGGATGAGGATCCAAAGGGTCAGTTGAATCCAGAAACATTCTATACCATCGAAGACGACTACACCGCAGGCGTTAATACGCTGTACGATAAAGTGAATCAGACACAAAGTTGGACTAACCCTATGTATCCACAGTGGCAGGGAGACGATATCACAGCTAACCCTGGTTCCAACAAGCAGGCTTGTGCTGCGCTCGATGCATTTGATTCTGATGGTGCCAACAAGGGTGTTACAGAAGCCTGGACTCAGCATTATGCAGTTATCAAGACTGCCAATCTGATTATCGAGGGCTCTGAGAAATTCCCTGGTGATAAGGCTAAGATTGCTACCGCATTGGGAAACGCTCACTTCTGGCGTGCTTACTCGTACTACTATCTGGTACGTGTATTCGGCAAATTGCCTATTATCACTAAGACCAACATAGAACAGTTTGATGCTCAGCCATCTGAGATTGAGAAAGTATACGAATTGATCGTTCAAGACTTGAAGGATGCCATCAACGAACTTCCTACAGGTTATGACAAGGAGCCTGCCCGCTTGTTCGGAGTTGACGTTTGGGCTACCAAACAGGCTGCACAGTCTACCTTGGCAGCAGTTTATATGTCAATGGCAGGTTATCCGCTCAATAAGGGAACAGAATACTATAAGCTCGCTGCTGAGTTGGCTAAGGATGTCATCACCAACAATGGTACTTATGGCTTCATCTTGAACCCAGACTGGAAGGAAGTTTACTCTATGGGTAACAATTACAACATGGAGACCGTGCTCGGTATCAACAACGATGCCAAGGGTTGGTGGGATCATGACTCACAGCTTTCTTCCTGCTGTCGCTTCGAAGGTCTCGGCGATGGTGGCTGGGGTGACGCCTGGGGCGAAATTGCTTTCTGGAAGAGATATCCAGAGGGACCTCGCAAAAATGCTATTTATGCTCCTAAAGTTACATTCCAGGAGACTATCACTGAGAAAATCGGCGATAAGGAAGTTAAAAAGGATAAAATCAGCAAGGCCGTTTACTGGTGGGAACTTGACAACAATGGCAAACCTGTCGTAGATGCTTATCACCCTATGTTCACTATCTTCACTGTCAATGCTGACGAAAAGGGTAATATGCTCAAACAGCCATACGATTACATGGGAATCAACTATAAGGGTATGGTTAATGACCGCCGTCATAACCTCATCCGCTATTCAGAGGTTCTCCTCTGGTATGCTGAGAGTGCAGCCCGTGCAGGCCTCTCTGACTTGACAGAAGCTAAGAACTGCTTGAAGCAGGTTCGCAGCCGTGCCGTAACAGATGTTGAAAATGTGACACTTGGCGACGGAACTACCGTAAAGATCGACAACATGAGCGCTGCCCAGCTTGCTGAGGCTTGCTACATCGAACACGGATGGGAAGTTGCAGGTAACTGGGTATCTATGGTTACCCGCCGTTCAGATGAGCTCCGTATGGACGAGCTCAAGAAGAACTTCGAGTATCGCGTTGCCAATGCTCCTATCGTTGTTGCGAAAGAGGGTGGCAAGGAATATACTGCCAAGGAGAGCGTTACCGTTAAGGGTACTTGGTCTGAGGATAGAATTTACTGTCCATATCCAACAACCGACGGTGAGAAGAACCCAAACTTGAAGAAGTAAACTTTTTAAGTAATCAATTCATAAGCTAGTCACATGACTTGTCTACTTTTCAGGTAGTATGACTCATGTTAAAACATCAAGAGGGAATGCCAAGTGAGTTGGCATCCCTCTTTTTGTTGTTTTGATAAATATTTTAAACATTATGGCTAATAATTATCAACCTTTCAACCGATCTTTGCTGGCGATGGCTGCCCTGCAAGCCTTGCCGCTATCTCTCTTCGCCCAGAATACAGGCGAAAAACCAAACATCCTGTATATCATGTGCGATGACCACGCCATACAGGCTATCAGCGCCTACGGCAGTGCCATCTCCCAACTGGCGCCTACCCCAAATATCGACCGACTTGCAGAAAGGGGAATGAAATTCAACGAGGCTTTCGTTGAAAACTCGCTTTCTACACCAAGCCGTGCCTGTCTGATGACCGGCCTCTACAGTCATCAGAACGGACAGCGCATGCTGGCAGAGGGCATCGATTCCACCAAAACCTTCTTCTCTGAAATGCTGCAGAAGGCAGGCTACGAGACGGCAGTAGTGGGAAAATGGCACATGTCATGCCGCCCTAAAGGTTTCGATTTCTATCACATCCTCAACGACCAGGGACAATATTACAACCCGACCTTCGCCTCAACAGACCATTACGGAGAATACAAGCAGGAAATGGGATATGCCACCGACCTCATCACAGACCATGCCATCGAATACCTCGACCAAAGAGACAGAAACAAGCCATTCTGTCTGCTGGTTCATCATAAGGCACCCCACCGTCTGTGGATGCCTAGCACCAAGTATGTTGGGAAATACGGCAAAATAAACTTCCCGCTACCAGAAACCTTCTGGGACGACTATGCGACCCGAGGCTCGGCTGCATCCACCCAGAAGATGACTATCGGTGAATATATGGAAATGGTACGCGACCTGAAAGTGCCCGAAATGTACGACCCTTCTACACCGGAAGGCAGAGACTCGTATGCCGGACTCATGGGAGAGATGAACCGCATGACACCGCAGCAGCGCGAGGCTATTGATGCCTATTACATGCCGAGAAACAGAGAATTCCTGAGCAAGAATCTCACGGGTAAGGAACTGGTAGAATGGAAATACCAGAACTATATCCGCGACTATATGGCAGTGATTGCTTCGGTGGATGAGAGTGTAGGCCGACTCCTGACTTATCTCGATGAGCATCATCTCACGGATAATACCATCATCGTATACACCTCCGACCAGGGATTCTACATGGGCGAACACGGCTGGTTTGACAAGCGTTTCATGTATGAGGAATCATTCCATACACCGCTCATCATCAGCTATCCTAAGCATATCCAGCCTAAGAGCGAGTGCAACCAGATGGTACAGAACATCGACTTTGCTCCTACCTTCCTCGACCTGGCGGGCTTAAAGAAGCCTGCCTATATGCCGGGCACTTCGCTCCAACCATTGTTTGCCGGACAGCCTGTAAGAAAATGGCGTAAGAGTCTGTATTACCATTATTATGACTACCCTAATTATCATCTGGTACGCAAGCACGATGGTGTGAGAACCGAGCGCTACAAACTGATTCATTTCTACGGCAAGGGTGGTGAAAGAGCCGTTCCAGAAAACAAGTATCAGTGCCAACCGGGAACTTCAGAAAACTGGTGTTTCGAATATCTCAAATCCATCAACTACATCACCGATGATGCCGATATTGACTACTACGAGTTGTATGATATCCAAGTTGATCCGAACGAGCTGCACAACCTCTACGGCAAGCCTGGCATGCAGAAGGTAGAAAAGGAAATGAAGAAACTCCTCGCTACGTATCGCAGGAATCTGAAGGTAGACGAGTAAAGGAACCGAACAAAATAATATTGATATGAACAAGACAATATGGCTTACAGGGGTAGGTTTGGCGTGTCTTCCTACCCAGCTCTGTGCAAAACAGAACACCCCACCCAACATTCTCTTCATACTGTGTGACGACATGGGATATGGCGATCTGGCTTGCTACGGCCAACCTTATATCCACACGCCTAATATCGACCGGATGGCGCAGGAGGGGATGAGATTCACCCAGGCTTATGCCGGTTCTCCCGTCTCGGCTCCGTCGAGAGCTACCCTCATGACTGGTCAGCATACGGGACATACACATGTGCGTGGAAACAAGGAATACTGGAGAGGTGTGCCAATGGTAAAATATGGCAACAACGAGGAGTATTCTGTCGTAGGACAGGAACCTTACGACCCGCAGCATAAGATTCTGCCCGAAATCATGAAGGACAAAGGATACAGAACCGGTGTATTCGGGAAATGGGCTGGCGGATATGAAGGTTCGGCTTCTACTCCCGACAAGCGTGGCGTGGACGAATTCTATGGCTATATCTGCCAGTTTCAGGCTCATCTCTATTATCCTAACTTCCTGAACCGCTACAGTCGTGCAATGGGAGATACAGCGGTGGTAAGAGAGGTAATGGAACAGAACATCCAGCATCCGATGTTCGGCAAGGATTATTTCAAGCGCAAACAATATTCTGCCCGCATCATCCACGACAAGGCACTGGAATGGATTGACAGACAGGATAAGGAACATCCTTTCGTAGGATTCCTTACCTATACCCTGCCGCATGCCGAACTAGCCCAGCCGGAAGACTCTATTCTAGAGAATTACCAGAAACAGTTCTTTACCGATAAAACCTGGGGTGGATGGGAAGATTCGAGATACAACGCTGCGATTCATACCCATGCACAGTTTGCCGGAATGATTACCCGACTGGACCAGTATGTGGGCGAAATCTTCGCCAAGCTGAAGGAGAAGGGACTCGACAGGAACACCATTGTCATCTTTACTTCAGATAACGGACCACATGAAGAAGGTGGTGCCGACCCGGAGTTCTTCGGTCGTGACGGTAAGTTGAAAGGTCTGAAACGCCAGTGCTACGAAGGCGGCATCCGCATACCGTTTATCGCCTGGTGGCCTGAGCATATCAAGGCAGGAGCGGTGAACGATACCCAGTTTGCCTTTTACGACCTGCTGCCTACTTTCTGCGATTTGGCTGGCATCAGAAACTTTGCCAAGCGTTATACCAACAGAAAGTTGGCTGGTGATGGTTTCGACGGAATCTCTATCGCTCCTACCCTTCTGGGCAAGGATGCAGAGCAGAAACATCACGATTACCTGTACTGGGAATTTCACGAAACCGACCAGATTGGCGTGAGAAAGGGCGACTGGAAACTGGTGGTAGTAAAAGGCGAGCCGCGGCTCTATAATCTGGCTTCCGATATCCACGAAGACCATAATGTGGCGGCAGAACATCCTAAGATTCTTACCGAACTCCTGGCTGCCATCAGAAAGGAGCATCGAGACAGCAAGGATTTCGAAATTACGCTGCCAAAGTTCTGATTTTCTCTCCCGGTTACAGAGAGATAGAGATTACAACTAGATTCAAGAAAAAATGATGAACGACAACATAGCAAATCCCTTTGCCAAGCCACTCTATGTAATGCTGAAGCCTGCAAGTGCCCATTGCAACCTGGCATGCAAATACTGTTATTATCTGGAGAAGAACAAGCTCTATCCCACTGCTCAGCGACATCTGATGAGCGATGAGATGCTGGAACAGTTTACCCGAGAATATATAGAGGCGCAAACCATGAGCCAGGTGCTCTTCACCTGGCATGGTGGCGAGCCTCTGCTGCGCTCCATCGACTTCTACCGCAAGGCTTTATCCCTACAGCAAAAGTATGCTGGAGGCAGACACATCGACAACGTAATTCAGACCAACGGCACGTTGCTGACCGATGAATGGTGCGAGTTTTTCGCCCAGAACCATTGGCTGGTAGGTATCTCTATCGATGGTCCGCAGCCTGATCATGACCATTACCGGCTGACGGCTGCGGGAAAGCCATCGTGGAAGAAGGTGATGCAAGGCATCAAACTGCTGAAGAAACACGGGGTAGAATGGAATGCGATGGCGGTGGTAAATGCCTATAATGTCAATCATCCGCTGGAGTTCTACCGTTTCTTCAAGGAAAACGGCTGTCAGTTTCTGCAGTTCACACCTATCGTTGAGCGACTGACCCGACATGAGGATGGCCGTACCCTGGCAAGTCTTGCCGACAAGAATGAGATTCCGCTGAGCGAGGCATCAGTTACGCCGGAGCAGTGGGGCTACTTTCTCTGTGCAATTTTCGATGAATGGGTTCGGAAGGATGTGGGCAAAATCTTCGTTGAGATTTTCGACTGCACGCTGGCAAACTGGATGGGTGTTTCTCCCGGCATCTGTGCTTATTCCAAGGAATGCGGTCATGCGGGAGTGATGGAGCACAATGGCGATGTTTATTCCTGCGACCACTTTGTTTTTCCGGAGTATAAGTTGGGCAATATCCGTGACCATTCGCTCATCGATATGCTTTATGGTGAGCAGCAACAGGAGTTCAGCCGTCTGAAACACAGTTCTCTTCCCCGCCAGTGCAAGGAGTGTGACATGGAGTTTGCCTGTCATGGAGAATGCCCAAAGAACCGCTTCATGAAAGATAAGTATGGCGATTCCGGTCTCAACTATCTCTGTCCGGGTTATTACCATTATTATCAGCATGTAGCGCCCTACATGGATTACATGAAGCAGGAACTCATGTCGCAGCGCCCACCTTCGAACATCATGAAAGTTGTACACTAAGCATGACAGATTCTAAAAAAACAGCAAAATACTTGGAAAAAAGTCAGAAATATCGTACCTTTGCAGGCAAAAAGCAATTTTACGAATATGAAAAGAATCAAAATGCCACTCTTGGCAAGAATCATCATTGCCATCCTGTTGGGTGTAATCTTCGGCAATTTCTTCAATGAAGCGGCCGTCAGAGCGTTTCTCACCTTCAACGGCATCTTCAGCCAGTTTCTGGGCTTTATGATACCGCTCATCATCATCGGTCTCGTAACACCAGCCATTGCCGACATCGGTCATGGTGCCGGAAAACTCCTCCTTGCCACTGTGGGCATCGCCTTTGCCGACACCATCCTGGCGGGTCTTCTTGCCTATGGCACAGGCTCGGCACTCTTTCCTAACATGATTGCCAACTCAGCCCATGTGGCAGTAGATAAGGCTGAAGAACTCAAGCCCTTCTTCGAAATCAAGATACCAGCCATGGTTGATGTGATGAGTGCCCTCGTTTTCTCGTTCATTGCCGGACTGGGCATTGCCCACAAAGGCAGCCGCACCATGCAGAACGTTTTTCAGGAATTCAAGGAAATCGTATCAGGTGTCATTGCCAAAGTCATCATCCCCCTACTGCCCCTTTATATCTTCGGCATCTTCCTGGGCATGACTTTCTCCGGCGAGGCCTACCACATTCTGCTGGTCTTCGCACAGATTATCCTCGTGATTCTCGTGCTCCATATCGTCATCTTACTTTACGAATATCTGTTGGCAGGCGGCTTGTCCCACAAGAATCCTTTTAAGCTGTTGCTCAACATGTTGCCAGCCTACTTCACGGCACTTGGCACATCATCATCAGCAGCCACCATTCCGGTAACTCTGAAGCAGACCTTGAAAAACGGCGTCACCGATGGCATTGCCGGATTCACCATTCCGCTCTGTGCCACCATCCATCTCTCGGGTTCGATGATGAAGATTACCTGCTGTGCGCTCACCATCTGTCTCATCAATGGTATGCCGTGCAATCTCCCCCTCTTTCTCAACTTCATCTTCGTGCTCGCCATCTGCATGGTAGCAGCTCCGGGAGTTCCGGGAGGAGCCGTCATGGCAGCGCTAGGTCCGCTAGCCTCAGTTTTAGGTTTCAATGCTGATATGCAAGCACTTATGATAGCCCTCTATATTGCGATGGACAGTTTCGGTACCGCCTGCAATGTAACCGGCGATGGCGCCATTGCTATAGTCGTGGATAAGATATTCAGAAAGGATAAATAAAAAATAAAAGAGGGTGTGTCACAGACTTATGACACACCCTCATCTTTATATAAATCTCTCTCTATTTCTAAAGTGATTCACATATATATATTATGTATATCGTATGTTCTATTCTTACTTGCTCAAGCTAACAGAATGGCTCATGTTAGTCATTTCTGGAATTGAGTTTACTACGTGTTTCAAGAACATGCCCATGCAAAGAACCATACCTGAAAACATAACTGCGGCGAAAGCCATTGTAAAAATAGTCATCATAATTATTAACCTTTTTAAAATTTATTATTTGTTATTCCTTAAACACGAGTGCAAAGTTAACACTTTTTTATCGAATAACGGCATTTTTTGCCGAGAAATATCATTGCAATATGTTTTTCTTGATATGGGTCAACCACTTGTTTTTAGCCTTGAAAATGACATTTTGCTATCGGATATATTGTTTTTGTGGCAATAATTTATATATATCATTTTTCTCGCTTTATTATGTGTGTAACAAGATAGGGCTTCCTGTCAGATGATAAGAAGTCAGAATCGAAGTGAAAGCCAATCATCGAACTTCACGTTCTGGAAGGTATGGATGCCCAGTTTCTCGGCAGCCTCACAGTTTTCCTTCAGATCATCGATGAAGAGAGTTTCATCGGGATAGATGTTCGCCTGCCTGATTACCTCCTCATAGATGTGGGCATCAGGAACACAGTTCTCTTCCCCGCCAGTGCAAGGAGTGTGACATGGAACCGGCGATGGCGCCATCGCCATTGTCATGGATAAAATATTCAGAAAGGATCAATAAGAGATAAAAAAAGGTGTATCATGGATTTATGACACACCTTTTTTTATCTCAAAATCTTAAAGTTTTAGAACTTAATCCAGGTCAGTTTCTTCCATATTCCCTCGAAAGGACCATGGGAGTGATACTTGAGCCAGAGGTTGGAGAAGAGGCATTGTACTACCACCATGGCAATACCCACAAAGAAAGCGTAGGTGATGCCAAGCTTCGTCTGGAGATTGAAGCCATAATAAGCAAACAGTCCGCAACCGATGATAGACTGGAGGAAATAATTGGTCAGACTCATCTTACCAAACTGGCGCAGGAACGACAATCCCTTTCTGAACCATTCCTTTCCGTACCACAAGAGTACGAATCCAGAAACTACAAACGAGAGGATGAAGAAGTTGTAGATAGGATAAAGCCAATTGTTCCATGTTTCCATGTGGCGCACATCAGCGATGCCACCCACAATCAATACCAGGATGGAAACCGCCAGCACCTTCTTCCACAAAGCCAGGTTGTTGTTCTCATTGTAGAACCAACGCTTTCTGCCCACCAGCATTCCGAGTATGAAAAGGCAGATGGTCTGCGTATGTCTTCCCTTCATCAGGCACCAGTAATAGGTAGCCACCTGTCCGTATCGCAGGTTACCATAGGCATTCTCCAGGAAACTGCCGTGCTGATGACCATGATACATGTTTCCATACACCTCTCCCAACGACGATGCATCTACCTGCCATCCGGTAATGAGGGAGTAGATTTCTATCGGCTGGATAAAGAGAAAGGAAACCACCCACCAGAGCCATTTGGTAGGAAGATAACTCAATGGGATGAGAACCAGTCCATAGATGGCATAGGAGAAGAGGATATCGCCATCAAAGAAGGCGGTGTTCACGATACCGAGCATTGCCAGGAGGAACATTCGCCAGGCGAATCTACCCGAAAAGCAATTTCCCCGCTGCTGCTGATTATCATTCATGATAAAGAAGCTTAATCCGAAGAGCAGGGCAAAGATGCCATACATCTTTCCCGACAGCAGCAAAGCCAGCACATCTGCCATCCAATCATCACAACCCAGCGTATAAGCATGCTCTATGCTTCCATCGTACATATTGAAATGCTCCACAGAGTGATAGAGAATAATACCTGCTACGGCCAATCCTCTCAAGGCATCAGCCACGTCGATACGACTGTTTTTCAGTCCTAATGTCTTGTAAAAATTCATTTTGATATTATTTGTTAGTTATTATGAGCCCACAAAGGTATAACATTTTATTGGAAAAAGAGAATAAACTCAATGTATAACAAATATTAAGTTTTAAAGGAAAAAGAGAAAAAGTCGGCCTTTTCCTTGGTTATTCGTTAGAAAAAATGTGGAGAACTGTCGATTATTCGTTAGAAAAAGTGTGAAGTTCTTGCTATTATTCATCAGAAAAAATGCAAATTATTCTGAAATTATATAACAAAAAGCTTCGATTCTGACATATTCGTCAGAATCGAAATGCAAGCCAATCATCGAACTTCACGTTCTGGAAGGTATGGATGCCCAGTTTCTCGGCAGCCTCACAGTTTTCCTTCAGATCATCGATGAAGAGGGTTTCATCGGGATGGATGGTCGCCTGCCTGATTACCTCCTCATAGATGCGGGCATCAGGCTTAGCCAGATGCAATCGCTGAGAGAGGAAGCACTGCTCGAAATAATCCTCTACCCCATGGTTCTGATAAGGGAAGAGATGCTCCACGCAATAATCCCAGTGTACATCAATGGTATTACTCAAGAGGAAGAGGCGGTAACCAGCCTTCTTCAACTGCAGGAGTCGCTCCTTTTTCTCATCAGGAATCTCCACCAGCATCTTGTTGGCAGCATCGATGATTTCTTCATTCGTCACATCGGTCCCTGTCAACTTACGGGCTGCATCGCAGAACGCTTCGGTGGTAATCATTCCCACACCCAGTTTGCTCATCAGCTTCATCCCTTCACTCTGAGGATTCGGATTCGCCAGTTCCCCCATTCCTATCGCCTTGAAAGCCCCGATGCATCCTTCCGGATTGAGCTTCACCAGGACATTACCTAAATCGAATATGATATTCTTGTATTGCATAATCTATACCTTATTTTAAATCACACTTTTAATATTTAATTAGATACTTTCTGCAAAAGTACTGTAAATTCGGGAGAGAACAAATGATTAGGGAAAAGAATGGTGGGAATATAACATTTATTAGTAAAAGAAAAGAATATGACTGCAACTACTTTTACCTTCTGATAAGCCGCATTATCCGTTTGAACTGCCGAAAGGGTGGGTGTGGTGCAAGTTGGATGACATAGCATATGTGGCTTCAGGAAGTACTCCAGAAAAGTCTTCGTTCGTACCTAAGGGCATTCCGTATATCAAGATGTATAATCTGAGAAATCAGAAAATAGATTTTGAATATAAACCACAGTATATAACAGCTGAAATACATAATGGTAAACTGCAACGCTCAAGAACAGAGGTTGGTGATTTAATAATGAATATTGTAGGACCACCATTGGGTAAATTGGCAATTATTCCCCCATCGTTGCCGCAAGCAAATTTCAACCAAGCAGCCGTACTTATACGTCCTTATCTTCATAAGGATAATATTAATGTTTACCTAAAGGCTTACTTGGAAGAAATGTCTGAAATTAATTCTATATCCACCAAAGGCAGTGCAGGACAGGTTAATATTTCTTTGACCCAATCTCAAAATATGAGAATACCTCTTCCGCCATTACCTGAAATAGAGCGAATAATAAAGAATTTAAAGTATTGGCTATCATTTGTAGACAACATAGAGGAAAACAAGGAAAAGTTACAAGATTCTATAAGACAAGTCAAGTCCAAAGTTCTCGATCTTGCCATTCATGGAAAACTCGTACCACAAGACCCGAATGATGAGTCGGCAATTGAGTTGCTGAAACGCATCAATCCGAAGGCTGAAATCACCTGTGATAACCCCCAATATGGCAAGCTGCCGAAGGGATGGTG
>JAJWJX010000087.1:0-8793 GCA_021623045.1 Segatella copri | reverse complement strand
CTCAAGTCGCTTTATGGGGTAAGGGGATTTTGTGTTTACGACGTTTCTGTTATGCCCAAGGAATATGTACAATAAAAGAATTTTTGTCGTTTTACAAGTAAATTCCCACGAAACCCTATAGGTTGCGGATTTGAGGGAAAATAAGTTTCGCCACAAAGGTAAGATTTATTTTCGGATTATGCAAGGATATGCGCTTGTTTTTCCTCTTTTTTCCCCATACTTTTCCCCGTAGCCCCCTTGTTTCTTCCCTGATTTCAGAAAAGTAGCGGGAAGGTGGCGGGGAAAATTTGGAATCGGTGAAGGGAAGTATTAACTTTGCCATCGAAAACGAAAGAGCGGCGAAATGTTGAGCCATGAATGAGCTGAAACTCTTCACTCTTCACCTGAAGCCCGGAAATGCCCATAAACAGAGGGGTTTCGAGGGGTGAAGAGATAGAGACAACTCTTCACCCACTCTTCACCACTCTTCACCTTATTATATATAAGGGCAAAAAGGATGATTATTATTAATCTTAAAATTTACACATAATGGAAAATTTAAAAAACTTATCGTCATCAGATAAGATGACAAACGAAATTTCTGCACTCTCTCTTGTTGAGAGTTTTCTCGATGAGTATTATCTCTTCCGTAGAAATGTGCTAAGTGGTAAAACCGAGTATTTCACTCTCTCAAAGAATGAGGACGAGGCTGAGGAGGCCGTAGAAGAGGAACCGGAAAACGGCGGGGAAGAGGAGGAATCTTCTGACTCTACCTGGAAGGTGCTGACTCCGGAGGCTTTCAATTCCATCGTCCGTCATGCCAAGCGGTTGGGTGTGGGAGGCAAGAAGTCGCCCCGACAGGATATTGAGGAGTTCGTACGTTCTGAAGAGGTTTCGGAGTTTGACCCTATCAGGGAATATCTCGAGAACCTGCCGGAATGGGATGGTAAGAACCATGTGGCTGAACTCTTTGGCAGAATTCCGGGACTGACAAGCGAACAGTTGGGATGGTGCGCCACCTGGCTCCGTTCGGCTGTGGCCCACTGGTTGCAGATGGATATGTTTCATGGCAACGAAACCACTCCTGTGCTTATCGGCAAACAGGGTTGCGGCAAGAGTACCTTTGCCTATCGCCTGCTTCCGGACAATCTGCGCCAGTATTTCCTCGACCACATCAACTTTGCCAATAAGTTTGACTCCGAGATGGCACTCACTCATAATCTCTTTGTCAATATAGATGAGTTTGCGAATATGGGACCATCGCAGCAGGGCAAGCTGAAGCAGATGCTTTCGAAGGTGAAGGTGAACGGCCGCCCTATCTTCGGCAAGAGTCAGGATGACCGTCCGCGCTACGCTTCCTTCCTGGCAACCACCAACGATGAGCATCCGCTCTGCGACCCTACGGGTAGCCGCCGTTTCGTATGTCTGCACATTCCGGCAGGTGAATATATCGACAACGGTTCACCCATCATTTATGACCAGCTCTATGCACAAGTTATGTATGAGCTTTGTCATAAGAAGACCCCTTACTGGTTTACCAATGCCGAGGTGGATCGCATTCAGAAGTGTAATCTTCCTTTCTTCAAGGTGGATGATTTTGAATCGATGCTGAAGAGCTGCTTCCGTGTTCCCGAGGATAATGAAACGGGCGAATGGCTCATCTGTTCGGATGTTTTCGAGGTTCTGCACGAAAGATTTCCGATGCTGATCAGTAATCTGAGTACCAAGATTCGCATAGGCCAGTCGCTCAAACTCCTGGGTTGCAAGATGAAGCATACCAAGAAGGGTCAGGCCTATCTGCTTGTAAGAATCTGAAAATATAGCTAAGCGGCAGATGGGTGAAGAGTGGTGAAGAGTGGGTGAAGAGTGAGAAACAACTCTTCACCCCTCGAATCCCCTCTGTTTATCGGCATTTCCGGGGGTTAGGTGAAGAGTGAAGAGTTTTTCGCAGTTACTCTCTTAAAATTCTTTCTCAGGCTTTTCCGATAGCTGTCCGTCTAGAACAGCCCACTGTTCTCATAGCGGCTAGTTGGCTGTCTGTGGTTCGCCAGTTGGCTATTTGCCGATAACAGCCTCTCAATCTTTCGAAGAAAAAATTATTTATCCAACTAAAAAAAAAGAGAACATGAACAACATTTCAATCCATTCCATTGATACGGTATGTCTCAAGGAGGCGTGCCCGGTACATCACCTTTGTGCTCGTTTTGAGCGTTATCAGAAGTTGCGTAAGTCGGAGAAGGTGTTCAGTATTCTGAACCCGGACCATATAGCCTGCAGCGAGCAGGGCTGCGCCTATCGTCTTCAGAAGAAGATCATACGCATGGCACGCGGATTCCGCCGCATGTTCGGCACGATACCTTCTGCCAATACGCCTCATTTCTGGCACTTTTCGCCCTATATCAGCGAAAGCACCTATTGCAAGGCGAAGCGCGGCGCCATCCTCATCGCACCCGATATGCAGCAGAAATTACTGCGTCTCTTCAAGCAGAATGGCGCCGATATCAGCATCGGTTTCGATGAATATGTAGAGCAGGAGGGCTATGAAGAAGTAGATACCGCAAACTGTAAAAAAATATAATTTTTGCCATCTTTTAGCGGTAATGAAACAGATTTTTATTATTTTTGTTTCCTGAATTTTACAACTAAACAATAAGAAATAGATTATGCGTGTTATTATCGAAAAAGATTATGAGAAGCTGTCAAAGTGGGCAGCTGATCATGTAGTTGAAACAATTAACAGATTTCAACCAACTGCTGAACGTCCTTTTGTTCTGGGTTTGCCAACCGGTTCTTCACCTCAGGGCATGTATGCCAATCTGGTAAAGGCGGTAAAAGAAGGCAAGGTTTCGTTCAAGCATGTCATCACCTTCAATATGGATGAATATGTAGGTTTGCCGGAATCTCATCCTGAGAGCTATCACTCTTTCATGGCTGCCAATCTCTTCAATCATATCGACTGCCCTAAGGAGAATATTCATATCCTGAACGGCAATGCCGAGAACCTGGAAGAGGAGTGCCGTCATTATGAGCAGATGATAGAAGAAGCGGGTGGCATCGACCTCTTTATCGGTGGTATCGGTCCTGATGGCCATATTGCTTTCAACGAGCCATTCTCTTCTCTCACTTCCCGCACCCGAGTAAAGACGCTCACTACAGATACCAAGATTGCCAACTCACGTTTCTTCGACAATGATCCTGAGAAGGTACCTAGTCTGGCTCTGACCGTAGGTGTGGGTACCGTGATGGCTGCCCGAGAGGTGATGATTCTCTGCAACGGTCATAACAAGGCCCGCGCCCTGCAGGCTGCCATCGAAGGCCCTGTTACCCAGGCTTGGACCATCAGCGCTCTGCAGCAGCACCAGCATGGTATCATCGTTTGTGATGAGATTGCCTGCGATGAACTGAAGGTGGGTACTTACCGCTACTTCAAGGATATCGAAAAGGATAACATCTAAGTTATCTGATGTTTATAAAAAAATAATAAGGATGGTGACTATTCGTCATCATCCTTATTTTCTGCTATTACCTGAGGACCGCGAACCTTGTCTTTGAGGCCCAGACCCTTCTTGATTTCTATATTTACTCCATCGCTCAAACCGGTAGTTACCTGTTTGCGCTCATAAGTCTTCTTCTTGTCGCTACCTTTTATGATATATACAAAGGTAGAATCGCCGCTAAACTCGATGGCACTCTCCGGAACGGTGAGTACATGGGTAGCCTTTGCCAGTACGATTTCGGCATTGGCGCTATAGCCTGAACGGATTTTGCCGCCCTTGGTAGAACGGATGGCTGCCTTTACCTCAAACTGGTTGGCACCATTGTTTTCTACAGCCTTAGGAGAGATATACTCCAGGTTAGCCTCGAAGTTGAGGTTCTGCAAGGCTCCGATGGTAATCTTCATTGGCATTCCCGTAACGAGACTTCCCACTTCGGTTTCATCTATATTGCCACGGAAGATGAGGTCGTTCATGTTTGCCACGCTGGCGATGGTAGTACCATCGTTGAAAGTGTTGGCAAGAATCACCGAGTTACCCACCTTGACCGGAATATCGAGGATAATTCCCGAAATGGTAGAACGGATGAGGGTAGAAGAAGCGCTGGCATTGCTCTTGCTTACACCATCGCGCACCACCTGGAGAGCATCTTCGGCTGCGGTAACTTCCTCGCGTGCCTGTTTCATCGCCTGCTTTACCTTATCAAACTCATCGGCGCTAACCAGCTGTTTCTTGAAGAGCTGTTCTTCGCGACCATAATCCACCTGTGCCTGTTTCAGGTTGATTTCAGCAAGGCGCACGCGTGCTTGAGCCGAACTGAGCTGTCCCATATCCGGAATCACCTTTACCTTGGCGATAACCTCGCCCGCCTGAACATAATCACCCGCTTCTTTGCAAATCTCGGTGATGATACCGCTAATCTGAGGCTTTACGCTCACCTCGTTGCGAGGCTCAATCTTGCCCGTGATGACGGTAGTTTTCAAAACATCAGCCATCTTAGGAGTAAACTCAGTATACTCCACAGGCTTAGGCTGCGATTTCTCATAAAGGAACACGAAGGTTCCGATGAAGATCAAGGCGACAATCGCCGCAACAATCAACTTTGAATACTTCTTATACATTGAACTTTGAATTTTGAACGTTGAACTTTATGATTACCTGATGAACTCTGAGATATTGACTTGAAGCATTTCATAAAGTTCAATGTTCAAATCTCAAAGTTCAAAGTTATTTATTCGTCTCTCATCGCATCCACCGGTTTGATGCTCATCGCTCGCCATGCAGGGGCGAGTCCGGCTAGGCCGCCGAGAATGCAGATGAGGATGGCTGAAGAGATGGCAGTCCAGAAATCTACCTGGAAATGGGCGGTAAGAATGCCGTCCGTGGTGTTCGCCATCTCTAGCATCTGCAGGATGGCAACACCGAAGAGGATGCCGCTCATGCCGGCTACCAGGGTGAGAAGAATACTCTCGGAGATGATTTGCGAGAGTATCATCTTAGGCGTGGCTCCGATGGCTCGGCGGATACCTATCTCGGTGGTTCGCTCCTTTACCGTTACCATCATGATGTTGGAAACTCCGATAGCGCCGGCAAGAAGGGTGCCGATGCCTACCAGCCAGATGAGGAAGTTGACGCCCTTGAACAGGTTGTCGAGCATCTGGAAGAGTACTTCGGTATTGAACACCATGATGCCTTTTTCGTCTGTAGGGTCGATGCTGTGGGCTCTTGCCACGGTTTCTCTCATCCGCTGGGCAATGCTGCTCATCACTACTCCCGGCTTTCCGGTTGTGGCTATGATGTCAACCGCCTTACCCCGGTTATAAGCGCTGCGCAAAACCGATTGGGGCAGGGTGATGGTTTCATCGGCACGACCGCCGAAGTTCACGCCGTTGCCCGAGCGGTAATCTACGCCTATCACCATATAATAGGTAGAATCTACTCTTACGCTCTTGCCGCACGGATCACCGCCGCCAGGAAAGAGATTCTTGTAAATCTGTTTGCCGATGACGCAAACCTTGCGCTGCTGGCGCACATCCATCTCGTTGATGTATCTGCCGTAAAACATCTGTGGTGCAGAAACTTTGGCGTAGTCAGGATTTACGCCCTGGGTGCTGCCGCTGAATTTCTTGTCGCCAAACACCACCGACTTGTTGCCGCCGAAGAGCAGCGGGGTGATGACATCGAGTTCGGGCACCTGGTGGCGCAATCTGTCCAGGTCTTTCTCTTCCATCTGCCAGGAACGTCCCTTGTTGAATCCCTTGTAGGGTTTGGTGGTGTTCTGCGCCCAGATGATAGCGGTGTTGGTGGCAAAGCCTGTGAAGTTGTTTTGCAGCATCTCCTTCAGTCCCTGTCCGCCACCCATCAGGGCGATGAGCATAAACACGCCCCAGAACACGCCGAAGCCCGTAAGCAGACTGCGGCTCTTGTTCCTCGTGATGGTGTCGAGAATCTCTTTATATGTATCTAAATCTAATCGCATAGTATAGTCTATATATATACAATAAGGTGTAAGCAAGAATGAATTCAACATTCAACACTTAGCATTCAACATTTTGCATTACTCCGCTCTCAGCGCCTCTATCGGTCGGATTCTTGCAGCCTTGATGGCTGGGATGAGTCCGGCGATGGTGCCTGCGATGACGATGGTGATGGTGGCGCCGATACAGGTGCCGATGCCCACCGTAGGGTTCACAAACATGGCGGCTTTAAACAGTCCGGTATCTACGGTGGTGTGGCCGATGGTAGCGTCCATGATTTCGTTTGCCGCCACGCCGCAGACCATTCCGATGTAGCCGAAGAACGAGGTGATGATGATGCTCTCGGTAATGATGAGCTTCAGTATCGACCAAGGCTTGGCGCCGATGGCTTTTCTTACGCCAAACTCTCGGGTTCGCTCCTTCACGGTGATGAGCATGATGTTGCTTACGCCCACGATTCCGCTCAGCAGGGTGAACAGACCCACAATCCAGAGTGCCGTCTGCATGATGGCGATTCCCTGGTTCATCTGGATATTGTCCATGTATCGGTTCCAGAGCCAGATGGTGCGGTCGTCATCAGGGGCTGCCTGATGGTTGTTGTTGATGCTGGCACGATAGTTCTTTTCAAACTGCTTATTGTCCTCCCTGGTCTTCAGATTCTTGATGGTAAACTCCAGACTTCCCGCATCATCGCCCTTGGCGTAAATGGTCTTTATGGTGGAGTAGGCGATGAAGGCTTCGGTATTGTTGCGCGATTCATCATCCTTGTAGATTCCTACCACCTGGAAGTTGAGGTTGCTGATCTTTACGTTCTTGCCCACCAGCGAACGGTAGTCTTTGCTGAGTTCCTTGGCCTGGCTTCGGCTCAGCACCACATTCTTGCGCTGGTCCTTCATATCGATTTCGTTGATGAATCGTCCGGCAATCAGCTCCGTCTTGTCGATTTTGGGATGCGTAGGAGCCACACCCACCAACGACTGGCTTGTCACATAATTATCGCCATAGTTGATGTTCACGTTATACTGTTCCAGTCTTCCACCCACATCATCCACGTACTGACCATAGGTCTTGTTGCTGATGAGGATGTCCTTGTCGTTGAGCGTGATGCTTCTGCCTTCCTTCAGTCCCTTGTAAGCCTTGGAGGTTTCGCCTGGGAATACTCGCATGGAGTTGGCTAGGAAGCGGGTGCTTTGCTGCAACTGGGCATTAATCAGTCCGTTGCCGGCGCCCAGCAGGAATATCAGCATGAAGATTCCCCAGGCAACGGCAAATCCCGTGAGCGAAGTGCGGAGTTTGTTGCGCTTCGACGTGCTCCATATTTCTTTGATTAATTCTCTCATTCTCTTCTTACTTAACGTAGTCTTTTGATACGAGATGATGGTCTCTGTTGTCTTCGATGCTTCCGATGAGTCCGTCCTTGATATGGATAACCTTATCGGTCTCGTTGGCTACACCGCTTTCGTGGGTTACCACCACGATAGTCATTCCCTCTTTCTGGTGCAGTTCCTTCAGCAGGTCCATCACTTCCACGCTCGTTTTGGAGTCGAGGGCTCCTGTAGGCTCATCGGCAAGGATGATTTCGGGTTTGGTGATGAGGGCACGGGCGATGGCTACACGCTGCTTCTGTCCTCCCGACATCTCGTTAGGATAATGGTTGGCCCATTGCTTCAAGCCCAGTTTTTCGAGATATTCCATCGCCAGTTCGTGGCGCTTCTTGCGGCTCACGCCCTGGTAGAAGAGTGGAAGTTCCACGTTTTCCACTGCCGTCTTGAACGAGATGAGGTTGAACGACTGGAAGATGAAGCCGATCATCTTGTTGCGGTATTCGGCAGCACGGGTTTCCGAGAGGTCTTTGATGAGCACATCATTGAGTCGGTATTCGCCCGTATCGTAGTTGTCGAGAATACCCAATATATTTAATAAGGTGGATTTTCCCGAGCCGGAAGCACCCATGATGCTGACGAACTCGCCACGTTCGATGTCGAGGTCGATGCCCTTCAGCACATGGAGTGGCTGAGCACCCTGATAGGTTTTGTTGACGTCTTTTAGATGAATTAATGACATATTACTTTCGTTTTATGGATATCAATTTAAACCATTAGACGCTTGCAACTTTCAGAAAGTTGCAAGCGTAACTCTTTTTTTAAAACGTTATTACATACACCTTATTATATATAAGGCAAAGACAGAAGCTATAAATATATATTTGAGGATGAATAGTGTCATCATATCTTTATCTTTTTGAGATTCTTCTCCAACTCTTCCTTCACTTCATCGATGGAGATGTCGAGAAGCTGCATTTGTCGGGCGAGTTCCGGGAGTCTTTCTTTCATAAACTCCTTTTTGCGGGTTTTCTTAATCTGCTTCTTGGCTCCTGCGGAAACAAAGTAGCCCAAGCCTCGCTTGTTGTAGATGATCTCATCGGTGGCAAGCAGGTCGTATGCCTTCACGGTTGTGTTGGCATTTACCTCCAGCAGCACGGCATATTCCCTGACGCTCGGTATTCGCTCGTCTTCCTTGTACTTGCCCGCCAGGATTTCATCGCTCAATCGCTCGGCTATCTGTACATATATTGCTTTATCATTACTGAAATTCATAATCTTCAAATTTTAATTCTTAGATGTTGAACTTTCGCATGTATGCTCCACACGCCCTGAAAGGGCAAAAGCTCCTAGCCCAGGGCAACGCCCTGGGTAATCTGGGACGCAAGCCTGTCGCCCTGTAAGGGCAAAAGCTTTCAAGTACCAGACAATATACAAAGCTTTTGCCCTTACAGGGCGCTTTGCTAATTGCTATTATACCCAGGGCGATGCCCTGGGCTAGGAGCTTTTGGGCCTTCAGCC